>JAEINK010000080.1 GCA_016342585.1 Spirochaetales bacterium
AGAAACATAGTAACAGAGATTCATGGGGCTCTTTTTTTATCTTCTCATAGGGTGACAGTTAATATTAACATTCGGGCCGGCGTCGAGACTCGGAAATCTTCTTGCCTGTCAATGCGGTCTTCGCCTAGGCGAGGTAGCCGGATTAAGAGTTGAAGATATTGGGGAAGACAGGCTTTATATTACTCATTCCTGGAGTGAGGAGGACCATTTAAAAGGGACTAAAAATAATGAAGTTCGAAGTGTACCCATAAGAGATGATATAAAAAGAAGCCTTCTTGATTATGCAAAACTGAACCCATTCGGATGCGGTCCCAGGAGTTATGTTTTCTGGTGTGTGGATGATCCGTCGAGGCCGTACAGGGGACAAAATATATCTATTGGATTAAATGCCGCCATGGAGAGCATCGGTATAAATAAAACCGAAAAAGCAGCAAGAAATCTCTGTTTCCATAGCTGGAGACATTATTTTGCAAGAACCATGGCAGATGCTCTGGGTGCAAGAACAGCGAAGTTAACCGGACATTTGACTCCCGAGATGTTTGAACATTATGCAAACCATGCAAACGAAAAAGACTTTCAAAAAGCAATCATTGCAACCAACCAGGTTTTCGGAAGAATACTCCCTTTCCAGGAAAAAAGGGCGGAATAATCACATAAGCAGGGTAAACCCTACCTCCCCCGCCATCCAGAACCCGGTAGATTATTAATATATCTGCCGGGTTTATTTATTTGAGGGGTCAAACCATGATTCGGATTATGGACATACGTTTAAACTTTTTTGTTATAGTGATAATATTACCGCAAGGTAAAATATCATTGAAAAACAGAATATCAGAACACATATCCCTAATATTAATAATCTTCAGCCTGCTGTTTATTAAGAAATCCAAAGTTTTCAGAAAATTCGCACTTGTTGTTAAAGAGAACCAGATTCTTAAACGAAGACTGCATGAAAAAAATATAAAAATCAGATTTAACAATCATGACCGGCTGTTCCTCTCGGAACTCCTTAGCGAAGATAAAAAGCTCTCCCGGCTGCTCACCCTGGTAAAACCGGAAACAGTCCTGAATAAATGGAAACAACAGATAAAAAACAGGTGGACCTTCAATTCCGGCAGGAATCCGGGGAGACCGCCCGTAACAAAAAAGGTAAAAGAGTTAATTATCCATTTGAAAAAGAGTAATTTCTCCTGGGGTTACCTTAAAATATCCGGTGAACTTGGTAAAATCGGAATCCCCGTATCAAAGGATACGGTACGCCGTGTAATCCAGAAAGGACGGAAGGATGGAGATATCCCTCCAAACGGTTCCTGGAAGCAATTTATTACAACCCATATCAATTCACTATTCTGCTGTGATTTCTTTACAATCGATACGGTCTTCAATAAACGAATCTATATATTCTTTGTAATGGAAATTAGAACAAGAATGATTATCCAATTCGGAGTAACCACAAATCCAACCATGAACTTCGTAAGAAATCAGCTGAAAGGATTCATGTTTGACAGGGATGGCTTAAAAACTCACCTGGTCCATGACAACTCGGGTGAATTGAAATGGCTCGACTATGACTCCCTGGGAATAACCGGAGTATCAATAACCCCCTACTCTCCCAACATGAACGCTTATGCCGAAAGATTTGTTAGATCCGCAAAAAATGAGTGCTTTGATAATTTCATAGTCCTGAATAGAATGCAGACAAGAAACCTGATGCGGTCGTATATAAATTATTATAATTCAGAAAGACCTCACCAAGGTATTCAAAATTCCATTCCAGATAGTACTGCTAAGCCTGTTAATGGAAAAATCAAAGAAAGGAAAGTACTATACGGACTCTATACAACCCTTTACAGAGAAGCCGGTTAACACAAGAAAAAACATCTTATTTTCTCATGAAAAACAATAATAAAGAAATATCCCAATAAGATACCATTCTCTAATAATGTCCTTATCTTCTACAAATTTAAATAAAATATGGAAATTTCTCTCAACACCTCAGCTGAACAACAACACACTAATAAGTACTATTACTATTTAGTCAATCAAGATGTATTTTGCGCTAGTACGGGCAGCCGAAATCCCGGTACTGCTGCAGAAGTCTGTTCAGAAAGGCAAGATCATTACTGTACTCATGTTCTGTAACTTCAATAACAATATTTCGACCATCGATTCCCAACTCCTGCATCATCAGGATTGAAGGAAAAATCTCCACTCCTCTTTTGGCTGACTCTTCTATCCATGATGGATTAATATTTATGAACAAAAGTGGTTTTTCGTCTTGATCAATTATATTGGCTTGATAGAAACTTAATGCTTTTTTTCTTAAATCTCTATCCTGGTAAAGTTTTTCTTTTGAACTGATTTCATCATCGGAGAAAAAATATCCCATGCTTTTCACACTGCCATTTTCTTCTAATCGCCCCAGGGCTTCATATCCAAATATTTTACCGTCCTCAAGAGAGATTATTGGTTGAAAATACGGCAGGATTTTCTTTTGTAATGAGACTTCATTGGCTAAATTCATTATGTATTCACTTCAAATTGGATTGCAAACTGAAAGCTTATTTTAGTTTATAGGGAGAGTCAAGTAAAAGGTAAAAATGATCATTTTTGTAAGAAACAAAACCCAAAGGAGGTGTGCACCTTTGGGTCCACCAAATTCTGGCGAGCGCTTTTATCAAGCTATATACTAATTTTCTGACACAATCTTTTTATATGAGTTTGTATCCGTATACAATTCATCTTTAAGAGGGTTAAGCTTTTTCTTAACAATCAATCTAATCTGATAAAAAGCAAGACCCGCATTAAAAAGGAGTGCAATAAGGCTGACCATGAAGAAAGCTCTGGGATTATGGGTGGTCGGTACGGGAGCAATTCTATCGGCAAAGGTCGGCATTGTCATGATAAACATGCACCATAAAGCAAGGGTAGATGCTCTATGCTGCAACCAGGCTCCTTTTTTGATAAAGAAGGCAGGTATAGTACAGGCTAATAAAAGGGTAACACCACAGTAAAAGGAGTGATCGGCAATACAATTGTAGGTGTAGGCGAAATTCCAGAGATCGTAGGCAATAATCCAGACCCATATCATATCAGGCCATATCATATCCTTGGATTTATCTTTGGAGATGGTTATTCCTACCCAGCCGCATATCGTAATAATGTTTAAGAGGCCGGCAATTCCATTCATAATGTTCCACGGACCGGACATTAGCCAGAGGTTGTCAATGTAGGCGCCCGTCCAGGCTTGATAGCCGAAACATTGAAAATCGCGGATACAGGCTTCAAGGATATTAAGGGCAAGAATTAAGGCAGGAAAAGCCAACGCCCATTTCTTCTTCTGAAGGGACGGTATGTATCGGATGGCCATAAAACCGAGACAACCAGCCAATGATGAGTATGTCTTTACCCAGTTAAACCAGGTTCCGGTTCCATATTCATTGCCAGGGGCTGCCGTTGTGGGCCAGACAGTAATCGTTAATATTATCGGTACCACAAGAAAAAGGGCAATTCCACCCCACTTTGTTGTACGTCCGAGTTCATTAAATGCCATTAAGGCAAAAAGAACAAAGATCATGATTGCCCAGCCGGTCAGACCGGGAACTTCATATAAACCCATAATGAGTTCCTCCAGATGTTGAGATAAAAACACACTTTCATGTCATCATATTCGATGATTTTTTGACACTGTCTATATTTACCACAAATAAGTAATCGTGAACAGATAAAAATAAATAATTATCTAATACTTCATGGGAGCCGGGTTTAATACTAAGCTTGCTCCGGGGAGGGTCATTTTAGTTGTTTTTTTCCAATTAACCTTTGGATTCAGGTAATAAAGTGGTATATTAGGAGTATACGAAATAGGTATTATTAATCCCAAGTCATTTAATACAAAAAATGTTGGCAATCAAAATGTTTGTTTTAGTTCATCGGTGTAGTTATACACCATTGATTTTTTTTCAAAGGAACGTTTTTGATATGAGACGAATTTGTAGTAAATGTGGTAAAAAATTGGATCCCATCTCCCTGGATCTATTAAATGATGACATAGTTTCCTATGGGTTATGCCTGACTTGTGCAAGAATATACAGTTTTGAAAAACAGCCGGATTTCCTGGATACCCTGAATATCCCGGCCATGACGATATCCAAAGAACTTATAATACACTCCCTTAATAAAAAGGCGAGTTTGCTTTTTACAAAACCGGCCTCCCAGATAAGGGGGATTAAACATGGAAAAATTTCAAGCTGCCCCAATGAGAAGAAGCAAAAGGATTGTGGGAATTATTCGAAATGTATGGATTGTGTTATTAGAAATGCGGTATTGAAGACCTTCAACACAGGAAAAGGTGTTTCAAAACTACCGGTTCCGGATTACCTGGCAAATGACAGTACGAACAGAAAAAAGGATCACAGCTTTGAAATTACTACGGGGAAAGTTGGGAATTTAGTACTTCTCTGTATTGAAGAGAATGCAATTTAGAAATTCAGCTATATTCTACGATTTTACGATATACAAACACGGATATTTTTTTATCAATATTTGATGATATTGCCTTGAATTCATCTGCGATAGACCATTTGTCAAAGACTCCGTCGGAAACAAGAACCGGCGTCATTTTATTCTGCCCGTATACTTCGCCGTCATCCACTCCGGCATGAACATAACTTCCGGTTTTCTTCCAGGTAAGGCAACGCTCTTTGCTGTTTTTATCATAACAGTACTGAAAACCATCCAGGCCGCCTTCATCTGAATACCATATTATAAGATCCGTGTTCTCATCGGTGAACCAGCGCCTTCGCCCTTCACCTTCAATTTGCCTGGGATTCTGAATTTCATACAGCATGGATAACCTCGTATAAATATGACTTTCTTTAATAATTTATACTCAATGTTATTAGAAATCAAGAAAACCTGAAGATTTTGCTTTGAGAAATTCAGAATTTTATAAAAATGAAAGGATGAAGAAACTAATCCGTCTTCTGATGCTTTCTTCGACTGCCTACAAACCGGACGAAGTCATTGATATTACGGACTTCTATCCGATCTGGAAAGATTTCTATCCTGCGCTGGGTTACAAAGTGGTTAAGAATCTTCCTACACTCCTCGGGGCCCATTCCGGCCCAGTGAGCCACATCATCAACAGAGGTATTGAATACCATATGATCGCTGTCTTCCGCACTGGTAGAACCTTGAGTTTCCGAAAGCATTAGAAAAACATCGGCAACACGGGCCTGCACATCATCAAGGGTCAGGATCATAAATCGCCTTTTCTGATCATAGATTCGTTTTGTGAAAAGTTTCAATAATTTAAAGGCAATCTGAGGATTTCCCTGCATGAGAACCTCAAAGTTTTCCCGGTTAAACTCCAGGGCTTTTACATCATCCTGGGCAATCGCTGTTGCGGAACGGGGCGCCTCTTCAAGGATAGCCATCTCCCCGAATATTTCCCCAGGTTGAAGAATATCGATGATTTTTTCAATATTATCCATGATCTTTACAATCTGAACTCTTCCAGACTGTATCAGATAAAAATTATCTCCCGGTTCATGCTCACAGAAAATAATATCGTTTTTGCGGAAGGTTTTGGCAAATCTTTCGAACATTGACATATTAAGTGACATATTACCCCTCTAAACCTTTAAGAGCCCTGGTAGCCTTCCTCTGGATAGGAGATCCATCTTCGGCCATAGTGAGAATTTTTTTATAAAAACTGGAAGCCTTATCCGTAACATCCTTCTTTTCATAGGAGGCACCAACATAGTATAGGGCTTCGACAATATCCGGATGTTTCGGATACTTTTGAATCATTCCTGTATAATGACTGATACACTTATCGAAATCGTTCAGAGAAAAATAACATCGGCCCATCTCAAAGAGAGATTTTGCCAGATACTCCTGATCACCCCCCTCCTGAGAAATTTTCCGGAATTGAACCAGAGCATCACCATATTTCTGCTGGCTGAAGAGGCTGACAGCATTATAATAACTCTTTGCAACATCAGAAAGACCGGAACTGGCAGTTCCACTTGAAGATGATGATGCAAAATTTGAACTGGTATGAGCTCCACCGCCACCTGTTTGCAGACGTGCTTCGATATTTTGAATATTATCCGTTGCCTCAGCCGCATATTTCCCATCTGGATAGTAGGTCAGATAACGTCTGAAGGCATAGAGCGACTGAGGGAGTTTTCCCGATTTTAAGTAGTACTCCCCGATAGATAATAATCCTTCTTCCGGTTTCTGCTGTTCACCGGAGGAGAGGAGATTCTGAACCTGCTTGTGAATACGACGAAGCTGATTGGAGAAAACCCGGAGCATCTTCATGATAATCCGGGTGTTCGCCATGGCAAGCTGTTCAAACTCAGGTACCGAGAATACGATGAGTTGAGAATCCTGAAGGACAACTGCTGTTTCTTCCTTCGGGTACTTACCTAAAGATGATTTTACAGAGAAAAACTCACCGGTCTGAATGAGATCATTAATCTCCTGACCAGTTTCTATATCATTATATTTTAGAGATACCCTTCCTGTCTTAAGAATGTATACATTTTCGTTTGTATCACCCTTAAAATAAACTATGGAATTGGCATTGTACTGTACAGACTTTGGCATAAATGTCTCCGAAATTTTTCCCTTATAAAAATTGTAAATCCCAGACAATCTTCTTGTCAACTAATATATCGGCTTAGTAGTAGTAAAAGGCAAGCAAAACAGAAATATTTTCACATGATTGCCATTTAATTTCCGTTCTGCTATTTTAGAAGTATGATTGATCTTCATACTCATTCAACTTTTTCCGACGGAACCTTTACACCAACCGAATTGGTTGTTGAAGCTATTAAAAAGAATATCCACACTCTGGCACTTACAGACCATGATACCATGAATGGCCTTGAAGAGGGAGAGTCCGCCGCTTTTAATTCAGGAATACGGTTTATTCGTGGCGTTGAGTTATCCATAAAATCCTCAAAAGGGGAAATTCACCTGCTGGGTCTTGGTATTTCGAAGGAGGCGTCCGAACTTGAGGGCGTTCTTGTTGAACTGAGGGAAAAAAGATGGAAAAGAAACGTCCTTATGATAGAGAAGATGAATGAAAATGGTTTCCCAACGGCCATGGAAGATCTGGCCAAACTGGCCGGAGGTGATGTGATCGGAAGACCCCATATGGCCGCCCATTTGGTAAATATTAAGGCCTGCAACACAATAAAACTTGCTTTTGATCTCTATCTTGGAAAGGGTAAAATCCTGTATATGGCCAAGGAAAAACTGGAACTCGAACCGGCAGTACAACTCATCCGAAGGGCAGGAGGTTTCCCGATCATTGCCCATCCCCTCTCTAGCCAGCTGAACTGGCAGGACCTGGAAGAGGAGGTAGAAAAATGGAAGGCAATCGGTGTTGCCGGCCTTGAGACGGTACACCCTTCTGTAAAACAGGCTAAATCCAGACGACTTGAAGAACTTGCTGAAAACAATGGGATGATATGCTCCGGTGGTTCCGATTTTCATGGCAAAAACAAACCAAAAATAAAAATGGGAAGAGCTATTCATGGCAGGAAAATTCCCGACTCCTATGCGAATTTCCTCGGGAACCTACCGAATGTTCCTTTGGTTCCACCTTTGAATCCGAAAACGAAAATGTATTGAATCGAGTCTATTTTTGGAGTATGCTCAAAATAAGGAAAATATGTTATCAGCAATAGGAAGTTCTGTAAGAAATAAATTTAGCTCTCTCCTCTATGGTACAGGTTTTTTCCTGCAGGTAATGAAAAGCATACCCGATTTTTTCAGGAAAAGAAGGATCAGTTATAAAGTCCTTACCATGCAGATCCTCTTCACTGGCTTTGAAGCTCTGGGTGTTATAGCCCTCATATCCGTTGCTCTTGGGGCTGTAATAATAATACAGGGTATCTCCATGCTCTCCCAGTTCCTTTCGGATAATGTTGTATATACGATTCTCATTGCCGTCATTACCAGAGAATTGGGGCCGATACTCACCGCTTTCATTATTATAGCCCGCTCAGGGACGGCTATAGCCACTGAAATCGGAGGAATGGTTGTGGATCACCAGATTGAAGCCTATGTGGCAAACGGGATCAACCCCCTATCCTATATTGTGGTTCCCCGGTTTATTGGTGTCACGGTTTCACTGCTCCTGCTTAATGTATATTTTAATATTTTTGGATTGATAGGCTCTTTCGCCGTTATTAAACTTTTTACGGGCATGGAAATTCAGAGCTATTTTCAAAACCTCCTTTCCATTCTTCAACCTGTTGATATATTTTCAGCGCTTTTGAAAAGTCTGGCTTTTGGAATGGTTATCTCTATCGTATCGACATATTATGGTTTTAAAGTTGAACAGTCCTCCACCGAAATCCCTGTTGCTGCCATCAAAGCGGTTGGTCAGAGTTTCATATTCTGTATTGTGGTAGATATCATAATAACTTTGATCTATTACCTTTAGGAGAGTTCGTAATTTGGAAGATTATATATTTGAACTGGAAGAGGTCAGTCTTTATAAAGGCGGAGTTCCTATTCTGGACAATATTTCATTAAAAATACCCCGGGGGGTCACCACTTCCATCATGGGGGTTTCCGGAAGCGGTAAAACTACCCTTCTGAAAATGATTGCCGGTCTTATTCCACCGGACAGCGGTAAAATCCTTTATCAGGGTAAAAATCTTTTCTCTCTTGGTAAAAAAGAAAATGATAATTTTAGAAAATCCATGGGATTTGTCTTTCAGGATGCGGCTCTATGGGGGAATAAAAACATCTATTCCAACCTCTATGTTCCCGTAAAATATCACTTTCCCAAAAGGGCCGATTCCGATATCAAAGCCATAATCGAAAAAAAGCTTGAAGAGGTCGGGATGCTCTCCGACAGAAACTTACGACCTTCCCAGCTTTCAACGGGTGAGCAGAAGATTATTTCCTTTATAAGGGGGATTATAAACGATCCAGACACAATTTTCCTGGACAACCCCCTCCTCTCTCTGGATCATGAGGCCTCCGAATTACTGCAGAAACAGATAAAGACAAGGAGTAAGCGGGGTGACACTATCCTGATCAGTGATCAGGATCATGAGTTCCTTTCATCGATTGTGGAATTTGTGGTTATTATAGAAGAGGGTAAACTTCTAAAAGAGGGTCCCATATCCGAACTGAAGGATTCTCAAAACCCGAGGATAGCAAGAATCCTTGAAAAATTACTTGGACATTCATCGGTTTATGATCAGGATATCCTTGAAATACTTGATGAAAATGATTCTTCCGGTTTATTTGGTTGAATATGGTGAAATTCCAATATAGAGTGAGTGAATATGAAATTAAAGATTAAACTGGCAGATCAGATTGTTGGACTCTTTGTCTTAATTGCCATAGCGGCCATTTGTGTAATTTTCATACTCCTGGGAGCGAACCAGCGATGGTTTGCCGAGGATTTTTACTTCACAAGTGAGTTCACATCGGGACAGGGCCTGAAAGAGGGCATGGCAATTAAAATGAAAGGTTTCCAGATTGGATCTGTCGATGAAATTATCCTTCAGGAAGATAATAATGTTGGTATCCGGTTTCATATTTATGATACCTACTATGAAAAGATAACAGTTAACTCGGTTCTTGAGCTCTCGGTTAGTCCTATCGGGCTCGGGGGCGGACTCTTCTTCTATCCGGGAATTCCCACAGGAGAACTGATTCCTGCCGGGGAAAAAATTCCATCCCTCGATTTTGCAGAGGGAAAGAAACTTATAAAGCTGAAACTGACCGAAAAGCCTGAAGGTGGTGATGCCATCACGGGAATTTTAAATTCGATTGGTCCCCTGTTAGACAATGTTAACAGCCTTTCAATAACCCTTTCCGATACGCTGGGTAATGTTAACCAGGGTCTGGGTGGGGATGAAGAAACCCCGGTTGGAGAAATCCTCACCCAGGTGGCCCTGCTTACTGAGAGCGTTAATACACTCCTGAACGATATCACAGGATCGATTTCATCAACCCTGGCGAATGTGGATGATATCACAGGAAAGGCTTACAATATCACCGATAACCTGGATATTATGACAGGGGATCCCACTGGACTTGTGATGGATCTTCTGGATCCACAAGGCTCGGTTGCCACCATTCTTAACGATGATGATCAGTTATTTAACCAGATTAATGGTATTTTAGCCGAAATCAATTCAACAATTGCCCAACTTCAGCAATTTACCGTCTATCTAAACGATACCCAGCCTCAGATAACAGGAATTCTGGATCAAGGTAAGGATGCTCTTGAGAAAGGGAAAGAGGTTCTCGAGGGTGTTTCAAATAATCCCCTGTTAAGGGGGGGAATAACCGATCAGGAAGAACAGGGCTCCACCTTCCAGGGTTATAGAGATGAGGATTTCTAACGATGAATAAATGTATTTCCTTTTTCGCCGGACCTCTTCTGATTCTCTTCACACTTATATCGTGTTCCTCTCTTCCAAAGGATGAGGAGCAGACCCCGGCTTCGGAAGTTAAAAACCAGGCGGCGACCCATGCCGATACGGGAAATAAATATTTCGTAAAGGGTGATTATGATATGGCCCTGAACTTTTTCACCATGTCAAGAGATCTGAATATCTCAATTGATAATCAGAAAGGACTTGCGGAATCATACAACTCACTGGGAAAGCTTTACCTCTCCTGGGGAGATATGGATCTTGCCAAAGAGTATTTCGCTAAGGCTCTGGAGATCGCAGATGAGCTGAACCTGCCGGGCCTTTCGGCCAGGTGTTTAAGCCATCAGGGGGAGATGGCCCTTGTCTCCGGGAATACCGCGGAAGCACTCTCCTTCTTTGAAAATGGAATCGCCCTCCTTAACGAAAAGGATGATCCTATAGGTATGGCAATCCTGTACCACAATATAGCCGGCGCCTATAAGAAGCAGGAGAAGTATGCTGAGGCGATTATATCGGTTATGAATGCGATAAGACTTAATGAGAAAGAGATTCAGTACTCTGAACTAGGTGCCAACCATTACCTCCTTGCTTCCCTTTATTCAAAGCAGAATCAATATGCCGATGCTGTCATACAGGCGGAAAAAGCCCTGGAAAACGATAAACTTGTTGAAAACAGTCTTGGCATCGGCCAGGATTTATATGCTCTTGGTCTTATTTCCAGCCGTATGAATGAGCTCGAAAAGGCACATGATTATTTTAAACGCTCATTCCTCGTTTATGAAACCTTAGGAGTCGTCTCCAAAATGAAACAGGTGGTAAAAGAGTTACTATCAACCTCAGAGGCTCTGGGTTGGGATGAAAAATCAGCCCTTTATACGGAAGCCATGAAAAAACTGGAGTCACTTTAATGAACTTGAACAAAACACTTCGAATGATCCTTGCCGGCTATGCTGAAAAAGGTCGTTCGATAGGATTATTTTTAATTTTTCTCCTTACATCTGCTGCCGTCGGTTCTATCATTGTTCTTCCTATGTGGAAGTTCTCTACATCCTCTCCAAAGGTATACTCTATCACCATCCTGATAATCGCTTTCCTGATTCTCATTTTCTACATTGTGAACAAGTTGGGAAAGGTAAACAGAGAAAAAATTATAATTTCGAATTCTGCCATCAAAAATATGAGAAAAAGAAGATGGCTTAAGGCTGGAAAGATTGCGACGACTCTGGTTTCACTCTATATCCTTATAATCCAGTTCACAGCAGGGGCCTGGCTCAGGGGATTGATTCTTTTCATTGTACTCTTCTTCCTGCTGGGATGGATGTGGTTTGGAAACAGGGATGGGAAACGGTATCAGCCTTCTTAGGGACTCAAAGTCTAAAATAAATCTCCTGCCCCTGATATTCTTTTTTATATCAGCGGCTCCCATGGTTATCTCAGGACAGAATACTCTTCCTTATCCTGAAATAAAATCACTTCTTCCTTCCGATCTCATGTTAAAGCAGCTTCAGGAGGATTTGGCTTTCTACCATATCACCAGCCAGGCGGGGGAAGAACTCCCGCTGCCTGGACTCTATCAATATAAAACCGGTTCAGATGATGATCTCTTCTCTCTTTCCGCAAGATTCAACATTCCTTATGAAACCATGGCCAGTCTGAACAGGATATCAGCCCCTGGGCCGCTTGAAGAGGGAATAAAGGTCCTTGTTCCCAATCAACCGGGACTTTTTATCTACAATAATCCGGAGACAGAGCTGGAATCTTTTATTATCACCTATCGAGCGGTTAATTTTGACATGACCGGTCTAAAAGCCCTCAATATATACTCCCCCGGAGGGATACAGCGGGCAGCATTCTTTCCCGGAGAGAGGTTTCATTCTATCGAGCGTGCTTTTTTTCTGGGAATTCTCTTTCGAAATCCAATCCCGGCAGCAAGGCTTACCTCTGGATTCGGAACAAGGATCAGCCCGATTTCCGGTAATTGTCATTTTCATAACGGGATAGATCTTGCCGCCCCCCGAGGGACACCGGTAATTCCGGCAAGAACGGGGGTTGTCAAAGAGGTAGGTGAAAACAGCCTATACGGTAAATATATCCTGATAAGTCACCAGGAAGGATGGGAAACATTCTACGCTCACCTAAAAAAAACTTTTGTACAGTTGAATCAAAGCGTTACATCATCTATTATTATTGGAGAAGTTGGGGATACGGGGCAGACGACTGGACCACACCTACATTTTGAACTGCGAAGAAACGGCGGGACAGTAAACCCGGAAACTCTTCTCCCCGGGATAAGAGGATGAAGAAAACACTATTATTTGCTCTTGTAACTATTTTAACACTATTCTCAGTATCTGCCGAAAGTATTCGCGGGAATACGGTCAAGCTTCTAGATCTTTCCAATGAATCGGATCTTTCGACTGAATACGCACTTGGCATTGAACAGTTCCTTGGTCTTGAAGTCGGAGAAAAAGCAGATTTTCTGGAAGGGTTTGAGATATCGGTTAAGATTCCCGGACCGCTTCAACAGTATGGCGATAGTTTCATCCTTATGCTTTATGGTAATGTAAGCCCGGAGCCTGTCGAAGGGATTGTCAAAAATTATCAGGGCGTGGAGTTAGCTCATAAGATCCTTTCATCCAGGGCAAGGCAGTACCTTGATTTTGGTATGGTGGGTGTGTCTGGCGGGAGTTCTGAACTTCCGAAACTATCACCTTATGATTTCCCTATGACCCTCATGCTTCTCCCCATGTCGAAAGGTGTTCCCTCTGCTCTGGACGCCAATCCATTTGAATTAAAAGTCACTCCCCGATGGAAAAATCTTGGCGGATTAATCCTGGATTCCCCCCTTGAAACTCTTGAAGGGATATCTCTCTGGATCGATGATGAGATGGTTAATTATACGGGCCAGAAACTCATCCTTTCTTCCGGGATACATAAATTATCAGCCAGGCTCGATGGCTTCATCGATCTTAATCTTAATTTCGCTATAAAAGCGGGAGGATTTACCAACCTGCAGCTCCCTTTTCAGCCGAAAACTTCGAGTGTAAGCTTCTCGGCTCCGGAAAGGTGTATTATTTATTTTGACGGTAACAGACTGGATTTCCCCCTGGAATCGGAGGTTAATACCGATGAAGGTGAACATTCCGTCCTTTTTAAACTCGGAGATTACCAAATAAGTAAACAATTTACGGTAATCGGTGGAAAAGATTATGAAATTTCGTTATTTCTTGATATTTTAGTACAAGAGAACTAAATTTTCGTTAATAAAAGTCGATAATAAATGTGTCGGAGGTTGGTGTAGTTCCCCTCCCAGTTTACTATACTGGCCGAAGACATCCTAACGCCGGGCCGATTCCTAGAATCGGCCCTTTTTTTATCCTCCCCTCTTTCAAAACTTGGTTAAGAACATTTGCGGCTTACGCTTGACAAAAATCCCGACTGACAATACTGTACCATATATGGCTTTAAACAAAAAAAGGCGAATCATCAGTGAGGTCCTCATAGGACTGGCCATTTTTACGGCAATCGTTTTGGGTATAACCCTCGGACTGGGGTTCGCCACCATGCGCAACCTTGATATACGTAGAGATTTCGAAGAGTATGAACCGGCACTTCCAACCCAGATTCTGGACAGAAACGGTAATCTCATAACCGAAATTTTCGCTGACGAGAAAAGAGATATTGTTCCTCTGGGTGAACTCCCAAAACATCTTATCTATGCCTTGATAAGCAGAGAAGATGCGGATTTCTTTACCCATAATGGGGTCAGTCTACCTCAGTTTTTCAGAGCGGCCTTCAATATTGTTACCGGTCGTTATTTCTCGGGGTTCTCAACACTTACGATGCAAGTCGCAGGTGCTCATTATGCCGACAGAACTGAAATTTCTATCACCAGAAAATTAAAAGAGGTTTGGTATGCCTTCCAGATGGAAAAGGCCCTGACCAAAAATGAAATCCTGGAAATATACCTTAATGAGGTATATTTCGGCCACAATGCCTATGGTGTTGAATCGGCCTCCCAATTCTATTTTGGCCATTCAGCCAGAGAGATGACCGTAGCAGAATCGGCTATTCTGGTTATACAGCTGGCAAGCCCGGCCCTCTACTCCCCTATCAATCATCCGGAAACAGCAAGGGATAGGCAGCTTTATGTCCTCACCCAGATGATTGATGCTGGACAGATATCCCAGGAGGAGGCGGATGAATCGTTTGCTGAATACTGGAATTCCTACGATTATGAGCGATCAAATATCGCCAGTGCCTATTTTGACAATAATTCAAAAGCCCCGTATTTTACCGAGTATGTAAGACTCCAGCTGAATGATATGCTTTTTGGTGCGGTAGATATAAACAAAGATGGTTTTGTTGTTCACACGACCCTTGATCTCAACTATCAGAAGATAGCGGAAGAGACCATGGAGTGGGGTTATGCCGATATAAACCAGCGCTATCAGAATACTTCAACTGAACGGCTCGATATAGTCGACGATGAATATGTTCCCATTATTGAACTTCTATCTCTTGCCTTTAATATTGAAGATATAACTATATCCGGATCAAAGGAAAAAAAGGAAGCTGAAGCCGTTTACTATGATGAGATCAATCCTGCCCTTAATATGATGGGGATGATGCTCGGGTTTTCTGACCTGACAAAGCTCACCAAGACAGGGTTCAGCAAGGATGATGAACAATCCAAGAAGACTACCGTTGAAGGCGCTCTGATAACCCTGGAGAACAATACAGGGCATATTCTCGCCATGGTTGGTGGTAGTGACTTTGAAACAAAGCAGTATAACAGGGCGGTTGATGCCACACTTCAACCGGGTTCAAACTTTAAACCTTTTTACTACTCGGCGGCAATTTCAAACAGGGTAATGACACCGGCCACGAGAATATATGACGGTCCGATTGTATTTTATGATGAAGACAGCGAAAAGGCTTATGAGCCTCTGAATTATCTGGGAGAGTGGAGTGGATCTGTTCGAATGCGATTTGCCCTGGCGACCTCAATGAATGTTCCAAGCCTGCAGGTATTGGATGCAGTAGGTTTTCAACCTGCCATCGATCGGGCTTCCAGACTCCTCGGTATGGAAGATCAGAAGAATAATGAGGTTCTCTTCCCCCATGGCTATGCCCTGGGGCTTGGCGTAACGGCGACAGCCCCTATCAATGTAGCCAGAGCTTTTGCCACCTTTCCAAGTCAGGGCAAAGAGGTAGAACCCATTGCCATCATCTCGGTTTCCGACCGGGAAGGAAATATAATACTCGAACCCGAAAAAGAAAGACTCCGGGAGAAGCAAAAGAGAGAACAAAACGATCAGATTATGACTCCTCAGGAGGCATATGTGATGGTCGATATGCTTAAAAGTACTGTTGAATATGGAACTCTTGCCAACAGAAGACGTTATGTTGACGGATTTGACGGTATGCCTATGGCTGGAAAGACGGGAACAACCCAGAATTGGCAGGATGCCTGGACATCAGGATTTTCCCCTTATGTGACGACTTCAGTCTGGTTCGGCTTTGATACTCCGGGAATATCCATGGGTCGATATCTGACCGGGGCCACGGCAGCGGGGCCCGTCTGGGCGGTCTACATGAAGAAGATACACAAAAACCTTGAACCTATAGAGTTTACAAAACCTGAAACCGGACTTATTACCATGAGAGTCTGTTCAGAATCTGGTCTACTCCCTACAAACGAGTGCCCGAGTACAGTAAACGAGCTTTTCCTGACAGGAACAGAACCGAGACGAGCCTGTGATGTTCATCCTTTTGAGAATCAAAGAGATGAGGAGCTGTTGAGAAAGATGCAGAGTTCGATTCTCATCGAAGATATTCCTCTGTTTGAAATGAATCTGCCGACTATTCCTGATTTGGATATACCCGGTTTTGAAAATTATTCAAACTCCAATAATGGCAGAACAGATTTTGATGATAATGGAGATGATAACTACAATCCTCTTCTTGATGAAGATAATATTTCTTCAGATGTAAACCCACTTCTGGATTAGGATTTCTGGAATGGCAGGCTTTCCTGTGTTATAATAAATACAGGAAAGTTTTTTTAAGCTGAGGTAAATGGATGAAGGTAAAAATTGCAGATGTTATCGTCAACAAAAGGATTCGTAGAAATTTAGGTGACCTTACAACCCTTTCACAAAGCCTTAAACAATATGGTTTAATCCACCCTATCATGATCGATGATCAGAACAATCTAATAGCTGGTGAAAGAAGGTTGGAATCGGCAAAAAAACTGGGCTGGACGACCATCGAAGCCAAAGTAATATCAAAACCATCCGAAACAGACGCCCTGGAGTTGGAGATAGACGAAAACGTTTACAGGAAATCTTTCACCTCGGATGAACTTTCCGATGCCTTTGAAAAACTGGATAGATTAAAAAATCCTCGATTTTTTCGGAAGATATTTAATGCTATTCGAAAATTCTTTTCCCGGTCCAGAAAGAAACCCGGTTCAACTCTTAAATAGTGCCCCAAAGCCTGTTGATCTCTTCCAACTCACAGAAAAATATAATTTGGAATCCTCCGACCTACACTCCTGCCTGGGTTAGTCCACTGACACGTCCAGGTTTTTACCTCATCTTCACTTAAATTGGTTTTACCCAGAAAGGGTCTCTTTCCCCA
>JAEINK010000009.1 GCA_016342585.1 Spirochaetales bacterium
ATCTTTCATAGAAACAGTCTACAAGAAATTTCCCTTTATGTCTAGTTTTTTATACGTCGTCCTGAGTAGTTACGAAATTTCTTCATAAACAACCCCTGCTTTGTATTACACTTTCATCAGTTAATCGAAAATGTATTAATTAATTCTTCAAGCTCATTAACAAGTTTTTTCATATCATGAGTATTTTCTGAGATATGTGTGGTGGATGCTGCAAATTGTCCAATTCCTGAAGAAATTTGCTTTAAAGTCAATAATATCTGCTGAAAAGCAGCTGCCTGCTGTTCAGTCTTTTTTGAAATACTCCCGGCAAAATCATTGGTAGCACCAGCCATCTCTCGAAGTCTTGCCATCAGATTTTTTAACTTACCCGTAGTTTCAATACCCTCATTTATCCTGGCAGTACCTATACTTGATGTTTTACTGAGTGATTCGGAGAATGACTGGATGTCGGACATGGAGTCTTTTATCTTACCCGTCGAAGAGACGGTATTATCCGCCAGACGTCTGATTTCAGTAGCAACAATCTGAAAATTGCGTCCAGCCTCCCCTGCAGCGGTAGCTTCAAGCTCAGCATTGAAGGCAATAATCTTTGTTTGACTGGCAATACTATTGATGATATTAACAATTTCCCAGATGCTGTTGATACTGTCGTTCAGGGTTTCGATAACGATAACCGTTTCCTTATCAGCATCCGTAATCATCTCCATCTGCTGCCTGTTCTCCTCGATCAGCTTAACCCCCTGGTCTACACACATCTCGATCTCGCTGGCTCGTCCATCAATTTCCCTGACATTTAAGGCTACTTCTTCAGAAAGTCGAGAGGATTCCTCCATTGTGGTAACAATTTCATTTACGGCAGCAGCCTGTCCGTTTGATGTGGTTGCTATTTCCTCGGACATGGCGGAAAGGTTCAGAGAAGCTGTAGATATATTGGAATTGTTTTTCTGAATTTTCTCAATAATAATTCCAAGATTTTGAAATGACACATTCAGCAAATAAATGAGATGTTCCATTTCATCTTTTATAGTAGTTTTTGTCATTACCCGTAAATTACCCGAGTTCGTTGCTATGACTTTCAGGTTTTCGGAAATTCTCAACAGAGTACTCTTATACGACCTTACGACCAGAAGACCGAGGCTTAGATTTGTTGCCAGGTTTATCAGAATAACAATAATAATTTTAAGCCTTGTTGAAAAAACGGAGAGTCCGGAATAAAAAGAAGCTTCGATTGAGAGGTAGACCGTAACCGTAGTGAAAACAATTGGAATAAATATGAAATAGAGATTATTCCTGAAAAAACTGATACCAAAATGATTTTTACCGGATAATTCTTCTTCAGTGAACTTTATTTCATATTCAAGATCTTCCAAAAGAGGTCTGACAAGCCTGAAAGCAAGAGTGTAAGCCAGCAAACCGGCTATATAGCTTCCATACAGAGCAAGAAGCACAGCCATAACAGCTTGAAATGTCTCAATTCCAATTATAAAAACCATATAAAAGCCAGCGGCAACAGCACCCGCAGCGACCCGGGCAAAAATCGCAATCGCATGCACAATCGGAAGCCGGTGCAGGGCATGAAATAATTGATTCTGCTCTTCTCTTGTCGGGATGTCTTTCTTAAGCAGCTTTCTTACTTTTTTACTGATGATGAAATTAAGGGGCATCCCTACAAATAAAACAATTACAATGCCGAGTACGGCTGCCATGATAAGAACGGAAGCAATTTTCTCCGAAGGCATGTCTGTTAAAATAACAGCATAAGCTGCCGCCACCGGAAGCCCTACACCGATACCCGCTATTTCCGTATTCAAAAACTTCTTAAAGAATTCACCTGGTCGCATAAAATCTCCTGCCTATCATAATTATCGTTTATACAATTTTAGATGCAAGCAAAATTAAGAAGTATTGAAAATAATTTTCAGGCGGCTGGGATAAACTAATCCTTCCAAAGGTAGGTACATTACCTTATTCACTTCTTGCTATGCAGCCTTTTATATTTGATCTTGCATTGACCTGATTCATAGATCAATGCAAAACCAAACGTATTGTAAGTCTTATCTTCGATGGTCAAACAGTAGAACTATCCTTTGCAATAGAATCTAACAACTGATTTTCGTTATCTGAGAAAAGATTATCAAGATTTAAGATCATTATCATTCGATTACCAAGCTGCCCGATTTTCTCAATAAATTTCACATCAATCGTGCCACTGAAATCAGGAGTTTCTCTCTGGTTTTCTTCGGTAATACTCACGACATCCGAGACCGAATCAACAACCATACCCACAGTCTTTTTTTCATCAATCTGTGTGATAATGACGACAGACTCTGTTTCTGCATCCTCGATATTTACCAAGAATTTATTTCGCAGTATGTATAAAGGAATCACACTACCCCGCAAATCTATGATTCCTGGAATAAATTCAGGCATTCCTGGAATACGGGTTATTTGAGGCATGGAGATAATTTCCTGAACAGTTAAAATAGGAACACCATACTCTTCATTTCCAACAGAAAAAACGACATACTGGTTTAAAATATCAACATTCAGCTGTGATACAAGAAGATCCTCTTCTTCTGTATCCATATATTCTGATCTGTGCTCAGCAGAAGTATCCGTTACAATATCATCCTGTTTCACATTTTCACGATTAAAACTCATCAAATTCTCCCTCATCTACCAATTCCGAGAAACTCTGATAAGACTCTCCCTCTTTTTTGTGAGAAACAGTACTCGCAGGAGGTAATGCTTTTATTGTGTTTGTTTTTTTATCCTTTGTCGATTTTACACTCTTTTTGCTATCGATTTTAAAAAACCGCATGGCAGAATTCAATTCCTGAGCCTGGGCAGATAACTCTTCCGTTGCCGATGCCGCTTCTTCTACAAGGGCTGCATTTTTCTGTGTATTTTCATCTAATGAGGTTAAAGTTTTGTCTATTTCATCGGAACTTGAAAGTTGTTCCTGAGAAGCCGCTGATATCTCGACAACCAGGGTTGTAACCTTCTTTACAGAGTCATTTATCTCCTGTAAAACCACGCCCGCCTTATTGGCGATATCAACACCTTCGTTTACTTTCTGATTACTGTTTTTAATAATCGCTGTTATTTCATTTGCCGCTTTATCTGAGCGTTTTGCCAGTTTTCGAACCTCAACAGCGACAACAGCAAAACCTTTCCCCTGTTCTCCAGCTCTGGCAGCCTCGATTGACGCATTCAATGCCAGTAAGTTCGTTTGAAAAGCAATATTAGTAATTACTTCGATAATATCAGCGATTTTATTACTTGAAATGTTAATCTCGTCCATAGCCGATACCATTTTGTCTACCGTTAAAGAGCCTTCCTCAGACTTCTTGACTGTATCCCGCGCCAGCTGCTCTGCCGTTTGGGTATTATCTGCATTAGATTTTATTGACGCATTCATCTCTTCAATAGCGGAGGAGGTTTCCTCCAGGGCAGAGGCCTGCTGTTCGGTCCTGTTTGAAAGATCCTGGTTACCCGAAGCCAACTCTTCACTTGCTGAAGCAATCTGTTCCGCTCCTGAAGAGACCGAACCTACAATTTCAGCAAGTCGATCACGCATATTTCTCAAAGCTTCGGCAAGATCCCCCAATTCGTCCTTTTGAACAACGTCTAAATCGGCGGTAAGATCCCCATCTGATAATTCTTTGGCGAAATCTACACCTTTAATTAAAGCAATGGAAATCAGTTTTGAAAGAAAAACAGCAACAAATAGGGCAATAACCAATGCTATTGCTACACCAATCAAAATAAGAATGACCGAAGATTGAATTTTATTCACAGCATCAACAGCAATTTCCTGGGTTGTCTCTATCCCTTTCATAGCAACATTCTGGGAAGCGGCAAGAACCTGATCAGCAGCATCTCCGCGCTCTGTATTTAACCCATTCAGATTAATATATCCTGTAATAATAGATTCCATTGCTTTGGAATAATCGTCGCCTGTCCTTTGAATTTCAGATAATTGTTGAATATTAACCTGACGGGAAGTTCCACTTCGAATATCCTTGATAATATTCTCCACTTCAGAAAAATCCGAGAGTGCCGATTTCATCATATCGGTATCGTTCAGGAGCTGTCCTTTGAAGTTTGAGATTCGAAGAGAATTTCCCAAATCAATAATATCGTTAATATAGGTAATTTTTTGAAGTCTACGGCTCAAAGCGGCAGGAGTTGCTTCCTCTTCAATTTCCTGCTGCATGGCTATATTTTGACTATCCAGATATGCAAGACAGTTTTCCATAAAAATCTTTGCCGAGAGATCGGTCTGATTTCTTAGAGCTATAATTGAATTTATCTCTGTCTTTGTCTCCTCCGCCAGCGATTGATATATTTCCGCTTCTTTCATTGCTGATTCCGTACCGGTTTTAAGGGCTGTCAAATTGGGAAAGTTAATCGCATGTTCTTTCGCTTTTTCAAGATTACGAAATACATCCTGGAGAGTTTCTTCTCCTGTTTGCAAATAATTATCCTCAAAACTGAGTGCATATCCTCTCATGGCATACATTGTCAATAATGATGATCTTTCGATATCATTTGCAATCGCAACTTCAGGAACATATTCATCCTTCAATTTCATCGATTCAGTTTTAATCTGGACCATGTTCATAATGGATATTCCACCCACAATAGCGACTAAAACAATTATGATACCAAATCCCAGAGCCATTTTGACTCCCATTTTCATGTTCTTAAACACATTCTCCCCCTGATTTGTAATAAAGATTATATTTACTATTAAAAATCTGCTTTATATAAGTATTATTTAGTTCGATCCTTGAAACAAGGGATGAGATCATGGTTTAATTAAGTATATTTCGGGTACTTATTCTACCCAATAAGGAAAGATATCCGATGAAAGCAAAGACAAATCAGATATGCAAAAATAAATCGTATATTATGGTTCTTCAACGGGAATTACAGTTCTTAAATAGATTTTCGGATATCATTGAGAAAAACAATGATAATCTCACAGGAATATGCAAGGATGTTGCTCAAATCATCCCCCAAGCCATGCGATCCCCGACACATACATCTGTAAAAATAAATATTAATAACAATGAATATTTATCTTCATCATATAAAATTACTCCTCACAAATATGAGAGGCAAATATCAATCGAAGAGAAAGCTGTGGGATCATTAGCAGTATTTCTCGACATTGATGGAGATGAATTTGAGGAATCAATCTTTTCTATAGAAGAAAAGGAGATAATTAATTATATCAGCGAGAGGCTTGGAAGAGTAACTCAACGATGCAGGTACCACATTAAGCTAAATGAAACAAGAGAATTATTAAAAGAGAAAAATAAAGCTTTAGAAGTCAAGAATATTACCCTCTCTGAAATAATGAAACATATAGAGTTAAATAAAAACCAGGAAAAGGAAAAAATACAAATATACCTGGAAACCCTCGTCCTTCCATATATTGAAAAATTAAAATTCGAGATTGGATCTAATCCGTATTTAGAACTCATTGAGATGTCTTTAAAAAATCTTACATCATCAGAAGATACGCTTTTAAAAAAATATTCAATTCTATCTCAAAGAGAAATTGAAATCTGCAATTTACTAAAAACAGGAATGTCCAGTAAAGATGTTGGAAAAAAATTAACACTGTCATCACAAACGATCGATAAACATAGGGCTAATATTAGAAAAAAGCTGGGTATATCTGGAAAAAAGGAAAATATGATCTCCTACCTCAAATCCATAAGGTAATCCATAAGAAAGAGGGGTTATTCCATAAAGACCGGAGAACTCGCAAGGCCTACCAGGGTTTATTTTCCTCGCCCATGGGACCAAAATAGCTCTCATAGAGGGATTCCAGTCGGCCGTCAGCAATGATTTTTTCCAGGGTTTGGTTGTACCGATCCATAAGGGAGGTATCCACCATTTTAGAAAAGGAGGTCGTTAAAAGGTGACTGATAATCGCTCCTCCTACTGGTTTAATATCCCATCCATTCAAACGAGAATAGTATAATCCAATTCGCTTTACATCCGGCACGGCATCCAGGAACCCTTTATCCAGATCTTCAAGAGCCTGGGTTGTCGTGGGATACTCAATGAGCTCAATCTCCTTTATATCTCGAAGCTCCTGATAGATATGCCCCTGGGTTTGAACACCCACTTTTTTACCATGTAAACTGGCTAAAATTTCATCTTTTGTTGTCCCTGATATTTCCTTATTGCCACTCTGAATAAAGGTAACATACTGTAATATTTCATAGGGAATCGATAGGTTCAGAAATGATCGGTAATCGGGGAGATCAGGAGTAGCGAGACCGATATGATACACACCGGATTTGATTCCCTGCACAATGGGTCCCACATCGGTATAGGGGATAAACTCATAGGTTTGCTCCATTTCAGCCATAATCATACGTTCAAGATCCACATAGAAACCATGAACCTCACCATCATCCCCGAGGTACATCCCGGGAGCGCCATCGGCCCGGACAACAATCTTAACAGGGTCTGTTTCACCCAGAATAATCAAAGGTTTGTTCTCTTCCAGATTGGGAATAGCGGCTCTGTTTTCAGAAGGAGTAGGAAGGGAAGATTCCTCTTCAACGATTATTCTAGCCCCTTTCTCCTGACAGCCTGTCACAAATAGAAGGATTACAAGAAGGATAATTACTGTTTTATTATTCATCTATTCACTCCCTTATATTTCTATTATATGGTTAATAAATCTTGAATACAAGGATATGATATTTTATATATTCCCTTTTTCTACCAAATAAATTAAAATAAGAGTGACTCAAACCGAGAGGAGTGAAAATTGAAAATCCAGACCAGGTTGATCGCCGCAATTATCCCGGTACTCATCATCATTTTTACCTCTACCTCTCTTGTTTTCACAGGAAGTTTTAGAAATGTTCTTGAATCACAGGCCCGGGTAAATGCCAATTTACTTTGTCAAAGTTATTCAGCACAATTGGATTCAGCCCTTTCCCAATACCTCAACATAGCTCAGGATCTTGGAAGTGCGACAATTACCTCTATAAATATAGAAACTACCCTTCAGAGTTTTAGAAAGCGATACCCCCAATTCTCCCAGGTCTTCTACACACCATCAGATGGCTTGATTATAGATATGGCTCCCTATCATGCTGATTATATTTCCTATGATCTAAGTCAATTCACAGGATGGCAGGACTCTGTTAATACAAGAAAACCGCAAATATCTTCGACAAGCAATATCTTTACTGAAGCAGGCCTTGTTTTCTTTGCACCAGCCGTCCTTTCTTATATTATGGGACAGGAACCTAGCGTAGAGGGGATCGTTGCTCTTGTCCTTCCACTGGATGAACTGTTTCTGGATTTCGAAAATGCCCCCCTGGATAAGACAAGATCTCTTTTTGTAGCTGATTCTAAAGGTTCTATTCAATATTCACGGAATTTACAGAATCCTAATGCGTCTCATATATCTTCCCTTTCAACCGGTGACTCATTGGACATCCTGACAGAGTCCATGATTGATCAGAAAACAGGATTTGCGACATACTCAGACAATGGGGAGAAAAAGTATATCTCCTTCGCCCCCGTTACAACGGCCCAATGGTCTCTTGGGATCAATGGCATCTATTCGGATATGACTTCGGTAATAAACAAAACTTCCCGAATTAATCTGGTGCTTTTTATCCTGGGGCTTTTTATTGGAACTCTGCTTGTTTATTTCATTGTACGTACAGTTACACATCCCATAGAGGAACTGACTCAGCTAGCCCGGAAAATCACTAGGGGAGATAGAAACATAATCAGTACAGTCGATTCCAGTTCTGAAGTAGGTCTCCTGGCAGCATCTATAAACACCATGCTCTATGAACTGCGTGATTACCAGGCATCACTGGAAAAAACCGTTGAAGAACGTACGCTGGCTCTTCAAAGAACCAATGAGGAGCTTGAGGCGACTGTGGAAGAGCTGAATGCCAGCAACAGGACTCTTCAGAATATTCGGGAAAACCTGGAGACACATGTTGAAGAGAGGACAAAGGAACTGACAAAGGCCCACTCTTATATTGATAATATTTTAAACTCCATGCCCTCTGTTTTAATCGGGATAAATCCTGCGGGGATTGTCACACAGTGGAACAGAGAAGCCGAACGGAAAACAGGATTTTCACGGACTGAAGCAATAGGCAAGTCTCTGGAAACGCTGCTCCCCTATGTGTCGGAAGAACTCCAAAAAGCCTATAGAGCTATACGAAAGAAAGAGAGTTTCTCAATATCCCAGAAACTGACAGTCAGAAATGATATAAATGTCTATGAAGATATCACAGTATTTCCACTCACAGCCAATGGTGTGGACGGTGGGGTTATCCGGATTGATGATGTTACCTTACGGGTTAATATGGAAGAGACTCTTCGACAGAGCCAGAAGATGGAAGGGATTGGTCAGCTTACAAGTGGAATCGCCCACGATTTTAACAATATGCTGGCAGGAATTCTGGGAGGAGCAGAATTGCTTAGTCCATTTCTTGATAATAAAGAAGAAGCAAAGGATTACATTTCCCTCATCATTGAATCGGCTGAACATGCCGCCGAGCTGACCCAGAAGTTACTGGCCTTTTCTCGAAAAGGAGGAGAGTCTTTTGCCCCTGTTGATATCCACTCGGCCCTGTCGGGTGCCCTTATAATTCTTAAAAGCACCCTCAACAGGAAAGTTAGTATTAAGACAAATTTGTCTGCGGAATCATCGACAATAATCGGAGACATAAATCAACTTCAAAATGCTTTCCTGAACCTTGGAATTAACGCCGACCATGCCATGCCCGATGGTGGTCTCCTGTCAGTGAGCAGTAAAAATATAAATTTATCCTCACGATATTGTGATGCCAGCCTGTTCAATCTGACACCGGGAGCCTATATTGCGATTGAAATCAGAGATACGGGGGTAGGAATTGAAGAAAAACATCTCCATCGTATTTTTGAACCTTTTTTTACAACGAAAGAACATGGAAAAGGAACCGGACTGGGATTGGCCGCGGTATACGGTACAGTTCAGCAGCATTCGGGGGCTATTGAAATAAAGAGTACCCCCGGAATGGAAACAGTTTTCAACCTATATTTCCCCATAACGGCACAACAAATCAGCCCCAAACCCTTATCTTTGACCCCGGTCGAAGGAAAAGGGCATATCCTGGTTGTTGATGATGAGGAGGTCCTGCGAATCTCTTCTGAAGCCATTTTAAGTGACCTGGGATATGAAGTTACTTTGGCTGAAAATGGTCAGTCAGCCCTGGATATTTTCTCTGAAAATAAAGGGATCTTTGATCTTGTCATCCTGGATCTGATCATGCCGGTGATGGATGGTCCGGAGTGCTTTCAGAATCTCAAGAAAGTTGCTCCTGAGATCCCTATCATTATCTCGTCAGGCTACGCAAAAGAGACAGCGTTGAAGAAGCTGCAAGGCCTGGAGCTTTCCGGTTTTTTACATAAACCCTATAAAATTATAGAGTTGAGCCAAATTGTCGCACAAGTTATAAACGATTCACGGCTCCACAGTACCGGACTTAGGTAAATTTTAAACTATTTTTCCACCTTAATTCTATTTTTGCCCGTTGACGACATAAATTAATTTTCCTACAATTCGAAAGCGTTTATTAAGTTCTTACTATCCCCCACTAAAAGAGGAAAAAATGAAAAAGATAGCTGTATTGGCCGGAGACGGAATCGGCCCCGAAATAACAAGGGAAGCCGTAAAAGTTCTGGATGCGGTTAAGGAAAAGTTCAACCTGGAATGGACCTACGAAGAAGCTTTTGTTGGAGGAGCAGGCATCGACAACAAAGGAAAGGCCCTCCCCGATGAAACCATAAAGATATGTGAATCTTCAGATGCCATTCTTTTCGGCTCCGTAGGAGGCCCCAAATGGGAAAACCTGCCCCCCGATGAACAGCCGGAACGAGGAGCCCTGCTCCCCTTAAGAAAGATTTTCGGACTTTTCTGCAACTTCAGACCAAGTCCCCTCTTTCCTGCTTTAAGTAATGCTTCACCCTTGAAAAAAGAGATAGCAGACAAGGGCTTTGACATCCTTATCGTACGGGAGCTGACAGGAGGTATCTACTTCGGCTCTCCCAAGGGAAGAGAAGGTTCAGGCCCGGAAGAAAAAGCCTACGATACCATGGTTTATACACGTGGGGAAATTGAACGAATTACCCGAATTGCCTTTGAAGCTGCCAGAAAACGGAGTAAAAAAGTCACCAGTGTAGATAAAGCGAATGTACTGACAACCATGGTGCTCTGGCGAGAAGTCGTTACAGAAGTTGCCAGGGAT
The DNA here is from genome assembly GCA_016342585.1 of Spirochaetales bacterium. Taxonomy (GTDB): domain Bacteria; phylum Spirochaetota; class Spirochaetia; order UBA9216; family UBA9216; genus JAEINK01. The sequence goes on from JAEINK010000009.1 coordinate 10,299, forward strand.
TATCCCGATGTAGAACTGAAACATATTTATGTAGATAACGCTACCATGCAGGTTGTTAAAGATCCAGCCCAGTTTGACGTTATGCTCTGCGGGAATATGTTTGGAGATATTGTATCCGATGAGTGTGCCATGTTGACTGGCTCCATGGGGATGCTCGCATCGGCCAGCCTGAACGAAAAGAATTTCGGACTCTACGAACCTGCAGGTGGTTCCGCCCCGGATATTGCCGGTCAGGGGATTGCCAACCCCTTAGCCGCCATCCTCTCCGGTGCCATGATGCTGCGCCATACCTTTGGAGAGATGGAAGCGGCACAGGCTATTGAAGATGCGGTAGGAAAAACCCTTGATGACGGTATATTTACCGGTGATATTTCCTTTGGTGGACCATCGGTTTCGACCTCCGCAATGGGTGATGCCGTAGCAGAAAGGGTGAAATCACTTTAGAATTTCAGTAATATATTTTAACCAACTGATCAAGAAAGCACCTCTCACCGGGGTGCTTTCTTATATCCAATTATAAAATATTTGGATTGACTATATGTATTATGGAACTTATTCTTATGCCATGGACGTTCATGTAACCACTCTTGTTTCAAAAGCAAAAAAAATATTTCATAGTGACTTAAATCTGGCAATTGAAACATGTCTTGAAGCTGTTAATTTCTCCAGAGAAAAAGAGATGCCGTATGAAACCGCATATGCATTAGTCTATTATGCTACCTTTTTATCTGAAAAAACGAATGATTTTATCATCCTGGAACACATACTCGAAGCCATTTCAATTGCTAAAAATATCGAAAATGATAGCTTACTTTTATTATGTTTAATAAAACGGGGAAGAATATATTTAAGGCTTGGAGATTTGGATAAATCTTTAAATGCTTACAGAGTTGCTTTGGACGCTGGGCTCGCTTATAAAAATGAAGAAGATTTATCAGAAATATATTTTGGAATTGGAACTATTTTCTCCTATAAGGAAAATGATCAGGAATCCCTGTTTTATTTTGAGAAAGGTCGAGAAATAGCAAAAAAATTTAATAACCTTTATGTTGAGGTTAAGATACTTAATAATACGGGATGCTCATATCATTATCTTGGTGATTTGGATAAAGCAGAAAAATATTTAAACGAATGTACTGTATTGTGCCGGGAACACAATTACTTCAACATCCTGATTAATGCACTGGATGAGCTGGGGCTTATATGTAAAAAGAGAGGGCGTGGAAATCCGGTTGAAATATGGAACGAAGCACTCACCTATTCACGAAAGAGAGGTCAAACCATTTATAGTGTTGGCCCTTTACTTAATCTTGCGACCTATTACTATGAAAAAAAAGAGTGGAAAGAAGCCGATAAATACCTGCAGAAAGCAAAGGAAGTCTCGGAAAAAGCCGGATCAAAAACGGATCAGGTAGAAATCTATAAACTTGAAACCAGGCTTTATGAATCCCGCGGTGACTTCAAATCGGCCTTAAACTCCAATAAAATGTATTCAAAACTCTGGAATGAAATCCAGAACCAGGAATCTGTTAGAGATTTAAAAAAGAAAGAGCTGGAACTGTTAACCGAAACCAGGGATAAAATCCTTTCCTTAAGCAAAGTCGGAAGACTTATCACATCAACTCTGGATCTTGAAACAGTACTATCCAGAAGTTTTATCAATCTAAAAGAGATCTTTAACTTTTCCATACTGGGAATAGCTCAATATAACGAAAAAACAGGTGAAATCCTTTTTGAACTCTCCATTGAAGAACAAAAGATACAGCCCAAATATAAAACCACAATTGATACCCCAAACAGCCTTGCGGCATGGGCTATCAGAAATGATCAGAAAATTATAATTTCTGATTTTGAAAAACAATCTTTCCAATTTATACCTCCGGGTAGTAAATTCGTCAGTATCCCTTCCGATAGCAAAAAGAACCCACGATCTGTTATTTATAATCCATTAAAAATCGGGGATCATATCATTGGTGTCATCACTATACAGAGTTATGATCTCGATGCATTTACCAAAAGTGATACCGATTCTTTTGATATCTTCTCATCTTACGTGGCCATAGCGCTCAATAATGCCTTACAGACTGAAAAAATTAAAGCACAGAATACGGAGCTTTCAAAACTCGCCACCACCGATAGCCTGACAGGACTTCATAACAGGAGGGCTTTTTTTAAAACATTGAATCAGTTTTCCTCCCTGGCGAAAAGGAACGGGTTTCCGATATCATTCATCATGATTGATGTGGATTTTTTCAAGAAAATAAATGATAGGTATGGCCATCCTGCCGGTGATTATATTTTGAAAGAGATTGCCGGGATTCTCTTAAGTTTTGCAAAACGGGAGTATGATGATTCTGCCAGATTAGGTGGCGAAGAGTTTGGAATTTTTCTTGGAGATACAGACTCCACCGGGGCTGTTTCTATTGCTGAAGAAATTAGAAAAAGTATAGAGGAATATGATTTTTCATTTGATAATGCTTCTATTCCTGTAACAGCCAGCCTTGGGGTCGTAACCAGATCCATTTGGGATGATTATACATTTGATCCAGGGAGGCTCATAAATGAAGCAGATAAAAGGCTCTATATGGCAAAGAATTCCGGTAGAAATTGTGTAATGTCTATAGAACTCGCATAGGCCTTTTTATGATCTACGAAACAACATGCTTTAAAACTGGAAGTAAATAAAAAAAACCACCGGTAACCCGGTGGTGATTTTCTTCGAAATAAGGAAATTAAACTCTTTGTACGTTTGTTGCGCAAGGACCTTTTTGACCAGATCCGACTTCAAACTCTACCTTATCACCTTCATTGATATAACCTTGAACTTCGCTTTTATGTACAAAAAGGTCGTCTCCGCCTTCCTGCTCAATAAAACCGAATCCTTTTGTTGCATTAAACCACTTTACGGTTCCTGTTGCCATTTGTTGACACCCCTCTAAAAAATATTACTTTAACTCTAATGACATTTTAAGTATTAGGCAATGGACAATGTCTCTGATTAGAGGCATTTCCCCATAATATCGATAAATAAGTAAGAAAATTGAGGGATTTACTCACTTTTCGACCATGGGAGTGCAAATCTGAATATAAAAATATTCAGAGATATCCTCCAGCAGACCCTTTATTTATTTTTCTTTAGCAGCGGCTTCAAGAATTGCCCTCTCTTTATCAGAAAAAAAGTTGCCAAGATTTATCACAATGATCATTCTATTCCCGATTTGCCCTATTTTTTCAACGTATTTAACATCCACTGTTTCGCTGAAATCCGGAGTATCGCGCATATTCTCTTCAGTGATCGAGACGACATCAGAAACAGAGTCCACTATAAATCCTACAGTCTTACCATGGTCGCCACCGATCTGGACAATAATTACAATAGTATTTTCCCCAAGGTCATTCAAAGTAAGATTAAATTTACTTCGTAAGACATAGATTGGGATTATATTACCCCTCAAGTTTATTATCCCCGGAATATATTCAGGAACACCCGGGATTCTAGTCAGGTTCGGCATGGTGATTATCTCCTGAACAGACAGGATGGGAATACCGTACTCCTCATTTCCTACCGAGAATATAACATACTGGTTGGAAACATCCATATTGAGTTGGGTAACAAGCATATCCTCTTCATTATCATCTGCAAAATAACTGGAATCGGTCTCTCCCTTAACCTTTAAAGCATCAGGATCCATATCCCTAGAACTCATCAAATTCCCCCTCGTCAACAAGATCGGAAAAACTTTCATAGGTTTCAGAATTCTTGTTTTTTGATCCTGGTTGCGCAGACCTAACCGAACCACCGGGCTTCCCGGAGGATTCTTCTAATAGAGGAGTTTTCATTTTTTTCTGATTCTTTCCACCCGAAGTCCCTGTCCTTCTGTTCGATTTCAGCTTGAAAAACTGCATGGAAGTATTCAGCTGCTGAGCCTGGGCTGAAAGCTCCTCAGTGGAGGAGGCGGCTTCCTCGACCAGGGCTGCATTCTTTTGGGTGTTCTCATCAAGAGTGCTGAGAGTTTTATCTATCTGCTCCACACTTGAAAGCTGTTCCTGACTGGCCGCCGATATTTCACTGACAAGTGTTGTAACTTTCCGGACAGCCGTGTTTATCTCTTCAAGGACAGAACCCGCAGAGCTGGCTATATCGACCCCTTCATTAACCTTCTGATTTGAATTTTTAATTATTGACGTAATCTCTTCGGCGGCTTTATCGGAACGCTTGGCCAGCTTCCTCACCTCTACGGCAACAACCGCAAACCCCTTTCCCTGCTCCCCGGCCCTTGCCGCTTCGATAGAAGCATTTAATGCCAGCAGGTTGGTCTGGAAAGCAATATTGGTTATAACCTCAATAATATCCGCAATTTTATTGGATGATTCACTTATTTCATTCATGGACTCAATCATCTTGCCAACAGCTTTGGCCCCCTCTTCTGTTTTAACTACAGCATCGCCGGATAACTGATTTGCAGAACTGGTGTTATCGGCATTTGATTTTATGGAGGAGTTCATCTCTTCTATGGCCGACGAAGTTTCCTCCAGGGCAGAAGCCTGTTGTTCTGTTCGGTTGGAAAGGTCCTGGTTCCCTGATGCCAACTGTTCACTTGCAGAAGCTATCTGTTCGGAGCCGGTTAAGGCGGAACCTGCAATATCCGTCAGTTGAACCAGCATCTCTTTCATAAACTTGTAAATACCAACTGCCTGTCTCTGATCAAATTCAACATTCAAATCACCGACAGAAACCTTTTGGACAATAGCGGCTATCTCTTCAGGTTCTCCACCAATTTGTTTTGTAATTGATTTTGTTACTAACAACGAGAGGGTTAAAGCTATAATGGATGCGATAAGCGAACCAATGAGAATGAGTAAATTGGCAAGCCCCCTCTGCCTGTCCGCAGCCTCATTCCTTACACCGAGAAGATTCGCCTCCATTCCGACAAAATCCGCAATATCGGCTCTTATCCCGTCCATATACTGTTTTCCGATATTCTCTGCAAGTTTGCTATTCAGATCGTTCCGCGTTTTATATTCAGAGGCCCTTCGAACACCCTCAATCTGCAATTCTGCATAATTATGAATCCAGTCATTTGCCAGATTGGTAATTTCAGAAACATTCAGACTATTCAAATGGGCAGAGATGTCACTTTTACCATTATTATAAGGTTCAAGAAAACCAGCATCACGTGTTGCAATGTAACCGCGAAGTCCTGTTTCCATATTAATCATATCCAGAACAACCAGCTCCGCCAATGCTGAAGCGGGTTGAGAATCAATAGCGGCACGAAAGGTATCCATTTTGAGCTTACCGACTCCTCCGGTCATCCTTCCGATTACTTCGTTATTTATTTTATCATACTCCACGATTTCCCTGCGAATACCGATGAAAACAGAGGCAGCATTACTATCCCAGTTTTTCGCAGCACTATCGATCTTTTGCAGACGGGCAACCTGTTCCGGATTATCATCCACAATTGTCTGTAATTCGGTCATCAACTCTGCAAACCCCTCTTTCCCGCCATGATAGGGTTCGAGATAGTTATCATTACCTGTGGCAAGGAACCCCCGCATTCCCGTTTCCTGATCAACCATAAAACTAAGTAACTCTTCTCCATCACCGATTACTTCGTAAGTATGGCTGACCCAGAATTGATTTGTTTTAAGCTGCTGCATGGTTACAAAAAGAACAATGCAGACAGCTATAAAAATCAGGATTGTAATTAGGTTTGTAGATATTATTTTGAACGACAGCTTCATAATCAATCTCCATATTAAACTTGATTTATTTACTCAAATTTAATTATGGAGGTAATAAATTCCAATAGCAAATTTTTTGTATCGATTAATCGATTTTAAAACCAATTTTTTATCTTTTTATAAATAAAAGTCAGTAATTTTAATATTGCTCCCCTTGAAGATGATAAATCAAGGGATAAGGATGTTCTCCAGGACCTTTAAGGCCAACCGTCTTCGTGCATTCCTTGTAAAGCCTGTCACAGTTTTACTCATTATAACCCGGGGATGATTTTCATATTTTTTCCGGAGATCTTCGGACAAAGAAATAACATCGAAGAGGGCATAATTATTCTCACACTCTAGCCATCTGTCAAACGCGTTAATTTCAAAAGAGGGCGATAGTCCAGTATTAATCAGGACCTTTCCATTTCCGAGGGCTGCAAATTCCGCGGAACCTAAAACGTTCGTATTCCGGGGGAGGTGTGTGGAGATCACATCACAGGTTTTTAACAATTCCTCCAATGCAAGATAGGCAAACCCGGTCCCTTCCTTTTTATTCCGATTATAATAGCAAACATCCATAGAGAAAAACATCCCGGCATCAGCGACCATTTGACCCAGAGTTCCAAGGCCGATGATCCCAAGTTTAACTCCCCCCAGCTCAATCTGTTCTTCCCGAAACTGCACATTACCTGAACCTTTAAATAACCTCACAAGCTCACTGAAGATCCATTCGACAACCCCGTCATCGCCATAATCTTTTACACCCCTAACGATGATATCCTGCGCCTGTGCTGCCTGGATATCGACATTGGAGGACTCTTCATCATAAAGGCTGCAGCACATGCCTATATATTTCAAGGTCGGCAGCCTCTTAATGACCGCCCTGCTTACCGGGGTATTCCAGGAGACGAGAATGGCGTCTGCCCCTTCGGCACGTTGCACAATTTCATCATCTCCCACGGGAATATCCTCATACATTACCAGTTCTTCACAAAGTCCCTTAAGCTCTTCATGGATGAACTCATCGATCCCCGTGTAATCAATGGCGACTATTTTACTAAATTTCATATTTTTCTCATTCCTGACAGTATGATGCGATTTAATTCATTGAATATACGGGAATGTATATTCCATCGATGCCAGAAAAGGTCGACAGGTAACCTCATCGCTGTCATCTCCACCAGTGAATATTTCTCTCTGTCATTTTCATATTGATGTAATGGTAAAACGCCATAGGCAAGTTCCATTGCAATCATTTCAAGGAACTTCTCCGATGAAGGAACATAATGGGCCGGAAATTGATAATTCCCCTCGCCGAACAGGTTTCCCAAGTACCTTTTATGTAGATTATCCTTAGCATTGAAAAGTACGGCGGGGGTCTTCATGACTCCCGTCATTGTAAATTCATTATGAAATTCTTTGTAAAAAAAATTTTTTGTGCAAACCATAAGATATTCCATCTTTCCAATGTGTGAAACCGAACATCCCTGAACTGGAGAAGGACTCGAACTGATGCATCCTGCCACTACCCCATCTTTTAACAGGACCTTTGTTTCGTCCTGATCATCAACCTTCAGATCAACTACTATATTTTCTTTTCTTAAAAAGGGTGCAAGTACAGGTAGAAACCAGGTTGCCAGACTATCCGCATTTATTCCAATCCTGATTGTAGAAAAGGAGGTTTTAATTTCATTCTGAATGTCCGCAAGGATTTCATTTTCCAGGAGTTTTACCTGATGATAATGTCCGATAAGTTTCTTTCCTGCTTCTGTTGGGCTCGGTGGATTTTGCCTTGTTATCAAGACCTTCCCCGATTGCTCTTCCAATAACTTTACCCTTTGAGAAACGGCAGACTGAGTTAAAAACAGGACTTTTGCGGCTTTATCAAATCCCTTATAGTCAACAACCCCTGCTAATGCTTCAAGCAACTTATAATCAAACACAATACATATTAGCACACCTTATTACTAATGAATATAATTAATTTTACTTATTTTGATTTTTAGAATAGATTAGCACTATCGTATTTAAGGAGCGTTTATGATACCAATTTTTTTAAAGGGGCTTACCTTGGGTGGTAGTTTGATTATCGCCATCGGGGCTCAAAATGCTTTTGTTCTATCTCAGGGGGTTCGGAAAAAATATAACCTGATCATCCCCTTTATATGCAGTATCAGTGACGCCGTATTGATATCGATTGGCGTTATGGGGGTCGGGAGTATTATCGCATCAAACCCGCTACTTGCGAACTCCACGGCAATCGGCGGGGCCTTGTTTCTGTTCTGGTATGGACTGAAGAGTCTCCTCTCATTTTTTAAATCCAACACAATCGATGAGGGTGAAAAAGGGCCGCAAAGCCTTAAAATGGCTGTCATCACCACATTGGGAATTACACTGTTAAATCCTCATGTCTATATCGATACGATACTATTATTGGGTGGGATTAGCGGCCAGTTCGACGGAGCAGGTAAGTATGTTTTTGGAGCGGGTGCAATAACCGCTTCCTTTCTATGGTTTTTCACTTTAAGTCTGGGAGGTAGGTTTCTTTCACCACTTTTTAAAGAACCATTGGCTTGGAAGATTCTCGATCTATTGATAACAGCGGTTATGTGGTCCATTGCTTTTTCTCTGGTTAAGCCGTTTTTCATCTAAAAAGCAAATTCTGCAGGAATAGATTCCATCACAAAAACCTCACGAATCTTAGAAAAGGTGTTATAATTCGAAATTGACTCGGGTGGGGGAAGATATGCGCAATACAAAGAGTGTCATCATGGCAATTCTGATCATTATCTTTTTAATATTTATCAGTAAAATATTGTTCATGCCCCGGGGAGAGGTTTTAGAAAATTGGAATCTCTCTCAAAACCCGGAGGATCAAACCAACAATCAGGTAAAATTTCCTTTCATGTATTATCCTGAAGAGTCGGGGATCTGGTATTTTTCTACAACTTTTACCTCGGAAAGCCGGATGGTAAATACCCTGCATATCCCCCGTATAAACGGATATGCCTTCAGCGTGATGCTAAACGAAGAAACAATCTTCCAACAGGGAGATTTTAATTACCCCACGGCCAACCTGTGGAATTACTCCTTCCTGATAAATCTTCCCGAGGAGATAACCAGGGATACCAATAGATTAGTGATAAAGGTCTACGCGCTGCACGATCTTGGATTTCTTTTTCCCCCGTCAATTGGATCAAAGACGATTTTCTTGTTGATCAACGAACTTCAGAACCTCTACTCTAATATCTTAACTTTTATCATGATCGGAGCGAATCTGCTGACCGGGGTCCTCCTTATCATGATGTCCTTCAAGAGTTCTGCAAACAGGAGGTCATATATCTATTTTGGTATTGCCAGTCTGTTTTTCACCGTATACAGTTTTGAATATACATACAGACTGTATACAGGGAATCTTGAATTTTTTATCTGGCTGAGGAAGTTCATGCTCGCGTCCTATATACTCTCGGTCTATTATATTTTCAAAGGACTTCTATTATATCTATATGAAAAAAAGATACCCAAAATCTTTTTTTACTTTCTCATTATCGGCTTGATCCCCCTTTTTACTGCCGGCGACTTTATCAACCTGAACAGCAGACTTAAGATATACAACCTGCTCATAATTGTGATCTCATCGACTATGATTACCCTTTTTTACAGATATCACAGGAACAAGCTGATTTTTCCGGTCTCCTTTTTTGCTGCAGCGGTTCTTCATGCAATCATTGTATTTACCTTTAATTTATACGAGATAACTTTTTTCATGATCGGGATATCGGTCCTGATGATAGGAATAATGTACAACCTGATTACCGAGTTCAAGGCCATTAAAAATAGAAATATTACCCTGAACCAAAAGCTCATTACAGATCCTATGACCGGGGCTAAAAACCGGAAGTTCCTTGAGGTTCTTAATCTCCAGGAGGGAGACTATATACTGTTCTTTGATTTTGACTATTTCAAGAAGTTTAACGACACGTTCGGGCACCAGAAGGGAGATGCCCTCCTGATTGATTTTGTAAAAAAGGCAAAAGAAGTTATAAGGAAAGATGATTCTGTTATTCGCTATGGTGGAGATGAGTTTTTTATCAGCTTTAAGTCCTCTACAGAAACTGCCTGTATAAAGACAGCCCTTATATTAAAGGAATATATACAATCTAATCATGAACTGGTAGATCTTTCCTATGGGATTAGTGCCTATCAGGGTTCCATTCAGGATACAGTGAAGTCAGCCGATGTGAATATGTATTCCATGAAAAAGGGAAAAGGCCGATAATCGACCTGTTATTATAGTTACCGGCTATTCCTCGCAGACGATTCCCATTCGATCCAATCCATTATTCAAGTAGCGGCAAGTGTAGGCAAGGATTTGATCACCATATTCATTGCCACAGGTCCCCTTCATGACACCATAGGAGATCATCCCGGCGATCCAGCTCCCAACCTCTTTGGGATCTGTTTTAGAAAAATCCAGACTTTCTATATAATCGATTGTATTTCTTTGCAATTTGTCTAAATCCGGGTGAACTTTTGAATTAATTTTTTCCATTTTTAAAACCCTCTTTATTATAAATAATAACCAGAAAAATAAAAAAAATCAAATATAATTAAACACCACCATATATAACCAATACATAGGCTTTTTCACTAGTATATTTCCAATATAATGAATATATGGAATTCAGGGACTTAATCCTATCAAGCTTTGCCAGTAGGGAAAGTATAATTTGGGGGTTGTCTGTTAAAAGAAGCTCAGTTAAATACCAGCCTCCGGTGTAAGCATCCAGCATACCGTCCATTGAGCATCCGTCTTCTCAAGGCAGGCCACTGCGGAGTTTGTAAAGTTTATTACGGGGAGCTCCTGGCTACCGGTAATCAGCTGAGATGAAAGTCGTGAGAGATAGGGAAGATGTCCCACAATCATAATATTGTTGTGATTGTTTTCTAAAAGTGTCACAACAGGTTCTACAGGTTCCGTTGGCCCCAGATGTGAATGTTCCATTATTCTACGCTCGCAATCCAGCTCTTCCCCAATAATCTCGGCAGTCTCACGTGCCCGTTTCCTGCCGCTTTGCCAGATGACATGGATTTCCGGTTTTACCCTGTGCAGACATTGAGCGACTCTTCTGGTTTCATCCTCCCCCTCTTCGGTGATGCCTCTTTCGGCCCCTTCATCCGCCTTCATTGCCTTTGCATGCTGGACTAAATATAGATACATATTTATCCTCCATACCCTCAATTCTAATCCTTTTATTATTTACTTCAAGTCTATGGCCTGACATTTATGTAGGATACATCAAAACAATCCTACTTTTTAGTAGTGATTTCCGGCAGGTTCTTTTTATGAATAAATATCAAGAATTTTAAAAACCATAAATATATCTACAAAACTCTGATAAACATAAAATTAAACCTCTCAAATTGAGGTAATACGAAACATAGGATATTAAAAATATTTTTGGCACGCTTTTTGCTTTAAAGCAGGCAACAAATTAAGGAGCATTTAAATGAACAAAAGGATTGTACTAGCTGTGTTGATAGCAGCACTCACACTGTCACCCGCACTGATTTTTGCCGGAGGACAGAGCGAAGGAAATGTAATTAAGATCGGATTTGACATCCCCCTGACAGGAGATAGACCAAAAGTTGGAGAGGGAACAAAGTTTGCCGCCGAGATGATCAAAGAAGAGATTAATGGTGCGGGAGGATTGGATGTCCAGGGTGAAAAATACATGCTGGATTTTATCTATGTGGATAATGAACTTAAAGCAGAATCTGCCGTTCAGGCCGCATTTAAACTGATCGAACAGGATAAGGTTCTTGCCATTGTCGGCCCGGATGGATCTACTCAGGCAATACCTGCAGGACAGGTTGCCAATGATAACAGGACGCCCCTTATAAGCCCATGGTCAACAAACCCGAACACAACCCTCAATAGACCATATGTTTTCCGGGCATGTTTTCTTGACCCTTTCCAGGCCCCTGTAGCAGCAAAGTTTGCCCAGGAACAGTTTGGTGCTAAAACAGTTTCTGTTATGTATAACCTGGAAGATGACTACTCCAAAACCCTGGCAGAACTCTTTAAAGCGGCCTGGGAAGATAAAAACGGAGCAGGCTCTGTATTAAACTTTGAGAGTTACGGAAACAAGGATCAGGATTTCTCTGTTCAGCTTACCTCTATCATTGCATCAGAACCTGATTTCTTATATCTGCCATGTTTCTATAACAAAGTAGCCATGATCGTTCCCCAGGCCAAAGACCTTGGATGGGACAAACCAGTGATGGGTTCCGACTCATGGGGTTCTGCCGACCTTGTGAAACTCTCCCAGGGAGCAGTTAAGGGTTACTATTTCACAACACATTATGCTGCCGCCGGTGCCGTGGGTGAAACAAAGGCTTTTATTGATGCCTATGAAGAGGCTTACGGGTATACTCCCGACGATGTTGGTGCCCTCTCCTTTGACGCTGTTAATATTGTTCTCAAAGCCATTCAGACGGCTGGTATCACCGGAGATTTACGAGCCGACCGTGAAGCTATAAAAGATGCGATAGCATCCCTAGCATCCTATCCTGGAATTACAGGAACCATGACATTCACTCCCGATGGAGACCCTATCAAGGATGCGGTTGTTGTTCAGGTAAATGACGCCGGCGAGTTTGAGTTTGTTGCCACCCTCCAGCCATAATTTAGATTCTTCCTATAGATTCTAATTTTTACCTGAAATATCAGGAGCTCGGGAGTTCATCCCGGGGCTCCTGTTTCAAAGTTTTCTGATTTAAACAATTTCAATCAGCCCGAAAGGAGACTTTTGTTTTGTTAACTACGATTCTACAGAACCTGTTTAATGCCTTACAGTGGGGAAGTTTTTACTCCATGATTGCATTAGGTTACTGCCTGGTATACGGTGTTCTGCGATTAATCAACTTCGCCCATGGCGATATTTTTATGATGGCATGTTATTTCGCGTTTTTTATTGCCACATTTTTTATTGGAACCTTTACCGGTATGCCCGGCCCGGTAATTTTTGTACTGACTCTCTTCTTTACCATGATTGCCACATCAGGTCTGGGAGTTTTTATCGAGCGAGTCGCCTACAGACCCCTGCGGAAAAAGGGAGCACACAGACTCTATGTCGTCATTACAGCTTTAATGCTGGGTTTTGTTCTTGAAAATGGAAACCTTGCCGTTCTGGGTGCAAGCTCAAGACGTTTTCCCGATATGTTTGGAAAGGTGATTATCAATATAGGTGGTGTCAGCCTGACCAACTTCAAGATTATTGTTATCCTTTCTTCAGTAGTTGTCTTTGTGATACTCCACTTCATCGTTAATAATACGAAAATTGGAATGGCTATGAGAGCGATTTCCTATGACAAATTCGCCATCCCCCTTATGGGGATTCCTGTAAACAAGGTAATTACCTTTACCTTCGTCCTTGGTTCATCCCTTGCTGCCGTTGCGGGGATTCTATTCGGCATGAGCTATCCGGTTCTCGATCCCTACATGGGGATGATAATAGGCTGGAAAGCTTTTATCGCCGCTGTAGTCGGAGGAATTGGTGATATAAAGGGAGCCTTCCTTGGGGGATTCATTCTGGGCTTTATAGAAATCGTCGTTGTGGCTTTCTTTCCATCCAGCTATAAGGATCTGATAGCCTTTGTCATCCTTCTTGTCATCCTGACTGTTAAGCCCACCGGATTTTTTGGTGTGGCGAATAGCACCAAAATTTAGGAGGATATTATGGATGCAGTTATAAAAACTCAGACTAAAAAATTTATCAATCTATGGCCTGCCATGATAGCAGGATTAGGATTGATAATCGTTGCACTCGGAGCAAGCGGTGCCATTAACCAGTATATTCAGACAGTAATTATGTTCATTGGCATAAATATAATCCTTTCATCGAGCCTGAACCTTGTAAATGGATATATGGGAGAGTTCTCCTGCGGTCATGGCGGATTCATGCTTGTAGGAGGCTATGTCTCCTCTATTCTTTCAATTTTGCTGTTCACCGATTCTCCCTGGCTGGGACATCCCCTACTCCCCCCTTCAACAGCTGTCTTTCTCTTTCCAGTTGTAATCATCCTGGGAGGATTGGTCTCCGCTGTAGCAGGACTTCTGGTAGCCATCCCCTCGTTCAAGACACGAGATGATTACCTGGCAATTATTACAATAGCGGCGAACTTCATCTTTGTGGCCCTGGTTAATAATTTCGAATTTGTAGGAGGATCCCGAGGGTTCATGGGAATGAAAGGAACAATTTTTGCCATGGAAGACCTGGCCCAAATGCCCTATATGCTCATTTGGACGATCACCTTTGCTACCCTGGCTGTCTTTTTTATTCGAAGGCTTATGAAATCAACCCTGGGAAAAGGAATCTCCGCCATCCGTTACGATGAAATATCGGCTGAAATCATGAGTGTAAACACAAATAACATGAAGGTTGTGGCCTTCATGTTCTCCTCAGGCCTTGCCGGTGTGGCCGGAGGCCTTTTCGCTCATGTTCTGGGCTTCATCAACCCCGCCTCCTTTTCCATAATGAAATCTACCGAGTGTCTGGTCATGGTTTACCTCGGGGGAATGGGGTCATTGAGCGACTCAGTCCTGTCGGCCATCATCTTTACCTTCATGCTTGAAGCCATGCGTCCTCTTCAGATCCTGAAGTGGGTACTCATCCCGCTGATGCTGATTCTTCTCATGCAGTTTCGCCCTGAAGGTTTACTTGGAAACAGAGAATTAACCGATGTCTTTCCTAAATTGAAACGTTTTTTTACAAGGAGGGAGGGATGAGCTTGTTAAAGATAGATTCGCTTACCCACAGATTCGGAGGCCTTACAGCGGTATCCGATCTGAATTATGAACTTGAAGATGGAAAGATCTATGGACTTATTGGTCCCAACGGAGCAGGAAAAACAACCGTATTCAACCTTGTGAGTGGATTTTATACCCCCACGGAAGGAGATATCAACTTTTCCGGAGAGATTATTAATGGTCTTCCTCCCCATAAAGTCGCAAGCAGGCAGATTGGTCGGACATTCCAGAATATTAGACTTTGGAGTGAAATGACGGTGCTGGATAACATAAAAATTAGTCAGCATTACCAATTAGGCTATAATGTTGCTGATGCCTTTTTTAAAACCAAAAAATATAAGGCAAGAGAGAAGGATATTACCAGAAAAGCTTTTGAGCTTCTGGAGGTTTTTAATCTCACAGATCTTGCCTTTGAAACACCTGCGAACCTCTCTTATGGTGTTCAACGAAGAGTAGAGATCGCCAGGGCCTTGTCTCTTGGCCCAAAACTGCTCATGCTCGATGAACCAGCGGCAGGATTATCTACTGCGGATGTCATCGAATTAATCGATTATATCAGATGGGTCCATAACACCTTTAAAATCACCATCTGGATGATAGAACATCAGATGCAGGTAATCATGTCACTCTGTGATCACATAAAGGTAATTGACTTTGGTACGGAGATAGCCGACGGCGTCCCCAGTGAAATACAGAACAACCCTCAGGTTATTAAAGCCTATCTCGGAGATGGTGAAATATGATGTTAGAAGTGAAGGATCTGAAGGTCCGATATGGAAATATAGAGGCTCTCCACGGGCTGAATTTTCACGTGGATAGGGGAGAAATCGTTACCCTGATAGGAGCCAATGGGGCAGGGAAAACCTCCACCCTCTTAAGTCTCTCCCGACTACCCCAGCCGGAGGCACCTACTGTTTTTGGAGGTGACATTCTCATTGATGGAGAATCTATCCTGAAGACCGAACCCCATCAGCTGGTCGAAGACCAGAAAATGGCACTAGTTCCCGAGGGGCGTCACATTTTCGGGAACCTGAGTGTAAGAGAAAATCTGGATCTGGCAACCTATGCCGTGGCCAAGGATGTGGATTTCGTCAATACAACCATGGCATTAGTTTACGACCTCTTCCCCAGACTCTATGAGAGGCGTAAACAACGATCTGAATCATTAAGCGGGGGGGAACAGCAGATGTTGGCGGTAGGCAGGGCTCTCATGACGGGATGTAAATTCATTATGCTTGATGAACCGTCCATGGGGTTGGCTCCTGTTTTAATGTATGAAATGTTCAGAGCCTTGAAGGAGCTTAACAAAAAAGAGATAACAATCCTGGTTGTTGAGCAGAATGCCAAAGTTGCCCTGGACTTTGCCGATAGAGGTTATGTCCTTAATACTGGAGAAATAATAGCCGAAGGTTCATCAGAAGAACTACGGGCAAACAAGGATGTGCAAAAAGCCTATCTTGGGGGTTAATTACAGCAGTAGTGTTGTAATATCAATAGTATACCATTTCAAAAAAACCTTTACCCGGGTGGTGAGAAGCTTCACTGTCCGGGTATCTCTTTAACACCATTCCGGCATATACTTCTATAGAAACGCTCCTCGCAAGCCCAGGCATTACAGTAATTTTAAAATGCAATCCCAGGGGAGATTGATTTTAACCATTATTTTTTATATATCTATTACATAGTATTAATCAGAGGATGCATAAAATGAAAGAAAGTAAATCCCTTATTCCAAATAAAGAGTGGCTCCCCCCAAACATTGAGATCAAGGATGTTGTCTCCGGCGATATGCCCGGGGATAAGGTAAGTATAGATGAGACTCATACCAAACGGGCAGATAGAATATTTCCCTATCTCCTTAATTCTCTCCAGAATACGAATGACGAGAAAATCGTAATTTCTGTTTATGGGGGGTCCGGAGTTGGAAAATCCGAAATAGGGGCCCTTCTTGGCCATTATGCAAAACTTGAAGGATTTCCCGCCTATGTTCTTTCAGGAGACAACTACCCGTTCCGCATCCCTTCTGAAAACGACAGGGAAAGATTAAATATTTACCGCTATGAAGGTCTGAAAGCTCTGGCTGAAAAAAACGATTTTTCTGACCGCTGGGTAAATGAACTCAAAGGACTTTGGGAAACCATGGAGGATGCGAATCCCGCAAGGACGGAAGGAAGGCCATGGTTTGAACTGTATCAGAATAGAGGGAAGGAAGCCTTATACAGATACCTCGGAACAGAGGCAGAAATTGACTTTCCCCTTATAAACAATATTTTAAACCGATTCAAACAAGGAGAGGCCAAGATTGCCTTGAAACGTATGGGACGAACTCCTGATGAATTGAGCTTTGAGGCTGTGGATTTTAGTGATATAAAACTCCTCATTGTTGAATGGACCCATGGTAACAATCCTTCTGTTGAAGGAGTTGATATACCGCTCTATCTCTACTCAACACCCGAAGAGACCCTGGCACACCGCCTGGCCCGGGGGAGGGACAAGGGAACGGACTCTCCCTTTATAAATATAGTTCTTAAAATTGAACAGGAGCGGTTAAACAGCCAGATTAATAATGCCGCCCTCATCGTAACAAAAGAGGGAAATATTATCAAAAAGGATGAGATTAATGGTAGATAATCACGACATAAAAAGCCCGAACCTTCCCAATGGGGTAATGTTGAATCTCTATCCGGATAGTTGTAATGGTAACCTGAAAGGAGCTCTATCCCTCCTGAAACAGGCGGAACTCGCAGATGTTTTTTCCCTCCTCTATATCCTGCCCTCCCTCTTCGAATCCGATCTGGACAGGGGGTTTTCGGTTATCTCCTACGATCTGAATAAGGAATTAGCAGAGAGAGAAGATCTTGAATCCCTCCAGAAACTTGGGGTATCCCTTAAACTGGACTTTGTATTAAATCACCTTTCGGTAGGCTCTCCCCAATTTAAAGATCTTCTTGAAAAGGGAGATGACTCTGAATATGTCGATATGTTTATAGACTGGAATAAATTCTGGGCCGGAAAGGGGGAAAAAGGACCGGAAGGCTTTATAATCCCCCGTGATGAATACCTTTCCAAACTCTTTATGAGAAAACCGGAGATGCCCGTATTAAAACTCCCCTTCCCCGACGGCACGGAGAGGTTCTACTGGAATACCTTTTATCAGAAAGTTAATCTATTAAACCCAGACGATACAAAATCAGAAAAATCCTATCTGGGACAGATGGATCTGAATGCCGATTCCAGTGTGGTATGGGATTTCTATGAGGATACCTTTAAAAAATTAAGCAGTTATGGTGCAAAGATCGTCAGACTCGATGCCTTTGCCTACCTTCACAAAGAGGCTGGTTCATCTAACTTCTTTAATGAGCCGGGGACCTGGGATCACCTGGAACACCTTAAACAAATTGCCGATAAATATGACCTGACCCTCCTCCCGGAAATTCACTCCAAATATGAAGACAAAATACATGAACAGCTGGCCGAAAAAGGATACCCAATCTATGACTTTTTCTTTCCAGGCCTCCTTATACACACCCTCGAAACATCAGATAATACAAAACTTACTTCATGGATCAATGAAATCATGGAGAAGAGATTTAAAACCGTGAATATGCTTGGATGCCATGATGGAATCCCGGTTCTCGATGTTAAAGGGTATCTGGATGATCAGGCGATTGAGGGACTTATAGGACTCATAAAAACCAGGGGTGGAAGAGTGAAAGATCTCTTCGGGGCAGATGGTAAAAAAATATCATACTACCAGATAAACGCCACATTTTTCAGCGCGCTGGGTGAAAACGAGAAAAAGATGCTGCTGGCCCGGGCCATCCAAATTTTTATGCCCGGGACACCACAGGTCTGGTATCTGGATCTTTTTGCCGGAACAAACGATTACGAAGCCGCCGATAATATAGGTCATAAAGATATTAATAGAACAAACTTGACCGAAAAAGAGATCCTGGCAGGACTTGAAACCTCAATTGTGGAAAAACAGCTGAAACTCCTGAAATTCCGGAATACAAACCCTGCGTTTGGTACTGGTGCAACACTTGAAATGGATAATACGGACAAGGAAAACTTAACCATGCTCTGGGTAAAAAACGGACATTCGGCCCGGCTGGAGGCAAACCTTCGGGAGTACAGGTTTCATATTTACTACAAAAAGGGTGATGAAGAGTGGTTTTCTCTGCTCTAATAGAATACCCCTCCTCACAGCAAGCAGAGAGGTATTAAACCCGACTCTTCTAAATTGGGAGGAGGAAGCTGAACAATTTCATACCGTAAACTCAATTTAATTGACAAATCTGTTTCCCTCTGATTTACTTACACTGAGTAAATAAAGCAAAGAAAAAGGGATTTAAATATGAAAAAATTGATCATCAACGCAGATGATTTCGGGTGGAGCAGAGAGGTGGTCGATTCTATCATAGAACTCCACCAGAAAGGTGTAATTACAAGTACATCCGTAATGGCAACAATGCCCGCCTTCGAATATGGCATAGAAAAACTAAAAGAGAATGTCAAACTTGGAGCCGGGATTCACCTTTCCCTCTTTGATGGACACCCCATCCTTCCTCCCCGGGAGGTATCTACCCTCATAGACGAGAAATCGGGAAAATTCCTGACCTTTGAAGAGGTGAATAAGAATAAACGCAGGATTAATCTAAATGAAGCTGCTGCGGAATATGAAGCCCAGATATTGTGTTTTCTTGAGACAGGAGTGATACCGACCCATATTGATGTTCATACCTCCCTCCCCTATATGATCCCGAAACTCTTCAATTCGATCCTGAAACTCAATGAGAAATACAAGCTGCCCATGCGTACAATTGTAGGAAGGGATCTGAAAGAAAAAAGCAGAGATCTTGCCAGAAGGCAGAAAATTCCTGCATTTATTATTCGACTTGCCGGAAATCGTCTGCTGAAAGGAATGAGTAAATTCGGAATAAGCCATCCCGATTATTTTATAACAGATTTTTCAGACGGTAATAACGAGGCGGCGGTGGATGATAAAATAGCAATTATTAAATCCACCTTAATCAATCTGCCGGAGGGTATTACAGAGATACTTACCCACCCAAGTCTTGGGGATGAAAAATGGCGGCAGATTGAAAATGAAGCATGGAATTCAAAGGAGCTCCAGGAGCTTCTCAAACCCCAAAAATCGATATTATCAACATACAGGATCTTCGATGTGAAAGAAAACAATGAAGGACTCCATTAATAATATTTTCCAGAACTGCAAAGGAATTCTTTATTTTTCATTGAAAAGTTAGAGGAATCCGGTTATTCTTGAATGATTCCTATCATTCTGGAGAATAAAATGAAAAAAGCACTGATGCTTGTTTTGACAATTCTGGTTCTTTTTACCGGATGCAGTAAAAAAGATGATGCGGCAGATTCAACCGAGGCCCGCAAGAAAACCTACGAGTTTAACTATGCTGTATTTTTCCCGGCCACCCACCTTCAGGCCCAAACAGCCGAAGCCTGGGCAAAGGAAGTTGAAGCAAGAACCGACGGTCAGATTAAAATCACCCTTTTTCATGGTGGAACCCTGACTAAAGCCCCCCAAACCTATGAAGCTGTAATTTCCGGAGTTGCCGATATCGGTATGAGTGTTTTTGCCTATACAAGAGGTAGATTCCCCCTCCTTGAAGGATTGGATCTACCACTGGGATACCCCGACGGTGTAACTGCCACAAGGGTAGCCAATGAAATGGTTGCAAAATACCAGCCTGAAGAGCTATCCGATGTTCATGTCCTATACCTTCACGCTCACGGTCCGGGAATCCTGGCCAGCAAGAAAGGTGTAGCCAGTACAGAGGACCTCAGTTCAATGAAAATTCGGGCAACCGGTCTTTCGGCCAAGATTGTAACAGCCCTCGGCGGCACACCTATTTCCATGAGCCAGGGAGAGACCTACGAAGCCCTCCAGAAGGGCGTTGTGGATGCAACCTTTTGTCCGATAGAGACCCTTAAAGGCTGGAAACAGGGGGAAGTTATCGATTATGTTATCGACACAAAAGCAATCGGGTATACAACGACAATGTTTGTAGTCATGAATAACGATAAATGGAATGCCCTTCCTGCTGACCTTCAGGAGACGATGACCGAAGTCAGTAATGAATGGATCAAAATTCAGGGGGAAGCCTGGGATCAGAGTGATGCGGAAGGAGAGGCGTTTGTTACCGAACTTGGTAAATCCTTTATTACTCTCCCGGAATCAGAAGAGCAGGCTTTTATCAATGCCATGGACCCAATCTACGAAGAGTACATCAGTGCGACCGGAGAAAAGGGGTTACCCGGAGAAAATTTCCTGGCTGACATCAAAGCCCTTCTTAAATAATCAATGAGCAGGTTTTTCTCTTTCATCGAAAAGCTCATCATAGTCTTCGCCTACATTGCGGGGGTCTCGATCCTTGCAATGATAGGTTTGACCGTTATTGATGTTGTACTCAGGATTTTTAATGTTGGTATAACAGGGGCCTACGATATGGTTAGAGCCCTGGGTGTAATCGCTGTAGCCTGTGCCCTGCCCTATGTAACAGCCGTAAAGGGTCATATTGCCATTGAGTATTTCTATCATAAATGCAACAAGGTGGGCAGAATCCTGCTGGATACATTTTTTAGGGTCTCTTCTGTCGTCATTTTCGGGATCCTCTCTTTCGAGACTTTTAAATATGGGTTGACCCTTCTGAAAACAGGCGAGGTTTTTGCGACCATAGGATTACCGGTTTTCTGGATTCCTTTCGTTATAAGCCTGAATTCTTTTCTTATGATATTAGTTTTTGCCTACCACCTGATACACCCTGGAAAGGAGTATATAAAACCATGAGCCCAGTTCAAATCGGTATTCTGGGGTGTATAATCCTCTTCGGACTGCTTTTTACATCCATGCCTGTAGCCTTCGCCATGATTGCCACGGGAGTAATCGGCTTTGCCATGATTGTCTCCCCTCATGCGGCTTTTTCTATGGTGATCGCCGATCTCTATGAAACTTTTTCTTCCTACAGCCTTACTGTCATTCCTCTCTTTGTGATGATGGGACAGGTTGCCTTTCACGCGGGAATCAGTAAAAGATTATTTCGCACAGCCTATGCCTGGATCGGTCACCTGAGAGGCGGCCTTGCCATGGCCACAGTAGGAGCCTGTGCAGGCTTTGGGGCCATCTGCGGCTCTGGACCTGCCACAGCAGCGACCATGGCCTCGGTGGCCCTTCCGGAGATGAAACATTATGGCTATGACGACTCCCTTGCATCGGGGACAATCGCAGCAGGGGGTTCTCTGGGGATGCTGATCCCCCCCTCGGTCGTCTTCATCGTTTATGCACTCATGACCGAACAATCTATCGGGGACCTCTTCCTAGCCGGGATTGTACCGGGAATCCTCATCGCAGGCTTGTTCTGTATTTCCATTTTCATACGATGTACAAAAAATGAAAAACTCGGTCCCGCCGGTCCAAAACATAGCTGGAAAGTAAAAATCAAATCCTTAAATGGTGTAGTCGAAACCCTGTTACTCTTCCTCCTCGTAATGGGGGGGATGTTCTTAGGGTTGTTTACGCCCATTGAAGCCGCGGCCATTGGTGCTGCCGGAAGTTTTATCATAGCATTTGTTCAGAAAGAACTTAACTTCCATAAAATAAAGCAGATACTTTTAGAAACAGTCAGAACATCGAGTATGGTTTTCTTCATTGTGGCAGGAGCGACAGTTTTCGGAAGGTTCCTTGCGGTATCCAGGATTCCCTTCACTGTTGCCCAGTTCTTTGTATCCCTCCCCCTGCCTGGCTGGATGGTGATGATGCTGATCATTGGATTCTTTCTAATCGCCGGTTGTTTTATCGATGCACTGGCTCTGGTAACCCTGACAATCCCTATCTTCTTCCCTGTTATACTCGAATTGGGATTTGATCCGATCTGGTTTGGTGTGATTGTTGTTGTAATAACACAGATGGGAGTAATCACCCCTCCGGTAGGTGTCAACGTCTATGTTGTAAGCGGGATAGAAAGGGATATCCCCCTGCCGGTCATCTTCAAAGGAGCCCTCCCCTTCCTGCTCATGCTGGTGATCGCAGCGGTGATACTTATTATTTTTCCTCAAATCTGTCTTTTTCTTCCAAACCTTCTAGGTTAAAATTTAAGGAGTTCATTATGCCGTATCGAAATATTTTCAGGAAAATAATTTTCTGTACCGATTTCAATTCCGATGCTATGACAGCCTTTCATTATGCCTTGAACATAGCTGCTGGAAATGAAAACACTGAACTGATGATTCTTCACGTCATTCCGGAACCGGATGCCCAGTTCTGGAAATCCTACATCTATGAGGTAGAAGATGTGGACGCCAAGGCACAGCACGATATTGATGAGAAAATTGCCAAAATCTACAAGCCCCTGATCCCTGATGGCATTTCCTGTACATCCCGTTTTCTGATTGGAAATGTAGGAGAGGAGATTCTAAAAACTGCTCATGAAGAGAGGGCAGACCTTCTGGTTATCGGTCGCGGAGCAGGAGCGAATTTCATTAACAGGATGCTGGGCAATTTCACCGAAAAGGTAGTTCGAAAGGCGGACTGTCCGGTTCTTGTGGTTCCCGACGAAGCGGAGTAGGAGGACAGCCAACCTTTACGAAGAGAAACCCTTAAGCTGTTCATCCAGCTCCTCAACGATCTCAAGATTCTTACCAACAATGTTTTTCAACCCTTCAAGAGCATCTGCTATGGCTTTTCGATTCTGATGCTGCCGGTTTAGTGAATCCCGTATTGTACCAAATCTGTCGAAAACCCCGCCAATTCGTCCTTCCATCTGACGATTACTTCCTTTCTGTATATCCGCAATATCTTTAAGCTCTTCGGTGATGGAAACAAGGGATGTCATGGTTATAATGAGTTCATCTACGCCTTGAGTCTCTTCCTCGAGGACCTGGAAAATATTATGAAAATGGACAGAAGTCTCATTAACATTACTGCTTATATCATCAAAGGCACGATTTGCCAAACCTGTCTTCTCATTACTCTGTTTCACCGCCTTCATCATGGAACTGACATGAGCTGCAATCTCATTGGATTTATCAGCAGAACTCTCTGCCAGATTCTTAACCTCATCCGCGACCACAGAAAATCCCTTACCGAATTCACCGGCGTGGGCGGCCTCAATAGCGGCATTCATAGCAAGAATATCTATCTGAGTCGACAAACCGTTCATGTGTTCAAGCATCTCTGCTACATGTTCGGAAGAGTCCTCAATACTGTTTATGGAGTTGATAAAATTCTGAATTTGACCGCTTCCTTCAATGGTAATGTTTTTTAGATTTCCGGTAAGACTTTCAACCTCGTGTGCCGCTTTATTCACCGATTTAATCGAATCGGCTAAGGCATTAATAGCACTCGATGTCTCGGCTACGGAAGCGGACTGTTCCTCTATGTTTCCGGTAATCTTCTCAATGGCATTGAAGTATTCCAGCAGAGAGTCCCTCGTATGTCGAAACTCAGTCTCTTGCTCCCCCAAATCATCATCAATACTATTAACAGCATCGAGCATGATAGTGGTCTCCTCGGTAAGATCATTCACAAAAGCATCGACAGCACGGGACGTCTCCAGAACCTCCCGCCCGGTCTGATCCACCTTGTTAACCAAAGCCCGAATCTTCCCAATAAAATTATTGATAGAAGCAGCAATTTGCCCTGTATCATCAAAGTTGAGAAGATTTACCTTCCTGTTCAGATCACCTTCACCGGCTATAAGTTCATCAAGTTTATCCTTAAGATACCGCCTCTGAATCCGATCCTCACCTAGAGCCAGAAGCACGGCACTGATTAAAGGAATGAAAGAGAATATTGAAAGGAATACCAGAACATAATTCAATTTAAAAGGAATCATCTCATACCCCGATAAACCGGTGAGATAGTAATACCTTGCAGCATAACAGAAGATGAGGACTGTATATAAAAAACCGGAAATAAAAATAAGGTAAAGTTTAATCTTTACAAAAACATCCCTTTCACCATCCCGGATATCCGTCATGGAAAGTTTAATTTTGGATGGAATAAGAAGGCGATTTATTATCAGAGCGGCCATTACAGCACTAACAAATCCGGACATGCTGTTGGTAGCAAGACTCCAGAAGTATGGAACGCCTCCCTTCGTGTTAAATCCCTGCAGTATATAGAATAAAGTAATTGCTACTATCCAGAGTCCTGAATTCGTAAGGATTAATATCCAGGGGATACCCAGGCTGGCAATCCTGGCCTTCTCCCACGCTTCTCCCCTCTTTAAAAACACAAATAAAGGGCCTAGAGTCCTGTAAATCACAATAAGGATAATAATAGCAGCCGAGAAAAAGAGTCCGAAAATTGCAGGTTGAAAAGCAAAAGCTAACCGTACAGTCAAACCTTGAGTCGCCGGCTTCAGGAGCTGAAGTATAAGCTGATTAATCGTAAAAAATATAAAAGGAATACCGATTGCTGCTAATCCGATTTTAATTTTCATCATACCTTCCGCAATTAGGATTGAAAACGTAGAGTCATTGTACCAAAGAAATACCTATCGAACAATTCTGATTTTTAAATCAACTGCCATGTTAATCTTCATCGGGATTTATCACCCCGCATGATACTGCCCATTTCTCGGGATCATGGCTTTCTACCAATGCCCCAAAAGCCTCAAAACTTATAGGTTTTGCAAAAAGAAAACCCTGAATCTCTTCGACCCCCCGGGCAGCAAGCCAGTCATACTGCTCCCGGTATTCAACCCCTTCGGCAACAATATACAGATTCAAAGCTTTAGCCATATTGATAATCGCCAGGACGATCTTCTCCTGCCTGGTATCGTGGGGTAGTCCCGAAATAAACTTTCTATCAATTTTAAGGATGTCAGCTTCAAGATCCTGAAGGTATTCAATATTGGAGTATCCTGTTCCAAAATCATCGATGGCAATACTGATACTGTTATGCTGAATCCGCTTTATTCCCTCAAGAACAACCTCATTTTTCCCCAGGAAAATCCCCTCAGTCAGTTCAAACTCTATATTGATATCTTTGTCAAATTCTGAAATAAGATTGATAAACTCCTGCATACGGTTTGTATGCAGAATAAGAGGTGAAATATTGAATGAAAATGAGGGTTTCGCTAAAAGCTTATGAGAAGAAGAAATATTATTCAAAAGTTCCTGAGATGATTTAAGTACGAACTCTGTTAGTTCATATATAAAGCCCTCTTTTTCTGAAACAGGAATAAACTCTTCGGGAGACATGGCGCCCAACAATGGATTTTCCCATCGAATAAGAAGCTCCCCACCGGTAATCAGACCGGTTCGAATATCAAGCCGGGGTTGAATCAAACAATAAACCTCATCCTTCTTCAAGGCATCCCCAAGCTGTTCTTTTATAACATTATACCGTTGGACTTTTTCCACGATAAGATCACTATGACCGATGATAATGTTATTTTCTCTCCGGTTCTCATTGTGGAGGGCAATCATAAGATTGGAAATAAGGAGCATTGGATTCAAAACATCCTCTGGATAGCGAATCTCGGCGGCCCGATAGTTCACCTGAAAAACCTGCTCCCCAACAGCAATCGGTTCAGAAAGGAGTTCCTCAAGGCTCTCTGTTGTTCTGCTCACCGTCTGATCTTCATTAATACATTGAACGAGAAATCGTGCCCCCGTCTCTCTGTAAACACGACAGGAAGAGAGGGATTTCAACCTGAGACCATAAAATTTAAGCAGTTCATTAGAGAGAGAAACGCCATGTTTGATATTGAAATCAGCAAAATCGGCTAACTCTATTAAAACCTGATGAATTGTAAAATCCTTTTCCTCTTTTTTTGAATCTTCAATCAAGTCGGAAAGATCCTTCATCATCTTTCTATTATTGTGTAAACCCGTCACAGGATCCACAAAGGCGGCATTTTCAAGCTCTCCATTTAAGATGGAAAGGGACTCCCGCTCCCGCTCCAGGGCGGTTCTCAAAAGGTGTTCCTTTTTCACCGAAAATTCAAGATTATTTAAAATGATAACAAGAATCGAATAGGCAGTTATAGTCAGCATCAAATAAGTCAGGATTGAAGTCAGCCAGGGATTAAGCTCAAGCGAAAGTGTCTGACTCCCGGTTGTTACCTCAATTTTATCAAACATGTAGAGCAGCAGATTTATTACAATCGATATTATAGTGACGCCAAAGGTGATCAAACCGAATCCCGAACCATAAATCAGGACAGCGACTATTACCGCCGAAGAAAAATAGAGGTATGCCATACTATTATGGCCGAAAAAAAGCAGCTCTGAAAAACCTACGGCAATGAAAAGTGAACTAAGTACTATCGATTTTACAAGGTGGGGAACTTTTTTACTGAGAGTGATGATAATAAGCAGGCAAATTACAGGAAGGTATACACTGAATATCTTAATATACTGATCTTTTAGAATCTCTTCGATGCTAGTGGAAATAAATACGAGTAACCCCAAACCTAGAAGGATCTTAAGAGACCGATCCATTACAATATGCCGAAATCTATGAAGGTTGGTTTTCATTACCATAACTATGGCTTAATTGAAGTTAAAATTCAATAATCCTCCTCCGAATCCACCAGTTGAAACCTCTTCAAGAACCTCTCCAGTAGCAGGGCTGATAATTTTATATCTGCCCATAAAGACTTCAACCTTTATAAAAAGAGGATCGGTTGTCATATTAATCTCAAACTCTATATCCATATCATCGGTCATCCCTGTATCGGGAGCGGGAACGACCCGGATCACATGCTTTCCAGGGGCCAGCCCCTTTATAACAAGCTGATCAGAAACACTGCCGATATGACTGGCGATCATGGATGAAAAACCAGCATAGGAATCATCTATAAAAACCGCAGCATTCGTAGGAGCCGTTTCAATTATAAGATCATTTGGAAGGTCTGCTTCCCTGGCAGTAACATAACAGGTGTATCCTGCCTGAAGATCGGAACTACAGCTCCAGATCCCCCTGGAAAAATCAACTTCAACATTGTGTTCTCCCGGTTCAAAGCCAAGAAGCCGCAGGGGTGTCGTCCCCGCATCCTGCCCATCCACCCGCACGGGTTGTCCTGAAGGAATGGAGGTAATTGAGTAACGCCCAGTGGTTTCCAACTCCTCTGCCAGGGTATAGTGAGTATCCCGGACCGTAGAATATATAGTCTGCAGCTCCTCTGGAGAGGGTGTTATAGACAATGTTCCTCTTGAAATATTGGTGATATTCCGCAGAACCCTCTCCTCAACATCTCCAAGACCAATTCCATAAAGAAAAACATCCTCACCAACATTCATTTGTGCAAGATTCTTTACCGAAAAACGACTCCCATTATCAATTCCATCAGTAAGGAAAATTATGACTTTACGTCCTTCTCGCGGGGATAGAATCTGGATTCCCTTAGCGATGGCATCATAGAGGCGGGTCCCGCCCCCCGCGGTCATGGTTTTAACTTTACTGAATACAGCTCCTACATCCTGAGTAAACTCCTGATCCACCCGAATATCATCGCTGAAGGTTATAAGAGAAACCCAATCATCTCCTTGAAGCTGGCCGAGAAAAGAGCCTATTCCAACCATGGAGTACACAAGAGCACTGCCCGTACTCATTGATCCACTCCTGTCGGCGATGAGTACAAAATTATTATAATCGGCATTCTCTACCTGAACCCCACAATCCTGGGCAGGTAAAAAAGCGGACAGTAAGACCATCAGCAATAGGACAACTAAATTCTTTCTCATTTTTTCTCCTGAAACAACGAATTAAACCTTACATCAATCTACGCTATTCTATTTGTTTCGAATGCAATCGTCAATCAGAAACTTTAATTCCCATTTTTGTCTGGAAAACGGAGATTAATTCCATATAATTAATAGGATAGTAAAGGAGATTTCATGAAAATTGTTGAAAACAAGGAAAAATATATGGATTGGATAAAACGCATCCATATATTCAGTTTTTTACCAGAAGATGAAGTAACAAAATTGATAGAAAGGTGCGCCCTTCAGGTCTATGAAGAGAATGAAATCGTTATTTCCCAGGGAGAGGTAAACCAGGATTTTTATGCCGTAGTAGACGGCAGTGTTCAGGTCTCTGTAACCGAAGAGACAGGAAACGACGTTTATATATCCACAATCGGCGGCAGAGAGGTCTTCGGTGAGGCCGGGATTTTTATGAAAATGAAAAGGACTGCCAATATTACCAGCCTGGGACAAACCGTTATTCTTCGTGCACCAAGAAAGGAAATTTTCGAAATGATAAAGAAAAACCCTGTCTCGGGGAATAAATTCCTTTTAATGATAATCCATAGCCTGCTAAGGAAACTGAGGGAGGCAAATCAAGAACTGGCCTATGAAAGAAAGATGGATTCAGATCAGGGTGATATTGACGCACTGGTTAAGGAGTTTTCACTCTAAGCCCTTAAGAAACGCCCCTCCATCTAAATTTCGGGTGTTAGGGGAAGGTTCTTACCCGATTCAAGAAGTTTTCGAAATTCCGAAGCGGGAAGCGGCTTGGAAAAAAAGTACCCCTGCATCCGGTCGCAATCAAGAGTCCTGACAATAGCAGCCTGTTCTTCATTACTGATACCCTCAACAATTATCTTCTTATTTCTGCTTTTTATCAGAGAAACAATATTGATCAGGAAATCCCTATCCTCTCGGTCATGATGAATATGTTCCACAAAAGTCCTGTCTACTTTCAGAACATCGGCGGGTATATGTTTAAGATACTCAAGAGATGACTGCCCCGTCCCAAAGTCATCAATATAGATCTCAATCCCCATATTTTTCAGGATGCGAATCCTTTCAATAAAACTCTGGGGGTTTTTGATCCCCTCCGATTCGGTTATCTCCAGTTTAAAAAACTTAGGGTCAAGAGAATCGGCGGCAGAGAGGGCGTTTTGAATAATGGCGACAAGCTCATTATTGCCGAATTCCCGGGCGCAAAGGTTTAGGGAAACATAAACATCCCATTTCTTCGTCCATTCTGCCAACTGTCTGGCAACAGAAAAAATAACCCACTTCCCGATCTCTTCTATTATTCCGGTATCCTCGGCTAAAGGAATAAATTCAACAGGAGAAATAGTCCCCTTGTCCCTCTGATTCCAGCGGATTAAAGCCTCGGCTCCCAGGATTTTACCTTCAGGATTGACAATAGGCTGATAGAAGAGTTCGAACTCTTTTTGGTTGAAGGCCGCAGCGAGTTCTGCCTCCATGTTGAGTCTTTGAATGGAAGCATCATGAAGTTCATCATCATAGTACATATATGTTTTTTCCTGAAGTGAAGCCTCCGCCGCCGCAGCTATGGCTTTATCCATCAGCTCCTGCTTTACTTCACCATCATCTGGAAAAACAGAAATCCCGAGGGCAGCTTTTAATTTGATCGAATATTTCTGATGCTGATAGGGATGCGTTATGGAGTTATAAAGTTTTTCTGCGACTCTTCCCGCATCTTCCCGGCGGGCAAGACTTGTCAGAAAAACAACAAGCTCACTGCCCATATAGGAAAAAGTAAAATCACTATCCCGCAAACACTCTCGTATACGAAGCCCTGTATTCTCTAAAAGAACACTCCCGATTTCATGTCCAAATTTCTGACTCACTTCCTTATGATTTAAAATATCAATAAAAACCAAGGCTCTCAGGTTCTCACTCCTGGAGCGTTTGGCCTGAACAAGCTCCATATCCAGAATAATATCCAAAGAGTTGCGATTAAAAAGGCCCGTAAGAGGATCCCGATACTCATAGTTGATCAATTTCGATTCAATCTTTCCCAATTTTGTAATGTCGTGGGTAAATACAAGGGCATGGGTTATGCTATTATTGCCATCCCTGTAGGGATAATAGGAGACATGCATATACCGATTCTCAAGGCCAAATTTAAAAGTCTCAATATAATGAACTTCCTCACCGGCGAGGCATCGGTCCAGATACCCCTTTATCTTTGTTTCGAAAACATCCGCCCCCCAGACATGGGAAACGGATTTATTCAGGATTTCCCCCCGGGGCTTTTCTATCATCCTCTCGTATGCATTGTTGACTATCTCATAAACATAATCTTTGTTTATCAGGGTAATGAAATCTTTGGAGGAATTGACGATATACTGATATTTATCTGCCATACCGGGATTAATTATAGATCATATACATGAATAATAAACCTTTTTTATTTTATCTTTGGAATAATTCTTAATATTCCAGATCCCGGCAAGCTTTACAGCCTGATCTGCCAGGGCATCGATATCGGGATTAGAGATCCCGGCCTCCGTAAATGTAAGCGGACAACCAATTGAACGGATCCATGTTTCGAACTTTTCGATAACACGATCACAGGAGGCAGAAATTCCATCCCCTTCATTCAGATCTTCCATGCCCAGAATATTTCGTCCAAAACGAATTATCCGCGGGGCGATATCATCCTTCTTGAATTTAAGCCAGGCAGGAGTCACGATGGAAAGGCCGGCACCATGGGCAACATTGTAAAGGGCACTCATGGGGTGCTCCAGCATATGACAGGGGATAACTGCACCATCAAGCCCGGCATTGACAAGACCATTCCAGTTTAATGCCCCGGCCCAGAGAAGCGAAGCCCGGCCATCATAATCCTCCGGATCCTGCCGGACCCTTTCAAACGAAGCCATCACAGCCTTAACCAGACCCTCAGTAAATCCATCCTGAACGGGAGAAAAGGTTGCCGTTGTATTGAAATACCCTTCAGTCAAATGCGAAACCATATCGAAACAGGCATAAGACGTATACGCAAGAGGAATGGTGAAGGTGATTTCCGGATCGAGAAAGGAGACCTTCGGTGCGAGAAAAGGAGAACGCAGGCCGAATTTCTCCCCGGAGGCAGGATTAGTCATAACGCTGACAGGATTATTATCCGATGAAGTGGCCGGTTGAGTCTGAATAGCCATAACGGGAAGAGCCGCTTTTACCGGAGCTTTACATGAAAAATAATCCCAGAGGGGTTCATCATTCATGGCACCACAAGCGATAGCCTTGGATTCATCGATAACACTCCCCCCACCGGCAGCCAGAATGAAATCAACCCCATCCCTCCGGCAGATTTCAGCTCCGGCCTCGGCATGCTCAAGGAGAGGATTTGGCTCTACCCCCCCGTGTTCAACAACCTCGATTCCGGCATCGGAAAGCTGCTTTTTAATCTGATCGTACAAACCGGATCGTTTAAGGCTCCCCTTCCCATAAAGAAACAGGGCCTTTTTACCCCAGAGAGAGGCCTCTTCACCAAGCCGGGAGAGAACTCCTCTGCCGAAGATTATTTTTGTTGGTGTACAGAACTCAAAATTTGTCATTGTTTTATCTCCATATTATTTAATGTTAAACCCTTTTTTCCTTACAGCCAAGCCCGGGAGGATAAGAAATGAAAAAGGCCGCCGAATCCTAAAAAACGTTCGGCGGCCGGAGAAAGGAGATGAAACTTAAAAATCAGGGTGTGTTAAGATCTGTACCAAAATAGATATCATCGAAATCGAATGAATAACTTTGTACACCGGAGTCATCCGATGAACCGCCAAATTTTATATCAGTAATATCCGATCTGTTTATGGCATCGGCATATAATGCCTCATCACCTAAAAGAGGAACAGAATACAGGGACCATCCGGCAGCGTCAGGTCCACTGATATAATAATCCAGAACATTGGCTCCCGACATATTACCACCGGCATCACTGATAACATATCCTAAATATGTACAAGCAGTAGACCTGAGGTTGGACATCCTGAAATTCACATGGGTTATTGCCTCATCGATTTCAAGAGAGGGTTCAAAGTGAAAGTTCAGCCAGGAAGGAACATCAATATTGTATTCATAAAAATTGACCACCAGGAAATTATCCCCCTCAAAGGGGCCGGCAGGGTCATTAGTCCCTCCACCTATAGCAGCAAGATCAAGATAGATATTCGCACCCTGTTCCGGACCACCTTCCGAGATATCCGGTTGAACCTGTATAACATGTGTAATATCCGAATAAATTCCTACTTCACTGCTAATCACGGGATTTACATAGGGCTCTAAATCATTACCTGAAATATTCACCTCCATGACAGTACCATTATAGTCAAGACCGTAATACGCAACATTTTCAGCGTCTGTCAGATCACCGCTCTCATCTGAATCTATGAAAACTGTAAGTTCATAATTTCCAGCAGTATCGTTCCAGGGGAATCCACCACTACTATCCATGAGCACGGCCCGATTATTTTCCGTACCATCATAATCCCCAGCCAATAGGACTGTAGTTGACTCATCCTCGTTCCGGTCATTACTGTAAAGAAAGAAATATATATCCTCAATACCAAAAAAGGCATCAAAATTACTAAAGTTTACGATAATGCCATTGACCAGAGCATAACCGCCGGAATCTCTATGAATCCAATTCTCATCGGAGAGGATCTCGGCATCAGGTGAATCTTCCCCACCGAATGATAGATCCAAATAGTCCCCTGGAATATTATAAAGGTTACCGTTCGCGGGGGCATCTTCACCAGTCATATCGATTACAGATAAAGCCTCATAATTTACAGTCGATTCAGGATAGAACGGATCTCCGCTGACTTCAGGGAAACCGTCAACAGTGACTTCAGACAGGATTATAAATGCCTCCCCCTCTGCATTAACCTCTCCCATACCCGCTATTGTTATATCTCCAGCACCGGTTATTTCGGTCCCTTGAGGGACTATGAAAAAGACAACTTCACCACCCGCCGCATCCGGGAAGCTGAGATCGCCGACAACAGCCCCGTTTGGATGAAGTTTCAGTGCAGGATCAGTAAAATCCATAATAAAATTCTCATTTCCATTAAGGGGAAGTATTTCAAGTTCTATTCCGCCAACAATACCTCCTACAGGAAGTTCAAGAGTAGAACTGTCAAAGGTATCATCAACATCGACCAGAAATCCTACGTTATACTCTTCCCCGCCAGTCCCTATCCAGTCTTCCGAACCTTCCCATATCTGGGCAACAGAGGAGCCTGTACCATCGGGTTCAATAGTAAAACTACCTAGGGCAAAGGGGTCAACATTTTCTTCATTTGACATGACAGCAAAATATAAGGTCTTGCCGGCATACGCCCCGGCATTTTCAACTGAAAACGTGACGGTGCCATCCAAATACGTTTCCTCGATCGGAAAAGTAGCGATGGAAACACCCTCATTATTCGTTTCAAACTCCTCGTTAATAAGATCAGCTTTATCTACCTTGACACCAATAAAATAATCACCGGCATCAATGGAAACCCCATTTGTCTGCATATATGGGTCGATATGCTCAGTTGTACCAAGATCAATAATCTTCTGACTGCCGGCAGAAACAAAAACGGTCGCTTCATAGATAAGGAAATCATTGATCACACTCAGGAGAGTATCTTCCGATAGAAAGACCGAATACACAACGTCCTTTGCCTCGTCTCCCAGATTTATCAGGGTAAACCGCACCCCGACAACTTCGACCCCACTCATCAGCGGCTGCACACCGACGACGGTCAGATCGTTTACGACAACAGGAGGGTCACCCCCACCGGTTAATCCCAGCAGCTCACATGACGTGAAAACCAGACAGCAGCTGAGAAGTGCTGACAAAAGCAATAGAGTAATTTTTTTCATTTTTGCCTCCAGGCTGATAGCTGGCAGCTGGAAGGGCAGGCAGGCAGGAATATTGGGGTAACACTGATGCTAATCTCTTAGCTATCGGTTAATATATAAATAGATTATACACCAAGCCATAGACAAATACAATTTCTATTGGCGGCTCATTTTATAAATTTAAAACCAGGAATTATAACAATCAAAATCTATTTTTGCTGTCGCCCCCCCCCATTCTTTCTGCGAAAGGGGTGGAAATTTATTACTCCCGGAGATATAAGAGAGTAAGTCATCTGAGATGAAGGAGAGCCTATGAATCGATTGAAATTAAAAGCCGCCGAAAAGAGTTTTCTCACAAGATACCCCGGGGGATTCTCACATCCGGATATGGTGACAATTTCCAAAAAACATAAACCGGAAAAAATGCAGAGTATGGCACAGGAGTTTTTTGCTCCGGATCAGTTCGAGAACAGCGATACCGTAATTGAGCACATGATAAAGGTGGTCAGTACCTCATCCATGGTTTCTGTATTTGAAAAACCCAAATTCAGGGATGTTGCCCGAGGACTCGGAGAGGATGAAAAGATGGGTTTAAGCCGGGGCTTATATGAATTCCTCCATGGCGATGAAGAGACAGGTTTCGAAATCATGGTAGAGATCCTGCAACTCCATAAACTGGCAAAATGGACGTTGATAACCGTATATGGGGCTTACTATAATCCTGAAAGAGAGGTTTTTGTAAAACCTACTACCGTAAAAGGTATAATTAAAAATTTTGAAATACCTGACCTGATATATAAACCAATACCAACCTATGATTTTTACAATAAATATCGGGATGTTATCAATGAGATGAAAGGGTTGGTGGATCCCGCCTTAAGGCCGGGGAATGCTGCTTTTTCAGGCTTCCTTATGATGAGTATGGAGGATTAGGTGAGATTTATTATTTATTCAGACCATATTACTCCAGAGGCTTGCATAAAAGATAAAAGCAGATAAACTTATGATTAGATATGATAAAAACCTATAACAGTAAATTCGGGAAAGACGTGATAACGGTTCATCCCGGAGAATACTGGATTGACGATCACAATATTATTTATACTCTACTTGGCACATGTGTCGCGGTGGTTCTCTATTCGGAGAGCCACCGGGTTGGCGGAATGAACCACTACCTCCTTCCCGGCCCCATGAGTTCCGTAAACGCCATGAAACAGGAGAGTGCCCGCTATGGAATAAATGCCATGGAACTCCTTATCAATGGATTCCTGAAAAGAGGTATAGAAAAGAAGGAGTTGAAGGCAAAAATTTTCGGCGGCGGCAAGATCCTGAAAGTAATACCCGGAAAAGAGAAATTACAGCATGTGGGAGAAAAGAATATTGAATTCGTTCGGTTCTTCCTTGCCGAAGAAAAAATACCAATAGTTGCCAGCGATGTGGGGGGCACCGGAGGAAGAAAGATCTTCCTTTTCCCCGAAACAGGAAAAGTCCTACTTTCCAGAATTAAGGTTCGCGCAAGTCTTATCAATATGGAAACGAAGTTTAAGGAAGAAATTTCCGTAGAAAAACAGGGCGGAGATATTATTCTTTTCAATAATGATGAATAAATCCAGAAGTAAAGTGTATATTAAGAGTAGTCCCGGGGAGAAAAAAATGGTGGGAACACCCCCAGAACCTGAAGGGTATTCCCTAATAAGAATAAAAGGATTTTACGGAGTTATATCATGCAAGCAGGAACTATCTTAATTATAGTTTCATGATTTTCAAATTGCAAATTTTACTTGTGTATTATATGCAATTCATCTATCATTTGTTTACGAGGAGGTAATATGCCGTTATTTTTACTGAACAATTTACCATTTGTGTGGCTGGGTCTTGCAATCGTCCTGGTAATTATTGAGGGGATGACCATGGGTCTTACGACCATATGGTTTGCCATGGGGGCTTTGATTAGTATGCTCCTCGCCTTTTTTCACATGCCAATCCAATGGCAGGTCCTACTCTTCCTGATCATCTCAGGTGTACTGTTATTTTTTACCAGACCTGTTGCCTTGAAAAAGCTGAAGATTGGAAAAACAAAAACCAACAGTGAAAGCCTGATTGGCGAAGCCTGTGTTGTTATCGAAACCATCCCGGCAAACGAAAAAGGCCAGGTTAAGATAAACGGACAGCCATGGAGAGCAGCTGCTTCAGGGGGTATTCTGATAGCGGAAGGCACCCGTGTAGTTATTGATAAAATTGAAGGGGTTACCATGTATGTAACTCCAGAAAAAAATTAAAGTTTGTAATAAAGGAGAAAGTTATGCCAATTTATTTAACGATCGGAATTCTGATTTTCATTCTGCTTCTGATCATCAGAAACATCAGAATCGTTCCCCAGGCAAATGCCTTCGTAGTTGAAAGGCTTGGAGCATATCAGAAAACATGGAGTGTTGGACTTCATATCAAAATGCCTATTATTGATAAGGTTGCCTCAAAGGTTTCTATCAAGGAAAATGTGATTGATTTCGAGCCCCAGCCTGTAATTACCCGCGACAACGTTACCATGAGAATAGATACCGTTGTTTTCTATGCAATTACAGATCCAAAATTATACGCATACGGTGTTACAAACCCCATGTCTGCCATCGAGAATCTTACAGCAACAACCCTTCGTAATATCATAGGTGAACTTGAACTTGATCAAACCTTAACATCCAGGGACGTAATCAATACAAAGATGAGAGCGATCCTTGATGAAGCTACAGACCCCTGGGGCATCAAGGTAAACAGAGTTGAGGTTAAAAATATTATTCCTCCCAAAGATATTCAAGATGCAATGGAAAAACAGATGCGAGCAGAGAGGGAAAAACGAGAGTCTATCCTTCGTGCTGAAGGTGAAAAGATGGCTGCTATTCTCTCGGCAGAGGGAGAAAAAGCATCGGCAATCCTCCGAGCGGAAGCCGCCAAGGAAGCTGCCATTCGTCAGGCTGAAGGACAGGCGGAAGCTATCCTTAAAGTTCAGGATGCTACGGCAAAAGGACTCTTTAAGATCAAATCCATCCAGGCAGATGATGCTCTTATCAAACTCAAGAGTCTGGAAACCCTTGCGGCCTTAGCTGACGGTAAAGCCAATAAACTGATTATCCCTGCCGATTTCCAGAATATGGCGAGTATATTGAGTGCTGCAAAAGAGGTTTTGACCGACAACAAACCGGAATAAACTGAAAATTGAATCCCGGAATGGTATTATTCCGTGAATTATGAAAAGCCGGTCTCCTATGGAGAATCGGCTTTTTTTATCTTCCCGTTCCCCGTTTAAAAGCCCCTTCAAACACCATTATTTCCTTGCAACAACAGCACCTGAACTGCTATTCTATCAATCAGATTGATTATGCACTTTATATGGTTGCTTAAATTTTTATAAATAAAAATTCGGAGAAAGAGCCTGACGAACATCTTACGTAAAAACAATATACTCTTCATCGCCGCTTTCATAATGTCCATTGTCCTTACAGGAATCGCCTTCGGACTGATATTCCTCCTTTCGGACAGGTTTATCTTCTCTGCGGGGAAGATCGGGTTCTACCTGGCCATCGGCTACGCAGCATACATGGCAGGCCTCTCAATTTTTCGAAGAGTGGAAGATCGGATAGATGTGCGCTTCTGTCTTCCCGTCGCGGCAATGGTAATCACGGGGGCATCTGTCACCATTTATTTAAGTCACACGGCAGGAGTTACGGCCCTTGCCTGGGGGATTCTTCAGGGAATGACAGCCTTTTACTGGCCGCCCTTGATGGGATGGATTTCCAGTGGTCTGGAAGGGAAAGAGCTTAATAGAGATCTGGGAAGATTTAACCAATCCTGGTCAATTGGTGCCCTTTTTGGCCCCTTTATTACGGGAGTACTCTATTCCAGAAATCCAAATTTCGCTTTCATGATTTTCATCCTCAGCTTTGCGGTTCTATCGCTATTCCTATTGCTTTCCATCCTGTTCATCAGGGAAATGAGAAGCTGGAAACCAGTCCCTTCGGTCCCTATCAAATCGATAAAGATTCATAAAAACAAATCAACAGAAATACCCGAAAAAGGAAGTTTTTTACGTTACCCCTCCTGGGTGGGGATATTCTGTGCTTATGCCTTTCTTGGGGTTGTGATCAATATCCTGCCCCTGGAAATAAGGAATAATCTTGGTTACTCGGAGCAAACCGCAGGAAACCTGCTTTTCATACGGGGGTTTGCCTCCCTTGTCAGTTTTACAATATTGGGAAAAACCATCCTCTGGCACAATAACAGGAGATGGATTCTATTTGTTCAGGCGGCGATTATACTCATCCCCCTGCTTCTCCTTCCCATCCGGGCACCTCTTCTCTTTTATATAATGACTCTTGTTCTTATGGGACTTTTATTTTCGGCAAATTACAGCAATTCAATATTCCACGGCAGTTCGGGTATAGAGAATAAAAGTGGAAGGATGGCTATCCATGAAGGAATGCTTACCGCGGGAGCAGTTACCGGGACTTTCGGGGGAGGAAATGTGTACCAGCATTGGGGAATAGCAGGAATTGTCATATTCCTCATCTGTCTCACTTTTTCTGGATTTATGATATCATCATTCATGATCATAGGTCACAGAAAGAGGAGCAGAGTGAGACTGAAAAGCTAATGCTATTTCCCACGATTGAATTCGCCATATTCTTTTTTATAATCTTTACATTTTCCTGGATGCTGATCCGATTCCCGGAACAGCGGAAGTGGTCCCTCCTCCTTGCCTCCTATTTTTTCTATGGTTTCTGGGACTGGAGATTCACCATCCTTTTATTTACCTGCTCAGGCTTTAATTACATAATGGCCCTGGGGATTTCCAACGCCAAATACAGAAAACATAAGAAAGTATGGCTTATTACAGCTGTGATTATGGATTTAGGGATTCTATTCTTTTTTAAATACTACGGGTTTTTCATGAATTCGGTCAATAACATAAGTTTAATGCTGGGTTTATCGGAAGGCCTCCCCATACTTTCGGTGGTCCTGCCGGTAGGAATCTCATTTTTTACCTTTCAGGCTATGAGTTATGTGATAGATGTCTATAGGGGAGAAATTCACGCCAGAGAGTCTCTGGGCGATGTACTTCTTTACATATCCTTCTTTCCACAGCTTGTGGCAGGACCTATTGTCCGGGCATCGGTCTTTTTACCCCAGCTGGACACCAATCCGGCGGAAGATCAAATCCCAGCGGGAACCGCTTTTGTGAGGATTATTGCGGGGCTCTTTAAAAAGACTGTCATAGCCAATTACCTGGCCGTTCTTCTTGTCGACCCGGTTTTTCTTGATCCCGCATCATATTCGCCCCTGGAATTGGTCCTCGGTGCCTATGGATATGCTTTCCAGATTTTCTGTGATTTTTCAGCCTATAGTGATATCGCTATTGGTATCGCTACCCTTCTGGGGTACAAATTCCCGGAGAACTTCAATCAACCCTACCGGGCCACAAGTTTTCAGGATTTCTGGCGGCGCTGGCACATCAGCCTTTCAAGCTGGTTACGGGATTATTTATATATTCCCCTGGGTGGATCAAAATCCGGGGGATTTAAAACCTATCGAAACCTCTTTATAACCATGTTACTCGGCGGATTATGGCATGGAGCCGCCTGGAATTTTATAATATGGGGAGGCCTTCATGGAACAGCCCTGGTCATCGAAAGAAAACTGGGACTTGTTAAAAAGATGAATGGCTTCGCTGGAAAGCTCCTTAAAAGGGTAATTGTATTTCAAGTTGTCTGTGTCTGCTGGATATTTTTCAGGGCCTCAGATTTACGGGTCGCAGGTGAGTTCTTCATGGGTTTTACTCACAATAGAGAGTTTCAGGGGGTGATTACCCCCTTTACGGTCCTCCTGTTATTAATCGGCCTGATTATGCACTTCACACCCTCCGGGATAAAAGGCAGCCTGGGACGGGGAACAGCACGTCTTCCAGCCCTATTGCAGGGGACCCTTTTTGGAGGCTTTCTCCTTATTCTGCATATTTTATCTCCCCAGGGTGTGGCACCCTTTATCTATTTTCAATTTTAGGAGGATTGGTGAAAGAAGAAAAGCTTACCAACTGGCAGACAATACTAATCGTCCTCATCCTCTCCGGTCTGATTTTTTGTCTCTTTGGGACAGAAGAGCTCTCCCGCTGGAACAGGGAAATTGAAACAAAGAGACCACGGATCCTCTTTAACCTGCTCCTTACTCCTTTTTATTCCTTCGCCGATTCTGTTGAGATTGATGCCATTATCCCTGCCTACAAGGACAGGTTTCACGATATTAAAGAGAAGACAATAAAAGAGATATTTCCCAATGTATCCCGATTTCTACTGTCGAAACTTCCTGAACAATTTATCCCCGGTTTTTTACATTCGCCGGAAACTCTCACACAGGATTCAGCCATCATCGAGTCGATTGTGCCTGAAGTTACGATACAGGGTGTACCCCCTGAGACACCTCCTGTCCCTGTCCCTGTCCCTGTCCCTGAACCGATATTACACGATCCCATTTTTACAGATAATTCGGAATCCATAACAATGGAGGTTCCTGCGGTTATCCCTGCAGCCGAAAAGGAACAGCCCCTGATAAT
The DNA here is from genome assembly GCA_016342585.1 of Spirochaetales bacterium. Classification (GTDB taxonomy): domain Bacteria; phylum Spirochaetota; class Spirochaetia; order UBA9216; family UBA9216; genus JAEINK01. The sequence continues at coordinate 51,038 of JAEINK010000009.1, forward strand.
CCAGGACACACCGCCGCCGCCCCCGGAACCCACCCCGGGACTGCCCCGGGGAGAGTCGATCCTTCTTATGGGAGACTCGCTGGCAAACTCATGCGGAACAGCCTTCGTTCCCCTGATAAGCGGAAGAGAGGATCTTGAACTGGTAAAATATGGAAAGGTGTCGGCCAACCTCTCCAACCCTGTTTTTGATGAATGGTTTGAAGACCTTGATGAGATCCTGGTGGAAAAAAAGTTCGATATAATCATTATCATGATGGGAGCAAATGCAGCCCAGGCCATTGTGGATGGAGATGACCGCTGGGCCTATGGCTCCGTCAGATGGGAGGAGATCTACAGGCAGAGGGCGACAAATCTTATCTCCAGGCTGAAAAACAGCTCATCAAAGATCTATTGGGTGGGGATCCCCCCCATGTTGAAGAAAAACTACAGGGATAAAATGGAAGGTCATAACCAGCGAATTGCCGAGCTCTGCCGGGATCTGGCGATCGAGTACCTCCCCATAGGGTCGGTGATTGGTGATGAAGCGGGGCAATACCTGGAGTACAAGATAATCGACGGCAGGCAGGTACGCATACGAACAGCCGATGGGGTGCACTACTCCAGGGCGGGAGGAGATATCCTTTCAAAATATATCCTGACGACCCTCTTTCCCGATATCTCTTTTAGCACAAGAAACTGATGGGTACCGTCTCAAGAATTCAGGTTAAGCAAGTCCTCCGACGAAATCAGCTTGTTGATCACTATTTTGGAAACAGATACAGTTTCTCACCCTACAGGGCATGCACCCACGCCTGCCTCTATTGCGACGGCAGAGCAGAAAAATATTATATCGATGGAGACTTTGCTTCGGATATTGTTATCCGGGACAATTTACTGAGCTGCCTGGAGCCGGAACTCAACCGTTTACGAGAAAAAGGGTATATCCTGGCAGGTTCCGGGGTCACAGATGCCTATCAACCGGTAGAAGCAGAGGAAAAACTCATGTCCGGAGCCGCAGAACTCCTGATAAAAAAGAAATTTCCTGTGATCATTACGACAAAAAGCGTTTTGATCAACAGAGATATTGAGAAATGGAAAATTCTCAACGAAAAATCAGGCTTCATTCTGCTCCACACGCTCTGTACTCTGGTAGATTCCGAACGGCTTATATTTGAGCCCGGAGCTCCAAAAATTGAAGAGAGATTGAAAATGTTAGCGGATTTCAAGAATTCCGGAATCCCTGTGGGAGTGATGGCCATGCCCCTTCTACCCTTTATCTGGGATTCAAATGAGAAACTGGAAGCTCTCTTTACGGCCATGAAAAACCTGGTGGACTATATCCTCCCCGGAACACTGACCTTGAGACCGGGGATACAGAAAGAGACCTTCCAGGGAGTCCTGAGAGACTCATTCCCCGGGCTTCTGCCGGAATATGAGAGAATTTACGGAGAGAACCGACCATCGGGAGTTCCTCTTTATTCCTATCAGAAAGATGTATATGGCCGTATATTCAACTTCATGACTGAACTGGGCATCCCCCATCAGATGCCCCACAGGCTCTTCCGCCAAAAGATCTCCTTACCCGATGAAATTCACATCCTCCTGAAACACCTTGAGGAGCTCTACAGGCCAAGGGGAATTGACACACGGCCGGTAAAAGAGGCCGAGAAAAGGTATGCATCCTGGCTGCGACCTGTTCGAATGGAGTTCAACAGGAAACGTTCTCTCCCTGATGAGTGGCTGGAGGAGAGGTTAAAGCTCCTTGCTTCGGAAAAAAAGCTGGGGACCCTCCTGGAGAATGAGAAGCTGGGGAAATTTCTTGAAGAGATAATCCTTGAACCGGTCGAGTTTGATTATATTAAACTAAAACTGATAGAAACATCGGAAAGGGCCAAAGGAGAAGAAGAGTTCTTCCTTTAACTATAACTGAATGTTTTCCAGAAGTTCCTTCAGAGCGGACAGATCTTCTGTGCTCATGGAGATCCCTTTTCCCATCTTTTCATGATCCGGAGCCCAGTCTCTTATATCATATTTAGGACTTCTTCCATTCCAGCTGATAAGGTTCAATTCCCGGTTCCAGCCTTTTGGACTTACCGAAAGGACGCCAATGGTCTTAAGTATCTCATAACTGAACTCTGCCATAATTCTCCCCGGAAAGGATCTTTATCCCTTCCCTTTTCATTATATTGATATGACCAGTTTTATCACAAAAAAGCCGGGCTTGAAAGAGTTGTACCATGAGGGTATTATTCATATCAGAAAAATACAGAGGGGTAGTACTTTGATAGAACCGAATAAAACAATTCTTACTATTATAGATGTGCAGGGAAAGCTTGCAGATCTCATGTATAACAAGGAAGAACTCTTTAAAAACCTGGGCATTCTAATCCGGGGCGCACAGGCCCTCGAAATCCCTATACTCTGGATGGAACAGCTTCCGGAGAAACTGGGGCCAACAAGGGAAGAGATCGCCCCCTTTTTAAAAGAAACAACCGGGCCAATCTCCAAAACCCCTTTCTCGGCCTGGCTCTCTCCCGAATACAGAGAGAAGCTTTTAGTTTCAAGAAGAACCCATATCCTCCTCTGTGGAATTGAAACACACATCTGTGTCTATCAGACTGCTCTGGATCTGCTGGAAAGGGATTTTGAAGTCACCCTTGTGGCAGACTGTGCTTCAAGCCGGACCGAAGCCAACAGACAGATTGGTATTGACGGGATACGAGACAGGGGGGGCTGGATCAGCTGCACAGAATCTGTACTCTTCGAAGCTCTTAAAACCCCGGAACATCCTGCCTTCCGTACAATCTCAAAGTTAGTAAAATAGGAGTATAAGAATGCTGCCAGGACCTCTTCAAAAAAACGATAATTTTCCATTTGAATGCCTCACCTGCGGAGAGTGCTGCAGCGGGACCATGGAGGTCTTTTTAAACCCTATGGATGTTATCATCCTGGCAAAGCACCTGAAGATGAACAACACAAAGGATCTTTGGGAAGATGGTTACATTGTTACGGCAGGGGGACAGAATGGAACCCTCATACCCCGCCTTAAATTCGCAGGACTATCCCCCGGATTCTGTCCCTTCGTCGTCAACAACTGGGACGAAGAGACATCCTGTCTAAAGGGAACCTGTTCAATCCACGGCAAGGCAAAGCCCCTCATCTGCCGGTTGGCCCCAATCGCCAGGGAGGTGGATCTGGATGAAAACGAAGAGGAGTACTTTCTGAAGGAGCCTGTCATCGGCTGCCCCGGCTGTAAAGAACAAACAGAGGTCAACGTTGGCAGTTATGTGGAGACGCTGGGCCCGGAACTCGATCTTGAAAAGAGGTGGTTCACACTCCTTAAAACAGGACTGGATAGAAAAGTGTCTCCCGAAGATATGCTGAAGAAGTTTTTTTATATCGAGTTGCCGGCAGATCCCGCCAAACTCATGACAGAGTGGGAAAAGGATCCCCTTTTCAGCTGCTGCTGATTATACCCCGGGGCACATCATTCAAAGATCGAAAGGCCCTGATCTAAAACCTGACCAATCAGAGCCTCATACTGTTTAATCCAAAACCTCAATTCCATAATTTCACCTTCAAAATCGGATTGAATGGATCTTTTAAGTTCCAGAGATAGAATCAACTCGGATAGGACAGCAGGAGCCATTAGGCCGGCCCTTTTAACCGTTTCCGGTGAAAAATAACTGGCAACCTCTCCCCCTTCAATCCTGTAAAGGGCCTCATTCAGGGCTGCAGCTCCCTCCTGCCGGAGGAGTAATGCCATGGCCTTGTCTAAAAGCTCGATCCGTCGAACAAGCTCAGGGTATAAACCGGAAATAGAGAAGAGAGATTGAAGTGTCGCAAACTCTTGGGCAGAAACCACAGATGAGGTCGACGCAGAACCATTTGCCTCATCCCGTTTAAAAGCCTGACTTAATATGCTTTTCAACTCCGAAGCCTTTCGACCATTTTCAGAACTGCTATTTTCCTCACCTAAAGAATCATAGCACTCTTTTAGAAGATCCAGCTCAGCACTAAAATCAAAGATCATCCGGGGGTATTGAAGATAGCGATTAAGAGACTCAGGGAAGAACTTTCCGGAAACACGAACACCTCCGAAATCGGGATGAATAAACTGGAGGCCTGTATAGCTGTTCCAATCGGCGGGAACAAGGTAAGACCCAGCCCGTTCAATACGGAATTTCATAGGGGTTAAAGCGCCTGCTCCGGCCTCCTCTTCCTCTGAAAAGCCTGAAGTGAAAGGGAAATTCGTACCTAGGGGCCTCGCTTCAGATGATAATTGAAAAGAGAAAAAAAGAGGAGGATACTGATCACCATCTGAAACCATCCGGCCGGCTTCGAGGAGAAGGGCGGTTTTATCGGCCCATGAGACCGCATCCCGGGGAGGTCCAAGGCGGATCACCAAGGCCCCATCCTCCCCACTCGCTTCATCAGGAAAACCTCTATTTGAACCAATAGCCGGACCCGAATAGAAATACCCTTCAATTCGGGCGGTGTTGACCACGGGAGATTCTGCTGCGTTTATTTCATAGGAAGACGAAGGGACAATTAAACAATTATACGCGGAAGGAGGTTCTCCCGGCCGGAGTATTGGGGGCGAAAGCTCACATGTGAAAACAGGAATACCATAATCGGCATCCGGTATAAACCGGCCACCACTGTTCATGAAAACCAGGGCGCCGGCCCCCCACTCCCGGGCCTGGTCAATCACACCATACTCCCAGAGAGGTAATTTATCCTCTAGATCAACAAGAATAATCCGTTGTTTCAGGTCGATACCATTATACCCAAAGGTACTGCCGGAAAGGCCGGTCAACAGCCGCCCGGCAATCTCACCACTCCCGGAGCCATCATCTTTACCTACCCCCGAAAGTGGTGGCACAGGCCCGTTCAAAGGGAGGGAGGGGCCCATAATGCGCAGGTTACACCCGGGAACCATCTTCACATTCACGGGGTCGGAGGATAAAGTCCCAATATCACCATTCACCACTATAACGCCGCCAGCGGATTCTATTTTCTCCAGGAGGTATTGTATGAGGCGGTAAGGGGGAACATGGGGGGCCAGGTAGGCAAGAAGGGTCTCTTTCTGTCTGTGAACAGCATTAATATCGATCCTGTCACGATTCCTGCCGGTAGTATCCCGCTCTGACATCGACTTATTTTCACCCGAAATCTGTGTGTCTCTGTCCAAAGCGGCAGATCGATCATCACCGGCCACATTTTCCCTGCTTTCAGGGGAATCATCCCCCGCCGCAACCTTTTCATCGGAATCATCCCGGGAGATTTCTGCAGACACCCCGCTACCATCGCTGAAATCATCCCCATCGCCACTACCCGGAGGAAGAGACCTGCATGTAGAAAATATCAGAATGCAGAGAATAAGGAGGGCATATGATGCGAAGGATTTCATGAGATAATTACTCCCTCAGTTCAAATACAGGAAGTTTTGGTTCAATGAAAACAGGATTCAGCCGGGCAAATCGATGGAGTCCATTCTCAAAAAAAATATGGGGAGGCTCCTTTCCAATAAGGGGCCGTGCATATTTGATAAAATCATCGGTAACATCCAGTCCATCGTCGGTAATCCAGGATGAAGGAAGCTGCCTTTCTGAATTGGCAACCTCAACCAAGGGGACCTTATCATAAAAAACCGAATATTCATCTCCCGGATTACGGAGGATCGTAGCCATATACCCATCCTCACCTTTTCCGGCAAGCTCAACGGACTTTAAGGCTACATTATAGGCCTCTTCCAGATCCACAGCCGAAGTATAGAGGGAGGTTGAGCGCTGAAGGATTCCAGGTATCTGCCCCTCAGCCTTACCCCGGACGGCAAGACCACTCTTGTTCAGATGATTGACAACCCTTTGAGCCACCGTGCTTTCGGAGGCACCATAATCAATATGGCCGAACCGGTCATGAACCGCTCCCAGAGCGCCCGTATCAAAACCTTCACTCACAATGACAATACACCTTCCCGCTTCTTTCAGTTTTTGGTTGACATTATCTGCCATGGATTCCAGAGAGTGATCCGTCTCGGCCAGATAAAGCTGCATGGGGATATTACGTTCAGGATCCGAAAGTCGTGCGGCTGCGGGAATGAATCCGGCCGTCCGTCCCATCGCCTGAAAGACGGAGACGGGATTTGAGCCGCATATAGCCTGATTTTCCTGGTTGGCTATCTGGGCCAGAGTCGCCCAGTATCTAGCGGTGCTGCCATAACCGGGTGTATGATCAATCAGGGGGGAGTGAATACTCCCCTGCTCATTAACCAGATCAGTCCCCAGATCATTATCGATGGTTTTCGGGATCCCCACGGAGATCAGTTCATAATTTTCAGACCTGGCAAGGAGTGAAATTTTATGGGCCGTATCCATGGAGTCGTTTCCACCAATATAAAAAAAGTAGCCGATGTCATGAGCCCTGAAAACATCAAGAATCCTCTGAAACTCCTGCTCATGCTCCTCATGAAGTTTATAGCGGCAGGTGCCGATGAAACCCGAAGCGGGTGTATGTTTCAGATATTTGAGCTCCTCCGGATTCTGGGCATCAAGATCCAACAACTCCTCCGTAAGAATCCCCTCAACGCCATGCCATCCGGCAAGAATCCTGCCGAATTTATCCGGAAAATGGTGACATCCCTCGATCACCCCGGCGAGGGATGCATTAATTACCGGAGAGGGACCTCCCGACTGAGCGACAAGTACATTCTTTCTCATCAAATATCTCCTTACAAAAATTAACCGGCAAGGCCTGGAAGGAGCTCAAGGAGCCCTTTAGAAAAAATCATGAAAGCCAGGGAGAGGAGAATGATTCCTCCCACACGGGTCATGACAGCACTTCCCTTATTTCCTATCTTTTCTGTCAGGGTACTGGCGAAAAAATAGACCAGGAAAACCACCAGTCCATGAACCGCAAGCACACCACAGAGCAGCAGTTTATCGACAAGTGTTACAGCCTGCCCGGACTGGGTCATGACGAGAGAGATGGTTACTGCACCAAAGGTCATGGGAAATAAAAGTGGTGTGACAATCATGGACTGCCAGTCATCATCGTCATCGTCAATATCGCCGGGTTTAACCTTTCGACGGGGTGAATCTCCCTTGATTACCATATTAAGGGAAGTAACGATCAAAACAAGCCCGCCTGCCGCAGAGAGGGAGGCCAGAGAAATCCCCAGAACCTCTAATATGATATTACCGATAAGGGAGAGGAGAATCAGGGTAATGGCCGTTATCAAACCAATTCTGATTGCCATCTTGATCTGAATCTTTCTTTTATATTCAGATGTCAAAGCCGCATAGGGTCCGATGACAGCAAAGGGACTGAAAGCAGAGAATAAAGCTGCCAAATAAAGGATTAGATCATTTATGGTAATAGTAACATTCATAATCCAATATTGACGGTATTTAAGGATTTTTCAAGTATAAAAAACAAAAGAATCGGTAAGTATATTCAAGAACCGGTTAACGGAAAAGCAAACCCAGGGAAAGGCAGGATCGACTTTTCCGTCTCCGGAAAAATATTTAAAATCTCTTCACATAACCATGACAGTAGGGAAGAGTTCCTTTATTATCATAATAATCCTGATGATAATCCTCGGCTGGCCAGAAGGCAACTGCCTGTTCGAGGGTGGTAGCCACATCGTAACCATTATCCTCAAGGAGTCCTGTGAGTCTCTCAATCGTCTGCTTCTGAGTCTCATTCTCATAATACACAACCGAAAGATACTGGGATCCAATATCCGGCCCCTGTCCATTTTCCTGGGTAGGGTCGTGGGTTTCAAAAAACAATCGTGCCAGAGTCTCGTAGTCTGTTACAGCAGGATCATAAAGGACCTCGATGGCTTCCACATGACCTGTTTCGGTATAGGAGACCTCTTTATATGTGGGGTAGGCTTTTTCACCGCCGGTATAACCAACAGTCGTTCCAAGCACACCATCAACCTTACTGAAAAAGTATTCAACACCCCAGAAACACCCACCAGCAAATACAGCCCTGCCGGTTTCTCCCGCAGCAGGAATAAATCGCATGGAGACCGAGTTTACACAATGCCGTGTGTTTGTATCAGTAAACCCTTCACCGGTAAAAACATGTCCTAAATGGGCTTCGCAGGTGCTGCAAAGAATTTCGGTTCTACGACCATCCGCATCGGTCCTTTTCAGGACCGCACCTTCAATCTCATCATCGAAGGCAGGCCAGCCGCATCCCGAATCAAACTTCGATGTACTATTATAAAGGGGTTCGCCGCATCTTCTGCACACATAGATACCATCTTCATAATGCTTGTCGTATTCTCCGGTGAAAGCATATTCGGTCCCCTTATTTTCAATGACCTGCAGCTCAACATCGGTCAATCTTGCGTTCAGTATCTCTTTCATCCTGATATCCACCTCCTGAAAGTTATCGGTGTCAGCACCATCGATACCCCGTTCACTCACCTCCTCACTGTTCCCTCCGGCAAAGAGAGTTGGTATAGAAATAATGACCAGTATAATCAATAGTACAAATATCTTCTTCATATTATCACCTCATAGACAAATATAATAAGCCTTTCGAAACTTTCAAAGGTTTTCCTTTGTTATTATTGACAATTTCAGTCAACATTATCATATTTTGAATATATTAAATTTTAAATTTGAATTTTCAATTCTTACTGTATAATCTTAATAAGGAGGTAAAAAATGGATAAAGAAGAAAAAAGAGTTCCCGAGGTGATAGATTCCGATCCCCAGGAAACAAACGAATGGATCGAATCCTTGAAAGGGGTTATAGAGTATGAAGGCCCTGAAAAAACCGATTACCTGCTGAGGGAGCTGACAGATACAGCCCGAAAAGCGGGAGTCAAAACCTCTCCAGGGGTGTTAAGCCCCTATGCAAATACAATACAAGCCGATAAACAGAAATATGTATCAAAGGAAGACTCATTTACAGCCCGAAATGTGGCCGCCTATGTGAGATGGAATGCCATGGCCATGGTTGCCCGGGCGAACAAGGATGGCTCCGGGCTGGGAGGCCATATAGCAAGCTTTTCATCCTCTTCCGCCATCTATGAAGTAGGATTCAACTGGTTTTTCAAAGGGCCCGAGTCAGAACATGGCAGCGACCTTATCTTTTTCCAGGGCCATTCGGCCCCGGGGATGTATTCCAGAGCCTTTGTGGAAGGAAGACTCTCCGAGGAGACCCTGAAAAACTTCAGGCAGGAGACAAAGGGGAATGGTCTCTCATCCTACCCTCATCCCTGGCTCATGCCGGATTTCTGGCAGTTCCCGACTGTCTCCATGGGGATCGGACCCCATACGGCGATCTACCAGGCAAGATTCATGAAATACCTGGATAACAGGGGATTAAAAAAATCAGGAAACCGTAAGGTGTGGATCTTCATGGGAGACGGGGAATCTGATGAACCGGAATCCCTGGGAGCCCTCTCTCTGGCGGCCCGGGAAAAACTTGACAACCTCATCTGTGTCGTAAACTGCAACCTTCAGCGACTTGACGGGCCGGTAAGAGGCAATGGAAAGATTATTCAGGAGCTGGAAGGAAAATTTAGAGGTGCCGGCTGGAATGTCATAAAAGTCATATGGGGTACCGAGTGGGATGACATTCTCAAGAGGGACAGCCGGGGAATCCTCCTTAAGAAACTGACGACTATGGTTGATGGTGATTTTCAGACTATTAGATCCAGAGGGCCTGAGTATCTGAGAGAAAAGATTTTTGGTTCCGATCCCTATCTTTCAGACCTGGTTAAGGATAAATCGGATAAAGAACTCTGGCAGATGACCCGGGGCGGTCATGATCCCCGGAAGATATATGCGGCCTTTGATCAGGCTGTGAACCATAAAGGCGAACCGACTGTCATTCTTTTTAAGACAGTGAAAGGCTATGGAATGGGCAAAACCGGAGAGGCATCCATGGGGACCCATAACCAGAAAAAGATGGACAAGGAGTCGCTGATAGCCTTCAGGGATAGATATCATGTTCCCCTTGAGGACTCCCAACTGGAAACTATGCCCTTTATCCGGCCTCCCGCCGGCAGCAGGGAGGATGAGTTTATTAAGAAACAACGAATAGCCATGGGAGGTCCTGTCCCCTATAGAAACCCCGGAAGTGAACAATTAACCATACCGGGGCTTGAAGCCTTCTCGGGACTCCTTGAATCCTCGGGAGAGCGCGAACTCTCCACGACCATGGCCTTCGTCAGACTCCTGGGAAAACTCATCAAGGATAAAAAGATTGGCAAACGTATAGTTCCCATTGTCCCCGACGAGGCAAGAACATTTGGAATGGAGGGACTCTTCAGGCAGATTGGCATCTATGCTCCAACAGGCCAGCTCTACGATCCCCAGGACTCGGATTCACTCATGTGGTACAGGGAAGATAAAGCAGGACAGATCCTGGAAGAGGGAATCACCGAAGCAGGAGCCATCTCATCCTGGATCGCATCAGCAACCTCCTATTCGACTTATGATTTAACAACCATCCCCTTCTACACCTTCTACTCCATGTTCGGCTTTCAGCGCGTGGATGATTTCATCTGGGCAGCCGGTGATTCAAGGGCAAGGGGTTTTCTTATGGGAGCCACTGCCGGGAGAACCACTTTAAACGGGGAAGGCCTCCAACATCAGGATGGACATGGACTGCTAATAGCCTCAACTCATCCCCGGTGCATGGCCTATGACCCGACCTACTCATATGAACTGGCTGTGATTATCCAGAATGGCCTAGAAAGGATGTACGAAAAAAAAGAGGATATCTTCTATTACATAACCCTTATGAATGAAAACTATACCCAGCCGGCCCTTCCCGCAGGTGTCAGCGAAGGTATACTGAAAGGGGGATATCTTCTGAAAAATGAACCCTCCCCCAAAGTGAAAGGGAATAAAACAGTCCAGCTCATGGGCAGTGGGACGATCCTCAGGGAAGTCCTCGCCGCAGGTGAAATTCTGAAAGAGGATTATAAGGTAGATGCTGAAATCTGGAGTCTACCCGGAATAAACCAGCTCCACCGGGATGGGGTGGAAATAGAAAGATTCAATCTCTTAAACCCGGATAGGCCGGAAAAACTACCCTACCTCACCAAAATTATGAGCGGTCATGAGGGGCCTGTTGTCATAAGCACCGATTATATACGAGCCTACACCGAACAGATTCGCAGGCTGATTCCCAACAAGAGTATCACAATCCTGGGAACCGATGGTTTCGGACGAAGCGGGATGCGGGAAGACCTCAGATCATTCTTTGAAATTGACAGATACTTTATTGTTATATCGGCCCTGAAAAGTTTGGCAGACTCCGGAGAGATCGACCGAAAAATAGTGAAGGAAGCCCTCAAAAAATTCGGAATCCGCAAGGATAGACCGGATCCGGTGCTTAATTAGAAAAAGGAGAATGTAATGGGAATCAAAGAGATAAAAATACCGGATATGGGAGATTTTACGGATATTCCTGTAATAGAAATATATGTGGAAGAGGGTGAGACCGTTGAGGTAGATACGCCCCTCATAGCCCTGGAGAGTGCCAAGGCCGTCACCGACATTCCCTCCCCCTTTGGGGGAATAATCAAAGAGCTAAAGGTTGCCGAGGGTGATACAGTCTCAACAGGGACTCTAATCGTATTGATAGAAACCGGCGAAGAGACGGCAAGCCCGGAAACAGGGGATAAGGCTGCTGATACTGCAGTTGAGACTAATGCCACGGTAGAAACCAATACCAGGAAAAAAACCGATGACCCTGCCCCATCCCCTGCCGACACTGAAAAGGTGCAGGAGTTCAAAAATGAGACTGCAGGGAATGAAGAAATCATCAACCTTCAACCCCCGGGAAGCATTTACCATGCCACACCGGCAGTAAGGCAGTATGCCCGGGAGCAGGGCGTTCAGCTATCCGAACTTAAAGGCAGCGGCCCCAATGGCAGAATCCTGAAGGATGATGTGGATAGATCAGCGGGGGCAAAAAAACAGGGAATCGGATCAGGCTTAAAGGATTCAACAGGAAGCCTGCTGACCGAAAGAATACCCCTGACCCGTATACAGAAAATTGCCGCCCCCCGGCTCCTGAAAAGCAGTCAGACAATTCCCCATGTGACCCAATTTAACCAGGCAAATGTTATGGAGCTTGAAGCATTCAGGAAAGCACTCCCTGAAAAATTAAGCATACTTCCATTCATCATAAAGGCTGTAACTGCCGCCCTGGTAAAATACCCGAAGTTCAACGCTTCACTCGATGAGGACGCTGGTGAAATCATCCTGAAGAGATACTACAACATTGGTATTGCCGTAAACACTCCGGGAGGACTTATGGTCCCCGTGGTAAAAGATGCCGACAAGAAGTCAATTTCAATCCTTGCCGGAGAGATATCCGAACTCGCCGAGCGGGCGAGAAATGGGAAATCGGAAGTTGTAGAACTGACAGGAGCGACCTTTACCATCTCGAGTCTTGGCGGGGTCGGAGGGACGGCATTCACCCCTATAATCAATCCACCGGAAACAGCTATCCTCGGGATTTCACGAATATCCAGGCAGCCTGTCTGGAAGGGGGATGAGTTCATTCCGGGTGATATGCTCCCCCTCTCCCTGTCATACGATCACAGGGTGATCGATGGAGCCGAAGGTGCGGAATTTACGGTTTATCTTTCAAGCCTTCTTGAAGACATCAGGCGTATACTACTTTAAAAAAGGAGGAGACCATGACAACGAAAAAAAAGGATCTGATAGTCCTGGGTGGAGGCCCGGGTGGATATACGGCAGCCTTCAGAGCCGCCGACCTTGGTAGAAAAGTCACAATCATCGAAAAAGAGGAAAAACTAGGGGGGGTATGCCTTAATGTGGGCTGCATCCCCTCCAAAACACTGCTCCACGCCGCAGAAGTCATCGAAGATTCCGAGAGGATTTCAGAGGCAGGAATATATTTCGAAAAACCACGGGTGGATCTTGAGAAATTGCAAAACCATAAAAGTGGTGTTATATCCAAACTCACCACCGGACTTTCGGGACTGGCGAAGGCAAGGGGTGTCGAGATAATTCATGGAACAGGAAGTTTCAAAAGTAATACGGAACTACAGGTTGAATATGGAGAGGAGAGATCACTCCTTACCTTTAATGATATTATTATTGCGGCAGGTTCACGGCCTGTGGTCATCCCCGGCCTCCCCCATGAGGATCCCGCAATATGGGATTCTACAATGGCACTAGAGATAAACAGAATACCAGATCACCTCCTTATCATAGGCGGAGGTATTATTGGTCTTGAAATGGCGGGAATATACAGCGGGCTGGGATCGAAAATAACGATCATTGAGATGGCTGAAGAGATCATCCCCGCCGGAGACAAAGATCTGAAACAGCCTCTTCTGAAAAAAATTAAAAAGAGGTATGAAGGCATCCATACCGCCACCAAAGTAACCGGTATTACCAGGGAGGGGGATCTCCTGCTCACCACCCTGGAAGGGAAAAAAGCTCCTGCAATGATAAAAACGGATGCGGTCCTGGTCGCCGTGGGCAGGAAATCCAATTCGGACCTGATTGGACTTGAAAATACAGGGATTGCCGTCGATAAACGGGGCTTTATAGTGACCGACAGGAGACAGAAAACCGAGGTACAGAATATTTATGCTATTGGTGATATCACAGGGAATCCCATGCTGGCTCATCGAGCCGTAGGACAGGGAAAGACAGCCGCCGAAGCAGCATCCGGCCACTCCTCTGCCTTTACACCCATGGGCATCCCCTCGGTAGCCTATACGAACCCGGAGATTGCCTGGGTGGGTCTAACAGAAAAGGAGGCAAAAGAGGAAGGGATTGAGTATCGAAAGGCCATCTTTCCCTGGCAGGCCAGTGGAAGAGCTTTGAGCAGCATGGCGGAAAACGGCTTAACCAAAACCCTCTTCGATCCCGGTACAGGACGAATTATCGGAGCTGGAATCACAGGAAAAAATGCGGGAGAACTAATCAGTGAGGCGGCCCTGGCCATCGAAATGGGGGCCCTGGCTGGCGATATAGGCGGAACTATTCATCCCCACCCGACCTTGAGTGAAACCTTTGGTTTAACAGGAGAAATTGAAGAGGGCTGCGTTACCGATATCTTGAATACCTAAAAAAGCTGACAGTGGAGAGGGTTTATATCAGTCTAAATTTTTCTTAAAAATCTGAATACAATCTCTACTCAATCTATTTCTCAAAAACTGCCCAGAGTACCTGATAGGGGACACATCCGCATCTTTTTCCCATCACATCCTGACAGTTTTTAAATGCCCACCCTTCGGATTTCATTGTATCAATTACTTCCTGAAGCTGTGAGGGAACAAGTGTTCCGGTACAAAGACCGCCCTTAACCTCTACTACCTTAAATTCTGTTGCCATTGTGTTCTCCTTGTTTTATGAATTCAACTTTTTCTTCTCCGACATTCAATGATGCCAGAAGTTTTTCTTTCGCTTTATTTAAATATGGATCCTCTCCACCATAAGCTCTGAGTAACTCTTTGTATCTCTCTTTATATCCATAATGGGATAGAACATCCCTCGTGATAATCCTCATACAGGGTTCGAAAACCCCCATTTTAAAGAATTCAGCTTTATATCCCCTCTTTTCAAGCCGTAAAATAGAGAGGCGATAGTAGCGGTATTTTTTTTTATATGATGAGATAATCATGACAGCCTTAAATAAAAGGTAGGCAGCGACCATGAGGCAAATTACAAGTAACCCCCAAAACAGGGGTACAATACTCACATGAGGAAGGATGAAGATCGATACCCAAATAGAAATTGCAAAACCTGTAAGGTAAAGATTGCCGTAGAGATTATAATGACATATAAATTTAAAGAAAAAATATCCTTTATTTATCAACATTTTCATAGATAGAATAAGTATGCCCCAACCTGAAGTAAAAATCAATTTTGTTACTGCTAAATGTTGTTGCAAATGTTAAAATGAACTACAATTTTAGTAACTTGATTGAGGAGGATTCAAAAATGCCAAAAGCCAAGATATCACTTCAGGAAATAACAGAGGATACACTCTCGGAAATTCTAAATCTTGAAGTCACTGAACAGCAAAAACGCTTTATTGCCTCAAATGAAAAATCTATCGCCCAGGCTCATTTCTCAAACTACTCCTGGTTCAGGGCTATTTATGCTGATAATACTCCTGTTGGTTTTGTGATGCTCTATCTGGAACCGGAAAAACCTGTTTATGAAATATGGCGATTCATGATCGATGAAAAACATCAGCGCAAAGGTTATGGAAAAGAGGCTATGAAGCAGTGTATTGATTTCGTAAAATCTCTCCCCTACTCTCAGGAACTATTTTTAAGTATGGTACCGGAAAACGGTACTGCTGCTGCCTTCTGTAATTCCATGAACTTTATCTATACCGGTGAATGGCATGGCAATGAAAAAATCATGAAATTGGAACTTTAAAGAAAACAAAGGATCAGGAATAAAGCTGTTCCTTTACCATATCAAGGAGACCCTTTACCGAGATCGGTTTCTGAAAGAATTCGGTATTTTTCCAGGTCAGAAGGGTCTCTATTTCAACATTTCGGGAATATCCCGAAAGAAGGATTACCTTAACATCCGGATCAATTTCTCTTAGTTTGGCAAAAACCTCAGATCCGCCCATTTCGGGCATGATAATATCCAGGAGTACCAGATCAATTTCTTCACTATTAAGGCGAAAGTATTTTAAAGCCTCTTCTCCTGAACTGAAATCCGATACCTCATACCTCGACTCTTCAAGGATATCGACAACCAGGTCTCTTATGATCTCTTCATCGTCAATAATAAGGATATGTGGTTTCTTCTCAATTGCCATATTTTATTATCGGCACCCACCCACCGTTTTCTTAACGCTTCTTCTGTACTGCTTTATGTTTCTCCAGAACGTAATAGATTGCCGGTACCAGAAAAAGGGTAATAAATGTAGAAGTTACAAGCCCGCCGGCGATGCTCTGTCCCAGAGGGGAATAGATCTCCGACCCCTCCCCCATCCCGACAGCCAGGGGAATGATCCCGAGAATTGTAGTCAATGTTGTCATAAGGATGGGTTTAAGCCTGGTTTGGGCACCTGTGAGTACAGCCGCTTCCAGTTGAAGACCATCCCTCTGTCTTAGAAGGTTTATATAATCGATCAGGACAATGGCATTATTGACAACAATCCCAGCCAGGGCGATTATCCCCATGAACGAAACCAGACTTAAGGAACTCCCAAAGAGGAGAAGGCTGAGTACAACCCCAATCATTGTAAAAGGAACAGATGACATGACAACAAGAGGCTGTGTAAACTTCTCAAACTGAATAACCATTACCGCATAAACAAGGAATACGGCAATGAGCATGACAACAATCAAAGATCGGAAGGATTCCATAATCTCGGCCGAGCTGCCGGAGATCCGCCAGCGGACCCCCGGGGGTAATCCCTTCTCCAAAAGACTCTCAGAGACCCGTCTTGAGGTTTCCCTTACATTGGGGTCCATCAAGGATGATGAGACAAGAATGGAACGGGAACGATCTTTATGCCTCAAGGATGAAAGGGCCTGCCCCTGATTCAATTCGGTGAAGTTAATGTATGAGACAAAATCGCCACCCAGGGAAGGGAGAGCCATGGCATAGAGAACGTCAGGAGGTAGTTCCGATGAAGTAAGCTCCGTATTCAATAGAATAGGAATACTCCCCTCTTCCGAGTCAAAACTTCCAGCTTCCACACCGTTGAAAATTATCCTGGTCGTCATCGCCGCTTCATAAGGGTTTATCCCCAATTGCCCCATGGAATCATAGAGCAGGTTCGAAACAATCTCCCTGTTATTAAAGCGAATATTCATATCCGTGTCCCGAACATTTGGATCGGCCTGCATATAAGATTGTGTAATCTCAGCCCCTTTTACAACCTTATCAAGCGATGCCCCGTAAACCTCCACAATGAATCCCTCTCCACCTGTTGCCAGGGCTAAAAGGGCCGAAACCCCGCCATTTACCACATCAGCATCCACATCAGGAATCCTACTTCCAATAATCTCCCTGATGATTGGGATTATTTCCATGACATGACGATTTCTATCTTTAACCCGCGTAAGGGTGATCCGGCCGAAAGCTCTATTCGGCTCAACCCCACTGGAAAAACTTCCACTTCTACCAACATAAAAGACAGAGGATTCAAGTTCGGGAATAACCGCCTGCAAAAGGGCCTCTACCTGTACAACCTTCTCTCGGGTCATCTCCAGGGTATACCCCCCGGGTGTCTCTAAAAAGATTTGTATTTCGGCCATGTCGGTCTGTTCCAGGAATTCAAAACCCAGAAGCTGAAAGGAAAAGATACTCAAAACCAGCAGAGCTGCCGCAACCAGGAAGAAGAAAATCTTATCCTTAAGGATCCTCCCCAGTATTTTTTTATAGAAATTGGATAAACCTTCGAGCACCTTATCTATTTTATTTCCAACCGTCGAAACAGGAATATCGGATTTTAGTAATAAAGCACTTAAAAAGGGGACTATCACGATAGCCACAACCATGGAACTGAAAAGGGAGAATATAATCGTCCAGGCAACATCCTTTAAAATAAGCCCCGATAAACCTGTCAAAAAAAGGATTGGAATAAAAACAGCCAGGGAGGTTGATGTGGAAGCAATCACAGCACCTCCCACCTCTTTCGTACCCAGGGAGGCCGCCTCACGAGGGGACATCCCCTCTTTTAAATGACGATATATATTTTCAAGTACCACAATGGATGAATCAACGATCATCCCTATAGCGGTAGTCATACCGCCAAGAGTTATCATATTGATCGTCATACCCCGGAGTTTCATACCCACCATAGTGAAGAGGAGAGAAAGGGGGATGGAGACGGCTACGATTATGGTTGTTCGTCCGTTGTGAAGGAAGACGAATAGAATGAACACCGCCAGAGCGGCTCCAAGGAGGGCAGAATTCACAACCGAGCCCACGGCAGCATTTATCTTGTCGGAATCATCGATCAGGATATCGAATTTGATCCTTCCCGAATTCTCCGCCTCAAGATGTTCGAGGATAGACACAACCTGCCCGCTTATGGAGATAACATCCCCCCCCTTCTTCTGATCCAGGGTGATCGCCAGGGCATCGGTACCACCGGAAATCACATAGTTTTCCGGTTTTTCCCGGGTAATACTGATCTGAGCAACATCCTTTAGATAAATCGGTGAGTTCTCACGAAACCCGATAACCTGATTCCCGATCTCCTCAGTTGTTGAATATTTTCCATCGGTTCGAATATTAAGACTGTACTCGTGGTAAACAACATCGCCTCCGGGAAGGGATATATTGGATCCTTCGAGGATTTTATATATATCCACTAAGGAGATTTCAAGTGCGTTAAGCCTTTCAAGGTCTGCCTTTATTTCAAGAACATCATTAATTTCTCCTCGGATCGAAACCCTGGCCACACCTTCTATTCTTGACAGGGAAGGAACAACCTCTCCTTTACAGAACCGGGTAAGAGAACTTCCTGTTTCATTTTCTCCTCCGGAAACAAGAATGGTCATAACTGGAAGAGCAGAGGATGAAAATTGAAATATCATCGGAGGGCCGGAGAGATCTTCAGGAAGATCTGCGGCGACATTATTTATTTTTTCGCGAACATCGGAAAGCTTTTCATCGGAGGACTCCCCATAGTTCAACTCAAGGGTTATCATGGAAATTGAATTTTTTGAGACAGAGGTCATTTGCTTCAACCCCTCCAGAGTGCCAAGCTCCTCTTCCAGCACCTCGGTCACCTCACTCTCCATATCAAGAGGCCCTACTCCCGGAGAAGAGGTAACAACCATGAGTGTAGGGATGTTTATATCAGCAATCATGCTTTTGGATAGATTCGCAGTGGAAAGCAGTCCGAAAACAATGAGAACAAAAACAAGAATCGTTATGACAGCAGGATGTTTAATAGCGTAATCAGAGATCCTCAAAACTCTACCTCACACTTCCAAAAACAGGGACAGTCCTCTCTTCAATAACCGTAACCTCTCTACCCGGTGAAATAAAATGCTGCCCCTCCAGGATGAAGTCATAATCGGCATACTCCTCCGGAATTGAGAAATAATCCTGGCTGTAAAAATCAGGTATAAATATCGTATAATCCGCAGCACCATTGGAATTCACAAACCAGAGTCTATTCCCTTCGGATGTCACCTTAAAGGGAAGATAGAGTACATCATCCTGGAATCCTGTAATAAACCCAACCTTGACATGCATTCCCGGCCGTAAACCCCTGGTTTCTTCTGATATTCTGCATTTAACCAAAAAGCTTCTTGTATTCATATTGATATGAGATGAGATAGCCTCTATTTCAAGGGGAATGTTTTGATCACCGAGAGCAGAAACCGTCATGAAGGCCTCCATGGTAGACTCCCCCTGTAGAAAAAAGGAGTAGTGCTCCTCCGGAACATGGACCTCCACCATCAGGGTATCCAAATCTCCTACCGTAACCAGGGGAGTACCTGGTCCAGCCATGGATCCCCGGTTGATATGTGTTTCCAGAACGGAACCGGAAATGGGAGATAGAATCCTGGTATATTCAAGATTCAACTGCGCCAGCTCAAACTGGGATTTAGCAGCCTCATACCCGGCCCTGGCCACATCGTAATCCTGCCGCGTTGAGGCCTGCCTGTCATAGAGTGATTCTATCCTTGAAAATGTGGATTCGGCACTTAAGTATGCAGCCCTCGCCTGTAGGAAAGAAAGTTCATAGGGAGAATTATCGATCTGGAGAATAAGCTCGCCCTCCTTAACAGAATCACCCATCTGAACACTTATAGATTCAACAACCCCGGAGATACGGGGGGAAATGGTAACAATTTCATCGGCCTGAATCCATCCATTAATATGAATGATTGTCTCAAGCCTGCCCCGGCCCGGCTGTATCGTTATGACTGGTGCGGGGTACTCCTTTTCAGGGGGCGCTGTTTTCCGGGAAATACTAAGGACAACAAGGGTGAAAACCCCTGCAATAAGAAGAAGAATTATGATTTTTATAAAAGGAAATCGTTTTCTACTATTGGACATCTTCTCAAACACTCCCGTTTGGATTACACTATTATTAAAAATATAGTGTAATTAACAGGGGAGTACAAGAAAGAAATGGGGGATATTCGGAAAAAGATCCTAGATGAAGCCGGAAAGCTCATTCTTGATCAGGGTGTTACATCTTTCAGTATGGAAGATCTGGCTAAGAGTGCAGGGATTACTAAA
This sequence comes from Spirochaetales bacterium, assembly GCA_016342585.1. GTDB lineage: Bacteria > Spirochaetota > Spirochaetia > UBA9216 > UBA9216 > JAEINK01. The sequence continues at coordinate 71,227 of JAEINK010000009.1, forward strand.
AAAACCATATACAACCATTTTCCAGGCAGGGATGAAGTGATGAAATCTGCTGCCAGAGAGAAAATTCAATCCCTGGTAAACACCATGACGAAGATAGCTGAAGATGAACGACTTGATTTTCCCTACCGACTTGGAAACATTTTTCGCTTTGGGATAAAGGAGTACTCAGCCCTCTTCCCGCAGTCAGGCTATGAAAAGAATAAAGAGACCTTCTTCTCCATCTATCTGCCCATCATCAAAACAGAGAACCTGCGACTGGTTAAGGAAGTTATCCATTCAGGAATCACTTCAGGTCATCTCCGGGATGATATCGGCGAGGAAACCATGGCAATAATGTTCCTCCATATCGTCGAAGGTTGGGGAAAACTGGAAGAGTACGGCATAGCCTCAAATGTGGATGATTTTTTTACATTTACACGAAAAGTTCTCCTAGAAGGGTGCCTGACCCAATATGGGAGAGGAGAAATCGGTAAGATTACAGGAAATAATAATGATTAACAGGTATCCAACTTTTAAAGCCGGAGATTTTTCAACCTCCTCAATATTCAAGCTCATAAACCCATTAACATTTATGATTATTCTATTTTACCTGATACCAATACCTCTATCTTCTCAATCTCTGGAAAACCGGGACTCGCTGATGAAAGCGATGCTTTCCAATAATCATGATCTGCTCATCCTTACAGAGGGAGAAAATCGGGCGACCTTTGATGTAAAAACCGCAAAAGCCGGATTCCTCCCGGATATCAGCTTTTCATCCGATATCTCTTATAGGACAAATCCCGAGAGTTACACCATTAATGCGGGAGATTTTTACAATGATGAAATTGCACCGGGTATGGGCACCTTTCTCCTCCCCGCTCAGGATTACACCGTTGAATTGGGTCAAAATTCCCGGTATGAATTTTCCATAATCCTGGAGCAGCCCCTCTTCACTAATGGGAAGTTGAAGAATGGATTGCAGGCCGCGGAACTCTCACTGGAGGCTGCGAGGCTGCAGGAGAGGATAAAAAAGGAAGAATTGACCACACAGATCGATATTATTCTCAATACACTCACACTTCTCATGTTACTCACGGAAGAGAATACGGAACAGAGACAAACAGCTGATGAGCTGGTGAGGATTTCCAGAGAAAGCCATGAGAACGGGTTTCTACTCTACAGTGACCTTCTCTCGATTATAATCCAGTCCAGGGAGGTTGAACTGGCAAGTTCAATCCTGGATGAAAAAAGAAAACAGCTTCTTTTATCCTTAAGATCACTGACGGGAATAGAGACCCTTGAAATTGAGAATCTTCAACTTCCGGAAGAACAGACATGGGATGAATACCAGGAGAGTCAGAAGGAGGCTCTTATCACCGAAGCCCTGGAAAATAATAGCAATTTAGACCTCTTCGAATTAATCATAGGGGTCCGAAAAAGGAAACTCAATATCGTTGATGCAGGTGGAATCTTCAAACCTGATATAGGCCTCTACTTTAAATTATCCTATACAAATTCGGCCTTGCCCCTGATTCAGGAAGGATGGGCTGACACGGATGTACCCTCATTTCTTGGAGCCCTGGGAATTCGAAGCCTCCTTTTTGACGGGGGAAAATCTTCAGGGAAGTCGGGTGCTGCATACGAGGATCTACGCCTGGCGGAACTGGAAAACGAAAAAAACAAGATGATCCTCGCGGATTTTATAGAGAAAACACTTATTCAGATGGAACTTTCAAGACAAAAGATAGAGTTCTATAAACTGCAGATAGAAACTGATGAAGAAAGGATAGAACAGAAGAGGGATGCCTGGCATTCGGGATACGGCGATGAAGCAGAGGTCCTGCTGGAAAAACTGGCCTACCACTCTCACAGGATAGCCTTACTGGAAGAGATAACCGTTCTCCTTAAGAACCACTTCCAACTTCATAGTTCCCTGGGAAGAACCGAATAAACCAATACCCGGCCCTGCCATAGAACCTGCCGAATTATCCATGGCTTTGCTACTCTCCAAAACCAGAATCCTCTCCGTTTGTGTCTTCCCTACCGGGTTCCTGAAAATTTTCAGCAACCCAATCCCGAACCTCCCGGTACCCAAAACCTCTGGCCTGAAGCCGTTTTACCAGCCTCTCCCGGTTTAAAGAGGACCTTCGGGAGAGTTTTTCACCCGCTTTACAGAGGGCTTTTTCAAAAGCCCCTTCCTTATCCAGTTCTTCAATCAGCAGGGAAGAAATATTACCCGAAACACCGCGGGCCCGTAAACCAGCCATCAAAGCACTTCGGCCTTCAGGATGCCGCCTCAGCCGTGATTCTGTCCAGTACAAGGCAAACCGTTTATCATTCAGGTACCCCTTCTCTTCCAGGCTGTCGAGAACCTCATTAATTATCCCGCCAGCATTCTCCGGAATCTCAGAATCGGAGAGGCCCATCTTATATACTAATTTTTTTTCAATTTTCTGACGCAACTCCATCCGGGAGTGCTCCCGGTTTGCCAGAAGATCAAGAGCCTTCCCCGCAACCTTCCATCGAAATGCGGCGGCATGAAGCTGAGACCTTAAGTCCAAATCTACAAGGGTCCCCGCAAGGCACCCCAAATTATCGGCGTCTGAAAGCAAAATGAAATAGGTAGATCCATCAGAAAGAACAAGACGGCAGCCGGGGATGGTTCTATCACTTTCCCTTCCCCTTTTTACCGTCTCGATAAAGAGTTTATTTTCATAATTTTCAATACTCAATTTTCAATATCCCTGTTTCGTCAAATAAAATATTACTGAGTGCCCCGGAGCTAAGTTTCGAGATATGAAATCCGGCTTGAACCAATAAGCTTTGGGGCACTGTTAAAATACTACATCAAGTCATAGTATTTTTTAAGTATAAGCCTTGGAAAATTAAGAGAAAAGAGTTCCCCGGGGCCCCCTCGCATCAAATTCTGTCATTATCCTGTTGAACACTAAGGAAATCTTAATCCTCAGGGCAAAAAAAAACCCGCAGCATAAAACTGCAGGTCTGGTAAAAAGTGTAAAATATTTCTTAACGTTTTGAGAACTGAAACTTTCTACGAGCTTTCTTCTGTCCGTATTTCTTACGTTCAACCATTCTGGAGTCTCGAGTAAGAAATCCGTTGCTCTTAAGAACACCGGCATTACTTTCATCAAGAGCTCTAAGTGCTCTGGAAATACCATGACGACATGCGCCTGCCTGGCTTGATACTCCCCCACCTTTTACATTGATAAGAATATCATATTTTGTAAGTGCGTCGGTAACATCAAGAGGTTGTTTTACAACATAAACATAACTGGGATTTGCGAAGTATTCATCAACATCCCGGGTATTTACTACTATTTTTCCGCTTCCTGCCCTTAAATATACACGGGCTATGGAGGTCTTTCTTCGACCGGTTCCTAATGCAAGGTTATTTTTATCCATGAATCTACTCCTGACTACTCAACGATCTCTGGTTTCTGTGCTGCATGAGGATGCTCTGATCCTTCATATACCTTAAGGTTTGTGAAAAGCTTTCTTCCCAGTCTACCATTGGGAAGCATTCCCTTAACGGCAAGCTCCATGGGATAACAAGGTTTTCTTGCAACCAAATCCTTATAGGTTTCAGCTGTTAATCCACCGGGATACCCAGAATGTCTATAATAAATTTTCTTTGTCTCTTTTCCACCGCTTAAGGCAGCTTTAGCTGCATTGATTATTACTACATAATCACCCAACTCCTGATGAGGAGTATAGAAGGGTTTATTCTTGCCCCTGAGGAGCTTAACAGCCTTTACAGCGACTCTTCCGAGCTTCTGACCTTCGGCATCAATAACATACCACTTACGGTCAACGTCGGCTGTCTTTACATAAATTGTTTCCATCGTATTTGCCTTTCTCTATCTTAATAGGACACCTTTAATAAGATGTGTTCTGTTATATTATCAAACCTTGTGTAACGGACAAGGTGTTATGGATATTCCCATATTTGACAGGGAATGTCAAGGCTGAGGTGGGGAAATGCACAGCTTCCCGAGCCTGTAATCTTATATTTTTTTATGGTATAATTTGATAGAAACGCCTGATGAATGATCGATTTTCGGTTAGTTTTTGATAAAATTTTATTCACTTTATAGATTTCCAATTTTTATCAAACTATACTTAAGACACAAAGGAAAAGACGAATAATGAAAATAAAAGTAAACAGTGAATTCTGCCTGGGCTGCGGTCTATGCGAAGAGTTGGTTCCGGAGATTTTTCGCCTGAAGGGTGATACCGTAGAATTAATAAATGATGTTATCCCGGAAGAAATAAGCGAAAGGGTGGAATTTGCTATTGAGGATTGCCCGGGAAAGGCCATTCAAACCAAACGCACCACCCCGCCCGGCTATGCTAACCGATCCGGTTTCGCCGAATCATTACAATAAATCCGGCGATATAAAAAACCAGGGGAAGATTTACCAACAGAGTTTCAACACTTAAATACCCGGAAATCAGGACTATATCTTCGGGAACCAGACCAAAAATACCAAATGTAGAAAATATGATCTCACCATACCGCAGGATCGTTCCCATGATTATAAGCATCCAGGCGGTGTCACGGGTGGTAGACCAGAGCAGAATAGCGACAAAAGTAGCCCCTGCCCCGGTGGCCAGTCTTGTTATCGTTAATATCAGTTCAGTAGATTCCATATGCTTTTATATCGGCCTGAAATGGATGTGTATCAATCGATGGATGAAAATATTTCTATCAATGGTCCAATTTCCCCCCTGGAATAGAGTCCGGGAATGACCAGGGGGAGTTCAGGTGCCGGGGGGAGCAGTATCTGCCTGGCAAGGGCCGCTTTAAAGCAGGTTCTGTATGCATCTGTACTTCCTGTGTATTTCAAGTAGGGACCCCGTTTTTCCCACTGGGGAAGGGTCAATTTACGATCGCAGGGGGCTTTATCTCCGGCGGAGCCCTTCTTCCCGGTGCTGCCGGGTTTGTGCCCATCAGGTTTTGCACCTGTTCTATCCGAGGAGAGATCCTCATAATGGCTCCTGACAAGAGCCGCCGCCCTGACCACACCTGCTAAAATATAGGGAGGAATGGACGCCCCGCTGTAAAGTTTTTTCTCTTCCGGCCTAATACTTCCTTCAGGCAAACAGACCATGCCCGGTGTAAAAGGTCCGGGAAAGGGAAGAATCGGAACCAGAGCCAGCCCCTCCCCCCCCTCTTTGGTATTAGAATATTCAGATGGACAGAAGGGACGCCACAGGGCTGGATGGTCTGTATCGGAATCCGAAACAGCAGGATCGAGGACCTCCTTCCCTGGAAACCTGTCGTTCAACCAGCGCTCAGCTTCTATTAAACCAGAAAAAAGGAGGACTTCCGGATAGGCAGGCAAAAGGGAATTCAACTCCTTCTTAAGCCTTCCCGGCCAGGCGGTAGGATAATTGGCCCAAAGCCCCTTGGCCATCACATTCTTAACCCGAAGGCTTATACCATTCGGTCGGTGCCCCAGGAGGGCAGTGCCACCGGATAGGTACATATCCAGATACCGCCGCCCTCTGCCATCATAAATATGATAATCCCGACACCTGTTAACCTCGGGCAGAATTTCCGTAAAATCGGGGAAAAGTCGATCAAAAATAGTCATGTGCTATCCTCTCCAGAGGCGTATATTTGGGAATAAACTGGGCGGTTCGTCCCGATTCAAATCGAACCAGGATGAGAAGATCCTGACCATTGGACCACTCCTTACACACAAGGCCGGAACCGTAATCTTCATGATAGACACCAGTCCCCACGGGCCACTCACTTTCACCGGATTTCTTACGGTGGCCACCGCCTACTTCACCCGGGGAACCCGCCTCAGAATCATCTATAAAATCATTGTCCTCTTCCCACTCTCTGTCCGAATCGGTTGCTCCACCATAATTATATACAGCTACCGACTGTCCCTGAATATCCAGAAACTTTTCCGGTATTTCCTGAATGAAGAGAGAGGGCATGAAGGACTGCCATCTCCCCCAGATAAGCCGACGTTTACAGGTAGTAAGGTAGAGCTCCCGTTTAGCTCTGGTAAGGCTTACATAAAAAATCCTGCGCTCCTCTTCCAAAGCCTCGGCGGACTCCTCTCTGTAACCAGGGAACAACCCTTCATCCATTCCGGTTATGATAACCCGATCGAACTCAAGCCCCTTTGTATTATGCATGGTAATAAGGGTAACGCCCTCTCTGTTGTCGCCCCCCTCTTCGGTAAGACTCCTGTCCAGCTCCATATCCTCGAGAAAGGCGGTAAGCCCTTCTCTACCGGCGGCATAATTACCCGAAGCGTTAATGACCTGATCCAGATTCTGGGATTTCTGTGCTGCGGTGATTTCATCTTTCTCGGCATACACATCCAGCAAACCTGACTCCTGGATTACCTTATCGAGGAATTCGGGCAGCGGAACCTTCTCAAGGGATTCATCCATCATGGTTTTCATACCAAGAAACTCATCCAGCCCCTTGCCGGCCCGGGCGGTCATGGAATCTTTGGCGGCGTGGCAGGCCGCCCACATATCCTGACTCCCCGGAGGGATGTGATTTAATATATTCTCTATGGCCGACTTTCCAAGCCCCCGCCGGGGTTTGTTGATAACCCTCCTGAAGGCAATTTCATCGGCAGGATTATTCAGCAGGGCAAGGTAGGCGAGAATATCTTTGATCTCCTCCCGGTCATAGAACCTTTTGGATCCAACAATCTGGTAAGGGATCCCCTTCCGGGCAAAACATGTCTCAAAGGTAACAGACTGGGCATTTGTACGGTACAGGATGGCCGTCCCGCGAAGATTCCCATCCCCAAGAAGGGCAGCACAGTATTCAGCCTCCTCCTCCTGGGTATTCAGGTAGGATAATACAGCCTTGCTCCCTCCTGCCTTATCGGTCCAGAGGGTCTTTCCAAGCCTTTCACTGTTATTTTCAACGACGGAGGAGGCAATGGCCAGGATTTTATCGGTGGAACGGTAATTCTGCTCCAACCGGATAGTCTTTGTTCCGGGAAAATGGTCGGGGAAATTGATAATATTCCGAACCTCGGCTCCTCTGAATTTATAAATTGACTGATCATCATCACCGACGACACAGACAGAAACACCCTCACCTGCCAGGAGTTTAAGGAGCTCATACTGAGCCACATTGCTATCCTGATACTCATCCACCAGGACAACTTTAAACCTCTGGTGAAATCGATTCCGTACCTCCGGATTCTCTTTTAAGAGTTCTACCGGGCGTAAAATAAGATCACCAAAATCGGTGTTCCCCATCTCCCTGAGGCGATCCTCATATTTACGGTAGAGTTCGGGAAACTCCTGATCCTCCGAAATATCATCGAGATTATCCTCCGGGGCCAGACAGTAATCCTTGGCACGGCTGATCCACCGGGAGAACTGATTCAATTCCCTCTTTTTCTTTCCCTCGGTGAGAGAATTAAGGAGGGTTACCGAGTCGTCATCATCATAAATGGAGAAACGGCTGCTTAATGAGAGGAGGTGACTGTTCCGCCGCAATAACCAGGCGCCGAAGGAGTGAAAAGTACGGATCATGACATCTGAACCAGCGGGGACCAAGGTAGAAACCCTCTCCTTCATCTCGGCAGCGGCTTTGTTTGTAAAGGTTACCGCCAGAATGGAGGAGGGGTCGACACCCAATTTATCTATAAGGTAGGCAATTCTAGTTGTTATAACCCTGGTTTTCCCAGATCCAGCTCCGGCAAGGATCAAAAGAGAGGACCCTTCATAGAGAACAGCCTCCCTCTGAGCCGGATTTAACTGCTGAATATAATCGGGAATACTCATTTATTTATTCATCTTAGCCCAGGTATCCCTAAGACCTACAGTCAGATTCAACACGGGGGCTTCGGGAGTTGAATCTTTATCAACAACATAATACCCCTGACGCAGAAGCTGAAACCTGGTTTCGGGGGCAGCCTCAGCAATGGAAGGCTCAAATTTACACCCCTTTAGGGAGGAGAAGGAATCAGGATCTATATCATCCAGGAAATTACCAGTTGTACTTCCAGGATTTTCCGTCTTAAAAAGCTGACCGTAAAGCCTTGCCTCGCCCTCTACCGCATGGGAAGCAGAAACCCAATGACTGGTTCCCCTCACCTTCCGGCCGTCTTCACTCCACCCCCCTCTGGAAGCGGGGTCGTAGGTACAGTGAATTTCGGAGATCTCACCGGTCGCTTCATCCTTCTTATAATCCACACAGGTTACATAGTAGGCATGTTTCAGCCGGATCTCTTTACCGGGTGCAAGACGAAAATACTTCTTGTTGGGAGCCTCTTCACGGAAATCATCCTGCTCGATATACAACTCCCTCGTAAAAGGAAGTTTTCTGACACCCGCATTCTCATCTTCCGGGTTGTTTTCAGCATCAAACCACTCAAGCTTGTCTTCAGGATAGTTATCAATGATGAGCTTCAGGGGTCTCAAGACACCAAGGACACGATTAGAGGTCTTGTTCAAATCTTCCCGGAGGCAATGCTCCAGCATGGCATAATCGATGGTAGAGTTCACCTTCGCCACACCAATCCTGTCACAGAAATTCCTGATGGCTGCAGGGGTGAATCCCCGGCGTCTCATCCCGGAAATGGTCGGCATTCTGGGATCATCCCAACCGGAGACATGGTTTTCCTGAACAAGCTGCAGGAGTTTTCTCTTGCTCATCACCGTATAGTTAAGATTGAGCCTTGCGAATTCTATCTGCTGAGGATGATGAAGTGCAGGGAGGTTATTCAGAAACCAATCATACAGGGGTCTGTGATCTTCAAACTCAAGGGTACAGATGGAGTGTGTTATTCCTTCGATGGAGTCCTCAAGACCGTGAGCCCAGTCGTACATGGGATAGAGACACCACTTATTGCCCTGTCTGGGGTGATCCGCCCGGACAATCCGGTACATAACAGGGTCTCTCATATTCAGGTTCCCTGAAGCCATATTGATCTTTGCCCTGAGGGTCCTGGAACCATCGGGAAACTCCCCGGCTCTCATCCTGTGGAAGAGATCAAGATTCTCTTCGGGAGTACGGTTTCTATGGGGACTCTCTGTACCGGGTTCGGTCAAGGTTCCACGTAATTTTCGAATCTCCTCTCCGGAGAGGTCATCTACAAAAGCAAGCCCCTTCCGGATGAGTTCTTCTGCATAACCATAGATCTCCTCAAAATAGTCAGAGGCATAAAAGAGGTTCTGGTTCCATTTAAAACCAAGCCAGTGAACATCCTCCTGGATGGAATCGATATACTCCTGCTCCTCCTTGGAGGGGTTTGTATCATCGAAACGCAGGTTACAGATCCCACTGTAATCCCGGGCAAGCCCGAAATTCAGGCAGATAGATTTAGCATGACCTATATGAAGATATCCATTGGGTTCGGGGGGGAATCTTGTGATGACAGTTCCGCCGTTCTTCCCCTCGGCTATATCTTTATTTATAATATCCCTGATAAAATTTGAAACCTTATTTTCTTCCAAATCAGACATCGATTACTCCTTAGACACTTAATCCATTATATTAAAGGGACAGCTTCAAGATCTATCCCATTCTGTTTTACGATTTTACAACGAACAAGTCGTCCGCATTCCAGATTTTCACTATTTATAACAATCAGACCGTCAACATCAGGAGCCTGAAGGTATCCTCGTCCCAGAAAAAGGTCTTCCCCTTCCACCTTTTCTTCGATGAGAACATCCATCTCCTGTCCGACGAACCGGCTCATTCGCTCCTCAGTCACAGCCTGCTGGAGCAAATTTATTTTATCCTTCCGTTTTTCACGCATTTTACGGTGAAATTTATAGGAAAATGGTCCTGCCAGTCTGGCGGCAGATGTGCCTTCCTCCCTGGAGTATGAAAAGACACCCAGCCAGTCTATTCGTGCATCATTCTGAAACTCAAGGAGTTCCCTGAAGTCTTCATTACTCTCTCCGGGAAAGCCCACAAGAAAAGTAGAGCGAATCACAGCCTGGGGGACTTCCTCCCGGATCCGGTTTATAAGGCTTAAATACTTCTCTCGATTTCCCCGCCGGCCCATCTTTTTGAGGATTGGCCCGGAAGCATGTTGAAACGGAATGTCAAAATAGGGAAGGATTCGGGGGTCCTCCTTACAAACCGTCAACAGCCCTTCAGGAAAATGATCTGGATGAATATATAGTAACCTGATCCAGAATTTTCCCTCTATTTTTGAGATCTCTTTCAGGAGGGTAATAAATTCAGCCTCTCCCCGGTCAGCGCCGAAACTGCCAAGATCCTGTCCTACAAAATTAAATTCCACATACCCTTCGGATAAAAAGGATTTGATCTCTCTGATAATCGATGAGATACTCCGACTTTTTAAACCACCGCGGATGAGGGGAATGGCACAGTAGGAGCATCCATTATTACAGCCTTCGGAGATTTTTATATACACAGAGCCCTTAAATGAAAGGATCTGCTTACGCTTAACCTCATTTTGAACCTTTTCGCCATCGGCGGTCGCGGAAACATCAGAAACCTCATCCGATTCGGGGAGATCAACAGGTTTCAATCCTGCCATAACCTTTTCGGCAGTCTCACTGACCCGGCTTAAAACTCTGTTCCCAAAGATTCCGTCCAGCTCGGGAAGAGAACCCGTAAGCTCCTCTCCATATCTCTGGGCAAAACAGCCGGCAAGCATAATCTTCTTACCCGGATATCTCTCCTTCATTTCCAGAGAAACTTGAATTGATTCCTCTTTCGCCGTCTGTATAAACCCGCAGGAGTTAATAATTATCAGTTCCGCTTCATCCGAATCTGAAACAAAAAGCCACCCCTCATTCTGAAGGGCGGCTATCATCACTTCCGCATCTACCTGATTTTTTGCACAGCCAAGATTCTCTACAAAAAACTTCCTAATAGACGGGGATGAGCTTAAGTTGGTATTTTCCAGTTTCATTATCCTTTTCCCAGCGGATCAGCTTGGTAGCGACCTCCCCGGGGTTACCCATGGGAATATCGACCCCGTTGATCTTTCCTTTGAAAGATCCGGCGTTTGAGATCCACAGTCTTATTTCTTTGTCAGCTTCCAGACGGAAGACTTCACTTTTATGAAAGTACCTCTCTTCCCTGCTGCTGTTATCCGAAACATATCTTACAAGACACAATCCGCGAAAAACAACATCGAGATCAAAGGATTCAGGAGAAGAGGCTTCCAGAACAACCTGGGTTTTTGATTCCCGTGAGGCATCCCCGGCAGAACCAATAACGGCAGCGGATCCTCTGGATTCGGAGGAAGCCGTTAATGCCGTACTTTCACTACCGGCCTCATTCATAACAACTTCATCAGGATCTCTTGAAACGGGATCCGATGACTCCACATATTTATCGAAATAAAGAACAACAGCGTTTTCATCCGGAATAATCTGCCTGGGCAGAATCTTCAGGTCATTCTCCCCATCTCCAGAGAGATCGATAAGAGTAGAAATATCAAGCAAAAGAGGAGTCTGTTCCCCATTAATATTCAGGAGAATCTCATCATCGGCCTTTTCAATAAGTATAAAATGTTCGGAACCACCGATAATGACTTCGATACCATCCCCGACAATGAATTTACGCTCAAGGATCTCATCGGTGAACTCATACATTGTTCCATTATCCGCAAGAGAGATCCCTGCTGAATCATTTTCATTAGTTTCAGAAGCAACAACAGTTTCAGCGCCCCCCTTATTTCCGGCCGCTGATGGCTTTTGGCTGGTATCATCAAGCTTGGGGAGGATAAAAAACCAGAAAACCGCGCCAAGAGCCAGAACAAGTATAATGATAATAATCAACGGCAGCGCCTTTGAGTTTTTAGTATCCAGAAGCTCCTCCATGGGTGGCGGCTGTTCCTGAATTTTCATATTCTTATAGATACCTGTCAGCTTATCCGAATCCTGACCTAAAAAATCTGCATAGTTTCGAAGGAACCCGATGAAGTACGTCTCTCCTGGAAAAAGAGAAACATCCTCCGCCTCGATGGCCTGAAGATATCGCTTGGCGATATTAGTCTCCCGGGCCACCTGTTCAATGGAGTAGCCCTTCTCCTCCCGTGCAGTTTTTAATATAGCTCCAATAGATTCCATCTTTTTACCTGCCTATTCTTCCAATTCGAAGAGAAAGTTATTAATTGTATAAGAAGTTGGAGGAGGATCAAATTCAAACCTTGCCTCGGGAATGTTCTGATTTATCACTATATTGGTCAGGTCGTAGGTCAAATCCTTATAATCTTTGGTGATCGCTTCCATTCTTCGAATGTAACCATTTTCACCAATAGAAATAATTATCTGCCGAAACCCCTCATCGGTACTCCGCCACTCAAGCTTCAGTTTCATAACCGATTCCCGGGAACCCTCATCGAGGGGGACAAAGTTGGGGAATTCCAGATAAGAGATACTGTAACTTCGGCTCAACAGGTTCAATCCCTGCCCCGTAACCATGGTCGAAAGAGTCGCATCATTATGCCTGGTGAGAGGCTGAACCATGGTTACAGCCTGCCGCGGGAGGTGAATCATCAACTCAGACCCATCGACAACGATAACCTGATCTTCAGGATCCGTAAAATCAATTCGTAAAAGATTCGGAGTCCGGTAATAAAGAACACCGGTCATCGAATTATCCCCTACAGCAAGAGCGATATCGGCCTGATAGTCCTCGATCGCTCCATACTGCTCAGAAATTCCCCTGAAATACTGGGCTGCAGGAATTATTTCCTGAGCCCACAAGGTGGAAGATATGAGTAAACCCAATATTATTACTAATCCGAATCTATTTTCTTTAAACATTAACTCCCTCAACTTTACAGCTTTTCAGCAGCTTCTTCAAGAAGCTCATAGAGAGGAGCTATATCATCCTCATCAACACTGGAATAGGCTACCCTAAGGTATTTATCCTGAATGGAGATGGTTCCAATACCATACTCTTCCAAAAGAAATAATCGAAGGGCTTCCGAACTCTTTCCCTCAACTATGAAAGTCATGAAATATCCCGAGTTAAAGGGAAGTGGCTTCAGGATACAATCCGGTGAATATTTAGCTAATGCTTCACGAACCTTAAGGTACCTTACCTTCATGAGCTTTACCGATTCATCCTTCTGGGCTTTGTGGCTTGGATCCTTAAGTATATTATAAATCAGGCTCTGACCCAGCTTGCTTGAATTGGAAATATTAGCCCGGACAGCACCACCGGTTTTTTTAAGAAGGGCAGTATAATGCTCATCGGTTAAACCCTTTCCACCATAGGTAATAAATCCAACCCTGAACCCCCAGGCAAGTTCTTCCTTGGTAGCACCATCGACCTTCACAGCTAAGATATTCTCGTGAGCATCCGCCAGAAAGCCGAAAACAGACTCGGTACATGTATCTTCTTCAAAAAACAGTCCAAAATAGGCATCATCGGATATAACAAGAAGCTTCCGCCCTTCCTCAGCCAATTTCACAAGAAGCGCGGTAATCTGTTCAACTTCAGAAACGGAAGGGGAATATCCTGTAGGATTATTGGGGAAGTTAAGAATCAAGGCCGTTTTTTCAGGACTCTGCGCTCTCAGAGCTGATTCAAGACCAGCCATGTTGATTCCGCCCTCTTCGGAAAAGAAGGGAAAGGAAACAATTTCAGCTTCACAGCGACCTTCAAAAATCAGACGATAATTCCCCCAGAACATATCTGGTATAACGATCTTATCACCCTTGTCAAAAAACATATCTGCAATGGTAGAGATACCATGGGTAAGACCTGTGGTGACCAGGGGTAAACTAATATTTTTTCCCGCTGCGGCAGGATTTTTTGCGTAAATCTCTTCTTTCCAAAGCTCCCTGAGGGCAGGAACACCTGGTGTGGGAGCATAGGGAAAAATCTCCCCGGCGGTAAGACTCGGAAGCCACTCTTTCATGGTTTTCATGTAAAGAGGGTCGGGTCCCAGGGTTGCCATACCAACGGTGGCATTGAAGCGATGGGCCTTCTGTTTGGCTTCTGCTGACTGGGTAACTATCCCTTTGGGGAAAAAGAATCTCTTTCCAAAATCTGAAAGTAGCTCAAATACGGTAGTTCCTTTAAGAATATCATTAAGTTCTATTGCTAATGGGTTCATCGGCTCCTCCTATAGAAAAACACTATACGTGGATTATCAATTTTTGTCAAAAACCCCAGCCATATCTGATAGATTTTATATTGTTTTATTTTGAATACTTTAATTGATACAGAGTCACTCCAATCTTCAGGCTTCCTGCCCTTTGTAAAACCTGATATCATGGAAACATGAAATATCAAATAGATACCATACCAGTACTTAAGGCCTATGAAAAAGCCGTTGAATGTCCCATATGCAACCTGAAAGAAAAAGCCGAAGAGGCGGGGATCCGCTATTATCTGGGGCATTCCGTTATGGTTCCTGAAATTCGGATAAAACTTAACGAGACCGGTTTCTGCAAAAGTCACTTCACGGCTCTGTTGAACGCCGAAGATTCACGGTTAGGTCTTGCCCTGATGACCCATACAAGGATGCTCAAGGTTTGCCAGGATATGAAAAAAGAGCTTTCGCCTGGAAGCCTGGGAGGCGGGTATTTTGATAAAAAAACAAAAAAGCTCATAGAGAAAATCGAGAAAACTGAAAAATCTTGCCCTCTTTGTATAGAGATATCCCAAACCCTCCTGCGGTACAGCGCCACTATTGCCTGGCTATGGGATAATGAGCCGGATTTTCCTGAAGTACTTTTAAATTCAAAGGGCTTCTGCCACACCCATCTACCGCTGATCTTTGCAACAGGAGCTGATATGCTTACCCGAAAAAAATACACAGAATATTATCAGCAAATCTACAACCTGCAGACCCGGGAGATGAACCGTATGGCGGAAGAAATCGAATGGAACACAAAGAAATTCGATACAACCAACAAGGATGCCTCCTGGGGCACGTCCAGAGATGCCCTCCCCAGGGCCATAGGAAAACTGATAGGGAGTTAGCCAAGGTCCTTTATTTGCAACCTTTATTTTCATCCGTTTTATTTGATGAACAAAAATGGCAGGGAGGGGATGAACTCCCGAAAAGAATCATACCAATCAGGTAAAATGGTGGAACGGCGAGATACGACCATCCTGGTTATTTATACTTCTAAATTAACATTCGAAAATGGAATGAGATTTGGGTAAAATCCTGTTGACAGCTCTCACCTTTCCCGTTAACCTAACCTTCCAATGACTCTCCCCGCAGAAAGCTGCGAGGTATCGTCGTTCTCATAAGGAAATTATTGTATGGGCTTAATACCCACAGGCAAGGATTAACTTTAGTTTAGCTTTGACAAACATTGAGTATTCTATTTACATCAAAGCTATTCATCACGCAGCATGCTGCGGGGTATTAAACCCGACTCGAAACTAACCAAAGCGAAAAGGTCATTCTGCATTGAACAGAAAATCATCCGGTACAATTGAAATTTCATGTGCCCTGAAGCACGATTATTATATACCCTCAGAAATACTGAATCTTCCCAATATTTTCGGTACAAATCTTGAAGACGAAGCAAATATCCTCAGGGATGGCTTTGAATCAAGAACAAATGGAATGTTTGATCGAAACATGGGGGATCGGCTGGAAACAATCGAGGCAGACTCGCCTCTCTATTCATGGCGCCTCCTTATAAAGGCGGTTTCAGACCTCTACAGTAATGATCTAACCGCCCTGGAAAAAAGTATAGCAGAGATCCCGGCCAATTGCGGCCCGGCCCTTCTGGTTGACGTCCTCATAGCTGTTGCGGATCTTCCCTCCGGGAAAGAGAAGAGGGGTAGTTTCTCAAGAGATGAAAAGAAGCTTTATAATCTGGTATCAGAAGACAGAAGGTTTATTAAAAGTGTTGTAATGCAGCTTAATGACAGCCTTGAAGCAGGTGAAGATTATTTTTTTGAGTTTGCCCTGCTGTCAATCAAGGAAGTAAGAGAGATGAGTGAAGAGGCCAGTCACAGACTCGCACTCTGGTGCTTGAATACAGTATACCTGGAAGATTTTGATTATACAGTCTTTCTTGATTCGTTGAAAACACTCTTTTCGCCCGCCCGGGTTATGAGGTTTTCTGCCTTGATTTTGACAGATGAGGATCCCGAGGAGGGGATAAAATGCTGGCTCCTGAGCCTGATATTCAGAATAAGGGAAGGAAATCTTGAAAACATTGAGGCCGCAGAGTACTTGTTGATTATTTCACGCCTGATGGTTGATATAATCGGAGGGAAAAACGCGATTTACAGCGATAATGGTGAAATTGGTCAAATTTTAAAGCTCCTTCACAGTGAGTTATCCTCTTTCTTTATAACCACCCTCTCCCCCTTTTCCGAAGAAAAGCCTTCATTCCACTTTCCTGAAGTATGGGCCGTGGCACTGGCACCTTCGGTTAAACTGAATTTTTCGACAACCGAAAAACCCAGACCTGCTCCGACAAAGAAAACCGAGCAGAAAATTCACCCCATGCAGCTGGAACTCTTCGGTGAACCGACAGAAGAAGGGGAAGACCCGGTAATTGAAGTGGAGAGTGTAAGTAAAGAGTGGGATCCCTCCCATGAAATAACCCGGAGCGGTCTCCTGTCACCCAAGCCCCTTAACTCCCCGGAGGAGCTCAAAGTAATGCTTCGGGCAAGACCCCGATATGTGGGTCCTGAACCCTGGCTTGATGTTATTAAAAGGAAAAGAAGAAACCTGATTCGATAGTCGTGAGATCTTATCAACCGCTGCTGAGCAGACCCTCAGAAAAAGCGACGGAGAAACTATCCCCGGGTAGAATTCGGCCATCAAGCTGAGAAACAAGACTGCCGGCAAGCATTAATCCGGAGAGGTCTTCTGATGAAATATACCTCGAAAATGAAAATACCCACCCACCCGCACCATCATCAGACGGTTCCAGTGAAACCGTTAAAACCGGGCCTTCAGCCGAATCAATAATAAGTTCCGCTACCATTATTCCCAGAGGAACAGCCTTCTCCGGAGAAATCTGGTATTTTTCCGACGGTAAATTAAAAGAGAACTCAGGAAGTCTCCGTGTAAGGGTCTGTTCAAGATGGTCTATAAGTTCCCGGATATACCAGGAGACAGGAATTCCTGCCTCTCCGGCATTCCGATAGAGAAGCTGATAAACAAGAGTAACTGCGGAGACAAGCCCCCCGGTCTCTTCAAGAGCATTCATAGCCGGGAGATCCTCGGTGGAGGAGGCTTTCAACCTGATGAGGCTGTTGATTACCGCCATATGGTTTTTCAGTCGGTGATAAATTTCCTTTCTGTCAGGATCACTCTCATCCATATCCCTGCTCCTGTTTTATAAACTATACTCCTTAATCAAATAAGGGTAGCTATCAACCGCAGCATCCACCGCCGCTTCCACAACAATCCTTACCACCTTCAGCCTTCCCGCTCCCTTCAGAGTCACCACAGCATCCGCCGGCACTTTCTGAATGGTCATGACCACATCCACACCCCTCATGATCGTGGTGGTGCGCCTGAAGAGCATCAATATCTTCCTGACTTGTCTCCCGGATAGTCTGAATAAGAATATCAAACACCACATCCCGTCCTGAATAGGGGTGATTACCATCCAGAGTAACAAGCTCATCACCAATCTCTACAACAGTCATGATACCGCCTGTCTGCCCATCGTGAACCTGAATATCTTCACCTATCGCCAGGGTATCGACATCCTCAAATTCGGTTTTGGGAATCTTCACTACCATGTTTTCATCCCTTGCTCCATAAGCCTCTTCAGCTGTGAGATGAACTTCCAGAGCTTCTCCCTCGGCTTTTCCCTCAAGGGCCTCCTCGAGCTTGGGAATCATAAGTCCCTGACCATGAAGGTATGTTACCCCGCCCACCTCTTCGGTACTCTCAAGAACATTCCCTTCGGTATCTTTTAAAGTATAACCGATTACTACGGTCGTTTTATCTCCAATATTCATCTTATCTCCTTACCGGCCTTTGCCGTTAGTATTATTGCATTATCTGTAAAAAAGGCTTTGTACCTGAATCCTCAAATTTATTCAAGGAGTTTCCTGGCAACACGAACAGCATCAACCCCATCTCTGCTGTACCAGGCTCCAAATGATTCTGCCCATTCGGGAGTGACTACGGCCCCTCCAACCATCACAGGAATATTTATCCTCTCATCCTGAAGCCGTTTATGAATCTCCGGCATTCTGACCATCGTCGTTGTCATAAGGGCCGAAAGCCCGAGGATAGCCGGGGAGTGCTCCTTAACGGCGGATATAATATAATCAGAGGAAACATCTTTACCAAGATCAATCACTTCAAATCCGTAATTCCGCAGCATAAGTATGACAATATTCTTTCCAATATCATGAATATCCCCCTGCACGGTGGCAAAAACTATCTTTTTAGTTCTTTTACCGCCGTCCTTAACCAAAAGCGGTTCAAGTAAAGCAAATCCATCACGCATGGCTTCTGCACTGGCCATAAGCTGAGGCAGATAAAACTTCTTCTGATCGTAAAGCTCGCCCGTCTTGAGAATAGCGGGGATCATATGCTCTTCAAGAATGGAAGCCGGCTTCATTCCGCCGGAAAGACAATCCTCCAGAGCCGATAGAAGCATGCCACTCTCCCCATCAAGAACACCTTTATAGACAAGCTCTTCCGATTTTCCCGGAACACCAGGCTCGCCAACCTGGGCTCCTCCACGCCCTGGGATCCCCGCATTCCCCGCCGGGGAAGAGGAAACACCGGGGCCCCCTTCAGAGCCAGGGCCGGTGTTTTGATCAAATCTGTTGATATAATTTTTCCCCCGGGCATCTCTCCCCAACAGCAGATCCGCCGAAATCTTTATATTCATGAGGATCTCATGGCCCGGATTTGCAATCGCAAAGGTAAGTCCCGCGAATTGAGCCATGGCGAGAAAACTGCTGTTAAGCCATCCTCGGGCAGGAAGTCCGAAAGAGACATTGGAAAGTCCGACAACCGCACCAAATCCAGCCTCTGTACTTCGCCGAATAGTACTAAGTGTTTCAGCAGCAGCCTCGGGTTTTGAGGAGACAGTCATAACAAGCCCATCCACAAGCACATCAGATCGTCTTACTCCCATCACCTTGGCCTTTGCAAAAACCTCGGCCACAATCTCCATCCTTCGGTCAGCAGTCAGCGGAAGCTCGGAATCGGCCAGGGGGAGCAGGATGAAAGCACATCCATATTTCTCTACAACCGGAAGCAAACGGGCAAGCTTTTCCTTCTCTCCGGAGATGGAATTTATGAGGGCCCGCCCCGGATAGAGGCGAACAGCTGCCTCCACAACCTGGGGATCCGAAGAGTCAATCACCAGGGGAAGGCCGCTCCTTGGGGAAAGACGATTTATAATAGAAATAAGGGTCTCTCTCTCATCGATCCCGGGCATACCGGCATTAATGTCCAGGAGATCCGCCCCATTCTCCTTCTGCTCTCTGGCAAACCGGGAAACAATGGCGAGCTCCCCCTCCTTTAATTCTGCCTGGAGGGCTTTTTTTCCGGTAGGGTTAATCCTTTCTCCTATAATGTGAAGAGGTGAATCCGGACCAGAAACCAGGGCCTCCCTGGCGGAGCTCAAGAGGAATCTATTACTCCCCTGCCCCTTGGTATCCTCCCCTGCCCATTTCTCAAAAGCAGGTGAGGGCGAGGCCCCCCCTAGGGCAGAAGCGACCTTCTGTATGTGCTCCGGAGTCGTTCCGCAGCAGCCACCAAAAAAGCTGACTCCCGCATCCCGAAAGGAGGCGGCATACCCTGCAAACTCCTCGGGCCCCATGGGAAAAACTGTTTTTCCATCCACCATCCGGGGCATCCCCGCATTGGGTTTTGCCGCCAGGGGGACCCGGGCAACCTCCGCCATCCGACCAAGGGTGGTGAGCATTTCCACGGGACCGGTGGAGCAATTAATCCCGACAGCATCAGCACCAAGACTTTGCAGAGTAATGACGGCCGCCTCGGGGGTTGTACCATTAAGGGTCCGCCCATCGGCTTCAAAGGTCATGGTGACAAGGACAAAATCATCAGTCTCTTCTTTAACAGCAATAAGGGCGGCCCGGGCTTCCTGAATATCAATCTGGGTTTCGATCACAAAAAGATCTACCCCCCCCTCTTTCAGTCCACGAACCTGCCGCTTAAAGCACGCTACGGCTTCCTCAAATTTGAAATCACCAAAAGGTTCAACAAAACGGCCGGTAGAACTGATATCTCCCGCGATTAATACACCCGGACCCACGGCCTCTCTGGTAATCCTGACAAGGTCCCGGTTAATCTCTTCCACATTGTCATATCCAAACTCATTGAGTTTCTCAGGATTCCCACCAAAAGTGCATGAATAAACCATCCCGGCTCCGGCATGGCTGTAGGCCCCCTGGATATCCTTAAGCACAGTTGGGTTCTCCAGGGCCCAAACCTCCGGACAAACCCCGGAAGGCAGTCCGCGTTTCTGCAGCTCAGTCCCCATGGCCCCGTCAAGAATGATGACTTCCGATTGAAACCGTTCTATAATATTTTTCTTTTTATTGTTCATATAACTAACCTCTAAAAGATTCCTCGACTTATTCAGTTTCCAAATGTAATCCCGGTTATTGCCGTAACAGATTTCTCCGGAACAAGAATATAATCATCGGTGAGTTTCACATTCAATTGTTTTAATTCAAGAATTTTGTGGAAGTATTTCTGGTTTGACAAGGCGAGATCCCCATAACCGGCGGAAAACCGATGCCGGATCATCCTTCCGCCCTCACGCAAAACCTCCCGCTGAACAAGATCCCTCATCCAGTTAAAGCCTGCATCGACAATCTCACTGGCCGCTGCATCATACACGACGACCCTTCGCATCTCTCCAGCTTCGGTCAGCCTGGAAATCTCTTTTATTATACCCTTCCCGGCGGTAGCCCCCATAAGGAGAGCCTCGGTACAGCCTGTAAGTAATTTTGCCGTCTGACGGCTTTCAAAAAAAGAGCCGTCGGGGAAAAAGATCTTTTCACCGGCCACCCAAATCTTTTGCCTTATAAGGGAGCCCCGGACCTCGATAAAACCGGCAGCTTCATCCATAAGGCGGCGAAGGTCAGAGAGCTCCTCCACCCCGGCTATATTATGCTTTTGATTATAGCCAAGCCTTCGCCGGATCTCTTCCTCGGGGAGGGATATTTGAATGTTGGTAAAAAATCTGGGGCCCACCGCCATAGAGGGTTTCTACTCGTCAGTTTTTTCAGCAGAACCTTCTGATTCAGCCTCTTCAACTCCCCTGGCCTCGTCTGCATCATCTGCAGTATTGGCCTCGGCGGGCGCGTCCACACCATCTTCAGCTTCAAGAGCAGCATCCAGGCATTCGGAACAGAGGTTGCGATCATCGGTAACGATAGTATTCCAATCCATTCTTTTACCACAGGTACTGCAGTCCATTCTGAAAATCCAGAATTTTCGGATAAAGTAGGCAGCACCACCTATGGCGGCAAGACAAATCAGAAGGAAGGTCCATTGAGGTAAAATCGCCTCATGAATCAATATTGTACCTGTATAAACAACAAAAACACCAATGGCCAGAACAAAAAATAGTATCCGCTTCTTGTTGGAATGTCTGTTGCGAAATTTAATTATGACATAGGCGCCAAGAAGACCTAAAAAGACATAGTAGAATTTCTCTAATATAAACTGTATTACTGATTCCATTGTATACTCCTTAAAAGAGGCTCAAGTATAAACAGTTACTACCTGGACAACAAGAGGAGGAGGATGTAAAACGGAGCAAGACTGTTTTAAAATTGTGTTTTACAAAAATTTAACCTAAAAGATTTATCCGGGTAAAGATATACCTCAGATCATCCCGTTTAACAATACGACGCCTTATATCCGGATTATCGGGCAGGGGGAACCTGTCATGGCGAACTTCATGAGCATCTGGAAAATCATCACGTTCCACTGACCGTGGATGGGTTGTCCACACAATCAGGGAGATTTTATCACCGGATATCTCAATAGCTGTCATCCCGCGTTTGCCGATAACACAGCCCGAATTAAACAGGCAGGGAATGACCAACCCCTTAGAGTAAAGCTGGCTGACAAAGGCCTCTTTCTTTTTTCTCCCCTGTAGCTGACTTAGCTCTCGTTTAAGTGACAGAATCCTGGCCTCCACATCGCCACCCGGTTTCTCGTTCTGATCCACATACTGACGGCAAACCTTTTCAATCTCATAAATCAGAGAGTCAACCTTGGAGAGAGATTCAAAAAGGGGGCGATGAGTATGACCAAGAATGGAGATGATTCCACTGCTGCGTGAAAACTCATAGGCCCTTTTTTCAACAACCCAGCGCCTATTTGAGTTATGGGCGGTAGAACGATTCTTAATCCTCAGGGTCTTAACAAAATACCTCAGAAAGAACCCAAGCAGCTCATTAAAACTTTCATACATTATTGAAAATTGATGGCCATGAAAAACGAGGATCTCATCTCCCCGGTAATCCAGGCGAAGGGCATCCAAAAGCGGATATTTCAGTTTGTCTTTTGAAATTGAGAGGAGTTTGGAATCATGATTCCCGGCAATCTTATAAAACCTGTCTGCCGCAGAAAATTTATTAAAGATATCATATACAGATGACCACTGACTGTGAATAGAATCGAGGCTGTTTTTCTGAAGCTCTTCAACATCCCCATTCAGGATGAGGGTATACCCCTTATCATAATAATAATCATTCAGCACGCTTTTAAACATTCCGGCATAGGGAAGAAAATCATCATTTTTGCTCCCATCACCCATATGGAGATCACTGAATATTACAATCTTACTATCAGATTTTAACTTAAGCCCGGTGCCAAGCCGCTCAAGCCTATCTTTCATCGATGAATAAATTACATTGTTCATAATATCTGCTCCTATTATAATGAAGATAATAAATGATTCATATAATTCATGTTAAATTCGAAGTAAATATCAGAGTTTTTTTATCCAAAACGAATTACCCTTCGACATTCGTGAGAAAATTTAATAAACTGATTTATCGAGCTTAAGAACAATTTCAGGAGCATATCAATGGATAAATCAAATAAGATTATTGGAATAACCGGAGGATCCGGGTCAGGAAAAACCACAATTGTAAATCGTATACAGCATATGGTCTCCGATTTTGTCTTCATTCCCCAGGATAACTACTAC
Source organism: Spirochaetales bacterium (assembly GCA_016342585.1). Classification (GTDB taxonomy): domain Bacteria; phylum Spirochaetota; class Spirochaetia; order UBA9216; family UBA9216; genus JAEINK01. The sequence continues at coordinate 94,324 of JAEINK010000009.1, forward strand.
AAATCCGCCGCCCATGTAAATAATCAGAATATTACGGGATTCAACTTTGATCATCCTGATGCCTTTGATAATGAACTTCTGTTTAACCATTTGAATGAACTTAAAAATGGAAATGCCATCGAGATGCCTCAGTATGACTTTGTCCACCACTGCAGAAAAGAGGAGACCATTAAAGTTCACCCCAAACACTTCATCATCTTCGAGGGGATTATGATTTTCTTTGATAAAAATGTACGTGATCTCATCGATCTTAAGCTGTTTGTTGATACACCCGATGACATCCGGTTTATCAGAAGGTTGAAAAGGGATATCCAGGAGAGGGGAAGAACCATGGATTCGGTTGTGACCCAGTATCTGGAGGTTGTCAGACCAGGTCATATGGAGTTTATAGAGCCAACTAAAGCCTATGCTGATCTGATAATCCCTGAAGGCGGAAATAACGCTCAGGCTCTGAAAGTTTTAGCCTCCTTCATGAATACAATCATCTGATAAATAACAAGCCTGTTCTCATCCTAAAGTTCTCTCTTTATTATAGATCTTTCAGTTTACAGGATAATAAATATTTTTTTATAGATTAATTGACAGGTTTTCCCTTATCGATTATAGTAATCATTACTAAGTAGTTTGTATGCCAATTATTTTTTAATATTCCTCTGGAAACTTGATAATATATTGGCAATTTAGACCTCTGTCGGTTAAAATAAGTAGGTAGAAAGACTTATAAGGAGAATATCGATGCCCTCAATTAAAGGAACGGAAACAGAGAAAAATCTCATGAAATCCTTTGCCGGAGAGTCACAGGCAAGAAACAGGTACACCTATTTTGCCAGCAAGGCAAAGAAGGAAGGATATGTGCAAATCGCAGATATCTTTATCGAAACAGCCGCTCAGGAAAAAGAACATGCAGAGAGGTTCTTTAAGTTTCTTGAAGGGGGCGATCTCGAAATTACGGCTGCATTTCCTGCCGGAGTAATTGGAACAACGGCCGAAAACCTGAAAGCAGCAGCAGGTGGGGAAAATGAGGAGTGGACAGAGCTCTATCCTTCATTTGCAGCAAAAGCAAGAGAAGAGGGTTTTGAAAATATCGCCAAGGTTTATGATGCGGTTTGTATTGCAGAAAAGCAGCATGAGAACCGATATAATGGACTCCTGGCCAATATAGAAAATGGGTCTGTCTTCAAGAAAGATGAATCTGTTGTTTGGAGATGCCGGAACTGCGGTTATCTCTATGAAAGTATGGAAGCTCCGGAAGTTTGTCCGGCATGCGCCCATCCCCAGGCATATTTTGAAGTTCTCGGTGAGAACTGGTAAAAAACAAGGAGAGTATAATAATGGCAAGAGCAAGTTTTCGTGGTGTTTATAAATGTGAATTATGTGGAAATATCGTAGAGATGCTTCATCCCGGTGGAGGTGAATTGAACTGCTGTGGCCAGCCCATGACACTTCTGGAAGAGAAAAGTGCAGATTCTTCAACTGAAAAGCACGTTCCTGTTATCGAAAAAACAGGAAATGGATACAAAGTAACCGTAGGTACTACCCTTCACCCCATGGCCGAGGAGCACTACATCCAGTGGATTGAACTTTTAGTGGATGGAAAAGCCTACAAGCAGTTCCTGAAAGCCGGTGACGCCCCCGTAGCCGAATTCTGTGTTGAAGGAAAAGAGGTAAGCGCCAGGGAATATTGTAATGTCCATGGCCTCTGGAAAAGCTGAAAAATCCGGTCCCTGGGACAGGAATAATAATTAAATACTGATTTTATGGAGGAATAAGAATGGAGAAGTACGTTTGTGATCTTTGTGGATACATTTATGATCCTGCTGAAGGCGATCCCGATAATGGTGTAGCAGCAGGCACAGCTTTTGATGCCATCCCTGAAGACTGGGTATGCCCTCTTTGTGGCGCATCAAAGGATGACTTTTCGGTTTCCGACGAATAAATCGGAAAAATCTTATACATTCGGAACCTTCGGCGGAATTGTGATTAGAAGTAGACAAATCCGTCGAAGGTCCATTTATTTATTACCAATTTTAAAACTGCATGAAGAGACTTTACGAATCACACACTATAATATTAAAGTCTCAGACTAACCAATATTATACGAAGGAGTTCCATCCATGAAACCAATCCTCATGTCACCGGGGATCTACCACCTGGGAGCCAATATCACCAACGGAGATCTTTTTGAAGGCCTCTGGCCTATACCCAACGGGGTATCACTCAACTCGTATCTCGTTAAGGGAGAAAAAACCGCCCTCATTGATCTTATGCGCGACTGGGATGATGCCACCCTGACCCTGGAAAAAGAGTTAAAAGCTCTCAATCTCGACTTTTCTGATATCGATTATCTGGTATTAAACCACATGGAACCGGATCACACAGGATGGATGCGCGGACTCCTTGACAGGAACCCCAATATCCAGATGATCCTTACCAAAAAAGCCGCCGATATTGCCAGGGAGTTTTTTGGGGTAACCGAGAACCTGACTATAGTGAAAACCGGTGATACCCTTGATTTGGGAGATGATAAAGTTCTCCATTTTGTAGAGATACCGAATGTCCACTGGCCGGAGACGATGGTTACATTTGAACCGGTTTCGGGAACTCTCTTTTCCTGTGATGCTTTTGGATCCTACGGTTCCCTGGAAGGTTCAGTCTTCGATGATCAGATCTCAGAAGAAAAGCATGATTTTTTCGAGGTTGAATCCTTAAGATACTATGCGAACATCGTTTCAAGCTTTTCCACTTTTGTCTTAAGGGCCATCGACAAGCTGAAAGATCTCGAAATCAAGGTGATAGCCCCGTCCCACGGTCTCCTTTGGAGAGAGAATCCCAAGGAGATCATCGAAAGATACAGGCGCTATGCTGAATACGCTCAAGGCCCCGCCGAACCGGAGATAACGGTTATCTGGGGCTCCATGTATGGAAACACAAAGGAAGTTCTGAACTCTGTTGTCCAGGGAATCAGATCAGAAAAGGTGAAGGTTCATGTTCACCAGGTCCCCAATGAGGAAAATTCCTACATCCTGGGTTCTGCCTGGAAATCGACGGGTATTGTCCTGGGAATGCCGACATATGAATATAAAATGTTCCCCCCCATGGCCCATACCCTGGACCTCTTTAACAGAAAACACGTTTTTCATAAAAAAGCTTTCCGATTCGGTTCATGGGGCTGGTCAGGAGGCGCTCAAAAAGAGTGTGATACTCTGACAGAAACCCTCAAATGGGATTTCCTTGATCCTGTAGAATGGCAGGGGGCCGCATCAGACGAAGTAAAGGCTCTTGCAATGGAAAGGGGAAAGGAATTGGCACGTGAAGTTAAATCATTATGTAAAGGATAGAAAATGAGCGCTGCAGGAAAAAAGAAGTTAATAATGAAGCAGAAGGCAATGAATCAGGTGGTATACGCCCTCCTCCCCCTCTGCTTAGCCGCCGTTTACTTCTATGGATGGAGATTCATTCTCGTCCTGGCGGTTGTAAATGGTATAGGGTTCTTAAGTGAATATCTTTTTGTGAGGAAAAATAAACAGCCCGTAAGTTCAGCTGTCTTTGTAACCTCTTTCATTTTTGCTTTGTCACTCCCCCCGACGATTCCATTATGGATAGCAAGCGTAGGAATCGCTTTCGGCATTGTCTTTGGAAAGATGGTATTCGGCGGGTTCGGAAGGAATGTCTTCAACCCGGCTGTATCGGGTAGAGCATTCATCTATATAAGCTTTGGCGTTCCACTGACCTCCGGGTTCACCCCGGCAGTCCCAGGAGCCGCAGGGGGATTTACCGCATGGCAGCCCGCAGTAGATGCCATCACAAAGGCAACACCCCTTGTAAAGATGGCCCAGGGCGAGACCATTTCAACCCTCACCCTCTTTCTTGGTAAACATGCCGGTTCCTTTGGAGAGACCAGTGCGATTTTGGTTCTTCTTTGCGGGCTTTTCCTTATAATCAAAAAGACAGCCAGCTACCAGATAGTTTTATCCGGAATTGCCGGCTTTTTACTCCTTCAGAGTCTCTTTTATTTTGGGGGCGTAGAACAGGCGGCCCACCCAGTTCAGGGCCTTCTGGCAGGAACAATCCTCTTTGGGATTTTCTTTATGGCGACCGATCCGGTTTCAGCCTCCCAAACCACGACTGGAGGGAAATGGATATACGGGGCAATGATAGGATTACTGACAAGTCTTATCAGAACCTTCTCCGTATGGTCTGAAGGATTCACATTTGCTCTCCTAATCGCAAATATGTTTGCTCCTCTCCTGGATCATGTAATGAAAACCCTGAAAAAGAGAAAAAAAGAGGTGGTAAAAGCATGAGTGACACTCAAAAGAAAAAAGGCCCCTCCTTCTACAAGGAGAGAATATATCCTGTCCTCTTTATGGTAATCGTAACAGTGATTTTTATCTCTGCGGTATCGGGTCTCTTTCTTGCCACAGAAGATCTTGTCAGTCTGAATGAAACCCTCTTTCAAAAGAAAGCGGTTCTGTATTCGGCGGATATACCCCTTCCAGAGGCGGGTGCCGAGATAGAAAAGCTTTACCAGTCTCGTGTCGAAGAGATTCAGACCCCCGAGGGTCTTGCCTTCCGTATCATGGATGAATCGGGCAGGGATGCCGGATGGGCCGTTTTCTCATCAGGCCCCGGACTCTGGGGAGAGATAACAGCTGTAGTAGGATACAATGCCACAGGCGAAGAGATGACGGGTGTAGAGTTTGTAAAGCAGAATGAAACCCCGGGTCTTGGAGCCAGGATCACCGAAGAGTGGTTCAAGGAACAGTTTCGATCAAAACGCCCCCCCTTCATCATGGTTCCCGAAGGAACTAGTAGAGGACAAAGTGAGATTGATTCCATAACCGGTGCGACCCGAACATCCAACGCGGTTCTGAGGCTAATGAATAGTTCAATAGAAAAAGCAAAAACAGCAATGGAGGAGGCGAAATGAAGGGAAAGGTAAAACAGGTTTTTCTTGATCCTTTAGGAAAAAACAACCCTGTATTTGTTCAGATTCTTGGAATCTGCTCCACTCTGGCGGTCACAAACAGTTTCAGGAATACCCTGGTAATGACTCTGGGTGTTCTGTTTACAACAACTTTGTCGAGTTTTACACTCTCAATCATTCGAAAACTGATCCCGTCGAGAATCAGGATGATGGTTGAAACTTTGATAATCGCTTCCTTTGTAATTGTTGTAGATATCGTACTCAAAGCCTGGTACCCGGAAATCTGGAAACAGCTTGGCCCCTATGTAGGATTGATAATCACAAACTGCATTATCATGGGAAGAGCCGAAGCCTTTGCTCTGAACAACACACCCGGCCTATCCCTGGTCGACGGTCTTGCGTCAGGTCTTGGTTATACCTACGTTCTCCTGATCATATCCTTCTTCAGAGAGCTTCTCGGTTCCGGTTCCATCCTCGGATTTACAGTTTTTGGTGACTGGTTTACAAAATGGTCAATCATGATAATGCCTCCCGGCGCCTTCTTCATGCTGGCAATATTTATCTGGGTTGTCAAAGGCTTAATCCTGAAAGATGAAGAGGAGGTCAAAAAATGAATCCAGCTGTATACCCCATAGCGGTCTTTTTTGCCGCGATTTTTACGAACAATATCCTTCTTACAAATTACCTGGGCATGTGTTCATTTCTCTCTGTTTCAAGAGAGTTGAAAACATCTCTGGGACTCGGTGCGGCCGTTACTTTCGTCATGGCAGTCACCAGCCTCCTGAACTGGATCGTCTATCACATGATCCTCATCCCCCTTCACCTTGAATACCTGAGATTTATTGTTTTCATTATAGTCATTGCCGCCTTCGTTCAACTGGTGGAGATGGTAATCGAGAGAACCTCGGAAGGACTCTATGCCGCACTGGGAATATTCCTTCCACTGATTACGGTGAACTGTGCTATCCTGGGAGTCAGTCTTTTCATGGTGATCAGAAACTACTCCCTCCTTGCCTCCTTCGCCTACGGCCTTGGAAGCGGTCTCGGCTGGTTCATCGCTATCCTGGCCATGGCGGGTATTCGGATGAAACTTGCTAAAGCCCGGGTTCCCAGAGGACTCGAAGGAGCGGGTATCGCTCTTATTATTACCGGCATGATGGCCATGGCCTTCATGGGATTTACCGGTATGCTCAATATATCATAGGAGGTTGACCATATGATTTCATTAAGTTCCCTCCTTTTAAGTGTCGGGGCAATTTCAGCAATCACATCCATTCTGGCAATCCTGATGGTTATAGCGGATGCCACCATTGGTAATTATGGAGAGGTAAAACTTACCATTAATAACGATAAAGAGTTCACCGTAAGGGGTGGTAAACCACTGCTCGGAACTCTCATGGAGGAGGGTGTTTTCATCCCTTCAGCCTGTGGAGGCCGGGGTTCCTGCGGTCTTTGCAAAGTAAAAGTCCTTGAAGGAGCAGGACAATACCTGCCGACAGAACTCCCCTGGATAAGCGACGAGGAGAAGGCGGAAAACATAAGGCTATCCTGCCAGCTTAAGGTTAAAAACGATATATCTATCCAGATCCCTGAAGAACTCTTCAGTGTAAGAGAGTTTAAAACGAAGGTAGAATCCCTGATCGACCTTACCCACGACATTAAGCAGGTCACACTGGCGCTGATAGAGCCTCAGGAAATAGAGTTTAAGGCAGGACAGTTCATCCAGTTCAGGGTTCCCGAATACGAACTGACAGATGAATCGGTCTACAGAGCCTACTCGGTAGCCTCGGATCCTGTTGATAATAAAAAAATCCAGCTGGAAATCAGACTGGTGCCCAATGGGATATGTACAACCTACGTCCATAACCACCTGAAAGAGGGTGATGAGGTTATCTTCAACGGACCATACGGTGATTTCTATATGAGAGACACCCAGGCCGAGATGATCTGTATAGCCGGTGGTTCCGGAATGGCTCCCATCAAATCGATCCTTGAAGATATGGCTACGAAAGGAAATAATCGAAAGGTAAATTACTTTTTTGGGGCCAGGGCAAAACGGGATCTCTTCCTTCTGGATTATATGAAGGAACTGGAAGCTAAATTACCCAACTTTACCTTCACACCCGTACTGTCGGAACCGGATGAGGGCGATAACTGGGAAGGACAGACAGGCTTTGTAACCGAAGCGGTGGCAAAATACCTTAACGGTTCAGGAGAAAACAGAGAAGCATACCTCTGCGGCAGTCCCGGGATGATCGGGGCCTGTGTGAAAATTCTTAATGAAGCTGGTATCTCTGATGATTTAATCTATTATGACAATTTTGGTTGATGGAGGCATAAAATGAAAGAAACTCCTCAAATGAAAGTAATTAAGGAGAACATGAAACCGGGTGTAATATCCTTAAACGGTTTCCTGGGTGAAGATTCACGGACCCTGGAAGATATAATCCTGAAAGATCAGGGGACTGTAAGACGATTGGGACTCACCCATAAAGATATCGCCGCAAAAATGCAATACTTCAAGGATGAGGGACGGAAGGGTCTGGGAGATTTTGTTTCCATCGAGCCCCATTTTGAAGTGCAGACCCAATCGGTCCGCGGGAAGATGCCCTGCCCCTTTGGTCACCCTGGTATCATTCAAAAACTGAATATTACGGTCCGCAACAAGGAAATAGGTGAGGAGATTACCTTCACCGAAATGAATATTCACATGATAGATGAACACGGATTCTATGAAGGAAAGGGAAGCCTTTTCAGGATAGATCCGACAGTGATCTCACGGGTGCTTGAAATCTCTTCAACAGAATAGGATTTTTCAGTATCTTTACACTTAAACATAAAGGAGTACCGGCAGGGAACACCCCCCGGCACTCCTTTATTTTATTCACTGACTCACAGGTCCCCGACACATCCCTGTCCTCAGGGCAAATGACTCTCCCCGTAGCAAGATCGCATGGATTAACTTTGGTTAAGCATTTATCTTACATCAAAGAAATCATTACGCAACAAGCTGCGGGGTATTAAACCCGGCTCGAATAAAAACCCCGGAATAACCGGGGTTTATTCTGTCTATGAAACTTTATATCAAATTAGAATCTTAAGGAAACATTTAATGAACCACCCATAGACTGTTCATCACCTGAGTAGGCTCCAATCTCATTGGAGTAAATCGCTGCATTCACCTCGAGGAAAAGGAGATCGAGTCCAAAACCGGCAGAGAGATATCCACCCTGATAGCCACCACGTAGTTTTAAGAGTTTGATTAAAGTTACTTCTGCTCCCACATCGACGCGACTCCACATGGAACCCTGTGTCCACCCATCTTCATAGAAGTCATCACCAACCAGATAGGCAGTATATTCAGCATGTACAATGGGATCGACAAGGAAAGAGAGGAATGGAATATAAGGATGAAGAGAGACACCCAGTCTTAAACTTCCCGGAGTTTTGTATTCAAGTTCATCTGCAGCATCACCATAGGCAACAGCATTTGTCATGGAACCGCTGTTATCGAGGAAGGTCCCAACATCAGATTTCTGATAGGTAAAAGTTGTATTTCCAATATCTCTTAAGGAAGCACCGAGAGTGATCCACCCCCAGGTGGCCTGCATACCGGCATCGATTCCAAAGGCGGTACCTGCCAGTAGAGGTATCCCGGTAAGATCCATTTCCTCTGACTCAGTACTTGTATCGTCCTCAGCCATAAAAGAAGAAGCCGTATCAAGATCGATATTATCGATTTTAATCCTGTACATAGGCCTTAAATCACCGCCAATTTTAATATTGGCTCCCAGGAAATCAAACTGAACCGTATATCCACCAACAAAGGCAACCGTAGCCCAGACCTGACCATTGGCACCCAATACCGATTCAGCCTGAGGAAAATAGGAATCCACGCTGACAGCGGTTCCGAGTCCAAGCCCCCTTCCTACCCAGCCGATCGATGTCTGTGCACCAGCACCAAGACCATTGGAAGTTACCTGATCCATAACAACGGATAGAATATCGACGGATCCACTATCCCCAGAATCATCGATGGTATCATCTGTAGCGTCCTCATCGGGGAGGACACCAAGACCTGTTAAAATTTCAAAGGTATTGGCAGTCCAGGTTGGTTGAACAGTGATAAGGTTTAAATCGCCGCCTTTGCCGTCCTTTCCAAATCTGAAACCTGCGGGATTTGTAAACAGGGAATCATATCCGGCCGCATTTGCCGTAAATGAAGAACCCTGGGCCATTATCTCAGGGCTTTTCCACTCAAAAGGGGGCTCGTAGAGATATTTATCCTGGGCATAAACAGTGCCAGCAATTATTAAAACAACTATTAAAAGTAAAGTAAATTTCTTCATGTTCATCCTCCTAAAGGCCAAATGCTGAAAGATCTAATCCTTCACCTATAATATCACCAATTCCATCACTGAAAACATCCAGCATACTGCCACCTTCAGGAACATCAAGGGCCGTGCTGCCGTCAAGTAATACATTCAATTCTGCTTCGGTATCTTCTGCAAACAAAGCCGCGGCTATGTCTGTAATCGCTTCTGCCTGTGCAACCGCCCGCTCTTCCTCGTTTAAGGTATCATCGTTAACAACAGCATCAACGAGAACAGAGGTGATACCAACTAAAAGGGCTGTCGTGGCTATATCCCCGGCGTTCTCTCCTGAAGGAGTCTGATCCACATCATCATCAGCATCCAGAGTGGCAGCATAGGATTCCATTGAATCCATGGCAGATAAAAGTCCCGTCAGCATATTCACGACGACGGCTTCTTTCTCTTCTGCTTGTGCAATTTGCTCCTCAGCTGATAAAGCGGTGTCAATCTCCGTATCAAAGAGGAGGCCGATGGCCCCTTCAACTGACTCAAAAGGCATATCAGATTCACCATCAGTGGTACTGCTGTCATCACCGCTGGTCAAAGTACCAACCATATCACTGATAACTGTATTCAGATTGGAAACCACTTCATCAGCACCTGAGGCTGCTAATGCAACATCAGCCTGCATGAGAGCAAGTTCCTGGTAGGCATCATTACCCAACAATTCAACATCGGGATCATCTGCGATGGCCGCAAGAGCCTTATCCAAGGCTGTTAAAACAACCTGGATTTCCTGGTTGTTAACACCTTCCTCACCACCGGTAACGGCTAAATCTTCAAAAAACCGAGCATCGATGGTACCCGCTTCCAGGGCAGCAGTCAGGTCTTCAGCTAAAGCGGTTGCAGCATCGTCTGCTTGAGTAGAGTCATTTAAATCATACCCGCTTAGATCAATCTCCGGATTCTCATTTGGTTCCATGTCTGTATATACGTTACCACTAAATGCCTCTTGTATTGATGCCAGGTCACAACTACCAAAAGCAAACAAGAGCGCAACCACCATGATTGCCCATAAAATCTTCTTCATATCATTCTCCTTGCCGTATATTTCACATTATTGACTGTAAGGATTACTTTTTAAAAATTCTTATAAATGTATATTAAGTATACCCCATTAATAGGTAATATCAAGCAAATCAAATAGAATTATTGCTTTTTGTTGAAGGCTTATTTTTTTGCGAGTTATAAAACCAGGAGATAAAAAAAGAGCTGTTCCCGAAGGAACAGCAAAAAGAAAAGGAGGTTTATGAAAAGAGGATTCTTACGGACAATGGTGCAACCCAAGGGGCATTCCCACTGTGAATCCACGCTGATAATATAATGTAAAAATGTAACTACTCAGGACGACGTATAAAAAACTAGACATAAAGGGAAATTTCTTGTAGACTGTTTCTATGAAAGATC
>JAEINK010000010.1 GCA_016342585.1 Spirochaetales bacterium
ATTTGTTTCTTAATAAGGAATACCGGGGAATTTGTGCTCCTGCTTCAGATCAACAGGCTTTGGGGCACTAATTAAATTATACACACAAAATTTGAGTTTCTGACCAGATGATGAGGTAAATAAAATAAAGCCTGTCCATAATTCGAATAAGGACAGGCTTTCTTAATATATGATAATTATCGGACCGAAACCTCATCATGGCGAAGGGATTCGGCGATGTTAATCAGATAATCTCCGATATGCTCCATATGACGCACAATGTCTATGATCATCAGTTCACTCTTGATATTTCCTTTATCCCGCAATCTTTTACGGGCGGATTTATTCAGAGTATTTCGTGTTTTATCAATTTTTCTTTCAATCTTTCGGGCCTTCTCCATCTCTACCGCACTTAATGGTGAGTCCAGGTGTTTAGTAATAAAGTCCAGGAACTTTGTTACCCTGTCCGCATAGGGGAGTATCTCTTCCACGGCAATCGGATCCAGATCAATCGCTTTGTCATAACGTCGTTGAGCCAGCAGGCTCAGGTTGTAAATGGAGTCTCCGACACTCTCCAGCTCATTTACCGTCCTCATGAGCATGGCTACATTCAGGGCACTTGATTCATTCAGGTTCTCTCTTGAAACCTCGACAAGATAGGAGGATAGCTGTTCCTGCATCTGATCCGTGTAGTCTTCCTGTTCCTTGAGAAGGGTGATCTTATCGCCCATTTTTTTATCAGGATTTTTGAAGACCTGCAGATACTCTGTGTACATATTTTTTACAATATTTGCCATCTTGGAGACTTCCGATTTGGCATTGAGTATATTGATTTCAGGTGTTTCCTGAATACCGGCCGAGATATATTTGAACTCGTATTTATTGCTTTCCAGTTCCTCTTTGTCAGGAACAAGCTTAATTACAATTTTAGCAAGGAAGTTAACAAATCCAATCCATATTAAAGTATTTATAACATTAAAGAGGGTGTGGAACATGGCCAGTCGGGCAGGTATTCCCTCCGGCCCTGTAAGCTCTCCGGGGACGACCATCTCGACTAATCCGATAAAGGGTTTGAACAGGATAGCCATCCAGACAACTCCCAGCACATTAAACAGAAGGTGGGCACGTGAGGCGCGTCTTGCGTTGACGCTTGTTCCTATGGAGGCAAGGTAGGCGGTTACTGTTGTACCGATATTCTCTCCAAGGACGATTGCCGCGGCTGTACCAAAGTCGATCCACCCGGCATTGGCCATTGTGAGGGTTATCGCCATGGCCGCCGATGAAGATTGTACTACAACCGTAAGTAAAGTACCAACAAGTACAAATATGAGGAAAGAACCAAAACCGAAACCGGTGTAGTCGCTTAAGAACTCGAGGATTTCCGGGTGGGCCTTTATATCCGGTACTGAATCTTTTAAAAGGGTTAGCCCCAGAAAAAGAATTCCAAATCCTATTAATGCCTGCCCCAGATCTTTTTTTCCAAGTTTCTTGGAGAAGAAGAGGGGCATACCGATTCCGATTATTGGTATTGCTATTGCAGATATTTTGAATTTGAAACCAAGGAGTGCCACAATCCAACCTGTGACGGTCGTTCCTATGTTCGCACCCATAATAACTCCGATGGATTGTGTCAGTGTCAGGAGCTGTGCATTTACAAAACTGACCGCCATTACGGTTGTCGCTGAAGATGACTGAATAAGTCCGGTTATAAGAAAACCGGTAATCACGGCCATCACCCTGTTTTTGGTCATGAAATTGAGAACTGAATGAAGTTTCTCTCCTGCGGTTTTCTGAATACCATCACTCATGATATTCATTCCGTAGAGAAAAAGCCCAAGACTGCCTGCAATTTGGAAAAATCCTGAAATCATTTGATCCTCGATTAAATTTTGATTTTGGTTCAGTCAAAGTACAATAGAGAATTAACTGAACCGGGGTAATTTTACTCGAATCCTAACAGGTGAGGTTGAATCTGTAAAGGCTTTCCAATTCTGATCTTTCATTTATTTATATGTAAATAATATCATATATTCTCAGACCTTTTTGCATTATCTTTCAATGGTGATTGACCCCCTATCACCTGTCATGTTAGTCTCAAACATCCCCCCGAACAGGAAGTGTTCATGATTCTTACAAAGTCTGAGCAAATTGGTGTTATTGCCTGCCCTGGTGCAGAAGAATTTGCCGAAGATATCATATCCAATCTTAAGAGTATTTATATAAAGAGGTATACCCGGCGGCTCAACTCTATAGCCCGGCGTTACGAGATGGAAAAGCCGGAGATTATTAAGACTGTAAATCTCAACAAGGAATTTTCCAGTCCCAGACCCTATAGTTCCGAGGATATTCATAAATTCAAGCCCCCCAGATACCGGATCCCCGTCCGGTTTACCCGTTTTGCCAATGGAGAGGTGAAGTCAGAGATACAGAACTCCATAAGGGGGATGGATCTATATATTGTCTCTGACTGTGAGAACCATTACCCACTCGAAGTTAATCAGGGCAGTACTGAAAAACATGTGTTTTCGGTAAATGATCACATAATGATGCTTTTTGCCACGGTGGATGCCGCCATGGGAGCGGGAGCGAATAGCTGTGTGCTGGTTCTGCCTGCCTATCCTTATGCCAGACAGCATCAGAAGAAAGGGCGTGAAGCCCTTACTGCCGCCTGGTTTGGCCGTTCCTGTGAGTTTATGGGGGTTTCCCGAATTATTACCCTGGATATTCATTCAAAGGCCATAGAAAACTCATTTAAGCTGATGAGTCTTGAAAATCTTCACGCCTCTTATCAGGTTCTGAGAGAGCTTTTTCAAATCGTGGATATTGAGAGTGAAGATCTTGTTATCGTTTCACCCGATACAGGGGCCGTAGACAGGAATAAATTCTACGCTACATCTCTTGAAAAACCCCTGGCCCTTCTTTATAAGGAGCGGGATTACTCAAAGGTTTCCAAGAGTGCATCGGACAATAACATTACAAGTATAAAGCTTCTCGGTGATGTGAAGGGAAAAACAGTCTTTATGGCTGATGACATGCTTGGTACTGGTGGTACTTTGATCATAGCCATGCGGACCTTAAAAGCCTTAGGGGCAAAGAAAATAATCTGTACGGTCAGTTTGCCCCTCTTTTCCGGAAATGCTGTCGAATCTTTTGAAGCTGCCTATAAGGAAGGTTTATTCGATTATATTATTGGTACCGATGCTGTTTTTCATGAAGGGGATCTTTATAAGAAGGCCTGGTTTGTTAAGGCCCGGATTTCCGGTCTTTTTGCCGAAACAATTTCAAGACTTCATCATGGAATTTCCCTGAGTTCTCTGCTGGATAACAGAAAGATAATTAAGAAACTCTTATCCCGGGAAAAATCATCGGATAATTCTTCGGAAAGTGTAGATAAGCAGTATATAGATGATTCTGAGGAAACTATCTGAACAAACTCATAACTCCCGTTTGGTCTTTCAGTTGCCGGTCAAGAGTTTTATAGTCGGGACAATGGCGTGCAACTGAATTCCAGAAGGCCGAAGAGTGGTTGAAATTCTGCTGATGACATAGTTCATGGATGATGAGATAATCCTGAATTTCCGTATCCAGCATGATCACCCTCCAGTTCAGGGAGATGTTCCCCTTCCCGGATGAACTTCCCCACCTTGTTTTCTGATCCCGCAGGAAGAGCTTTGTGAAGGGGATGCCAATCTTCCGTGAGATATGCTCTGTTCTCCTTAACAGCTCTTCTGAGGCAAGATTCTTTAAGGACTTTTTTAGAGCGGGGAGAAGGTGTTCTTCTTCAGGATCGGGTCCCTCTATCAAGCAGGTTCCTGTTTCCGGGATGAAGCTGACTCGTGACCGTTTTCTTTTATTTGAATGTTTCCATTCGACTTCAAGTTTTTCCCCATGCAGAAGGATCTTCTCCAGGGGGTTTAAGGCCGACTTCTCTTCGGCAAATTTTTCCAGATGGCGGCAAATCCAATTTTCCCTGCTTTTTAGAAGGGTCTGTATTTCCCTCTCTGAAATGAATTCAGGCGAGGATACAATTACCTCGCCCTCCCGGGAGATGCGGATCCTTAAGTGCTTCTGTTTTTTTCTTCTAATGAGCTTGTAATCGAATTTTACGGTAGAAAAAAGCATAAAACTATTATAGACGGGTCTATAGATTAAGGATATGCTTGCCGTTAATATAAGTAGATAAATATCGGTTCCCATGGTGAGCGGTCAGGAGGACAACAACGTTAGGCCCCGAGATATTTTTAAAGATCTTTAATGAAATTTCTGAAGGTTTTCTCATAACCGACGGGAAAGGGGAGATCCTCTTTTTTAATGAAATCTTACCAGATATTCTTGGCTGGAGTACAGGTGAAGTCCTGTCAAAGCAAAAAGAGCTGTTGGGATTCTTAAGAGATATCCCTGCTGAAAAAAAGATCCAAAGACTAATCCCCACCGATAATGGAGGGATTACACCCTTCAATGTTTCCTCTTTTATACTCACCACGCCGGGGGGCGATTCATACTCCCTTATTCGGGTGGAAACCGTACCCGAGGAGAATATAAAATCTCCTTTTTTGAAAGAGTTTCCCCGACTGCTTAACTCCCTTTCTGATGCGGTTTGTGCCATTTCCATGAAAGGTGAGATTCTTCAGGCAAATCCATCTTTTTACAGGCTCCTTGAGTTTGGAGAGAATGAAAGGCTTTTATCAAATATTCGAGATGTTTATGTTTATCCTGAAGACCTTACCGAAAAGATAGAGTTACTCGACAATCAGGGGTATATCAGTACCAAAGAGTATCTTCTGATCACAAAGACTGGTCGATGCAGACAGTTTTCCGATACCTCCTGGGTTATTCGGGATGAGTTGGATAATGTCACCGGCTATATCTGTCTTTTAAAAGATATTACGAAGCTCAGAAATCTTGAGTCCCGGCTTCTCATTGCGGAGAAAAATCATGGACAGTTGTTTGACAGCCTTCTCGTCTCCATCATCCTTGTAGATCCCAATGGCAAGGTTTTGAATTTAAACTCTGCTGCCAGGGAGATGTATGGATTTGCGTGGGATGAGGTCTCCGGAGAATCCTATGACCGTATTTTTACCAGTGATCTCGATGCCCCCCCCTTCTCATCACTGATAAGTGAGCTTGTAGATAAAGAGTTATATGTCAAGGAAGAGGTTTCACGAAAGCGCAATGATGGAACCTCATTTTTTACCCAGACCTTTTGTCAAAAAGTCTATGATATAAGTGAAGAGGTTGTTGCCTATACAATAATGGAAAAGGATCTGACCGAAAGGATCCGCCTGGAGCGTGAATTGAAACAATCTCTTGTGGAGATTAAACAGACCCAGTCTGCTGCTATTCTGGGGTTTGCCAAACTCACCGAATTCAGGGATAAGAGTACGGGGAAGCACCTGGAAAGAATTCGGGAGTATACCCGTGTTATAGCCAATTTTTTAAAGGAATCTCCAAAATACAGCGAATATATAAATGATGAATATATCGAGAATTTATGCCTCTCTTCCAGCCTTCATGATATTGGAAAGGTGGGGATAGAGGACAAGATCCTCCTAAAACCGGGTCTGCTTGAAAAACTTGAGTATGAAGAGATTAAGAATCATACCCTTCTTGGGGGAGCCGCTCTTGGTGAACTCGATGAGCAGATAGATCAGCGCTCCTTCCTGACCATGGGAAAAGAGATCGCTTCCTATCATCATGAACGATGGGATGGGAATGGGTACCCGGAAGGCCGCAGGGAGGAGGAGATCCCCCTCTCCGCAAGGATCGTAGCCATTGCCGATGTGTATGATGCCCTTACATCAAAGAGATCGTATAAGGAAGCCATGAGTCATGAGGAGGCTTTTAAGGTCATCAGAGAGGAGCGAGGGAAGCAGTTTGACCCCCATCTTGTGGACCTTTTTGTAGAAAACCATCTTGTTTTTGATCGAATTAAAACCTCTATTGAGTTGGAAAATACGGATAAGAATATTAATACTTTGGTGGAATTTTAAGCTATGAGTTTTTGGAAGACGATTACAAACCTGATTACCCGGCCAATCTCACTTGGGAAGATAGATTTCCCGTTCAATCTTCTGAATTTTATATTTCTGTTTCTTCTTCCCGTATTAGTGATTTTGATCGCCTATAAGCTGATCAACCTTGGTATAAAGAAGCTGATAATGCGCGGGCATCTCAAGGAAACACTTAAAAATCGGTTATACCGCTGGATTCGCCTGGCTATCAGGTTGGTAGTTGTTACGGGCATTATTCTTCTTTTTGGTAAACTTTTCGGGGCAGAGATGGGTGTCTACCTGAATATGTTCCTTTCGGTTCTCAATGTCCCGATTATTGAGGCCGGTTCGACTAAGATTACTTTTGTTACTATCATCATGACGATCCCTGTTTTTTATCTTGCTTCATGGATCGGTAAACTCACCAAGAGTTTTGTGGATCAGTCTGTCCTTGGGAACCTCGGGATTGATGAATCAAAGAAGTTCAGTATTTCTGCCATGACCAGGTACGGTATGATGATTGTGGTTCTTCTTGTTGGTTTATCGATTATTGGTATTGATCTCTCTTCCCTGGCGGTTCTTTTTGGAGTTCTTGGTATTGGTCTTGGATTCGGCCTTCAGAATACTGTGGCCAATTTCTTTGCCGGTGTGAATATCATTTTTACCCAGCCAGTCAAAGAGGGGGACCGAATTCTTGTGAATGATGTGGAGGGGACTGTTGTTCAGATTAAACTTCTTTCCACTGTCATAGGGACCCTTACTCATGAGATCATTATTCTTCCGAATTCAAAAATCATAGATAACGCCGTACATAACTACTCCTATAATGACAGGCAGATTATTATTCATAATCCCATCCAAGTCTCGTATAGTTCGGATTTAGAGAAGGTTCTTGAGGTTCTTCTGGGGATCGGAAAAGATAATCCCTACCGGCTTCAATATGAAACCCCGATTGCCAGGATTGTATCATTTGATGATTCAGGGATTACTCTAAAATTATTATTATGGATCCGTGACGTCTCAGATAAATACGATGCCTTGCATTGGAATAATTTAGAAATATGGCGAAGGTTCAAGGCTGAGGGTATATCAATTCCTTTTCCCCAACTTGATATTGCGGTGAAAAACTATCCCTCCGGAGAGAATCCTGGTCATGGAACTCCTCCAGGGGGAACGGATGAAGACTCTATTTGACGCAATCAGCCATTGCGTCACTGAGTGTTATTGACGCAAAATAATCCCTCATCATATTTGTCCCATTCTGCCAGAGTGCTGTGGTTTTACATGTATCAATTCTGTCACAGGGTGAATCTTTGGGGGTGTCACAGGGTGATAGATTTATATCCTCACCAACGGCTGTCATTATCTCCAGGATTGTTATCTCTTCGGGCCTTTTATTCAGTTTAAATCCGCCTCCGGCACCCCGGGTGGAAAAAATAATTCCGGCTTTTTTTAATCTGAAGAAAATCTGCTCCAGAAATTCGGGAGACAGATTCTCTTTTTCGGCTATGTATCTGATAGGAACAGGTTTTTCATCCTCTTCAATTGCAAGGACTAATACCGCACGAAGGCCGTATCTTCCTTTGGTTGTAATTCTCATTTGTTGACCCTTTCCACATATTCCCTTGTTTCTGTATTAACCAGGATTTTTTCACCCTGATGGATAAAGATGGGAACTTTAACTGTGAGTCCGGTTTCAACAGTGACGATCTTGGTGGCGCCTTGAACGGTGTCTCCCTTTACGCCATCTTCAGCTTCAGTTACTAGAAATACGACCTTATAGGGAATGGCCACATCGATAGGCATGCTTTCCCACATGGTTATTCTGTATGTTTCACCCTCTTTCATAAAAAGGATCTTATCTTCCATTCCTGCTCGGGGCACTTCAAACTGCTCGTATGAATCGTTATCCATGAAGTGATAATTTTCATCATCTGCATAGAGATACTGACAAGGGTTATCATCTACAGTTATCTCTTCGACGTTGTCCTGCGATTTCATTGTTTCCTTGAGAACCAGGCCCGTCTTCAGGTTTTTAAGCTTCAGTCTTACAAATGCAGATCCTTTTCCAGGATTTACAAACTCTCTTTCAGCGACAAGATAGGGTGCTCCCTTGTGAAGCAGACACATACCTTTATCGATTCCTCCGGCTTTTATCATTATTTTGTCCTTCGATTAATTATAGGTTAATTCCTATCAAAGATATCAGAAAAGGGAAATAAAATCACCCCCTGGAGGTTGGCTTTACCCCCCATAAGCATGAGGAGTCTGTCCATCCCCATGGCAACCCCGGAGGTGCCTGGAAAATCGGGATGAAAAAATCTATGATACCCTTTATCGACCTTGTGGAGGATGGGGCCTTGTTTCTGGTCATGGATCTCCCCGGGTTTCTTAACCATAGTTTTGAAGGGAGCCTCCCTGCCATAGTACTCCTTCACTTTTTCAGGAGCCGTCTCTTCCGTGTAACAGTTGGCCAGTTCACATCCCCCGATATAGAGTTCCCATCTTTCCGACCAGGGGGAGTCCTTTTTGTTCGCCGCAAGGGTAGGAATGTTTGCGGGATAATCGAAGAGGATGAGTGGTCTCTCCTGCGGGAGTGATGGTTCAACCTGATGAACAAAAATGAGGTTAAATCCTTCTTCCCAGCTTTGGGGGGTATAATCCGTATGACCCAGCTTTTCAAGGGATCCAAGGAGGGCTGCCATTCCTTCTTCCCCGGGTTTACACCATGGAGATATCTCTTCGCCTGTATACTCCCGGAAGGCCTCCTCCATACTCATACGCCGGAAGGGGGCAGACCAGGTATTTTTGATTGTTGAATCCCCGCTTAGGGGGGCGAGTTCTCTGAAGAGGGCTTCGGTGGTCTCAATGGATTTCCAGTAATCGGCTCCGGTCTCATACCATTCCAACATGGTGAACTCGGGGTTGTGCAGCCGCCCCCTCTGCTCCCTGTTCCTGAATGAGCGGCATATCTGGTAGATCGAGCCGGACCCTTGCGAGAGCAGTTTCTTCATCCATATCTCCGGCGAGGGTATGAGATAGAACTCCTGAGCGTCATTGTGGCCCGATTCAAATCTTGTTTTAAATATATCGATAGCCGATTCAGGGATTAGATCCGGAGAGAGGAGGGGGGTGTCCACCTCCAGGTAGTTCCTGGAGTCAAAGAACGCCCTGATCGTTCTGTTCATGGCCGAGCGAAGCCGGATTATTTCAGTGTTCATGTCGATTATACTATCACCATTGGATAAATCATGATAGATTTTTCACATGGATGAAAAAGGTATAAAGCAAATAAGTTTATTAACAGATATAAAGGCCACCAGGGTTAAAGCCGTTCTGGATCTCTTTGACGAGGGGGGAACCGTTCCCTTTATTGCCAGGTACCGGAAGGAAGCGACCGGAGAGATGGATGAGGTTCAGATTACCCTGATCCGGGATACCAGGGATTCATGGCTTGAACTGGATAAAAGGCGGCAGGCCATCTTGAAATCCCTCACAGAACGGGAACTCCTGACTCCTGCGCTTGAGGCTGCGGTTCAGGCGGCCGGGAACCTGACCACTTTAGAGGACATATATTTACCCTATCGACCAAAAAAGAGAACCCGGGGGATGATTGCCCGGGAGGCGGGGCTTCTTCCCCTGGCCGAATGGCTTTTAAAGGAGGCTACCGGAGCCTCTTTGGATGCCCCAATAAGAACCGGGCATGGAACAGGGGCTACCGCCGGACAGGTTAAAAAGAGGGCTGAGGGATTCATTAATCCTGAAAAAAAAATAGAAACTTTTGAAGATGCCCTTGCGGGAGCACGGGATATCCTCGCCGAAGTGTTTAACGAAAATGGAGAAATCCGTAAGGAACTCCGCGAGATTTTTATGCGGAGAGCTCTCCTCGTCTCCAGGGCTGCTCCTGTTAAGAAGAGCAGTTCCTCCGGGAGTTCTGAAGGGAAGAGCAGCGGTGCTTCGAAACATGTGGCCTCCTCCCGGAAGACGGATTCCGAAAAGTATAAGGATTATTTCGAATGGACAGAACCTGTTTCCAGGGCACCCTCCCACAGAATATTGGCGGTTCTCCGGGGGACGGCGGAGGGGTATCTGACGTCTCATTTTCTTCCCCTTGAGGAGGATATCATTCCCTACAGTCTTGCCCTTATTACCGGAAGGCGGGGGAAGCATAGTGGTTCTTCAAGCGGACCCGGGCAGGTTTCCGAATCGGCCGGGGGAAATGCCCTTGGTCAGATCTGTATGGCAGCAGAGGATTCATACCACCGGCTTACGGCTCCATCTCTTGAGAATGAAATGAAGAAGTCTGCCAAGGAGAGGGCCGATCGTGAAGCCATCACTGTTTTTGCGGAGAACCTTCGGGAGCTTTTACTTGCATCTCCCCTGGGTCAGAAAAGGACACTGGCTCTGGATCCGGGTTTAAGGACGGGCTGTAAATTGGTCTGTTTGAGTGATAAGGGGGATCTTCTTCATCATGATGTTATTTATCCCCTGGTTCCGCATAATAAAACCCGGGAGAGTACGGAGATAATCCGGTCACTTTGTGCAAAATACGATATTCAGGCTGTAGCTGTCGGTAATGGGACCGGGGGGCGGGAGGCCGAGGAGTTTGCAAAAAGCGCCCTTGAGGGGGTTGTGAATTCGGCGGGACAGGCTCCCTCTGTGATCATGGTTAATGAAAGCGGTGCTTCGGTCTATTCCGCCTCTCCGGAGGCCCGGAAGGAGTTCCCCCGGGAGGATGTAACCGTCCGGGGAGCTGTCTCCATAGGACGGAGGTTGATGGACCCTCTGGCCGAACTTGTGAAAATAGATCCCAAATCCATTGGTGTCGGTCAATACCAGCATGATGTTGACCAGAAGGCGCTTCAGAAATCCCTGGATGATGTGGTTCTCTCCTGTGTTAACTCGGTCGGTGTGGATTTGAATACTGCCAGCGGTAAACTCCTGAGTTATGTTTCGGGTATTTCTGCTAAAACCGCCGATGCCATCACGGCCCGGCGAGAGGAGTTCGGGGCTTTTGAACGCCGGGGGGATCTGAAGAAAGTTCCAGGTCTTGGTCCCAAGGCTTTTGAGCAGTCTGCCGGTTTCTTAAGGATACGTGGTGGGAAGAATCCCCTGGATGGGAGTGCCGTCCACCCGGAGAGTTACTCTGTCGTTCAGAAGATGGCCAAAGATCTGGGGACAACAACGGCTCTCCTCATGGAAGACTCCTCCCTCCGGCATAAAATAAAATTGGATGATTATGTGACGAAAAGTACCGGTATGCCGACCCTGCGGGATATCATGGCTGAGCTGGAAAAGCCCGGAAGGGACCCGAGGGCCGCTTTTGAAATTTTCAGTTTTGCCCCGGATATTCATACCCCGGAGGATCTTGCTCCGGGAATGGTGCTTCCTGGAATCGTCACCAATGTAACAGCATTTGGCGCGTTCGTGGATGTCGGGGTGCATCAGGATGGTCTGGTCCATATCAGCCAGTTATCCGACTCTTTTGTAAAAGACCCCTCCGAATTTGTAAAGGTTAATCAAAAGGTAAAGGTAAAGGTTTTAGAGGTGGATTTGGGGCGAAAGAGGATCGGTCTTTCCATGAAGGGACTTTGATAAACAGTTTTCTGTTGTCAGAATTCAATGAACAGGGGTATCCTCTTTCCAGGATATCCCTGTTTTTTGACATATTGACTTGTTTGTCAAAATACCCTAAATTTAACCAATCACTTATCTAGTTATCACACGCTTTCCCGGGAGGGATATATTTATGGAAATCTCGAATCTTTTTTCTCATTTGAAACTGCCACAGGTTAAATTTAATAGAATAAATCTACCTAAACTTGACCTGTCATCAATAAATCTTTCTAAAATGCCTAAGTTGAAAATCGGTAGCTCCACAGCGAAGCTGCCGATTGTTCAGGGGGGCATGGGTGTCGGTATCTCCCTTTCCAACCTGGCCGCTTCGGTGGCTGAAGCAGGGGGGATTGGTGTTATTGCCGCAAATTCAATTGGGATGCTCGATCCCGAATATTATGCCAAAAACAAGGATGCCAATTCGATCCTGCTTCGGAGAGAGATCCGGAGGGCCAGAGAAAAAACGGATGGTATAATTGGTGTAAATATTATGGTTGCCGTAGATGATTTTCAGGATCTCCTCGATGTTGCCATTGAAGAGAAGGCGGACATGGTTTTTTTAGGTGCCGGGCTCCCCATAAAAGGAATCCCTGTGGAAAGGTTAAGAGCAGCCGATGTAAAAGTCGTTCCCATCGTCAGTTCCGGCAGGGCGGCTTCCCTGATTTTCCGTTCCTGGGCCAGATCCTACGGAGATATTCCTGATGGGGTCGTCGTGGAAGGACCCATGGCAGGTGGTCATCTTGGATTTAAACCGGAACAGCTTGATGACCCTGATTTTAAACTTGAAATCCTTATACCTGACGTTGTTGAGGCCGTGAAACCCTTCATGAGCCAGTTCTCCCGGAATATCCCTGTCATTGCGGCGGGTGGTATTTTTTCCGGTTCCGATATTCATAAGTTTTACAGGCTGGGAGCCAGTGGTGTTCAGATGGGCAGCCGATTTGTCGCTACCGAAGAGTGTGATGCGGATGTGAGATTCAAGGAAGCCTATGTGGCGTGTAAAAAGGAAGATATCGGGATCATTAAAAGCCCTGTCGGTATGCCCGGAAGAGCTATTACGGGGCAGTTTCTCAAAGATGCGGCTGCCGGAAAGATTAAGGTGAAATGTGCATGGAAATGCCTTAAAAGTTGTGATCTAAAGGTTTCCGGTTATTGCATCAGTCTTGCTTTAGATAACGCAAGAAAGGGGATTCTTGAACAGGGATTTGCCTTCTGCGGCAGTAATGCCTATCGAATCAAGAAGATAGTGGCCGTGAAGAGCCTGCTTGGAGAGCTGAAAAGCCAATACCTTCTGGCCGAGAAGAGGGGAATTCGAAGTTTGTGGAACGAGTATGAAGCCGCTCTGGATAATCTTTTCTCGATAAAAAGTGAACATGCCCTGATTTTAAGGAATAACCTCATAACCATGAGGGATGAGTATGGAAAGAATTTTGAGAGTAAAGCGGCCCTTCTTCGTGAAGAGTATGACCGGCTTGCCGAAAAGCTGGTCCCCTTGAAGCTTGATTATCAGAAGGCTGCATCAAAAGCCAACCTTCTGAAAGATGAGATCAGTGCTCTGTTTGAAAGGCAGCCGGTTATTAAAAGATTTAACCGGCTTAAGGCATTCTGAAATCCTATCCCAGCATTTTTGTAAGGGAATCGGCCAGTGTATTCCAGATCTTAACTCTCTTTTCATCATCGTTTTCAAGGAGGGTTACCCTGAATCCTGATAGCTCTGAACAGAATCCACTTAAAGGTACCGAACAAATTCCGGTTGCTCCCAGGAGATTGTAGACCAGTTTTTTATCCGGAGCACTGTTTTTTATCGGTTCTGACAGAAAATCGTTGATCTCGCCGGGCATCGGGAGTTTCTTAAAAGATTTTATCCTCTCTTCATCGATGAGAACTGTTAAATAGAAGGCACCATAGGGTAGATTTACCCTGATCCCCTCCACCTTGGAAAGTATCTCCACAGCCTCTTTCGCCCTCTCCCCGAATCTTTTATTCCGGGCTTCCATATGTTCCCAGTAGCGGGGGTCTGAATACGTTATCGGGATGGAGAGCTGAGGCAGGGTTGTTGAACAGACTTCCAGCCTTTTGGCATTCACTAATGTTTTGATGAATTCATTAAAGTTCTCATCCTTTTCCCTATTGAATACCTCTATCCACCCGCAGCGCCCACCCGGCCAGGGGTACTCCTTGCTTATACTTCTCATGGCAATCCCGGGGACATCACCTATCACTCTGCTTAAATGGATGCCCTCCGCACCATTGTAAACAATGTGGGAGTAGGTTTCATCGCAGATCACAAAGAGATCGTACCTGCGTGCGATATCCACCATCTTCTCCAGAACTTCCAGCGGGTAGACCGCTCCTGTGGGATTATCCGGATTGATAAGGAGTATTCCCGCGATGGCGTCGTTATATTTTACCTTGTTTTCAAGATCTTCAAGGTCCGGCATCCAGTTGTTCTCAGGATCCAGTGTATACGTCATGTGGCTGTATCCTGAATGGGCGGCCTCTGCAGAAGAGAGGGTGGAGTAGGCCGGTGACGGGCCTATGACTCTTGCTTCTCTCTTCAGAAAGGCGAAAACCGTTGCAACCGCATCCCCCAGTCCGTTGAAGAAGATAATGTCATCTTCGGAAATTTTACAGCCTTCCCGCGAATTGACCGAATTGGCCAGATACTTTCTGGTTTCCAAGGCCCCCTCGGTGGCGGTATAGGCGTAACTTTGACTTTGGCTGACCAGATTTGTTATGATGCCTCTGATCCACTCGGGAACCTCTTCTCCTTTCTGTACGGGGTCTCCAATATTCTCATAGATTATTTCCAAACCCATTTTCTCCAGGCTGTGGGCTACCCCCACGATCTCCCGGATCTCATAATGAAGCTGGTCGGCTCCTTCCCAAACAATGTTTCTTCTCATTTTTCTCTCCTTGGATTGTTCAACCACCGATTTTCCCGGAAAGATCGTTTCCTCCGACCGTGGCCCATGTTCAGGGTATAAAAAAAGCCGCGGTACCTGAAGGAAGTTTCCTTCCGAAGAACCGCGGCGTTTCTGACTATCTATACGTCAACCGTCGATTCCTCTTTTGGAGGCTGCGGCTGCCGCTGCGTTGAGACTTCTGATTGTATTCAGAGTACCTTGCATTTTCACGAGAATATAGTAACCTGTTAGATGGAAAAGCACAAGAAAAGATTTAAACAAAGAGGCAATTTCGAAAATAAGCGATTTTTGAAATTACCTCTAAAAATACTTGATTTTAAAGGTAAAGTAAATGTATACTGGATAACAACATTGGTTATTTTGCATACAAAATAACACAAACAATCCAATACCGGGAGTATGAAATGAAAATAACTGTTCTTGACGGCTACACTTTAAATCCGGGAGATCTTTCCTGGGAAGGCTTTGAGAAGCTTGGGGATCTCACCTGCTATGACAGGACCGAGGCCTCTGAAATAATCGAGAGAATAGGGGATTCCGAGGTTGTTATAACAAATAAGACCCCAATCACCGCCGAAACCCTTTCAGCATGTTCAAATGTTAAATACATTGGCGTACTTGCAACCGGCTACAATGTCGTTGATGTAAAGGCTGCTGCGGCGCGAGAGATCCCCGTCTGTAATATTCCTACTTATGGAACAACCGCCGTGTCACAGTTTGTTTTTGCCCATCTCCTGAATATCTGCCACCATGTGGGGGAGCACGCACAAACGGTAAAGGATGGAAAGTGGAGTTCATGTGAGGATTTCTGTTACTGGGATTTTCCTTTAACTGAACTTGCAGATAAAACAATGGGAATTTTAGGCTATGGGCGAATTGGTCAGGCTACCGGTCGAATTGCCCAGGCTTTCGGTATGAAAGTCATCGCTTTTGATGAATATCAGAATAAAGATTTAGAGTCTGAAACCATGCGATATGGTTCTCTTGATGAACTCCTGGCCGAATCAGATGTCATCTCTCTTCATTGTCCACTTTTTGATTCAACAATGGGAATCATCAACAAGAACTCCATCGCAAAAATGAAGGATGGTGTTATCATCATCAATACATCCCGTGGACCACTGATTGTTGAGGAAGATCTTGTTGAGGCTCTTGAATCGGGGAAGGTAAGAGCTGCTGGTGTTGATGTTGTCTCCTCAGAACCCATAAAAGATGACAATGTTCTGCTTAAAGCAAAGAACTGTTTTATCACTCCGCATATCGCCTGGGCTCCTTCTGAAGCACGGTCCAGGCTTATGAATATTGCCGTTGAGAATCTTGATTCTTTTCTCTCCGGAAAGACGGTTAATAAGGTTAATTAATATAGAATTAATGTATGGATGTTTCCAAATCTCTTCATAATATATATAATATATATTATGAAGAGATTTATACTGCTCGTCTTACTGTTTGTCTTATCTTTTTCTCTCTCCTCCGAAACAGGAGAAAAATTTCTGTTTGACAGTATTAATCTGGAAGATGGATTATCCAACCTCTCTGTTTCATCTATCCAGGAGGATAGTCAGGGGTTTTTATGGTTTGGAACCCAGAGTGGTTTAAACCGATATGATGGTTATGAGTTCGAGGTTTATAACCAGGACCCCTTTGATCAGAACTCTCTTCCCCATGGTCTGGTCCAGACCCTTTATATCGATGATGACGATATCATTTGGATCGGGACCTATAATGGGATTTCCCGATTTGATCCGGGCACATCACTATTTACGAATTATGAATATTCCACAGATAATAAAAATTCCATAAGCAATAATGTTGTCACAGCAATTACAAAGGATAACAAGGGGCAAATTTGGGTTGGAACTCTTGATGGTTTGAACCGGCTTGACCCTGAGACCGGGGTTTTCACCACCTATTTTCATGAAGAAGGCAAGTCCTCATCCCTGATGAATAACCTCATTAGAACCCTGTTAACCGATTCCGAAGGACAAATATGGATTGGTAATCACAAGGGGGTTGAAAGGTATGACCAGGAGAGGGATGAATTTATTCACTTTCCTTATGAGGAAGGGGGGAGCAGTTCACTGCCAAGTCCCTATGCTATGAAGATCATCGAATACGATCGGGATAATCTTCTGGTCGGTACCTGGGATGGCGGTTTATCCATAATGGATAAGAACACAGGGCGTTGTGAAAATCATAGTTTTGCTGATAATCGGATTTATGCTCTTGAAATAGACAAGGATGGAAAAATATGGGTTGGTTCCTGGGGTGGTGGTATATTCGTTTTCAACCCTGAAGATAATAGCTCCATCCACTTGAAGACGGATATACATTCTGAGAACTCAATCAATTCAAATAATATATATTCTCTGTTCAGAGACAGTACGGATATCCTCTGGGTAGGAACCAACGGGGCAGGCTTAAATTTCCTTAATTATCAGAAACAGGATTATTTATTTTTAAGCCATGACTCAATTAATTCAAACTCCCTGGATTCAGGAAAGATTTATGCCATCTGTGAGGATAGTACAAAAAAAATCTGGGTGGGGATCTACAATGCCGGGATCAATGTATATGATATAGAAACAGATCTGATCACGAGGTACAGGCATGATAAAGATGATGATTCAAGTCTGAGTGATGATATTGTCAATGATATTGTTTTGGATGATGATGGAAATATCTGGATATCTACTAACAGTGGAATAAACCGATATAACCGAAAGACAGATTCCTTTGAAAGGTATTATTTCACCGTGGATATTGATGACTATTCCAAGGCCACTTATAACTACATGATGGTAGAGGATGGGTTCTTATGGGTCGGCTCCTATTACAGTGGTTTGCTGAGAGTGGATTTGGCGAGTCTGGAAGTGAAGTCGTTTGAAAGTGTTTATGATGATCCTGAAACCCTTTCGGATAATCTGGTATATATGCCGTTGAGAAGAAGGAACGGGGAGGTATGGGTCGCCACCAATAAGGGATTAAACAGGCTTAATGATGATGGAGAAACCTTTCAGAGGTACCTTTTAGATCGAAACAATCCGGAGGGGATAAACAATAATACCATCCGAGTACTTATGGAGGATTCTCTGGGGAGGTTCTGGGTTGGTACCGGGGGAGGAGGGCTTAATCTATACAATGATGAGGACGATACCTTTACCCATTTGACCACCCGGGATGGTCTTTCCAATAATTTTATTATGTCCGTTAATGAAGGGGGGGACGGTAATATCTGGGTTGGAACAAAATATGGCATTTCGATTATTGATATAAACACCCTTCGTATTTCAGTTCTTGACCGAGAAGATGGAATTACATCCATGCAGTTCTCTACCGGAGCATATACAGCTGATGACGGAACAGTTTATCTTGGTGCAGTAAGTGAGGTCTCCCGGTTCGGGACAAAGGATATTCAGGTAAACTCCATTGTTCCCCGATTATATTTTACCGGCATTGAAGCGGGCGGCATCCCTCTCTCTGGATTTTCTCCCTACCTTGAGGCGACCGATATTCTCCTTGATTATGGTAAATCTTTTTATCTCTCATTCAGCTATGTGGCCTTGAATTATCTCAGTCCGGAAAATACGATCTATGCTTATAAACTTGAAGGCTATGATAGTGATTGGATAGATGCCGGGGAGAGGCGTTTCGCCCTCTATACCAGTCTACCTCCCGGAGAGTATGTTTTTCGAGTGAAGGCTGCCAATAATAATGGTGTCTGGAACGAAGAGGGGATTTCACGTAGAGTTGTTATTGAACCGCCCCTCTGGAGGACCTGGTGGGCTTACTCCCTGTACTTTCTTTTTTTGGTGTTTATTGTTGCTTTAATCAGTTTCCTCGGGATAAACAGGGTCCGAAAGCAAAAACTTATCGATCTTGAAAAGGCGAGATCCGATCTGGAGATCCTGAATTACAAGAATGAACAATTGAGTATAAAGGATTATCTGACCGGCATTTACAATCGAAGACATCTTGAAACTCTGATGAAGAAGGAGTTTGCAAGAGCGCAGCGGAATGAAACGTATCTAACTGTTATCATGGTGGATATTGATTTCTTCAAACTGTATAACGATACTTATGGTCATGTGAAAGGAGATCGGTGTCTTATCGAAGTTGTTGAGTCAATGAGTAGTACTCTAAATCGTCCCAATGATGTGATTGCCAGATATGGAGGAGAGGAGTTCTGCATTGTCCTTCCAGATGTGAAACCGGATGGGGCTCGAAAGATTGCCGCCAGGCTGCTCGCCAGTGTTGAGACTAAAGGTATCCTTCATTCAGGCTCCCCCTTTGGTTTTGTGAGTGTCAGCCTTGGGTTTGTCTCGTCAATTCCAAAACCGGAAGATAACAATGAGTATTTTCTAAAGTCAGCCGATAACGCTCTCTACCGGGCGAAAAGAGAGGGCCGGAACAGGCTCGAGGAAGAGGTTATATAGGGAATAATCCGGGGAGAGCTTGATTATTCTTATGCTTCAGGGCAAAAAGACCTCATAAAAGAGGAGTAAAATCGTGAATAGCAAACCATCTAGAAGAAAGCAGACCAAAATTGTAGCTACAATCTCTGATCGAAAATGTGATATCCCCTTTATTCAAGGGCTTGTTTATCGTGGTGTCGATGTATTTCGAATAAATACCGCTCATCAAACCCCGGACATCACAGCAAAAGTTGTTGAAAATATCCGGGCGGTGAGTAAACTGGCGGGAATCCTGATTGATACAAAAGGGCCGGAAGTTCGAACCAGGGATATCGAAGAGTCTGTGGTTGTCGAGGTGGGCGAAGAGGTAAGTTTTTCCGGACAAATATTAGAAGGGAAAAATATCCCTGTCAGTTATGAAAATTTCGTTCGTGATGTTCCCGAAGGGGCCAGAATCCTCATCGATGATGGTGAGGTCGGTTTTACAGTTGAACGAAAGGAGGCCGACAGGCTTATCTGTGTTGCCGGGAACGCCGGGGTGGTAAAAAACCGTAAAAGTGTGAATGTTCCCGGGGTTCATCTTGATCTTCCCGCCCTAACCGATAAAGACAGGGAGTATGTCCGTTATGCCAGAGATAATGATGTGGACTTTATTGCCCACTCCTTTGTGCGGAATCGGGCGGATATCCGGGAGATCCGGGAAATATTAGGTGAAGCACAGGATAGTGTAAAAATTATTGCAAAGATTGAGAACAGGGAAGGAGTCGACAATGCCGGGGAAATACTGAAAGATGCCCACGGTATAATGGTTGCCAGGGGGGATCTCGGGATAGAGATCCCCGCCGAAGAGGTGCCTGCTATACAGAAATCCCTCATCAGACTTTGTGTGAGCAGAGCAAAAACGGTCATAACCGCTACTCAGATGCTCCACTCCATGATCGATAACCCCCGCCCCACCCGTGCGGAGGTCAGTGATGTGGCCAATGCCGTCCTGGATGGTACTGATGCCCTCATGCTCAGCGGTGAATCTGCCTATGGTAACTATCCCTTTGAAGCTGTAGAGACCATGACAAGGGTCGCCCTGGCAACAGAGGCTTCCCGGCAGGATAATCTCGGCTATAAAAGTAAAGATGAAACCCCCTCTGTTCGGTCTTTTCTTGCCCGCTCGGCCATTGAAGCCTCCCATGCTATTCCTGTCCGTGCCCTGATTGTTCATACCTATTCCGGAAAAACGGCTCGGGTGGTCTCCTCCTACAGGGGGAGAATTCCTGTATATGTAAAATGTCATGACATAAATGTAGCCAGGGAGTTAACCCTCTCTTACGGCCTTTATCCCACCCTTATCGATCTTCCCGATTCCACAGATAAACTGATTTCCACCGCTTTGAGTTCTTTGGTGGAGCGAAAATTATTAGACAAAGCCGATATGGTTGTCATCCTCGCCGGTTCTCCTCCGCATAGGAGTAACCAATCCAATCTCATCGAGATAAATACTGTTCAGAATTGCCTGGCAGGGAGGAAAAGTGAATGAGTATCAAATTTAAACTGCTTATACCCGTATTAATCATTTTCTAAGTAAGCTTCTCTGCTTTCTTTTTAATTTCCTCCATCTCCTTCCAAAAGGTCCTTACGCAGGAAATGGAGTATAAGGCGAAAGAAAATCTGAATATCATCATTCATGACATTCAGGCCGGCCGGGAAGAGATCGTTCTCCTGAAGGACGGGCTGAACAGAAATATCATTAGACTTGCCCGGTCGATCCGGCAGCTTATTCAGTATGATCAGTTTGAATGGACTGAGCAGAGTTTTGTTGACTTAGCTATGAAATTGGGGGTTTCTGAAATCCATGTCATCGATAAGGAAGGGGTCCTGAGGTGGGGGAATATCCCCGACTTCTATGGGTTTGATTTTAATTCAACAGATCAGACCAGACCCTTTCTACCGGCTTTAACTGACGATAGTTTTGAGCTTGCTCAGGAGCCTCAACGACGTGGCGCTGATAATGTTCTTTTTCAGTATTTCGGTGTGTCCGGCCAGGGGGATGCCGGGATTATCCAGGTAGGCCTGGAACCCCGGGAACTAGAAACAGCCCTTGCCAAAACTGATATTCAAAATCGGATAAGGGATTTCAATCCGGATTCTCATAATGGCTTTTCTTTTATTGTCAATGAAATGGGCGAGGTTCTCTATCATAAAGATAAAACCCTTGTTGGCGAGAGTATAAAGGATAAAGAGTGGTTCTCTCTCATCGATAGAGAGGGGGTAATTCGCTATAACGAAGGGGAGCAGGAACTTATTCTTGCTTATAAAAAAATAGGAAATGAGATTTATACTGTGAATTTGTATGTCGATGCCTACATGGTTCCCTATTATGCCCTTGTCCTGCGATTGTTGACCGTTCTTGTTTTGTCTTTTACAGGGACAGCCTTACTTGTACTTTTCATCCTGCAGCGGATGGCTGCCCGACCATTGAATGAACTGGGGTCTATCATCTCCGAAATTTCGAGTGGTGAGGGGGATCTTTCCAGGACCGTGAACGTGAAAAGCCGTGATGAAGTTGGCCACCTTGCTGGAGATTTTAACACTTTTATCATGACTCTGCGGGGAATTATTATCAAGATAAAGGAATCTGCAGATGCAACAGTGCAGGTGAAGGATCATCTTGGTTCAACAACCATAGAGACCGCCGCCTCTGTTGCAGAAATAACTGCCAATATAGGTGGTATAAAAAATCAGATCGAGACTCTTGATGGTAATATTGCCACCAGCTCTACAGGAATAAATGAAGTTCAGCTTGTTATCCAGGATCTTCATAAAGAGATCGATGAACAGACGGCTGCTGTTGAACAGTCATCCGCATCGGTTCATGAAATGGTTGCCTCTCTGAAGAATGTGGCCGGTATCACACAGGGGAAAAAAGAAGCTACCGGGAAGCTTGTTGGTACTACCAGGACTGGAGGAGCAAGGATGGAGGAGACTGTTCGGGTTGTCAGGGAGATACACAATAGTATCGATGCTATCTCCGGAATGGTCTCTGTGATCAATGGCATCGCCTCCCAGACAAACCTGCTGTCCATGAATGCTGCCATTGAGGCCGCTCATGCGGGTGATTCAGGGAAAGGGTTTGCCGTTGTTGCCGACGAGATTAGAAAACTCGCTGAAACCTCAGCTGAGAACTCCAAAGGTATCGGAAGTGAACTTAAGGAGATCGTTGGCAAAATCGAACAGGCTTCCAGTGCGTCCAGGCTTACCAACGAGGCCTTTGAGGAAATAATGCGTGAGGTTCTGGATGTTTCTGCTGCTCTTGATGAGATAACCAGCTCTACTGAGGAACTGTCCGAAGGTGGTAATCAGATTCTTGATGCCATGGAGAGCCTTAACGGTGTGAGTCGTAATGTTCAGGAGGGGGCAATAAAAATGAGTGAGGGGATTGTCCCCATGACACATGCCATGCAGCAGGTAATGCGAATATCCAGTGAGGTCCTTGGTTCTATGGATGAAATCGCTGCAGGAACCGGGGATATTTCTCATGCCATGGAGGACCTTACTGCCATGACCCAGACTCTTGATGAGGCATCAACTGTACTCGAGAAAGAGGTTGGAAGATTCAAGACAAGCATGGATCCTGCCGATATATAGGGTGTGAGTACTTTTTGGCGGTATTTCAGGAATGTTCTGTTTATCAGTTTTCTCCTCGTAATCATAATTGTCGGATTCCTTTTTGTCCGGGGGTACAGCATTTCCCTGCATCAGCTGAGACAATCAAAGCTTGATAACTTTACACGTGAATACACTGCTATTATAGATGGGTACAGAACTCTCGCCTTGAGTCTTTATGATAACGTTGTAGATATACCAAGAACGACCGAAAAGCTGAGTATGGCAATAGAAGATGAGAGCCAGCGGGGAAAGCTTCGAGCCGCCCTCTATGATCAGCTTCTTGCAAGTTACGGTAAGTTTTCAAGGTATAATATCCGGCAGTTCCATTTTCATCTTATTGATAATACAAGTTTCTTAAGATTTCACACGCCGGAAAGGTTTGGTGATGATCTTACCGATATTCGTTCTACCGTAAGGAATACTAATGCTACGGGTCTTCCCAGTTCCGGTTTCGAAGAGGGGCGGATTTTTAACGGATACAGGTTTGTTTTTCCTATCTTTCATAATCTTTCTCAAGTTGGGTCTGTTGAGATCTCCTTCTCCATGAAAGCGATGGTGAAAACCCTGGATGAACTCTATGCAAGGCCGTCCAGTTTTATCCTTTCCCGAGAAGTTATGGAGGAGAAGCTCTTTGATTTGAATAGTCTGGCCTACCGCTTATGGCCGGTTTCGGACCAGTTTGTTCTTGATACCGGGATACCTGATAAAGGCTTTCCGGATCGCTTCATGACAGAAACCGAGAAGGTTAAGCTGAAATCCGTGCTTGAAGCCTTTCCTTCGGTCCCCGCCCTCTTTTCATCGAAATCTCTTGGCGATCTGATAATATTTCCGATTGAAAATTTTGAAGGGCGTGTTGTTGCGTACATGATCTGTCATGTGGACAGCGAAACTAATAAGCTTTTAAGACAGAATCTTATATGGACAATAATCCTCCTTTTTCTAATGTTTGTCGTGTTATCCATACTCTTCTATTTTATAAGCAGGAATCAGAAGATTCTCAATAAAATGGCCTCTTTTGACGGCCTGACCGAAACCCTTTCGAGGAATGCCCTTTTTAACCGGCTTCAATTGGAACTGGACAGGTTTAAACGTTATAATACCCCCGTTTCCCTGATTCTCTTTGATCTGGATGAGTTTAAAGATATAAATGATAACTATGGTCATATGAAGGGTGATGAGGTCCTAAAGCAATTCGCTAAGGAAATTATTGACAGCTCCCGAACCACTGATTATCTGGGAAGACTCGGTGGAGATGAATTCCTTTCAGTTCTTCCTGGAACAAATCAGAAAGGAGCTGAGGTTACTGCTGAACATCTACAGGAGAGCCTGAGGAAAATCTATTATCCCGGGATAGGAACGGTTACCGTCAGTATCGGTGTCGGTGAGATCTCCCTGTCCGATGAAATTGTTGAGAAGTTCATCGACAGGGTTGATAAGGGCTTATACATTTCAAAAAAGGAAGGCCGAAACCGGATTACCAGAATCTCAAATATAGAGTAAACTCAATTACAAAACAGGAGTAATTTTATGCAGCAAGGTCAGACCTACTCCGGTGATGCCCTGGAGCGACTTGCCGGTCTTATCCGGGTAAAAACCGAATCATTTACTGAATATGAAAAATACGATATGTCAGAGTTTTCCCGTTTTAAAGAGGTTTTCAGGGAGACCTACAGGCGGGCTGTGGATACCTTTGAAGAGATCGAAGTCAGTCCCCTTTCAATCGTCTACCGATGGGAGGGCCTAAATCCTGATCTTAAACCCGCACTCTTCATCGGTCACTACGATGTCGTTGGTGCCGAACCACATGCCTGGAGTCATCCGCCCTATGATGGCATTATTGAGGATGGTTTTTTATATGGTCGGGGGACTCTTGATATAAAACAGCAGCTTGCCGCTTATATGGAGGGCGTTCAGATCCTTCTGGAATCGGGTTTTACACCTGAAAGAACCATATACTTTGCCTTTG
This sequence comes from Spirochaetales bacterium, assembly GCA_016342585.1. Classification (GTDB taxonomy): domain Bacteria; phylum Spirochaetota; class Spirochaetia; order UBA9216; family UBA9216; genus JAEINK01. The sequence goes on from JAEINK010000010.1 coordinate 24,554, forward strand.
GCGGTGATGAAGAGGTTTCCGGTACTATGGGGGCCGGGAAAATATCCCGGTGGTTTGAAGAGGCTGGTATAAAATTTGAATACCTTATGGATGAAGGCGGGATCATATCAACTGAAGGCATGAAAGCGTTTACGTCAAAACCGGTAGCCCTCATAGGCATAGAAGAGAAGGGGATGATGTCCCTTTATCTCTCCTGTTCCGATGATAGCGGCCACTCTTCCATGCCACCAAAACATACAGCCATAGGGCGGTTGGCTGAAGCAATCAGGAAAATAGAGAATAATCCCTTTCCCCCAAGGCTGGAGAACTCGGTTGTGCGTATGCTGAAGGAGATTGGGAGGAACTGCCGTTTTCCTTTAAATCTGCTGTTTAAACTCATGCCTCTTACGAATCCCCTTATTATCAAAGCTTTTTCTAAAGCGAATTCTACAAATTCAATGATAAGAACCTCCCAGTCTGTAACACTTGTTGAAGGGGGAACCAGGGAGAATGTTCTCCCCTCCTTTGCCCGGGCAGTCATAAACTTCCGGATCCTTCCTGGTGAAACCATGGACTCTGTCAAATCCCGGATAGAGGGTTTGGTAAAGGGGATGGGTATTGAAGTTGGTTTTCATGATGGCTGGCCCCCCTGTGATCCTATTCCTGCACCGCAGAAGGATACGGAAGCCTTTTCCCTCGTGAAGGAGACTATCCATAATGTTTTTCCGGGTGTTATAGCTGTGCCTTTTCTTGTGAATGGTTCAACAGATTCCAAATATTATCGAGCACTTACAGATAATATTTTCAGATTTACCCCGGATTTTTTGTCATCTGCCGATCTCGAAAGGATTCATGGGGTTGATGAGAGGATAAGCGGAGAAAATTTTGAAGGGATGATCAAATTTTATACAAATTTCATAAAAAAGACATGCGGTTAAATATAGGTATCAGGAGTCGATATGAGCAAGAACAACGAAATAGAAACGGAAGCAATAACTGAAGAATCACCAAAATCAAGTATAAAGATCGGGATCCCCGCATTTTTAACGGCTTTTTCAATTCTCCTGGTGTTGATCATTATTTCTGGAATTCTAACCAGAGTGATCCCGGCGGGAAGTTATGAACGGGCGGTCGTTGAAGGGCGGCAGATGGTGGTTGAAGGATCCTACACCCTTACCCCCAATATCGATTATCCCGTATGGCGGTGGTTTACCTCTCCCATAGAGGTAATCTGGGGAGATAACTGGCTTATGGTGGCAGTTCTAACCCTTTTCATGGTGTTCATTGGCGGCTCTTTTACGATTTTGGAGAAGGGGCGGGTTATGGAGGCTCTTCTGGCCCTCCTTGTTCATCGCTTTGAGAAGCGGAAGTATCTTCTTCTTGCTGTTATCACTTTTGTCATGATGTTTATGGCTTCAGTAATCGGAGTCTATGAGGCCCTGGTCCCCTTAATCATCTTCATTGTTCCCCTTTCACTCGCCCTTGGATGGGACTCCCTGACCGGTCTTGGCATGACCCTCCTGGCCCTCTCCTTCGGCTTTGCCGCAGCAGTAACAAATCCTTTCACTATCGCTGTCGCTCAGAAACTGGCGGACCTGCCTCTCTATTCAGGATCATGGCTCAGAATTATCTTTTTTATTGTGATATATGTATTCAGTCTGCTGTTTATTGGCCTGCATGCCCGGAAGGTAGAGAAGAACCCCATGCTTTCCCTTACCTACAGGGAGGATGAGATTATCCGGCATAGATACAGTCCCGAAAAAGTTATGGCTCAGCTCCATTTAAGTGATGACCCCTCTATGAAAAAGGCCATGTACTGGTTTGCCGGTCTTATGAGTTTTGCGGCGGCATTTCTTCTGGCGGCAGCATTTATTCCGGCTATTCCCACAGATTATGCCTTTCCCATCGTCGCTCTTCTCTTCCTTTTAGGTGGCGTTGGTTCCGGAAAATTTCTCAGAATGTCAGGGGGAGAGATTATAAAGGAGCTCGGAAAAGGAGCCTTGAATATGCTCCCCGGGATTGTTCTGATCCTTATGGCCATGAGTGTACCCCATATAATGACCCGCGGCGGGGTTATGGACTCGATCCTCTATCAGGCCGCCCAGGCTATTCAGGGGACAGGAAGTTATTTAGCCGGGTTCCTTGTCTACCTTCTTACCCTTTTTCTGAACTTCTTTATAAGCAGTGCCTCGGCTAAGGCTTTTCTTGTTATGCCTATCCTCACTCCTTTAGCTGATCTGGTCGGTCTAACCAGACAGACCGTGGTTCTTGCCTTTGATTTAGGGGACGGATTCAGTAATATGATATTTCCTACGAATGCCCTTCTACTTATTGGATTAGGATTCACAGTCGTTACTTACCCTAAATGGCTCAGGTGGACATGGAAGGTTCAATTAGGGATTTTTGCACTTTCGATGATGTTTTTATCTATTGCTGTAAAAATCGGATTTGGTCCGTTTTAGAATAATTTATACTTTAACTGCCTGATATTTGATTTGATAGAGAGAAGTTATTATTATTAAGAATATGAAAGAGTATAGTTCTGAGAGTGACCTGTTTCATCTGGGATATGCGGAATTCAAAATTCACAAAGATGAAAATGGAGAGATTACATCCTTCAATTTAAAAGAGGGGAATAAGGTCTTCAGAGATCTTGCCGGGATCGGAAACCTGGAAAATGGCTCACAAATTCCATTTAACAAAGACTCCTGGACATTAAGAATTGTTGAATATTGTATAGCCGCAGAATCTGATGATAATGGAATTATCGAAAACTTTGTGAGTACAAAAAAATGGAGCATAACGCAGATCATTAAATCGGGAGATTCGGATTATCGGGCCGTTTATATGGATATTACGAATTTCTATGAAAGTTTAAGTGAATATGAAATTCAGAAAGACAGTTATAAATTTTTTCTGGATAATATTCAGGGGTTAGCTTTTCAGGTTCTTTCCGGTGGCGGTCGGATGAATACATTTCAGCTTGGCGCTTATGAGAAACTTACAGGTTATAATATCGATAAATTTCGGACTATTGAATCCTTTTTCTCCTTGATCTACCCTGATGATCTTGAGCGGGTCAAAAATTATAATAGTGAATTATATAAACGTAAAAACAGGGTCAGTGAGATAGAGTACCGGATCCTCACGAAAGCGGGGCAGGTGAAATGGCTTCGAAGTTATGATCAGAATATAGTTGATCCCAAGGGAGTTAACCTTGTTCAGGGTATAATGTTTGATGTGACAACCCAGAAAGAGCAGGAAATAAAACTGCTTGATGCCTATTCAATAATCAAAGAACAGAATGCGAAGCTTGATGACCTTTCCAAAAAGGACAGTCTGACTGAACTGTTTAATCGGAGAGCCCTGGTACAGCTCATTGAAGATGAAATTACCAGATACAACAGGTTGAATACTGGCTTTTCAATAATAATGATCGATCTTGATTACTTTAAAAATATAAATGACCGTTATGGGCATAATGTCGGGGATCAAGTGCTGATTAATGTATCCCGGACGTTTCGTCTAAACCTGAGACGTCTGGATAAATCTGGTCGATGGGGCGGCGAAGAGTTTCTGATCCTTCTCCCTGGAATTGGCCCCGATGGGGCGTGGAAAACCGCTGAAAAACTCCGCAAAGCGGTTAAAATGATAGAGATTCCGCATGGTGATGATATTGTGGGTGTAACCTTTTCTGCAGGAGTTGTTACATATGAGGGGGATGAGAGTTTTGAGCACTTGGTAGACCGGGCAGATATGGGACTCTATTCGGCAAAGGAGGCCGGTAGAGACAGGGTTCTTTCTGGGCCATCCAATACCGGAAAATAGGAAACAAACCTTAGAATAATCTGAAGGATAAAAAAAGCCGGCTCACGGTAAGCCGGCTTTCTATTTAAATAAAAAAAATTTCAACCCGCGGGACGACTCTCTTTAACCGGTTTCTTTCTTAGAAAAACTCTCCCCGCTGCCATGGTTGCTTTCATGAGGGGGCCTTCCATTTTATGACTTACCTTCTCCATGAGATCCGGGATTGGCAAATCCTGGGGGCAATGCTTTTCGCATTTACCGCACTTTATACAGTCAGATGCCCAGGTTTTGCTGCCTGATGTCAAACCGCCTACCCTTGTTGCATAAAGAAAACGGGTTTCAAGTTTGTTATCAAACATATGGAGATTGTTATAGTGTTCAAATACGAAGGGGATATCGATTCCAGCAGGGCAGGGTAAACAGTATCTGCATCCTGTACATCCAATCTTCATGAGGTTGTCATATACTGTTTTCACCTCTGCAACAGCATTGAGCGTCTTTTTATCCAGGGAGTTCGGGGTGCATTCCGAGGCAATCCGGATATTCTCATCGATGTGTTCATCAACATTCATCCCTGAAAGGACACATGTTACTTCCTTATGGTTCCAGATCCATCGAAGGGCCCATTCGGCGGGGCTTTTTTTCTCATCAAGGCTGTCCCATATTTTTAAGGCCTCTTTAGGAACTTTTTTAACAAGCTGCCCCCCTCTCAGGGGTTCCATAATAATGACTCCCAATCCTTTTGACGCCGCATATTCAAGCCCGGCCTTGCCGGCCTGGTTGTATTCATCCAGGATGTTATATTGAATCTGGGCAAACTCCCAGGGGTAAGCATCTACAAGTTTCGGGAATCCACTGGTGACACCATGATAGGAAAAACCAGCATTTATGATTTTCCCGTCGGCCTTGGCCTTATCCAGAAAATCGATAATCCCCAGAGGGAGCAGCCTGTCCCAGGCCGTATGGTCCATGGTATGTAGGAGATAATAATCTATTCTGTCAGTTTTCAGTCTCTTTAGCTGTCTATCCAGGGTGGCTTCCATCTCCTTCTGGGATTTTACCTGATACTGGGGGAGTTTTGTGGCCAGTTTGATCTTATCCCTGTAACCGCCTGTAAGTCCTGTTTTACCCAGAAAGATTTCACTCTGTCCATTGTGGTAGGGCATGGCTGTATCGACATAGTTGACCCCACGGTCGATGGCGCCTTTCAGCTGGGTTTCGGCTTTTTTTGAATCAATAAGGCCGGCTTTCTGGGGTAGACGCATACATCCATATCCAAGGAGGGATATTTTATCCTTGTTTGAGGGTATTTCTCTGTAGAGCATTTATCAGAATCCTTTCATCCGTTTTCCGAAGAGCATATTCTGGTAACATCTCAGACATCCCGGGAAAAGTCCATGTTCAGTCTTTTTAAGTTCTTTCCTGAATTTTACTGCCTTCTCGTTGTTGTATATTTTAAAGAATTTTTCATCTTTTATGTTACCTAGAGTATAATCCGGATAATCGGCACAGAAGTGAACGTCTCCATTATAATTAATGTTAACCTGCGACCAGGGGATGGGGCATTTACTTCGGACAACAGTCTCCGGATGGGAGTAATATTCACCAATCTTGGATGATGAAATTTTAGGAACGGTGATGATTGGATATTTAGAGTTCATATCGTGAATCTTGTCCAGAATCCCGCTTAATTTCTCACCATCAATGCCATTATTGTAACCGGTGTTGTAAGCATCAAGGTGTTTATGATCAATTCCAAAAGTATCCTGATAAAACTGGGTGTTCTGCTGAACTATTGAATCATTTGTATAGGTTCCAAGATTGATTATATGCCATGACAAGCCGTAATCCTGACCTGCCACAACCAGTTCATCCAGATGGAGGTAATTCATATTGGAAACAACGGATACAATACCGACGTGAGGCAACTGGGAATTCTGCTTTTTCTTCTCTCGATCAAGAGCTTTTATCCCGTTCATTACCTTCTGATAAGAGCCTTTTCCTCGGATTTTATCATTCACATCTTCAAAACCATCAAGGGAAATAAATATGGCTCCCCATTTATCTTTAACAATCCTTTCGGCATTCTCCTCAAGGTAGGTTCCGTTCGTGTTTATTGTCAGTCCCATACCCTTTTTTACAATGTATGCGGATAGATCCATTAGATGGGGATACATGAAAGGCTCTCCACCCCAGAGATAAAATAATGGTCTGTGGAACCACATCTGATCAATAAATTTTTTGTACTCTTCCAGAGAAAGAATTTTTTTTGATTCATCCAGGGCATATTTACCTTTTAAAACCCCTTTGTCGCCTCTTTGGCCACACATAACACATCGCAAGTTGCACATAGGGGTTAATTTCATATATACGAGAGCAAGATTTTGTGTCCTACCCCTTAAAAATCTATAGTCAAGGTGTCTTGTTTTTGAGTTGAGGAGAAAGCTTTTTGCCGTCCGGGCGGCTAACCTTGGACTTTTATTAATCATTTGTGGAACAACAGAGAAATTCGTTTTCATACTTGTGCTCATTAGTTGTTATCCTTATCAAGAAAAATTATCTGATTAAAATCATCACATTATAGTGGAGATATTGTTTATAGTCACGAACAATGCATACCAGTTTACAATTATTTACTCCATGTTTCAGTTTATTTAATATTATGAATGGAATTAGCGGAATTTTTCAACATTATTTCGCGGACAGAAATCTGAAAGCGGGCAGGTCGAGCAGAAGGGAGATAGGGGTTTACATATCTGTTGACCGAAGAATATGAGTAGTTCGTTTATGGGGATCCAGTATTTTTCAGGGAGTACCCTGGATAGTGCCTTCTCCGTTTCATCCGGGTTCTTGGTTTTCACCCATCCCAGCCGGTTTGAAATACGGTGGACATGTGTATCTACACATATAGCATTTATGTTGAATCCCAGGCTCATAACAAGGTTGGCGGTTTTTAACCCCACACCCGGCAGGGCCATGAGATTCTCTCTGACAGATGGAACTATACCTGCATATTCATCCATGAGTATCTGACTTGCCTTAAGGATATTTTTCGCCTTTGTTTTGTAGAATCCCGCAGGGTAAATAAGTTTTTCGATCTCTTCTGCCGAGAGTTTTAGCATATCAGCAGGATTATCGGCTTTCTTAAAAAGGCGCAAAGAGGCCGGGAGTGTGACTTCATCCTTTGTTCGCAGGGATATCATGGTGGAAACCAGAATCCTGAAGGGGGCCGGCCCCTCTTCAGCAATGAATGATACGGATGGTAACACTACCTTTTCTACTGAATCCTCGATAATCCCAATAACCTTATCATAGTCGTTCATTTTCATGGTTTATAAGTTTAGCAGAATGAGATATCTTATCCTACCCGTACTTGACTATTAGGGTTTAAAAATCTATATATAAGAAATGAAGAATTGTCATTGCGGAAATCCGATTGAATTTGAAAAATGTTGTGAACCTTATATAAAAGGGATGCTGAATCCTCCAACTGCCGAAGATCTCATGCGGGCGCGTTACTCTGCCTATGTAACCGGAGATATTGATTTCATTGAATCCACCCACAGCCTCGATCAGCGGGATGGTGTCGATGTAGAGGAGACCCGAAAATGGTCACAGGAGTCTGACTGGAAAGGATTGCAGATACTTGGGACTAAAAAGGGGAAGGCCAACGATAACGAAGGTTCTGTTGAGTTCAAGGCGACCTATGTTCAGAATGGTATGACCAATATTCACCACGAGATGAGTACATTTAAAAAGGTGGATGGAAAGTGGTATTTCGAAGAGGGAAAGGTCGTCCCCGTAACTGTCGTAAGATCCGAAGCCAAGGTTGGTAGAAATGATCCCTGCCCCTGTGGAAGTGGTAAAAAATACAAGAAATGCTGTGGTTAACCGGTCATACCGACTGGTTAAGAGCTGTTTCCTTCAGAATTAGATAAAAAATAATTCTCATTTTTCTCAATCTATAATAAAATAAGTAGATAAAGGCAAAAAAAGTATTTGATCATCGATTATCACACTTCATTGTTTATCTTTTAGCTGCCTCTCATGCCTTTGTGGAGGTAATGATGAAAGCGAATCTCAAAAAAAAGATCCTGTTCTGTTTTCTGGTAATTATTTTTGGTCTATTCAAATTATACAGCCAGCCGAGTCTGCCATTTTCGTTCAATCTTGCTATACATCCCGATCCTGAGGGGTCCCAGACTGAAGCTGGTATTTATTGGCATCGGTCGGAAATGGACAGCAGTCTTCTTTTTTCCTATCAGACTGCAGACGAATCCGGCGACCTTCCAGAATTTGGAACCGATTCCCTTTACTCCCTCTCTACCGGAGACGGCGAGGTTATCCTGAATCCCTTTATATTCTCTGGTTCTCTTTGGGGCTTCGCCTGGAAGGCTACAGCTGGGCTGGGAGTTAAAATCGAGAGCATGGAGGAGCGGGGACATTATCAAAGCGGTGGTGTACAGCGGTTTATCAATCAAATTTCAAGCTGGAGATTGGGGATACCTTTAAATGGAAACCTTTCCGGGAATTTCGGCCCCGTGTATGTTAATTGGGAGCTAACTGTGGATCCTCTTATGTTTTACTCTCTATTCCAGCATCAGGAATCGAGTCTTGTCCCTGTAGATGGAGAGCTTCATTCCATGAGTCTAATTAGCCCGGAGATAGATCAATCCATTAGAATATCACTCTTTTCACTGGCCTGGGTTTCTGTATATCACCAATTCTTAGGGCTCTCTGTACCCCGCCTTACTGTGAATGATGCGGGGGATGGATGGATGTCGGTGGTTGAGTCCTACAATAATCAAAACTTTCGGATTTTAGCCGGCGGGATTTTGAATATACCCGGAGGTCAACTTGAGGCAGGCCTGGGCTGGAAAAGGTCCTCAAGTACTCCTGAAGGGGGAGCGGCGGTTATTAATGATGGGTTGGTATTCGAGCTGAATATATCAGCTGGAACCGGGAGGTCAAAATGAAAATCAGGATAGCAAGTATATTATTTTGTATTCTTTTAATGGGAAGTGGCTGTACCTTGATTCTCACTGATGAGGTGGATGGAACTGGCACCGAGGATGGCGGAGTCCTTGCACCCATGCTGGATATTCTTGAAGAGGAGCTGAAGGAATCCTATGATTCCTCTCTTTCTATAATTGAAGAACCTGCGGTTGAAGCAGTTTCAGACAGCAGAAGCCACACCCGAACTTTGGCTGGGGGTGCCAACTCCATCCGTCACGGCCTTCCTTTGGAGAAGGTTACTCTGGTCGCGGGGCAGGTAGGGGAGCGGGTTCGAAACCTGGGACTCGGCCGTTCCAGAGATATCGCCAAGGTGGCTCCTGCCGTGGCAGAAGCAACGGTGGAAGCTCTTCTTAACGACTCCCTCGTGGGAACAGGGGTAACCAAATCGGCTTTAATTAATATCCATGCTGTCTCCATCCGGGCTGTGGCCAGGGCTATCAGTTCCCCGGCAGTGGCGGCAGTGGCTGAGGGATTGAATACCCCGGAAGAGCAGACTGAACAGCTGCGGGTCTTTCTTGAGGCTGCCGGCGAGAGTTTGGACGATTTTGAATTCTCTGCTGATGAGACGGTCGACTCGGTGCAGAAGATTGTAATATCGGTGACCGAAGAGGGAAATGGAGACCTGAGCGATCCCTCCTCAACGGATGATGTAGCTTTGATGACCGAAAGGATGAATCTCATACTCAATCTTGCTTCGGATAAGATGGATGATGCATCACAATTCCCCGGGGCCGACTGTGCGGACGCTTTAAACGGTTTAGCCAATGCTGCAGTTCTGGCCCTGGGTGGAACCTCCTTCTCCGGTGCCGGGGCGGCCGACCTCCAGGCTGTTGTCCGGGATGGAATTATGACCGGTCTATTTCTGGCCTATTACGGTTTCAGTGAGGATGTGGGGCTCTCTTCGGCCGATCTTCAAGCGGCTCTGGATTTTACCGAATCCCTGAATTTACTGGAAGGGCTCTATTCCGATTATTATGACTCTGTAGCGGCCAATATTCAGGCTGTACGACAGACCGAACTCATCCCCGAAGCTGTAGCCGCAGCCCGGGCAGCATATATAATTTCTTCTCCCGACGGCGGTTATGGCAGTCTCGTAGATTCAGCGGTGCCTGCGACGGCTGTTCCTCTGGGAGAATCGATACAATGGACCGCCGGTTCGGAGATCTTTGTGGGCACAAGTCTTTCTATAAATGGAGTCCTTACAATAGGTCCGGGATCTATCATTTATCTGGGTGTGGGTGCGAGCATTAATATCTCCAATACCGGTACCCTTCGGGCCCTGGGGACAGCTGAGGCTCCCATTGTCTTTACCCGGGCGTACAGTAACCCCTGGGGGGCGATCAATATTGCCAGTCTGGATAACACCTTAAGCTGGTGTGATATTACTGGAGGGACAAATGGTGTCGTTGTTACCGGGAAGGCCGATGTCGATCATAGCCGTTTTCATGGTCATCAGACGAATGGTGGGGATTTAGATTCGGCTGTGGCCGATGTGAATGCATTAAGCACAATTACTGACTCCTGGTTCTATGGAAATGGGGATTATGCCGTCAGAATAAATCAGAATGTACTCCTGGATGACACAAATCACTTTTATGATCCGGAAAACGAGGCCGCACCGGATCTTGCTACAATGAAGAATGCGGTGCTCTTTTATGGGAACATCGACGCCCGGCCTGTCAATATGACAATCACCGAGGTTCCCTATGTTATTTATGATGGTAGTACTGTAGAGATACAGTCTGCCGGCAGGCTGACAGTAGGTCCTGGTTGTATTCTTAAATTTGCTCCGAATTCCTATTATCCCCAGGTTCGCACCCGAATAGAAGCTCTTGGAACGGCCGATGCACCTATTTACTTTACCTCTCTTACAAACTCGGATATCGGAGGAGATACGGATGGATCCGGTACCTCCGGAACACCCGGAGATTGGAACGGCCTGGACATACAGGGCGCTGGCAGCCGGTTTATCTATTGCGAGTTCAGTTATGCGGAAAATGGATTGGATTTCAATGATTGGACCGTTGATTCCGGAACAGCTGAGGTCTCCCACTGTCAGTTCCATAATAATTCGGGATTTGGCTTTGAAGGTACCGAAGCTCAGATCGGCTCTACAGTAACAGATTCCTGGTTCTGGGATAACGGTTCCTATCCTGCGAGTATCAACGAAGTAGTTGTTTTTGATGAGACCAACCATTTCTATGATCCGGATTCCGGTGCAACAGAACCGGACCTCGCGGTTGGAATTGAAAAACAGGCTATCTATTTCGAAGGGGATGTCAATACCAATCTTACTTTCAGTATAACGGAGGTTCCCTACTATATTGCTGATTCAAATTTTGATGTTAATATTTCGGGAAAACTCACCCTGGCTCCCGGGCTTATTCTTAAGTTTTCTGCTGGGAATCTCTCGACGCGTATATTCTCCCAGATAGACGCGGTCGGGACAGCCTCTTCTCCTATTATCTTCACCTCTATAACAAATTCCGAGGTGGGTGGCGATACAGACGGGGTAGAAGATGCCGGTACGCCGGGAGACTGGACCGGTTTGGATATCATCGGTGCCGGCAGCCGTTTTGAATACTGTGAGTTCAGTTATGCAGTTGCCGGGGTGGATTTCAACGATTGGACAAATGATCAGGGGCAGGCTGTCTTTGATCACTGTTGGTTTCATCATAATGAAAATAATGGTTTTGAGGGGACCGAGGCCATGGAAGGTACGGTTGTGAGCAACTCCGCTTTCTGGGATAATGGATTATGGCCGGTGGTGATCAATGATGATGTCAGTCTGGATGCAACTAATACTTTCATTGAACCGGGGACAACCGGAGAGCCGGATATAAGCCGCCCCTATCAAGCCATCCGTTTTAACGGAGATATTGAGAGTGAAGTAACGTTTGATATCACGGCTATTCCCTATGTTCTGGCCGATACACAGGTGGATATTATTGCACCTGGAACTCTAAACGTGGAACCGGGGGTTACGGTTAAGGCCAACTGTGATGCCGGAGATGTGAGGGTTTTTTCCAGGATCACGGCTGTCGGGACGGAAACCCTCCCCATTATTTTCACGGCCTATACCAACTCTCTGATTGGCGGTGATACAGACGGCGTAGGAGATGGGGCTGTTGCCGGTGACTGGTATGGTTTTGATATCATCGGGACTGGTTCGGTCTTTACCTATTGTGAAATAAGTTATGGCCGGAGAGGAATCGATTTGAATGACTGGACAATTGATTCTGGATCTGCCTTGATCAATAACTGCACGATCTCTGATTCACTTTCAAGTGGAATTGACGCTTCGCAGGCTTCGGCGGGTACGGAGATTAATAATTGTACTTTCAGTGGGAATGGTGCTTCGGATATCTATATTAATGGAAACACGGTGAATGTAAGTTGGACTGGCAATACAGGTGCAGTGATTACAGAGTAGAACTATTACGGATGAGCTGGAGGAGATTTATTTGTTAATTTCTTCCAGCAAAACAGCCGCCTGGGCTTCGATGGCCCTGCCTTCGCCCACCGCATTAACCCGTTCACTGGTTTTTGCCTTGAAGGATACGGATCCAATTGGGACTCCCAGATCTTCGGCCAGGTTCTCCCTTATGGCTGGTCTGTGGGGGCCTAATTTGGGCTTTTCGAGGACGACTGTGGTATCAAGGTTTATGACCCTGTAGCCAGCCTCTTTTATCAGTGTCATTACATATCTTAAATTTTCCCGGCTGTCACTATCTTTCCACCGCATATCGGAGGGGGGAAAAAGTACGCCTATATCATCCATGGCGGCTGCTCCCAGGAGGGCATCGATTATCGCATGGACAAGGACATCTCCATCGGAATGAGCCTCTTCTCCCATGTGGAAGGGGACATGGACGCCGGCTATAATCAGTTTTCGTCCCTCTATCAGTCTGTGCAGATCCCAACCCTGGCCAATTCGCATTATTTTCCTGCCTCCTCGGAAGTGATATCACTATAGTAGGTAATTTTGGCGTTTTCCGGATCACCTTCCACGGTGTGGACCTTACCTTTGTACCGGTGAAATATCTCCGAGTCGTCGATGTATGTATACCCGTCATTTTCAGCCTTTTCATAGGCTTCAAGGATATCCTTGAAATAGTAGGCCTGGGGGGTTTGTATTCCAACAGTTACAGGTCGGTCGAGATGGGCTTTAATGGTACCATCAGAATTTATTGTCTTCATTGCATCTACCGAGGGGATGATAGGAGCTGAAGCTCCGGTCTCAACAGCCTTATCGTAAACTGATTTGATGATTTTATGGGTAACGCGTGGTCTTGCCCCGTCATGGATGAGAACAATGTCCGGAGAGAACAGACTGAGGGCTTTTAAGCCGAGTAGAACAGATTCCTGCCTGGTTTCACCGCCATCGGCTATAACTAACCTGTCACCGAGGGTGTGAATCATCCTCTTTCCAAGGGCTATCCTTGCTTCCTTCTGGTATCCGGGAGGAATCGTCATACAGTAAAACTCAAAGAGGTCGATTTTTATAAAAGGGACAAAAGTATGGTGTAGAACTGTTTCACCGTAAAAAGGGAAAAATTGTTTTTTATTCTCACTACCAAACCGGGAACTGTTCCCGGCTGCGGTAATAAGCAGTGCTGCCCGGAGTTGTTTTGTGTGTTGAAAAATTTCTCCGGAACTATCCGTATCAGTCGCTTTCAAGTTTACTGAAAATGAGCTGTTCTATCTCTTTTTTAGATTTATCAAGAGAGAACGAAACTTCATCGGTCAGGATCTTAAGAGCGTCATCAAAGAGTTTTCGTTCAAGGATGGGAAGCTCTTTTACCTTGCTTCGATGGTAGAGGGTTCTTACCACCACGGCAATGTCCATTATTGATCCGCTTTTCAGAAGGTCCAGATTCATCTGGTACCTCATCTTCCAATCGGCGGTGACCGCTTCATACTCTTCACTGATAAGCTGCAGGGCTGCTCTTGATTCCTTTTCGGATACAATTGCCCTGATGCCCAGTTCTACCGCCTTATCAACGGGAACCATGATGGTCATATCAGTTACCGACAGATAGATCACATAGTAGAGGAGCTGTTTATCTTTAAAAGACTTCTCTTCAATAGAAATTATCTGGCCAACACCCTGTAGCGGGTAAACTATCTGCTGATTTAATTTAAAAGTTGTTTCCATAGAGTCATAAGTATAGCATAAAACTGACTTAATAGTCAAAGGTGGGAGCCATAACTATGTTGTCTGGGAGCTCCGGAATTGAAAATTCCATATATTTAAAGGGGTGAATGTCCAGAGGGTTGGGATACCAGCCGTGAACGGAGAGAAGATCCACCACATTGAATGCCGGCTGATGACTGATAGGCATAACCGTTCCATCATTGAGCAGGAACTCCTCGGCCTTCGAAAGGGTTATGAGTCTCTTTTTTCCTATCTGGCTTGCCGCTTGATTTAACAGTTCATCGTATTGGTTTCGGGAGTATCCCCCATCGTTCAGATTGGAATCGGATGCCCACATTTGCAGGAAGGTTAAGGGATCTGCAAAGTCTCCAATCCAGGTGACTGTACCCAGGGTATACCCCGGTTCTTTAAGCGAGTTGTAGTAGAGGGCCGAGGGGAGGCTCTGAAAATTTACTTCGGTTTTAAGGTGCTTTTTCCAACTCTCCATGATCAGGTTGGCTGTTCTTGACTGGAGTAATCCCTGGGGCAGTTTGATTAAAAGTTCGGGCAGTCCCTCACCTTCCGGATAACCGGCTTTTGCCAGAAGCTCCCTGGCTGTTTCAAGGTCCTGCTCCTGAATTCCTGCAGCCTCGGGGTAATCATCCAGGCTGGGGATCAGGCTTGCGGCAGGTGTGTAGTGAAAATCGGTTGATCTAATTTCGTCCCAGGGGAGAAGCAGAGCCAGGGCACGCCGGACATCCGGATTATCGAAGGGTGGAGTCTTTGAAGAGAAGAAATAGTAGGTTGTCGCAAAGAGGGGGTTGATGACCACCGATTGCCTGTTTAATACATCATCAAGAAGAATATTTCCCATGGACCAGTGGATCTCTCCCTGATTGAATAGCTCCGCTTCAAGGGTTTCATCATCATTATAAATGAATTTTATCTGCTGCAGGTTTACATCCTTTACATCCCAGTAGAGCTCATTCCGAAGAAAGATCATTCCATCCTCATCATTCTTATAGATATAGAAGGGGCCATTTCCCAAACCGGGTGCTTCGCCTCCTTCGGCAATGATCTGACGTATTTGGGGGTGAAGGGGGGAGAAGCTGTGATGGCAAAGTATTTTTAGAAAGTAGTCCGCCGGGGATTCCAGTTCGATTTCCAGTATATGATCCGCAATTACCCGGATCCCCACCGTCTCCGGATCCTTGTTCTCTCCGGTTCTGAAGGCTTTTGCCCCTTTGACCGGATCAAGAAGGAAGGAGTAGGGGGCGGCCTGGGATGGATCCAGAAGCATCATCCAGGTCTCTCTGAAATCCGAGGCCGTTACCTGATCACCATTCCAGTAGAGGGCGTCTTCTCGTAAATAGAAGGTGTAGATTTTCCCGCTCTCATCTGTTTCCCATCGGATTGCCACTCCCGGAAGGGGATCCAGGGTGAAGGGGTGGTAACTGACTAAGCCTTCATGTATCCCGGAAAAGAGCTGAGCTTCGGTTGCCGAAAAGGATTGAATTGTATTGAACTCTATCTCAGAAGAATCCAGGCTGACGATGAGAGTTTTCTCCGCAATATGATTTTCGCCTGCAGGAAGTAAAGCAGATGATAACAGGAGCGGTAAAAGGCAAAGGATGATTTTCTTTAGTTTCATAGATTAGAATTTAAGAAAAACTGGCCCTTTCGTCTACCGTTATGGATTCTCAATAGAGGAGTTTTAACGTTTGTGGGCCCAAATATTGTCTGCATCGGGATTGATTCGCTCCAGTTTACGCCAGTATTCCCTGGAAATCCCGTCGAGCATATCGACAAGCTCTTCCGGAAGCGGATTTATCCAGGCTTCTCCCGCCGTCTGAACCTGATCGGGATTTCTCATTCCGGCCAGGACACCCTTGATTCCCTCCCTCCCTTTAAGCCAGTTCAGGGAGCCATGTTGCAGTGTGAACAGGGGGGATATGACCTCTTCAAAAGCATTCAGTACATCAAGAAGTCCCTCTTCATCCCTGAAGAATATCAGCTGGCGGCGGGGATCCCCGGCTGGGAAAAGTAAGGGGGGAGAGTTCTTCCGGGTGGCGGTCCCATCCCTGTACTGTTTATTCAGATTCCTCGTTTTCAAAAGGCCCTGAGCCAGGGGGCTGTAAGCGATAACCTTTACCCCCTCCTGCATACACCAGGGAATTATCTCTTTTTCCGGATACCGCCAGAGAAGGGAGTATCCCGTCTGGCAGAAATCGATCCTTCCATAGCGGTTCACCTTTTCCATCTGTGCAAGGGTGAAATTACTCACACCCACCGCTCGTATAAGCCCTTCGGCTCTGGCCCTCTCAAGTTCACCCATAATTCCCTGGATATCGCATTTATCATTGGGCCAGTGGAGGTAGTAAACATCCAGATAATCGGTCATTAGCCGCTTGAGACTTCTTGCCAGCCCCTTATAGACATTTTGAGGTAAGGTAGGGAAGAATTTAGAGGTCAGGCTGATAGAAGCTCTCCTTTCCGGAGAACCTTTCAGCAGCTCCTTGTGAAGGAGCTGCCCCAGAATTTGTTCGGATTCACCATTCCCATAGGCCGGGGCTGTATCGAAATGGCTGATTCCTTTTCTGAGGGCTGCGACGAGGGTTTTCCTGTTCAGATCCCTGGATTGTTTTTTCCAGTAGTCCCCTCCGAAGCCCCAGCATCCCATCCCCAGAGCGGAGAGCCCCTGCCTTGTTTGTTCGATTCTGATCACCCTATTCGGTCTGCTTTGAATAGAGTCTTTCGTAGGGCATCCCCGTGAGCTCTTCACAGATCTTGATTGTTTCCGGGGTGGCATCTGCTTTGGTACCCCCCTCCTTTAGCCGTGAAAGCTCATCGCTTAAGATTTTATGGGTTTCCGGAGTAATTTTAAATTTTATTCCAATAATAATTCCGGTCAGTATAAGGATACAGGGGCCCGCGGTGAAGAAGATCTGCATACCCCTCAATACTTCGGGACCTTGTGTCTGGTTTGAAACAAAACCAATAGCCTGAAGAGTTACTCCTATGAGGGGCATGGCAATCAACCCCTGGATGAGTTTGCGGCTTAAAGTCATGGCTCCCGAGTAAATTCCTGACCGCATTTCACCGGTGATGAGTTCATCAACATCGATTACCGATGGGAGGATAGCCCAGGGGATGAGGACCGCTGCGGAGGTTCCCATTCCGATAAAGGCGCATACCGCTGCAATCCAGACGAGGGGGGAGGCGGAAGAGAGGGTTAAGGTCAGGAGCATTCCCGTGAACCATATTCCCATTCCCATTTTATAGGCAAAGCCTTTTCCCTTTCTGTTGCCAATAGTC
The DNA here is from genome assembly GCA_016342585.1 of Spirochaetales bacterium. GTDB lineage: Bacteria > Spirochaetota > Spirochaetia > UBA9216 > UBA9216 > JAEINK01. The sequence goes on from JAEINK010000010.1 coordinate 41,808, forward strand.
ACATAGACAGGCATCATAATAATCTGGGTGAGCAGAAGGGCTCCCATGGCGATTGAGTAGGCTCCCGGTCTACCAATATAGTAGGTTATATAGTAAGCAAAGAGGGCCATGAGTATATCCATGGCTGTGTAGGCAAAAATATACATACCCATATGAATTCTAAAGGATTTGTTCTTCATTATAGAAAAGAATTCCCTGAAAACAGAGAGGGAGCTGTCGCTCTTCTCTTCCTCTTTTCGCGGTAATTCCCATGTTCCAAAGAAAACACCAATGAAAGGAAGGGCAAAAAAGAGACCAAAACAGACGGCCATGACTATATAGCCTGTTGGGGTGGAGTCCGGATAATTATTGATAATAATCTTTGGCAATGTTCCGCCTAAGAGAGCGGCAAAACCTGAAAAAATGATCCTGGCTCCGGAAAGTCTTGCCCTTACCTTGTAGTCGGGGCTCATTTCAGCATTGATAGCGGCGAAGGGTATCATGACCATGGTGAAAACTGTGCTGAAAAGGACATAGGCGAAGCTGTAGTAGGCAAAAAGAGCCCACTGGCTCGTTGTTTCAAGATGGAGCCACATGATTATAAACGATGCGGCAATGGGAATGATTCCCGCTAAAAAATAGACTCTTCGTCTCCCGAAGGGGGATTTTGTTCGGTCCGAAATGTATCCCATAAGAGGATCCGAGATGGCATCCCAGCCTTTTCCGATGAGGAACACAAGGCTTGCCATTCCAGGAGAGAGACCGACCACTTCTGTCAGGAAGAAGAGAAAGAGCATTCCGATTATCAGGAAAGCACCTCCTCCGAAGATGTCTCCCATACCGTAGAATACCAGATGTCTGAATTTTACCTCTTTTTGCTTCAATTTTTCCTCCTTGATCACTCAGATCTGAATTGTTTCATATGGAGGGGCAAGCTATCCGGCAGCTGTCATTCAGTGAACGATGCCTTGAGGGCTTGACCTTTTAAATGAAAAATGAGATATCTACCGGACTTTTTTTATTGCGAGGCAGTTATCAAACAGATCCAAAAGATCCTTTTCTTTTCTATTACCATTATACTTATTTGCTGGTTTGTAGCAACTTCATGTACAGGATACCCATGGAATGAGTTTAATAGTCAGGAAGACGGTTTAAATAATAGCAAAGTGGAGACAGAGGTTTCGATCAAAAAAAATCTTAACCAGTCTGACTCCGTACAATACAGTAGTTCAAATGAACAAAATTCCCGGATAGTGCTGGCTGAATACCTGGAAGATGAACCCGATTATGGTCTTGCCCTCTACCGTTTTCCCGAATTCAGAGAAAATGTAGTAGCATTCTATTCTGAAGAGACAGGTTCGGAGAGTATCGCTCTCCTGATCCTTCAGGCGGCGGAAGCTCATGATATTCCCCTCTCCCTGGCGTTTTCACTGGCCTGGGTGGAGAGCCGGTATAATCCGCAAGCGGTGAATTATAACTCAAGTTCAATCGATCGGGGCCTTTTTCAGTTGAACAGTCGCTCCTTTCCAGGGTTAACCGAGGATGAGTTTTTTGATCCTGCGGTAAATTCAGGTTTTGGGATGGATTACCTTCGCCAATGCCTGGAAGCCGGAGATACGGAGATCGTTGCCCTGGCCATGTACAATGCCGGGCGGGCCCGGGTTTCCGGGCGGGGAACACCTCTTATGACCCTTGAGTATATTTCAAAGATACTTGAATACCAGGAAGGGCTTGAAGAGCGGTTTTCAGACCATCTGATCAAGGGCCGGGGCCAGAAAGTTGCTTTTAAGTCCCCTCTTAATACTGTACCTGTTGACAGAAACAAGGGGATCAAATAGTTTCTATTACATGATTATTGTACTAGACCGCTTAATACGTGAAGATCAGAAAACGGCATTAATAAGTTTTCTGGAAGATAAAGGTTTCAAGGTAAGAGAGATCATCGGGGAAGAGGAAACAATCCTCGGTGCCGTCGGTTCAATCTCCCTGGATCCCCGAGTCATTGAAGTAAAACCCGGTGTTATCAGGGTTATTCCCATAACCAAGGCCTATAAGTTAGCCTCCCGGGAACTCAAAAAGGGTGATACCATTATTAATTCCGGAGGAATTCGGATAGGGGGACCTCGGATTAGTGTTATCGCCGGTCCCTGTGCTGTTGAGTCCAGAGAGCAGATCATGGAAGCCGCTTTGGCTGTCCGGGATTCCGGAGCCATCGCACTTCGTGGCGGGGCGTACAAACCCCGAACATCCCCCTATTCATTTCAGGGGCTTGGTGAAGAGGGCTTGAAATACCTCCGGGAAGCCGGTGATAAATATGGTCTCCTGGTGACCACTGAAATCGTCTCTTCCGAAACAGCCGATATGATGACCGATTATGTAGATATCTTTCAGATCGGTGCCCGAAATATGCAGAACTTTGAACTACTCAAGAAGGTCGGTTCCCTGGGAAAACCCGTTGTTGTTAAACGAGGACTTTCGGCTACCATCGAAGAGTGGCTTATGGCTGCCGAATACCTGATGGCCCATGGAACGGAGGATGTAATCCTCTGTGAACGGGGAATAAGAACCTTTGAGACCTATACCCGAAATACCCTGGATCTTTCAGCGATTCCTGTTGTTAAGAAGTTGAGCCACCTGCCGGTAATTGTTGATCCAAGCCATGCTACAGGACTTCGGGGAAAGGTTTTACCCATGGCTCTGGCGGCTGTAGCGGCCGGTGCGGATGGTCTTATGGTAGAAGTTCATCCTCACCCGGATCAGGCCCTCTCTGATGGACCTCAGTCTCTCTATCCGGAACAATTCGAGAAGCTCATGCGTGATATTGAGGCTCTCTGTCCTGTAATCGGAAAGGATCTGGAGCTTATTCCTGCTGATCGAAGATCTACTATTCAATTAAAGACAACGGCCCTTACGAAGGATGCTTCGGAAATCACGGTCTCCTTTCAGGGCGAACATGGGGCCTTCAGTGAAAAGGCCCTGAACAGATATTTCGAGGGAGAAAAGACCACAGCCAAAGGGTGTTCAGGATTCAGGGACGTTTTTCGTGATGTTGTGACGGGAACGGCCGATTACGGTATTATCCCTATTGAGAACTCTTTGGCCGGTTCAATCCATGAAAATTATGACCTCCTGATACAGCATCCGGATATTCAGATAATCGGTGAGAAGATGCTTCGGGTTCAGCATAGCCTGATTGGTTTTCCCGATACAGATATTGAGAGTATAACCAGAGTCTATTCCCACCCGCAGGGCCTTGCTCAATGTGCGAAATTCCTGGATCGGCATGAAAATATGGAGAAAGTGCCATATTACGATACTGCCGGTTCGGTGGCCTATGTTGCCCGGGATAAGGATACCACAAAGGCCGCTATTGCCAATGCCGATGCTGCCGGGTATTACGGTCTTTCCGTATTGAAAGAGGGGATTGAAACAAATCCGAATAATTATACCCGGTTCTTTGTTATTGCAAGGAGTGGACAGCATGCCCAGCCCGAAGAGGGAACCAAGGCATCATTCATCTTCTCCTTGCCGAGTAAGCCGGGAACCCTCTTTGAGTGTATTCGGATATTTGCCGAGGAAAAACTAAATATGACCAAGATGGAATCCCGGCCCATAATCGGGAAACCCTGGAAATATATGTTCTATGTGGATGTTGAAGTACCGAAAGGTGAGATCTCCAGCCTTAGAAAGGGGATTGAAAGGCTCTCTTCAGAAACCGAAGATTTCAGAACTCTGGGAATATACACTCAGAGATAATACTTCAATATTGTCCTTAAACCGCTGGTTTAAAGTCCGAATAAAAGCACCTTAAACAAAAAAGACTCCTCATCGGAGTCTTTTTATTCGAGCCGGGTTTAATACCGCTTAGCTTGCTGCGTAATGATTTCCTTACGAGATCGACGATACCTGCTGACAAGTATCTCAGCCGAACCTGCTCCGGGGAGAGTCATTTATCAGTTGTCGATGCCGAGGCGTTTAAGCTGTTCCTGCTCCTCCATCCTGGTTGAGTAGTCAAACCGTTTTGAATTGGTTCTTTTGATACAGCTTTTAATATTCTCAATATCCTTATCAAGGGAGGCAAGTTTCCCCCTCTGATCCCTGGTGGCTTCTGTTTTCAGGTAGGTTTCGATGGGGTTCAGGAAGGAGCAGGTTTTCTGCAGATCAACAACCCTGTCGGCAATATATTTAAAAAGTTCTTCTTCACTGGCGGCCTTGAGTTTTTGAAATGTCTGGCTCATCTCGGTTCCACAAGCCTGCAGTAAACGCCCCTGTTTACTTACCTTCTCATTGAATGCATTGAAGTCAATTCTTACGGTTTTTGAAAGTGAGGTCTCCTCTTCAAAAATTTCAAGATCCATAATGAATTTGCCCTGTTCCTTGGAAACCATATTCTTCAGCCATTTTTTGAACTTTTCTCCAAAGCTCTCTTTCTTATTCTCAAGTATATTGAAATTGGATCTTACCTTTGTCATTGCCTGATCAAGGTAAATCCCTCCGGAGGCAAGGATCTTCAAGGCATCGGTAAGGAGTGATTTATGGGTTACCTCTTTCTTTTTTACCCTCTTTTTCTCTTTTGACTGATATTTTGATAAAAGTTCCTGCTGAAGCTGACTGCCGTTTTCCGAGTATAACTCTTCAAGCATCTCTTTTACGAGGTCCGAGTAGAAAGGGGTTCCTTTTTTGATGGCTGTGTATTTCTGTCTTACACGCTTTATAGCACCTTCAGGGTTCTCAAGGTAACCTTTTTGATCAAGGTCGAGTTCAGGGATAACCGCCTGCCTGATGTCCTGCTTATAGGCCTCTCGGTGATAGGATGATAACTCCTTCAGATCCCTGAGGATGAGTTTTGTATGCTTCGCCAGCCCCTGAACAGCCGATTTCAGAATTCCATGGGATACCTGATCAGACTCCATGGGGATCTTATTGATCATTTCAAAAAGAATACTTGTATTCGGATCGGAAGATGTTGGCCCGCCCTCCCATTTTATATAGGTGGCCAGCGAGGCCAGGGTTTTAATCCTTTTCATATTCAGGAACTCAATACTGAACTGATAATAATGATTCAGGAATTCAAGCTGGCTTTCGAAGTTTGAAATTCGAATACTCATTTGCATCCCTTTATCATTTTCAGCAACATCACCCTGATCAGGGATGGTTATTTCTGAAATTTTCTGTTCATATTTGTAGGGATCTTCTGAAAGGAGGGACTTTCTAACAAGCACATTGAAAACGGTCTGCACCGATTTATAATAGATGGCAAAGTTTTCATGAATTCTCTCAAGGAGAACCTCTTCTATCAGCTTACACTTTTGTGCCAGTAAATCTTCCATTTCCAGAACAAATTCTTGATTATCTTCCATAGATTATAGATTATCTGATAAAATGAAAACATTCAACAAATATCTGGAGGCAACATGGGGAAGATAGACGAGTTTGTTAAGGAGAAACTGATTACAGGTTTACTCCTCTCCTCATCCATTGATATTGATAAATTAAAGGTGGACCTTGAAAATGCGTGGGGTCCTATAGATTATATGAGTCCGGAAGTTCCTTTCGATTTTACCTCATACTACGATGGGGAGATGGGGCCTGGAATTCGGAGATACTACCTCTCTTTTGAAACATTAGTTTCACCTGAGGCATTAAGCCAGATAAAAATAAAATCCAATGAAATGGAGTTCCCTTATATGTCGGGAGAAAACCGGCAGGTTAATATTGATCCGGGGCTTCTTTCATTAAAAAGGCTGATTCTGGCATCTTCCAAGGATGCAGGGCATCGAATCCCCCTCTCTTCCGGTATTTATGGGGAAGTAACCCTTGTTTATCAATCCAAAGGATTCAAAACCCTCGACTGGACATATCCCGATTATAAAAGTGATTTCTGTCGGGAAGAGATGAAGAAGGTGAGGGAAATATATAAAAAACAGCTTCGAAACTGAATCAATCTGCCGATTTTCCGGGTCTTATATTCCGGGAGGCTGTATGAAAAGTAAAAATCCACCTTTTTCCCTCTTGGTTCTCCTTTTTTTCCTCTATTCAAGCCTTACAGGATGCTCCTGTCCCCTTAATGAAAGGGCTGTTCATCTCGTTCTTCCGGAGCTTCCGGACTCCTGGGAAAGTTTTCATGAAGTAATTACATTCCGGATTATATACCCCGGAGAGGATGGTAAAAGAAGAACCCTTGAAGGAGTCCTCCCCGGTGATGAGCCGGTGGTGATTATCCCTAAGCAGGCCAACTATCCGATCCTGGCCCAGCCCTGCTTTACCCCATCGAATATACCCTCTGGCGGAATGAGACCTGCCGGTGGTTTATATCCGGAAGCCTTAAATGAACAGACCTTCTTTAGACTTACCTGGGCGGATGGGTTCCTGGCAGAGTGTATGCTGGAAATTGGAGAGAAAACCGGGTGGGAGACGGGGATAAACTCTTCAAAATTAAGACGGACTATTCTTGATGTTTCAAGTGGGGATCCCTGGTATATTGAGAAGCGAAAACTCCTGCGTCCTCTCCTTTACGGCAGGTTCTATGGAGGATTCGTATCCGGAGCATCACAATATCCGGTTGTGATCCCAGGAAATATTTCGGGGAGTATTAATGAAGATTTTCGGGAAGAAAAATTTGAATGGGCAATCGGGGACCCCCTCTTTAACAGTGGGGTTCACAGGCTGCAAAATAATGGTATAACCACCCTCCTTCTTCATCCGGGGTTTCACAGACTAATCGGTAGAGGTGGAGGAGAGTGGATGGACATATACATCGATGAGGAAGGGGAGGTTGCTTTGGCAGTGTATGCTGGCGCAACCGGCCAATAAATCCATCCCTAATCGATTAAATGAAATATTTTACTATTGGTAAGGCATTCTGAACCGGTTTCAGTGATAAGAAAATCATTTTCCCATCTGACCCCGCCTTCGGCTTCGTGATAAAGGCCCGGCTCGATTGTTACAACCATTCCAGCCTCAAGCACAACGGGATCCTTGCCGTTTCTTAAGGTTGGGGCCTCGTGTACATCCAGACCGTAGCTATGGCCGAGAGCGTGGGGCATAACCCACCCGCCCTTCTTGAAAACGTCAGTTGCTTTATCAGCAACCGCCATGGTCGTAACCCCCGGTGCGAGCATCTCTGATGAAGCGGTATAAGCTTTTTCAACCAGGGAGATCATCTCCTCCTGTTTTTCGGAGAGAGGGCCTTTTACAAATGAGGCGGTAATATCGGTGGTATACCCTTTATAGTTTACTCCAAAATCCACCAGGGACATCCCCTTTGTGGCGAAGGGGCCTGCGGTATAGAGGGGGAAGGCATGAATACCCCAGCTGCGATCGGGGCCTGCTGCAATGGTTTCAAAACCGGTTCCCTCGCAGCCGAGGGTCCTCGACCTTCGTTCAATAAAGAGGGCAATATCGATCTCGGTATGAATTTCCCCTTTTTTCACAGCCATCTCCAGCTCATCCAAAAGTCTGTTGGTAAGCCTGGAACCCTCACGGATAATGGCAAGCTCTTCTTCATCCTTCACCATTCTAAGAGCGGCCAGGTTGGATTCAAAACCCGTTTTCCGGCAGAGATACTCCATACCGCTGAAATTTACAAAGCTGTGGTGGGGAAGGGCCGAGGGGAGTTCAACCCTGGACCCCGCCGGAATACCCTCTTTTTCAAGAAGTTTTGACACCGCGTTCTCGAAGAGTCTGTCGAACTCAGTGTAGCCGATTATCTCATCAGCACAGGCAATCTTACCAGCCAGTATTTCATCCCAGGGTACCAGAATCGACTTGTCCTCTCTTCCTGCCCCTTTACCGGGGATAATGAAAAGAAGGGCATCCATAGGCATTCCCGAAAGGTAGCGGAGATTTGCCGTCCTGCTTCCTTCTTTGTCTTCGATTACCGCGGCTGCGATGTTTTCCTTTTCTAAATACCGGCAGATCTTTTCGATCCGCCGGCCATATATTATCTTTTCGTCTTTTCTATTTTGCAACGATATTCACCAGTTTATCCGGAACGGCGATAACCTTTACCACCGTCTTTCCCTCGATAAATCCCTGTATTCGTTTATTTGCCATGGCTGTTTTCTCAAGGCTTGCTTTGTCGAGGCCTGCCGGGAGCTGAATTTTCTCCCTTACCTTTCCATTGACCTGAATGACGATTGTTTTTTCATCTTCCAGGGTAAGTTCTTCCTTCCAGGTCGGATAGGTTTCATAGGTCAGGGTCTCTTTATGACCCAGCTTATTCCATAACTCCTCACCAAGGTGGGGGGCATAGGGGGCCAGGAGAAGAATGAACGGTTCCCAGAGGTTCTTATTCAGGTTCTCTTCTTTATACAGCTCATTTACAAAGATCATCATCTGGGCAATGGCGGTATTAAACTCAAGATCCCCCGTATCGTTGCTCACCTTTTTAATGGTCTGATGAAGGTGCTTTATCATGGAAGAGGAAGGTTTTGTCGTAACAAGTTCCCGCTCGGAAAGTCTCCAGACTCGGTCGAGGAATCTATGAACACCCACAACACCCTTGGTTGACCAGGGTTTGGAAACCTGCAGGGGCCCCATGAACATCTCGTACAGACGCATGGAGTCGGAACCGAACTCACCGATAATCTCGTCGGGGTTGATAACATTTTTAAGGCTTTTGGACATCTTGGCAACAACCTGGAAAACCTCTTCCCCTGTTGATATTTCAAAGTATTTCCCGGTTTCCCGCTCTTCGATCTCATCGGTGGGAACGAGGGATTTATCCTTTCTCTGGTAGGCAAAACTCGTGATCATTCCCTGATTGATTAGCCTGGCAAAAGGTTCTGCGTCCTTAACCACACCAATCTCGTGAAGAACCTTATGCCAGAACCGGGCATACAGAAGGTGGAGAACCGCATGTTCGGCTCCTCCCACATACAGGTCTACGGGCATCCAGTAGTCCATCTTTTCCTGGGAGGCGAAAGCCTCGTCGTTTTTCGGATCGATATAACGGAGGTAGTACCAGCATGAACCCGCCCACTGGGGCATGGTGTTGGTTTCCCTCCTTCCGGGACCGCCGCATTCGGGACAGGTTGTATTTACCCATTCCTCAATATTCGCCAGGGGGGATTCTCCCGTTCCGGCGGGCGTATAACTTTCAACTTCCGGCAGGGTCAGAGGAAGCTCTGATTCGGGAAGGGGAACAATGCCGCATTTATCACAATGAACAAGGGGGATGGGTTCTCCCCAGTATCTCTGCCGTGCAAAAATCCAGTCACGCAGTTTGTAGTTAACCGCCTTGGTTCCCATCTCCCGTTCTTCAAGCCAGGCTATCATGGCAGAGATAGCCTCTTCTTTATTCATTCCATCCATAAATCCCGAGTTCACATGGGTTCCATCCTCGGTCCACGCCTCTTCCTGGACATTTCCGCCCTTTAAGACTTCGATAATCGGTAGATCGAACTCTTTGGCGAACTCCCAGTCCCTCGTATCGTGGGCGGGAACCGCCATGATGGCACCGGAACCGTAGGAAATAAGAACATAATCGGCGATCCAAATGGGGATCTTCTGATCATTTACAGGGTTGATGGCATAGGCTCCGGAGAAAACGCCGGTCTTCTCCTTGGCAAGGTCGGTCCGTTCAAGATCGGACTTTTTATTGGCCATATCGATATAAGCCTCAACAGCCTCTTTTTTATCCGCAGAGGTTATCTTTGCCACAAGGGGGTGTTCGGGGGCAAGTACCATATAGGTCGCGCCAAAGAGGGTATCCGGTCTTGTTGTATAAACCTGGATCTCATCCTCGCTGTTTTCTACCTTGAAAACAACATCCGCCCCTTCACTTCTTCCAATCCAGTTCTTCTGCATAGCCTTAATGGCGCTGGACCATTCGAGACCATCAAGATCTTCCAGAAGCTGATCTCCGTATTCGGTGATCTTTAGTATCCACTGCCGAATATTCTTTCGACTTACCTGGCTGTGGCACCTCTCGCATCTTCCGTCCTTCACCTCTTCATTGGCAAGACCTGTCAGGCAGGAGGGACACCAGTTGATTGGAGTCTGTGACTCATAGGCCAGACCCTTCTTGAAAATCTGAAGGAAGATCCACTGTGTCCATTTATAGTAATCCGGTTCACAGGTAGAGATCTCCCTGTCCCAGTCATAGGAAAAACCCAGGGATTTGATCTGTTTTCTGAATTTTTCGATATTATCATTCGTCGAAATTTTTGGATGAGTTCCTGTCTTGATCGCATAGTTCTCTGCGGGAAGACCAAAGGAGTCGAACCCCATGGGATGAAGGACATTATATCCGTTCATCCGGAGGTATCGACAGTATATATCGGTGGCCGTATATCCTTCAGGATGGCCCACATGGAGTCCCGCAGATGACGGGTAGGGGAACATGTCCAGGACGTATTTTCTCTTATCAGCAGGGAAGGACAAATCTTCGGTAACCTTAAAGGTCTTGTTCTCTTCCCAGTAGTTCTGCCATTTGGCTTCTATGTCTTTGAATGGGTATTTGCTCATGGGTGGCATGATACCTGTAGATGGAGGTTAGGTCAATAAATGGAGGCCTTAAGGGGGCCTTCTATAGCCGTTCAATTTGTTTTTCGGCGGAGGTTTCCCCTAAACTGAATCCAAAGGATTCTGTCTTACAGTCCGACCTTTTCGCCGGTCCTGCTCTCCCCTCGCTTACGTCCATGGTGCTCCTGTTTTTCGGGACTTATGGGATGTGGAGAAATCAGAAAAAATTTTAATATACATAAAGTTGAGTTATAATTATAAAAAAGGAGTAATTTATGAAAAGATATTCTATTTCGCTTATTTGTTTTTTTCTTTTGTGTACCTCTCTTATCGGCCAGGAAAACCGGCTCTCCGATGGCGATGTGGAAAAGTTTCTGAATACATTTCCAGTAATCATGGAAGAACTCGATGCTCTGGGACAGACCCTTGAGAGTACCGGTGAGAACTTCATTCTACCGGCCGCCGTGAGAACTTCCGAAGAGGCACAACAGATTTTCAGCCGACAAGGATGGGATGACAATTATTATGATAAAATCGGACTCATCCTTGAGGGGTATACTCTCTCCATCATGGAATCCGAGATGTTGACAGTCATGCCCGATATACAGGATGCTCTTGATGAAATCGATGCTACACCGGTCTCTCCCTACTTTACCGCTGAGATGAAAAAGCAGACCAGGGACATGATAGTGTCCGCCGTCAGAGGTATGGACCAGGCCCTTTTTGATGAAATGGATTCAATTGCTCCGGCCGATATGGAACAGATCCGTGTGCATAAGGATGAAATCAAGGAGATGCTGGATGGGTTTTAAGGTCTAGGGAATATCCTGTGATATCAGATTTTGCAAAACGTGTAACAGAAATAATTGCCTCCATTCCGGCCGGAAAAGTGGCCACCTATGGGCAGATTGCTATCCTCGCGGGGAATCCCCGGGCAGGCAGGCAGGTTGCCCGGTTTCTTCACTCCATGTCGAAAAAGTATGATCTCCCCTGGCAGCGGGTGGTGAACGCCAGAGGATCCATCTCTCTCCCGGCCCCCTTCGGTGATCATCAGAGGGCCCTTTTAGAGGAGGAGGGGGTTGTTTTTGATTTAAAAGGCAGGATTGATTTGAAAAGGTTTCAGTTTTAACCCCCTTACAAGCTTGCCGGATCCACAAAAGCCGCATTTTCTCCCGGAATCCAGCACTCAATACCGCCTTCCAGTCGTATTAGCCACCACTCACCCTGTTCATCCATCATTTTCCCGGAGGTTCCTCCCTCCAACGGGGCGTCGAAGGCGGGGGCATAGGAGGCAGAATCCCCCTTTCTGGCTACGGTTTTTTCAGCAGTCAGGACCAGCTGCGGATGAAGACGTTCACTCACTACCTCCACAAGCAGGGAGGTTCCGAAGATCAGGGCCGGGATCAGGGGGATGAGGATGAATCGGCGGATGGCCGGTTTATACAAGCCTGTAATCAGGATTCCCCAGAGTATCAGGGACATGATAAGGAGTATCAAACCTTTCATTTTTCCGGTTATATCATAGTGAAAGAAGAAGAGGATCCTTTTTATCTCCTCAGGGGATGAGGAAGAGATTCTGTTACCTATTTTTTCCTCAGCCTGATGGAGGTTGTATCGAATAGCCTTGTTCATCGGTGCAAAACGGAGGGCCCTGTTGTAGGAAAGGACGGCTTCTCCCGTTTCTCCCCCATTGAGGTAGGCATTCCCCTGATTAAAGAATATGTGCTCATTGAGGATTCCCCTCTCCTCGATCAAGGTTTTGTAGTAAGCTGCCGACTTCAGGAAGTCATCCCGGCCGGCTCCCTTGCGCTCCTCTTCAAGTTCAAGGCCCTTCAGATAACTGTCTTCAGCCAGCAGTACAAGCCGGGAGTTCTCCGATGTCTCCTCTTCAGATGTAGTCGTCCCGGATTGGGCAAGGAGCCCCATGAGCGGTAGTGTAAGTAATAATATGATCCGCAGGCTTAATAAAATTGCTCTTGATTTTTTCATTTCAGCATCTCCTTAAGAAGCCGTTCTCCCGCTTCAGAGAATCCTTCCTCTCTTTTTCCGGCTTTCCCGGCATAGAGCCCCCGATCTATCATCGATTTAAGATCCTGATAAGCCTCAAGGGCCTCCGGTGTCGATGTAAGGGCTTCTTCGTGGCCGTAGATTCCCCGGCCTGCTCCGTCTGTTTCTGTCTCCATGAAGGCTGCCAGGGCCGCTTCAAAATCGGTGAGCGAGCCCTCTCCTCCCTTCCATCGTTTCAGGAATTTTCGGAACTCTGATGCACCGCTCCGTTTTCTTCCGAAGAACTGTTTTTTTCTTAAGAACAGGAATAGCCATGCGGCAGGAGGAAGGGTGAGTAATATGTAAAAGAGGAGGGGACTCATCCAGGGATAATTACCCGGCCGTTTAACCTTCATAAGTTCCGAACCGGAGTATGAGGCTTCCATCCCCGATTCGTTTCTTTCCAGTTCCCGAATGGCCGGACCTGAATCTTCGAAAACCTCGAGATCTCCCGAATCGGCTATTTTTGTGGCCAATACAGTAATGGGGATGGGGGCGGTTTGTACTTCATCCCACTCTCCCGAGGTGGTATCGAAAACCGGAAAAGTCAGGCCGGGGAAGGCCGTGGTAGAGCTGTTTTTAGCCCTGATGGTCTGGATGAATACCCTGTCATCTCCCTCGTTCCTGCCGGGGGATCGTTCCGGGGGGATGGAAAATCCCTTTTCCAATACATCCTGACTGGTAAGAGGCGGGATAGAAAAGTCAGAGTTGGATGCTCCCGAGAAGGAAAGGGTCAGAGTAATCGGTTCTCCTACCGAGATCTCGGTTTTAGAGAGGGCGGCTTCAATTGAGACCGGTCCCAATATGGTTGATCCGGCACTTATACCAAAGCCCGGAGGGGGAGCCGGCATGGGGAGGACCTCAACGGAGCGTCCTTCCGCTGTGATGACAAGGGTAGCGAATTTATCCTGAACACTCTTATTTCCAAAGAAATCCCGCACGGTCTCACTCCCTGTCACCCCTTCAAATCTGGAAGTTGAATCCGACAGGTTCCATATCCCCTCTTTTTTGGCTTTAAGGAGGAGGGTGAATGAGAGGTAGGTGGCCTTCTCTCCGAAGGCTTCCGAATACCCCTCTTCCGATGTGGCCTGGATAGTCATGTTGTTTAGGAGAAGGTCGTACAGCCGGCCTTTGCCGGGTACCTGTCCCAGAAACTCGAAATCGTCCAGAAAGGGGAGGTTGAAGGAGATACTCCTGGCATTATTTCGGTAATACCATCTAACATTGACGGCAAACTCCTGACCGGGGTAAACCTCTGTCATGCCCGGTTCTATCGTCATGGCGTAATCATCGCTTCTGGCGGGTTCCTTTGCCCGGATCGTAAAGGGGGTTGAACTGAGGGTTTCCCCGTCGGCATTAAAACTGATCTGCGGTACGGTGAACTCTCCTGTTTTCCCCGGTGTTATCTGAAAACTCATAAGAAACGCTTTCTCTATAACATTGGTACGTTTTCCATTGATGATCGTAATAGATTGACTGTTTCGCCTTTGTCCGCCCAGATAGGTTATGGTTCCCCAGTCGGGATCCGGAAGCTCTTCTACCTCAACCTGATCGGTTCCATTCACTTTTGCCTGGAGGGTTAGGCTGTCGCCGGTATAACACTCCCTGGCGCTAATCGATAACTCCAGGTCCACCTGACCGAAGAGCGTCTGGCCAAATATTATCTGGGTAACTATCAGTATGGATAGTAAAGTTATCCTTCGTTTTTCTATCTGCATATTACCAATCCCTCTCAACATCATTGATGCCGCCCCTTTTTTCGAGGAGGGCCTCCCTGAGTTGTCTGTTCTCCTCTTCATTTCCAAGAATCTCGGAAAGACGCTCCTGAATCTCTTCCTCACTCATGGCCTCCTCATCGGAGGCTTCGCCGACTTTTGTTTCGGATTCTTCCTGATCCCCGGCTTCCTCATCCTGCTTTGCCTGACTGGCCTGATTTTCCTCACCATTTTCCGGATTGCTTTGAGAGTCCTGGTTTTGAGTCTGCTGGTTCTGATCAGACTGACCGGATTCTCCATCCTGAGAGTTGTCCGTCTGGTTTTCACCCCGGTCACCACTCTGCTTATCCTGATCACTCTCCTGCTGCTGTTTCTCTTCGCTTTGTTCGCCGTTTTCTCCATCTTGCTGTTCTTCTTCCCTGGATTGTTTCTGAGCCAGCATGATCTTTGCTATCTCCAGGTTAAATGCCGCATCCTCCTGATCGGGGAGGAGGTCCAGGCTTCGATGAAGGTCTTCGATGGCCGTTTCAATCGGCGGTATATGGTGCTCTGCCTGATCCTCTTCCTGGTTCTGCATGGCGGCGCGGTTTGCCTCGATTATAGAAGTTCCTGCATTGTAGTAGGCCCTGGCTCTCTCATCCTCTTTTCTGAATGACTCTGCGGCCCGTCTATAATAGTTCGCGGCGGTGATGAAATCTCCAGTTCCTGAATAGACCTGGCCCAGGGCGGCAGCCCTGCCGGCGGTAGGTTTTTTATTGTATTTCGTCAGTAGTGTTTCTATTTCAGGGTTTACACCTCCCTCCTCACTTTGGGCCGTAAGGTTGAAGCAGAAAATCTGGAGGAAAATAAACACTATCATTGTAATGATTTGCTGTTTTTTCATAAATGGTGCCTCACCCTGATTATCTGGGAAAGGAGGAGGCAGAAGAGTCCTAAAAGGAGGGAAATCTGAAATTTCTGGTCCCATTCAACCTTCTTCTCGGTAACACTTCCTTTTTCTCCCCGGTTCAGGGTATTGATGATCTCCTTCAGATCCACCGTGCCGGTGGCGACATTCAGGTAGGCTCCTCCCGGGGTGGAGGCGCACATCTGACGCAGGCTTTGTGAGTCAAGACGGGTCCAGATTTCCTCACCCTCATAGGTAAGAAAACCATCCGTTTCGGCATCTTCACCTGCGGGGATCCTGTAGCCGGTAGATTCATCACCCAGACCGAGGGCAATGAGCCTTATCCCTTTTTCACCCGCATCGACGGCGGCCTGGAGGGGCATGGATTCCTGATCCTCCCCATCAGTGATGAGTACGATATCCTTAAAACTTCCCTCTCCGGTAAAGACCTCTTTCATCACTTTTCTGATGGCATCTCCGATGAGGCTTCCTCCCCGGGAGACCGAATCGGGTGAGAGTTCAAGGACCGCCGTTTGGAAGAAGGAGTAGTCCCGGGTAAGGGGGCATTTTATTACAGAGTTCCCGGCAAATGCCACAAGGGCAACCCTGTTTCCTGCCAGGGAGGGGATGGCATCAATTATCGCATATTTAGCGTGTTCCATCCTGTCCGGTTTCAGGTCCCTGGCGGTCATGGAACGGGAGACATCCATCAGGAAAACCACATCCCTTCCGCTGGTTGTTACCTCGATTTCCCTCTTGTTCCATCGGGGGCCGGCGGCTCCTATCACCATGAAAATAATCCCTGCAAGGAGTAATCCTCCTGCCAGGTTTCTACTCCGTTTAACAGTCACGCATCTCTTTCCTGAGGTCAGCTGGAAGCCAAAAAGTTTTCCGTTTTCCACCCTTTTTCTTATCCCCCAAATCTGAAGGAGGAGCAGGGGGAGTATAAGCCAGAGGAGCCAAAGGTATATGGGTGATTCAAAACTCATATTAAGGACTCCTCCTGAAAATCGTGTGATCCAATATTATCGAGAGGGCCAGGGAGATGAGTGAAATTATGACAAAGAGTTTGTAATGCTCCCGGTAATTCTTATATTCCACGGCCTGTACTTCCGTTTTTTCAAGTTCATTTATCTGTGAATAGATCTCCCTGATGGAGTCACCATCCTCGGCAAGCCAGAATTTACCACCGGTTATATCGGATATTCCCCTCAAGGTCTCGATGTCGATATTTGAGCCTACGGGGATCTTCTGCTGACCGAAGAGGCCGGCTCTTCTGACCCAGGCATCCCCTCCGAATCCAATACAGTACACCTTTATTCCCAGACTTGCGGCCAGTTCTGCCGCCTCTCCCGGACTTGTCTCTCCAGCGTTGGAGGCCCCATCGGTGATCAGGATAACTACCCGGTTTTTAACCCTGTAGCTTCCCTCTCTACCCGTCTCGAGATTGGGAGAGCCCAGCCTGGCACAGGCCAGGGCCAGGGCATCACCTATGCTGGTTCCATCCTCCTCTTCCCGATCAACCAGATTCAGGGATGTAATAAATCCCTCCAGCGGATCGTGGGAGAGGGAGAGAGGAAAGAGGGTGTCTGCGTACCTTGCGAAGGATATTAACCCTATCAGATCCTCGCTTCTTCCTTTTAAATCCTCACTGTTACCAAAAATAAAATCCTTCATTACCTGTTTTACGATTTCAAGACGATTTATCTCTTTTCCATCGAAATTTGTAAGGGCACCCATACTTCCGGATTTGTCTACGACCATCTGAAGAGCGATTCCTTCGGTTTTTTTCTCAGTTTCAACCAACTCTCCTACAGGTCTCGCCAGAGCGATCACCAAAAGGATAAAGGCCAGCATACCAAAAAGCTTTGGCAGGAAGATGAGTTTGACCTTAATTCCCTGTTTAAGAATCGCTTTCCCTGCGGCGGGGTAGGGAATTCCATCGGTTCGCTTTTTACCGAAAGGATTCCCTGTCAGGATAAAGAGAGGTAATCCCAGGAGCATGAGGAGCCAGAGGGGGGTCATTAATGTCATCTCTCTGCCTCCTCGTAGGTACGGGAGAAGAAAATCATCATTTTTGCCTTATCCTCACCGGGATTCCGGGGCGGCAGGCCGCTCTTTTCTGAAAGGCGGCCGGTGTAGGCTGCCAGCTCATAATATTTAAGAATTTCACCCAGTTCCGAAGCCTCTTTTCCATCCTCTTTTTCCCACACCCGGATGATCCCCGCGGCTTGTGCGTAGAACTCGGGATAATGTGCCGGATTAAGCTTTTCGGTATCGCGGATAGCCTTCTCTCCGGCTGTCAGTTCCGGTATTTTTCGCTTTTTTTTCTTTTGAACCAGAATAAATATCAGGATTAATCCTGTCGCAATGATCAAGGCCGGGATAATCACCGGAACGACACTCCACGGCTGTGGTTCAACCCTCAGGGGACGTGATTCCGGGAGCTGCCCCCTGGCCACGGCCTCTTTCTCCTCATCGGAAAACAGGGAGGGAATCTTAATCATGATCCCTTCGGTTGTTACCATATCACTGATGGTCTCTCCGGAGTTTATCCTGATAGGGAGGAGGTAGAGCTCTCCGCTTTGAAGAGGTTCAAGCCGGCATTTATAACGGTAGGTCGAACGATCCTCCACAGCCATGGATGGTAATTCCTGCCATGATTTTAATTCAAACCCCCCGGCCGTGAAATCGGGTATATCGAGAATAGGCTCGGTTCCTCTGGTTGTCACTGTCAGTTCAAAGTCCAGAAATCCCGCAGCATTTTCCGGTATGGGGCCCAGGGAAAGGTGGACTTCAAGTCCCCCGGAACCATAGTTCAGGTCCGATGTGTTTTCCTTTACCGGCATATTCACCTTTTCACAAGCCATCAGCAGGAGTGTGAACAAGAATATAGAAAGGAGGCCCCCCCGGGGGGTGTGATTTCCCTGTCTCATCATCTTTTTCTTCCTCCTCTTCGAATGAAGAAGGCCGAAATAGGCTTTATATAATCCTCTCCGATATTGAGAGTGAGGAAATCCCCCCCCGCAGACAGGAAAAGCTGTTCTGTCTCTTTTGTTCTCATCTCTTCTCTTTTACGAAACTCTTCCCTGACGGATCGGGAGCCGGTGTCCACCAGGACCTCTCTTCCCGTCTCCGGATCGTTAAAAAGTATCATGCCGCCTGGTGGTAACTCTTTTTCGGCCGGGTCTGTCAGCCCAAGACCTATCAAATCATGCTTTCTCCCACTTATCTTAAGGAGTTTGCTGTAATCATCCCCTATAAAGTCGGAGATAATGAATACGATGGAGTGACGCCGGGCGACTTTTCCCAGGTATTCAAGGGGGGCATTGAGATCCGTTTTTCTGTGTTCAGGTTCGAAGGCGATCAGGTCCTGGACCATCTGCATGGTGTGATTCTGCCCTCTGCCCGGAGGAATATAGAGTTCCACCCTGTCGGTGAATCCCAGAAGACTGACCCTGTCGTTATTCTTCATGGCCACATGGGAGAGGACGGCTGTCAGTTCCGCCGCAAACTCCATCTTATCCCTTCCTGTTGTTCCAAAATTTTGAGAAGCCGAAAGGTCCACCAGGAAGATCAGGTTTAACTCCCGCTCTTCAGTATAGAGTTTGACATGGGGAACCCCTGTCCGGGCGGTAACCTTCCACCCGATGTTTCGGATGTCATCACCGGGGTAGTACTCTCGAACCTCCCGGAACTCCATACCCTGCCCCTTGAAGGCAGACTCATACTCACCCTGAAAGATTCCAGTTACTTTTTTTCGGGTAAGTACTCTTATGAGTTCAATTTTTTTTCTTATTTCCCGGGAAATCATGGAAGTTTAACTTTTGCGAAAATCCTCGAGACAAGCTCTTCTGAAGTGACACCGTCTGCTTCGGCCTCATAGGAGGGGACGACCCTGTGACGGAGAACATCCGGAGCCATTATCTGAACATCTTCCGGGCTTGCCCAGGCTCTTCCTTCCATAAAAGCCCTGCATTTTGCTGCCAGAGTCATGAAAATCAGCGCCCGGGGAGAGGCCCCGTAGAGGATGTAGGCATCCATATCCAGGCCGTATTCCGAAGGTGTTCGGGTGGCCCTCATAATATCTACTATATACTCTTCAACGCGCGGGTCGATATAGACCTTGTCGATGAGTTTTCGAATTTCTATAATCTCTTCCCTCTTCAATGTTACTTCAACAGGAATATCCACCGATGTTACGGCCATCTTTCTTAAAATTAAAACCTCTTCATCCCTTGTGGGATAGTCGATCTTAAGTTTCAGCATGAACCTGTCCACCTGGGCTTCCGGGAGGGGATAGGTTCCCTCCTGCTCAATAGGGTTCTGAGTGGCCATTACAATGAAGGGTTCGGCAAGAGTGAAGGTTTCATCACCGATAGTGATCTGCCTCTCCTGCATGGCTTCCAGTAGAGCCGACTGAACCTTGGCCGGAGCCCTGTTTATCTCATCCGCTAAAATAAAGTTGGAAAAAAGAGGTCCCTTCTTGATGGAAAAACCGCCTTCCGAAGGGTTGAAAATCTGGGTTCCAATAAGGTCTCCAGGAAGCAAATCCGGAGTGAACTGGATCCTCTGAAAATCAACTGAAAGGATATCTGACAGGGTTTTGATGGTCAGAGTTTTCGCCAAACCCGGAACACCCTCCACAAGAACGTGCTGGTTACAGAAAAGTCCCGTAAGGAGTCCCCTGATCAGGTAGTCCTGTCCGACGATCCTTTTGCTGATTTCCGATTTGATTTTATTTATTTTACTGCTGGCTGTTGTAATTTCTTTTTCTAGTTCGTCTGTTATCATAACGGATAAATTAGAACATAAATTTATTTTTATGCCAAGTCTCTTTATTCCCCTGGAAGGTCAAAACCCCCGTGGGCTGCTGCACAGCCCATTAAGTTTGCACTTGTGTCGGTATTTGGTTGTTGGTGATTGAAGTGAAATAAAGTATTTGGCCCTGATACACACGAAAACCTGTGTAATAAAGTTTGCTTCTCATAAAATATAATTCTGATAGGATTCGTCTATATTTGCTCGGGAGATACTTTTTTTTAATGAACCGGAAAGCGATTTTTTTGGTGAAGATTTTGAGATAGGAAGGATTAAATGAAAAATTATTAGTTTTATTACTGTTGTGTGTAAACACTCTTGTCGTTATTGCCCAGACTGAAAAATTTGAAGATGTCTTGAACGCCATTGCTGAAAACCACCATAGTTCCCATATAGAAACCGTTGTCGGAAATTTTATCTGGGAAGATTCAGGAGTGGGAACAGGATTTTCTAATGTACTGCGAAATAGTGTGAAGGATGCTGTAAACTCATCCTCTACATTCTGGCCTCACGGGACTGTTATATCAAGGTCTTTTATATCGATGTTACCGGAGAGAAATCAACCCAGGTTTTCCCCAATCCCTATGAACAGCGAAATTTCCTTCGCGGCGGAAGATCTTTGCTTTTCCCGGGGACGCAATCTGCCTTTAAATTCAGACTTTCCGCCCCTTTCGGCACCGAATATATAAAGGTTACAGCCTCTACTTCCCCGTTTTAGAATATTGAAGCCGATTTTCGGGATCTCGGGCTCCTGACCAGGGCAATTATCCTGGAGGAAATGAAGGGTTATGATGCCAATATTATGGCTGAGGCCAGCGTCAGTTGTACTATTTTGAAATAAAAAAATAAATACGATGGATCCTGTTCTTTTTACCCGGGAACCATTATGATAATACTATTATGAATAAAGAAAATTATGAAAAAATGATTACCGTAAACCGGATTATGTCAAGAATGCGTCATGATATGGTGAACATGTTAAATGGGATTACAGGTTTTTCCGAGGTTATTTCTCTTAAGTCGGAGGGTAAGGATAATATTCCGGATCACTGTTCACGGATAGTTTCCACCTGTGAAGATATGGCTGGTCTGCTTGAAAATTTTTCAAAATTCAATGGCGCGGATCGCCGCAATACCACCGAACTCGATCTTCATGAGATTATATCCAGTACAGCCACGCTTCTTTCATTCAGCCTCGGGGAAGATATCCTGATAGAAACGCAGTTGAAAGCTGAAAACCCGCTGATTAATGGAGAAGCTTCCGAGATTCGAGGCCTTTTTCTTCAATTGGGGAAAAACAGTGGTGAGGCGATGGCGGGGATGGATAAAACGGGGGCCGTCAGATACATCACTTCAAATATTCTCCTTGATGAGGAGTATTGTCGGGAGAACCCCTTTGAACTGATCCCGGGAGAGTTCATTCAGATACGCATAACCGATACCGGCAGAGGGGCTTTGCCCACAGCGGTCGACCAGTTCTTTGATCCCTACTATACAACAACGGGCAACAGGAACAGGGGGCTGGGGCTTACAAGGATCTTCTATCAGATTATCTCTCTAAATGGTGAGATCCATATTGAATCTGAAGAGGGGCAGGGGACAGTTGTTACAATAAATCTTCCCGTTGTCCGATAGAACGGAGTTTCAATCGGGTAGGGGGAACGAGTTTTACTTCTTTTTTATCGTGTTGACCCATAGCCAATCTGAGGCTATCATTCAGTCATGAAAAATATAACTGACAATTTTAAAGAAGGTGTACTGGAACGATTTCTCCGGTATGCCCGGATACACACAACGTCGGCACTCCATGTTGAGAAGATCCCTTCCACCGATAACCAGTGGGTACTCCTGAATCTTCTTGTTCAGGAGCTGAAAGAGCTTGGTGTTTCAGATGTAAGTCTTAACGAGAGTGGTTATCTTATTGCCCGACTTCCATCCAATAGACCCGATGCGGGACTACCCACCATCGGACTGATGGCACATGTAGACACCTCCTCCGATATGACAGGAGACGGGGTTAATCCCCAGCTCCATGAAAATTATGATGGAAAGGTTATTGAACTCGGTGGTGGGTACGCTCTGGACCCTGAAGAGTTCCCTGATCTTCTCGATCATGTTGGTGATACAGTCATTACCACCGATGGAACAACCCTTCTGGGAGCGGATGATAAGGCTGGTATCGCCGAAATAATGACGGCCCTGGAGTGGCTGATAGCCAATCCGGATGTTCCCCGGGGGGATCTTGAAATCATGTTTACCCCGGATGAGGAGACGGGAAAGGGGATGGATCTCTTCCCCCGGGATGAAATTAAAGCAGAATTTGCCTATACCATTGATGGCGGCCGAGAGGGAGAAATTGAGGGTGAATGTTTCAATGCCTATCAGGTGGACGTAAAGTTTACCGGCAGGGTCATTCATCTTGGTGCTGCCAGGGGAAAACTTGTGAATGCCGTTACCATGGCTTCAACTTATATTAATATGCTCCCCCAGGCGGAGAGCCCCGAAGCAACCGATGAAAGGTATGGCTACTACTGTCCTTTTGAGTTAAATGCCGGTCTTGATGAGGCGGAACTCCTTTTGTATTTACGGGATTTTGACCTTCCCGAGATGATGAGAAGGATTGAAACCTGTAAAACCCTTGGTAAAGCCGTGGAAGCGATTTATCCAGGTTCAAAGGTTGAGGTTAAAGAGAAAAAAATGTATCTGAATATGCGGGAGCATATGAATGCCCTCCCCCAGGGTATGGAGTTCCTGGAAGAGGCCAGCCGGCTTGCCGGGGTGGAGCCTGTACAGAAGATAATCCGGGGAGGAACGGACGGATCAAGGCTTTCGGAAATGGGGATCCCCACCCCCAATGTTTTCACTGGTGGTTTTAATTACCACTCCCGGTTCGAATGGGCTTCACTTTCAACAATGAATAAGTCTGTAAAAACAATTATTTATCTCTGCCAGCTCTGGGGTAGTAAATAATATCGCTTTTTACCCCCATTTCTTGAAGTTGAACAGGGGTGGTGGTATACTTTATCTGGATCTCTATATTCAGATGGTATAAAGAGGACGGAAAAATGGTAGAAAATAGGATTATAAAAAGAATTTTGCTGATAATACTGATTATTGCAGGAATATCCATGGTTGTTTCGGCTCAGGATGCGGTTGGGATGATCACATATCTTGAGGGAATTGTAGACATTCACCGGGATGGTGAAATAATTGAACTTTTTGACAATGATGTCGGGATGGAAGTATACAATCAGGATCTTATTGAGACTGGAGATGATGGAATTCTGGAAGTTGAGATGATTA
Source organism: Spirochaetales bacterium (assembly GCA_016342585.1). GTDB lineage: Bacteria > Spirochaetota > Spirochaetia > UBA9216 > UBA9216 > JAEINK01. The sequence continues at coordinate 65,025 of JAEINK010000010.1, forward strand.
CATATCGGAATTCGGGAACTAAGGTTGTCGTATCCGAAAATACAGCCTTCTTTTTCGAGATATCCGGAGGGAGCCGGGGGACCAAAGCAACCCTGCCCATGCTCTCAGGTTCTCTTGCTTTTAAGGTTCAGAAACTGGCAGGAAACGAAGAGTTGAATGTACAGACCGGAACTGCTGTCATGGGTGTCCGGGGAACCGAGTTTGAGGTTGTATCGGCTCCCGAAGGATCTGTTCTGGTTGTCTGTGTCGAAGGGCAGGTTGCCTGTGAGGATGACAATAATCGACAGCAGCTTGCACAGGCCGGTCGGGTTGTAGAGAAAAGATCCGGTGAACGGATTAGAAAGGTCGATGTAGACGTGGGGGATGAACGTCTTTACAAGGAATTCTGGGTTGGTCAGAGAGAGCAGGTTTTTAAAGCCGGGGCCCCCACATTTATCAGGGCTTATTCCCAGCAGTATCTAAGTCTTCAGCCCCAGTTTGCCGAAGCCTACCAGAAAGTCATTGCCAACAGGGATCTTCTTCTACGGTACGGTCAGGAGAGTGGTGGCAATAATGGTGTAAATGCCGATCTTATGATGATTTACAGTAATGTGAGCAAGGATCTTATTCCCGCAAGGGGGATCTTTGTCCTTTTCGAACAGGTTTTTTACAGTGTGAAGGTTCTTGAGAAGTATCACTCTCAGGGGATCGGTATTTCGCAGATTTCCAGAAGACTTTCCAGTGTGGATTTCTTCAATGAATTCAATGCTTATCAGTCAGGTGTCGCCGCTCAGCTGGCTACAATGCATTATATGTTCAAGCTTTTTACAAATATGGCGGAAAAAGCTTCTCCCGCAGGAAGCATGATGGGGGATATTTTTTCCTCCGGCAACAATCCTCTGGGCTCCAGTGGCGCTCCTTCAGGAACCGTCCCGAATAGCAGCTTTTAAGCGGCTGCAGGGAGGCTCCCGCGGGGCCTCCCTCTCCTTTTTTTTCTGTATTAAAAAATAACTTTAATTTTTAGCATTTTAGGTAGAGAAACCATGTTCTTTAATCTGGTTTTTCCCCTATTTTCGTTGTATTATTTAGTATAGGAAGGTGTAGCCATTTGAGTAGGGTTTTTAGGCTTTGGATACTACTATTATTCTCTTTTTCTCTCTTTATATCCTGTCAGGATGTGGGATTATTTTCAGATGGTGATGCCACCGCTGAAATAATAACCCTTGAAGAGGGGACAATTTTAGGTTCAAATGATGAAATTCCGATTGAACTCCTCTTAAAGAATGAAACACCCTCCTCTTTTTTGATCACCCTGCTTGACAGTGAGGAGACCGTGCGGGGCATTGTAACCCTTGAAGAGGAGGAACTCTCTCTTGATATTCCTCCTCTGGGTCTGCCCGAAGAGCTTGAAGATGGTTATTACGAACTGAATCTCGAACTTTTTAGCGGTGAAGAGACCTTAACAAGTAGTGTTCTCCCTTTCTTCCTTTTAAACGATCAGCCCCGAATTCAGGGAATGGTCTCCTATCCTCTGGTATTCTATCCCGGCGGGAAGGGGCTTGTTTTTCTTGAATCTTATCTGCCATCCGAACTGGAACCCTGGATCCGGTGGAGTTTTGAAGGGGAGGTTATCTCCGAAGGTCCCTTTTTTGATGGGCTGGACCGTGTAGAGGTTACTGTTCCCGAGACTATAGGTATTTATACCCTCTCTGTGGAAATCATTCCCATGCTTCCTCCCGAAGGGGAGGAGTGGCCTTTTACGAGTCCCTTGGTCGATGAGACCCGTATATATGTGAGTGACGATATCCAGACTGGTGGGAATATTCCCCTTGATGAGGGGAGATTTTACTCTCTCTTTCATTTTCAGGGAGAATTCAATGATTGGGGTGAGCGGGTTGAACCCCTTAAATTGTATTCCGGAAATGAACCGGATATAGATGTCAAAAAGGGTGTTTTTGGCTACCGCATGGCCGAATTTGATAATTTTATAGCAGACAGCTTCCTTTTTCCGAAAAATGAAGAGGGCTTTTTAGAACCATTTTCTCTTTATATGACATTCTGGCTGGACGATACACCTGATGAACGGCAGATCCTGAATTCTGTTCTTCCCGGATTTGATTTTAATATTTCTACTGACTCCTTCGGGATACTTACTACAACTCTTACCGGGGATGATGGCACTCTTGTACTGACATCGGAGGAGCCTTTAGCCGGTGGAGCCTATGATCAGCTTATCATTTCGGTATATCCTGATTATGAGAATGGGATTCTTACCCTTTCACTTTATTATGGTGATCATTTTTCAATGATTCACACGGATCTCTGGCTGCCCGGGGTGCTTGGTGAAGAGGGACATACCGAATTCGGTGGAGATTCCGGTGGACTGGATATCCTGGATGAACTGGCGGTCTTTTACAAGGACTCATATGGAAGGGCTTCGGTTACCCCGGATCTTTTTAGCCGATGGAATAATGAACTTTATTCTTCCCGGTTGATATATGCTGATGGTTTTGACAGCCTTGATCTCCGGGAGGAGCTTGTTGAGCTGTCATCATTTAATCATGGTGAGCCTTCACATAGTTTCGGGAGAATAGGCCTTGACCCTGCGTCTCTGTTTAATTTTTCAGGAATCCCTGTGGAAGACGGCAAATATACACTTAACATTAATTTACAGGATTATCTGGAAGATACTGAAGAACCGGCTGTTTGGCTTGAATTTCGGGAGGAAACCGGAGAAGGTGCTGTTCTCCTTGGTGAGCTTCCTCTCGCCAGTGATAAGGTTGAATTGAATCTGACCCTCTCCCGTGAGGAAGGCCTTTTGTTAGTGGATGAAACCTTCTATCCCCTGAACGAACTATCCGGTGAAGTTCTAATTCCAGCGACTGATACTGACTTTGTTGAACCTGAAATGGTACAGAAGAGAATAATTATTGGACTATCAAATCGACAGGAAACCTTCCTGTTTTTAGAGGATATCTTAATATTAAGTGAACCACTATTTAAAGAAAGCACTCTTCGGTTAGAATATACACCTGATTTGTAAAATAGATTGAAAACACTTCCCTATAGTAGTATCATTATTTTAATAATATATAATTTTTGTCAGGAGGAATTGTGAAAAAGAAAATTCTATTAATCGCGCTTCTTATGTCTCTTATCTTTTCACTATCGGCTCAGGAAATATCGGAAAAAAAGGAAATTGCCGTTTTTGCTTTGAGTTATTATGGTTGGGATATACCGGCCAATGCTTTTGGTCTTGTAGATAGTGAGATCACGGATGTTTTTGTCAATCTTGGTCGGTTTAAGGTCTCCTCAATGGAGTACAGGCTGAGTGCTAAGGATGTTGGTGCTTTCATCAACGAAATCAGGAAATCGAAGGAACAGAATATTGAAGTTTCCGAAGATGTCAGACTTGGAGAGGCTACTTTTACCGAAGCTGATTTCAACAGGCTGACAGGTGCCTTCATTGTTGTGGTTCCTGTTATTGCCGGTTACTCAACCGAAATCAATGATGATGGCAACTTTGAGACCAATATCACATCCTCATTTACTTTCATTAACGTGGAAACTCAGGAGACGTTTGCTTCTTTCAATATCGAAACAATCGGCTATGGCGAGTCTCGGGATGAGGCCATCCGAAGTGCCACTTCCGATATTGCCTCACAGCTGACTTTTGAAATTCGTTCCGTTCCGGAGTTTATTCTTAAAACAGGGATTGTTGAGGTCTTTGGCAGACGAAAAATTCTCATGGAGTTTGGAACGAATATGGGAGTTAAAAAGGGTGATGAGTTTGTTATCATGAGGACCAAGGTTCTAGAATCTGGCCACCAGCTGAACCAGGAAGCCGGATTGATCAAGATAAATGAAGTAGATGAAACCCTCTCTTATGGTTATGTTCTTTATTCCAAAGATGCACCCTATCCGGGAGAACAGCTGAAGGAAATCCCCCGTTTGGGTGTGGATGGTTCTGTTTATCTTAACCAGATTGGTACGACTGCTACAATGATTGGTCTAAGAACGGAAGCAACCAGAGGATTTTATGGATTCCGACCCATAGCGGGAGTGGAAATTCCTATTGCTGAAGGTGCTCCGGACTGGGGGCTTCCCGTAAATGCCTATGTTGGTGGCGCTGCCTGCTGGTATATGGGGCGTCTGTTTTTTCAGCCAACTGTTGGTGCCGGTATCGGAGGGTATATCCCAATCTCAGAAATTGAGGAAGGCGATAGTATCATGGATAATCTTGAAATGACACATATCGGTGGATTTGCCGAATTTAAAGCCTCCTATCTTTTTAGCCGGGACTTAAGGGTTTTTGTTGATGCGGGATATGCGTACTGGAATGGAATCCTTGATGATATTTTAGGGAATTATGGATTTTTTGGTGATACATACAAAGGTTCTTATATCGGGGCTGGAGTTACATTGAAACTTTAACTAAACGATGTATATTTATTAAATCAGGGCGGCTTAGAGAAATCGGCCGCCTTTGAATATAAAACAGGAGATAAAATATGTTTTTTAATGGAAAAAGGAAGATTCCCGCCATTCTCGGGATGTTCCTTATCGTAGTTATGCTGTTTTCATGTGCCAGTTCAGGTTCTTCCGGATCGGGAGCTTCCCGCGGCGGTTCAGCTGTCCAGGCACCTACCGATAAACCAATGTTCTATGGTTATGGAAGGGCTGATTCTGCCATGAAGGCAATGAATCTTGGTAAGGCAGAAGCCGTTCGTAAGGCCGCTAATGCCATGCTTGGTGTTGCTGTTGCCATGGTGAAGCAGCCGGAGCTCGATAAATTTTTCAGTGAAATTAATGATTTCAATATTTATGTATATCCGGAAACTACTGTAAAGGTTTCTTCAGGACAGGATGATCAGGGTTTTTACTCACAGATTGGTGTCAGGGTAAATCTTGCCGCTCTTGGTAATTCCCTCAAGGCACAAATGCTTCTGGGTGGTCAGGTTGTCGGTCAGGCCGGTGAGACTTACTCTCTCGCAGATGAACCGGCTCCTCCCGGGGCAAAAGAAGAAGCTGTTGCTGAAAAAGCTCCTGAAAAGGGAAGCGAAGCGGCTCCCGAGCCCGCACCAGCAGTAGAACCGGCCCGGGATGTGGTTGCAGATGCCACAGCAGAGGAACTGGCTTTCATAAATGATTATCTTTCCGACCTTACATACATGGTTTACTACAATGAGGATTTACCCATCGATCCCTTTCTGATGAAATCCGCGGTGGTCAGTGCCAACAGATACCTGAATCAGCAGGGGCTCTCCTATGTTGACCTTGAGCAGATCGAAAGTCTTAAGAAAGATCAGGCCATGGTATACGAAGAAGAGACAGGTGAAGCCGTTTCCATCATACAGTGGATTGCCCATAAATTGAATGCGGATATATATATTGAAATCAACCTCAATGTTACAGAAAGGACAGATGGGGGCAAGTACTATGGTTCTGCCAACCTAACCCTGAATAACTATGAGGCTTCTACAGCAGAGGGCAGGGGGGCTGCCAATTATCAGACGAATCCTCCCGCCTTCAGTACGGTTTCTGTGGATGACGCTTTGAATAACGCCGTAGCCTCGGCGGTTTACAAGGCTATGCCGAATGCACTTAATTCTGCAGATGTTGAAACCCGAAAGGCTCTCACCCGTGGTCTAAAGTACAGCCTGACCATTGTTAATACCCAGGATCGAAGATTGCTGCGGGATTTCGAAAGGAAACTTGAACGAAGAATTCGAGGGTTGAAACAGCTCTCTTACTCTGCCGAACAGACAGTATATGAGGTGTATATGCTTGGTGATATAATTGATCTGGAAGATATTATTTATGATGTCACCGATACGATTCCCGAGCTTTCAGGTATGACCCTGGTTATGCAGCAGAGAAGCTCCATGACATTCGATTCGGGAATTTAAAGGATGAACCGAATGAAAAAAATAAATTTTAAAGTTATAGTACCCCGGATTACCGGGGTTCTGATTCTTCTCCTTATGGCCGGCTGTGCTTCAGCCCCTGGTACCGGAGGAGAGAGCCGACCGGCCTGGGTTGATTCCCCTCCGGCTGACACAAGTGATGCGGTCTATTTTCTTGGTGCCGGGACGGACACTGCTGGAAACGAAGCTGCAGCAAGACAGGTGGCCTCCAGTCAGCTGGTGTCAGAGATCACTAAATTTCTTGGTGTAAAGGTGACCTCCGAAACTACCGTTGAAGCGAAAGACGCCTATGGTGAGTTTGAATCAAATGTAAGTCAGACCATTAACGAACAGTCTTCTGCCAAGATCGGAGAGCTTCGAATAACCGATGTCTATACCGAGAAAACCGCTTCCGGCGTCAATGTTTTTCTTCTTGCTGAATATGACAAAGGTGCTCTGTTAGAAGAACGGGCAAGAATCGAAGCTGTTTTTGCCGAGCAGGAAGAAGCTATTTCCGGTCCGGAGAAGGAAGGTCAGGGTTTCATGGCTTCCGGTGATTATCACCTTGCCGCCGTGAAGTTTATGGCAGCCGCTCTTGCCTCTGTTACCTCTTCTGTAGACAATGCAGAGATTAAATTCGAACGTAATATCAATAATGCAAAAGATGCGATCTCCCGGCTTAGATTCACCGGACTCAATAATAATATTGAGGGCTTCCTCGGGCAGCCCCTGAGTGAGTCCTTCCAGCTGAAAATCACAGCTGATGATGATTCCAATGCTCCTGGTCTTTCCGGGGTTCCTGTACGGGTATATTATAAAGCGGCAGGACGAAACAACAGGAAAAGAACTGTAACCGAAAGCTATATGTCCGACAGAGAGGGAATGGTTGTGTTTACAAGACCTGCTCCCCAGTTTACCGGTCGGGAAACACTTACGATGACTTTGGATCTTTCCGCGCCTTTAGAGCCTTTGCAGAATCTGCCTGGTAAATACCTCGATCAAATCGATGGCCTGGAACAGGCTGCCAGCCAGAAGAAGGTCTCTTTTACCTACGAAGTGGTAAGCCGGGCGAGAGAGGTTTCCACAGCCGTATTTGTAACGGATTTGGACCGGGGCCGAAACCCCATGGGCCGGACCGATACAACAAGCGGTATTTTGGAAATCCTTTCAGGAGAGGGGTTTCAGATTGCAGGATTGCCGGAGAACTCATCCATGGCACGGCTTTCGGATGAAGCCTTAAGACAGGCTGTTGTAAGCCGCTACGGTTCCACCTATGAAAGGGTTATATATGGTACTTCAGAGATTTCCAGTTTTGAAGAATCTGACGGTGCTTTCCTTGTGCAGGTTTCCGGAAGTGTGAATGCGATTGACTTGACGACCGGAAGTGTCCTTTATTCAGCAAATAAAACCTCCCGTGCCAGGGGAACCAGCGAGACAGGAATTATTACCCAGGCTTTCAAGAATCTGGGAAAATCTCTTGCCGAAGATCTGGCGAATAACCTGCCATAAGTTTTTTATTGCTATTCATTCAGCAGCCGTCCGGAGATGATTTTTTCGGACGGCTTTTTCTTTTTAGTCCTGCTCTTGCATCACAAAGTTCTATTTTCGCTCCAAACAACAATTCTGTGTCTGATTATTATTTTATGATGAGTTCAAAAAACATTTTTGTTCTTGCAAAGATTTCTCGTGTCCGTGTTTTTATTCCGGCTTTAAAGGAGACATCCCTGGCGTTGAACCCCCAGGCTTCGATGCCCATCTTTCGGCTGATATAAACAGCTCTTTCATTGTGGAACTTCTGTGAGATAATAATTACCGACCCACTTTTTTCTCTCTGCATATATTGGATGGAGTTCATCGTTCTTAAACCGGTCGGATCTTTTTTTATGGCAGCGGCTGGAATACCTCTGGAAACAAGATCTATTTTCATCTCTTCCGGTTCGTTATATCCGCTTGAATCTGATGACCCGCTTACTATCAGGTATTTGATTTTTCCTGCCTTGAAAAGGGCTTCCGCCGCATCCATTCTGTAGGTGTAGTACCGGTTAGGCCTTCCGTTTCGGAGTTTTCGGGAAGTTCCCGGGACCAGGCCTGCCATCACTTCCGGAAGGGCGTTTCTATCAGTATAAAGAAATGACCGGGTAGAACCGGAAACATGGAGATCGATGAAGATGGGGATAAGAGTGAGTACAACAATCGTGAATATAATAATCATGGTGATTTATTTGTATATGAAAAGGAGCGGAATTGAAAGGCCGGGAGAACAAAAAGGACAGCCGCGATTCTCACGGACTGTCCTTTTGTATTTGGTTTAAAATAAAATCTTCAAAGTTGCGGGCGATGGTTTAAGCGGCTTTTAAGGCTTTTGCATTTTTCCTTACAGCTTTCACATAGAAAAGGATAAACAGTGCCCCTGCGGTGATTATCCCGACAGGGTAGGATATTGTCATGGGAAGTCTGAACCCTTCGGGAGCCTGAAGAATATAGGTTGTTACAACGGCGGACATAAATACAGCCGGTATGGTTGCTATCCAGTGGTTTCTATTATTTACGACGAGGTATACCGCGGCTGTCCAGAGCACGATGGTTGCCAGGGTCTGGTTTGACCAGGCAAAGTACCGCCAGATTATGGAGAAATTGATGAAGTTCAAAGCAAACCCTATGGCAAATACAGGGATAGCAAGTAGAAGACGGTTTTTAATCCCTTCCTGCTTAAGCCCCAGTGCATCACCTATGGTCAGTCTTACGGACCTGAAGGCTGTATCACCAGATGTAATCGGGCAGGCAATGACGCCGAGGATAGCCAGTACGCCACCGACAGGACCCAGCAGACCAAGGGATATTTTGTTTACAACGAGACCTGCTCCTCCGGCGGCTACAGTTTCGGAAAGCCCGAGAATACCACCATCGAAGAATGTCATGGCTGCGGCAGCCCAGATCAGGGCTACGATACCCTCTCCAATCATGGCTCCATAGAACACTCTTCTTCCATACTTTTCGTTGGGAAGACAGCGGGCCATAAGGGGGGACTGGGTGGAATGGAAGCCGGAAATGGCGCCACAGGCTATTGTTATAAAGAGCATGGGCCAGATGGGAAGACCCTTGGGATGAAAATTGGCAAGGGTGATTTCGGGGATATCCATGCCTCTGAAAACAAGGGAACCACCGACTCCTACAGCCATAATTAGGAGTACAGCACCAAAGAGGGGATAGATTTTCCCGATCAGTTTATCTACCGGGACTACCGTGGCAACGAAGTAATAGATAAGGATGAGACCAAGCCAGAACCATTTATTGGCGAATATTCCTGTCAATCCAAGGTTGGCCAGGAGGCCTGCGGGACCGGCCATAAAGACAGTTCCTACCAGGGTCAGGAGGATGACTGAAAAAACTCTCATGACGATTTTCATTTTATCACCCAGATAGATACCTACAACTTCAGGTACACTTTTGCCATCGTGCCTCAGGGAGAGCATCCCGGAGAAGAAGTCATGTACTCCTCCTGCAAATATTGTCCCGAGAACAATCCATATAAAGGCTGCCGGGCCATAGAGTGCACCCATAACGGCACCAAAGATCGGACCGAGGCCTGCAATATTGAGGAACTGAATAAGAAAGATCTTATGCCATTTCAGGGGAACATAATCGATTCCGTCATTCAGTCTGTTTGCGGGGGTCTCCCTGTTTGGATCACTGCCGAAAATTCTGTCTACCACTGCACCGTAGGTAAAATATCCGGCAATCAGGACTCCCAGAGAAATAAGAAAGCTTACCATTTATTGTCTCCATTAAAATTGATTTGTTACAGGAGTAATTTGACATAAAAGATTCTCGAAGAATTGAATTTCGCACCAACTGTTGAAATCAGGACATGAAATGCAGTTTTAAATCCCCATCAGCTGCTTGAATTGGTCCATTCGGCCTCGACTTACGGGAACCGGGGTTTCAGTGCCCCGAATTTTCAGGCGATAGGTGTTGTTGACCCAGAGGTCGATGGTTTCGATGGCGTCGGTATTGATGATGTATGATCTATGGCAGGAGAAAAAAGGATGGTCTGATAAGAGATTTTCTGCTTCTTTGAAGCATATCCTTGTTTCATACTCGCCCTCCCGGGTAACAATCCAGGCATGACGTCCCCTTGCTTCGGCAAAAAGAATAGCCGACGTTTTTATGGGGATGATCCTGGAGCCATCGTAGACGGAGATATATCGTGGTGTGGAAGAATTGTTCCTTGTCTTAAAATAATCACTAATGAAGTTTTTTAGTTTTTCATGATCATCTTTCTCTGTATCTTGTTTTTGCTGCTTGCTTTCCAATCTTGATCTTACTTTTTTTACAGCCTCTTCGAGTCGGGTTTTTCTGAGGGGTTTCAGAAGGTAATCTACCGCATGGACTTCGAAGGCGTTCACAGCGAAGGCGTCATAGGCTGTGGTGAAAATGCAGAGAGTAGGGCTGTCGCTTTTAAGTAGCTTCTCTGCCAGGGCAATGCCGTCCAGACCGGGCATCTGGATATCCAGGATAGCCATATCGGGAGTCATTTCGTTGATCATGTTCAGGGCCTGTATTCCATCGGAGGCAATACCGGTGATCTCAATGTTTTCGATTTTATTCAAAAGATGATTGAGTTCATCCCGGGCCGGTTCTTCATCATCGGCTATGATTATTCGCAGGGTATTTTCATCCATATCCTGGTTCCCTCTCCCAGTGTGCTTTCAATATTCAACCCGTAATCCGGGCCGAAACCGTTTATAAGTCTGTTGTGAACGTTGGTAAGACCTATAGACCCTTTTTCTCCATCGATCAACGTTGCCAGCCTTTCCGGGGCTATTCCCACCCCATTGTCCGTTACTGTAATTATAACGGATCTCCCCTCTGTTTTCATGGAAACTTCAACAGTACCGCCATTAATGCTTTTCTGAATCCCATGTTTAACCGCATTTTCGACCAGGGGCTGGAGGATGAGCGGTGGAACGGGACAGACCAGAGTTGTTTTACCACTGAAAATTACCTTTAATTTCTCTCCAAATCTTGCCTCTTCAATGTCGAGATACGCTTTTACATGTTCCAGCTCGCGGGACAGGGGGATGTACTCCTCCGGTTCATGCAGCCGAAACCGATAGTAATCGCTTAAATCCAGCAGGAGTTCTCTTGCTTTTTCAGGTTTTGTCCTGATAAAAGAGGAGACCGTGTTTATGGCGTTAAAGAGGAAGTGGGGGTTGATCTGTGATTGGAGGGCCCTGAGCTCCGCCTTGGCAAGAAGCCTCGACTGTTCTTCAAGTTTGCTTATCTCAATCTGAAGTGCAAGGAGGGATGCCAGTCCGCTTACCACCTCCACATCGACTTCTGTAATGGCGTTTTCCCTTTCCCGATAGAGTTTAAGGACCCCGATGGTCTCCCTGCCGGATTTTATAGGCACTATGATTGCGGATTTTAAAGGGCATTCAGGATCTTCACAGTCTATCTCACTTTTAAGAACAGCGATCCTGTGTTCTCCTTCCTGAATTGCCTTCTTTGTTAAAGATGTTTTAAGGGGTGTTCCGGGTTTATGGTGATCAGAGCCTAAGCCAACATGACTTAGACAGTGGGTTGTATCTGTGAACGATACCGCCGCAGGTTTCAGATATTTAAGGATGATCCTGGCTGTTTCCGTTGCCGTTTCCTGATTGAATCCAATTTGGAAAAAGGGGAGGGTCTCCTGGGCAATCTTCAGAACCTTCTGTGAATGTTCTGCCGCTACTTTTTCCGTTTCCCGGTATAAGGATTCAGCTATGGCAATAAACATACTGATCCCTGCCGCATTTCCTAAGATCATCGGTAGACCGATTATCTTTACAAGTTCCACCGCATCTGGAAAGGGGCGGGCCGTCAGAAGGATGATGACCATCTGTAGAATTTCTGCCGCACCTCCCGCTAACCCCGCAAAGAGCCATTTATTCCTGCTTTTCTGAAATCCTTTCCACAGAAGTGCCGCAAGGCAGCCCTCTGCGATGGTGGATATCATGCAGGACACGGCGGTGAATCCACCGATATCAATAGCCCACCGGTGAATTCCTGCGAGTATGCCCGAGCATATCCCCACAAGGGGGCCGCCTATCAGCCCTCCGACAAATACACCTACGATCCTGGTGTTTGCCAGGGCCCCTCTGACGGGTATCCCTGTATATGTTCCAAGGATTCCAATCCCCGCGAAAAAGATTATAACCAGGATTTTATCCATAACGGACATTCGTGATTTATGCAGGATCTTTCGGAACAATCCTGCCCGGGATATTATCAGACTGAAAAAGGCGATCATTCCACCCTGACTGATGAGTCCCTTCAATAGAATAAGTACATTCGTATCCATAATCATAAACCTCGAGGTTGTTATTTCCCATTACCGTTGAACAGGTGCTTAAGATCTTCCGGTCTATTGGATATTATCCCGGAAACCCCCATTTTTATTAATTCCTCTGCTCTTGCGGGATCATCAACTGTCCAGGTCAGGACGGGGTATTTCAGGAATTTTGAATACCAGCACATGAATCTCCGGGTAATCTTTATGTGTTCAGGTTTCAAAATCGACGACCTGGAAATGTAGCGACCTTCCCCATTCCGCAAAAACCATGGCAGCTCCTTTGTGGCTGAATAGATGACAGCCCTGGAAATCCGGTGGTTCACCTTGCGAAAGGCGTTTACGGAAAGGGGGTTAAAGCTAGATACAATGCAGTTTGATTCAAGGCCGTACTTTTTTATCAATCTATCAAGCTCTGCCTCCTGGGCTCCTGTTGTCTTCTGTCTGTTTTTCAGTTCTATATCATAGAATACCGTATTTTCGAGGAGCTCAAAAACTTCCGACATGAGGGGGACTCTCTCTCCATTGAATTGCTCCCCCTTATGAATACCGGCGTCAAGTTTCTGAAGAGCTTCAAAGGTGGTATCCTCAATTGTTCCTTCAATTCCAAAGATTCGCTTAAAGTCATCATCATGAAATACTACCATTTCTCCGGTGGCGCAAATCCTCACATCCAGCTCAACGCCGGGGATTCCGTTCTCTTTCAGGAGCCTGAAGGCTGCCAGAGTATTTTCCGGAGCAGCATGACTGCATCCCCGGTGCCCGAAAAGGAGCGGGCCATTATTGTCTATAAAGAAATTTGGTTTAAGCATGGTGCAATTCTATTGCTTTCCCCATTTTTCGTACACCCCATTTCTGCACGTTTCTATCTATGTCCTGTAAATGCGGAGTAGAGCAGTATTTACTAAAGAGCCAAAACGATATAATGTTGGCTTGATCATGAAAGAACTAACATACAATCAAGATGATTTAATATGTGCCCTCGCAACGGGCTGGGGGGCTAGCGCCTTAGGTGTGATTCGAACATCCGGGATCGGCGCGATCGAGGCTGTCTCTCGAATTTTCTCCCGTCCAGAGGTTCTTAATGAGGCTCCGGGGCATACCCTTGTCTATGGTTATATTATCGATGCGGATTCCGGAAAGCAGATAGATCAGGTTATGGCTGCTGTTTTCAGGGCGCCCAGGTCGTATACCGGGGAGGAGTCGGTAGAGCTCTCCTGTCATGGTGGTGTTCCGGGGCTTAAAGCGGTGCTTGAAGCCCTGAACAAGGCCGGATTCAGGGATGCCGGCCCGGGTGAGTTTACCATGAGAGGGTTTGTGAACGGGAAGCTGGATCTGACCCGCGCGGAGGCTGTCCATGAAATTGTAACAGCCAGGACCGGCAGGGCCCATGATCTCGCCCTTCACAGGCTTTCCGGAGCCGTTGAGACACAGATAAACCTGGTCAAGGGGAGTTTGGTACGAATAATGAGTGCCCTCGAACTTCAGCTCGATTATCCGGAAGATGAGGTAGGGGATGAGATTTTACCCCTGCCGGAAGAGGCCGGGGCTGTCAGGGCAAAGGTTGAAGATCTGATAGCCACCTTCCGGGCCGGCAGACTCTATCAGGATGGGATCAGAATAGTCCTTACCGGGGCAACCAATGCGGGAAAATCATCACTCTTCAATCTCTTTCTGAAAGAGGAGCGCTCGATAGTCTCCGAGATCCACGGGACGACCAGGGATTATATTGAATCATGGGTCTCCATGGATGGTATACCCGTTTCTCTCTATGATACAGCCGGTCTGCGGGATGCTGATAATCCCGTTGAGCTGGAGGGTATTCGCCGGAGTTCCGATGTCGTCTCCGCAGCACACCTTGTCCTCTATATTGTTGATGGACAGGCGGGTGCCCGGGAAGATGAACTTGAAAGAATAAAAACCGGAAACGGTGAGATTCTATATATCTGGAATAAAATCGACCTCTCAAGTGAACCCCCGCCTGAAGGGGTTTTTCCCATAAGTGCGCTGACGGGTGAAGGTTTTGGTGCCCTGGAGGATGAAATCCTTATGCGGGTCCGTGGTGGGCTTTCTATTGGGGAGCTTTCCGGATCTGCGGTGATCGATTCCCGTCGTCAGAGGGATCTTCTCATGCGGACTTCAGAGGCTCTTGTTCATGTGGAAGAGGGATTGTCCCTGAATGCTCCTCTGGATGTTATTGCGGTTGATGTGAGAGAGGCACTGGACTGTCTGGGGGAGATCACCGGTGATGTTACTTCGGCGGATATTCTTGATACAATGTTCTCATCCTTCTGTGTAGGAAAGTAGGTATAATAATTTGGATTTTAAAGCAATTGTAATCGGGGGAGGCCATGCGGGAATAGAAGCGGCCCTGGCCCTTTCCCGGATTGGATATGAAACACTCATGATCACCCAGAGCCTGGATGCTATTGGACGGCTTTCCTGTAATCCCAGTATCGGGGGGCTTTCCAAGGGGAATATGGTCAGGGAGATTGATGCGCTGGGTGGCGAGATGGCACACCTTATCGATAAGACCATGATCCAGTTCAGGATCCTTAACCAGAGGCGTGGTCCTGCGGTTCAGGCACCTCGAGCTCAGGCAGACAAGTTTTTATATAACTTGATGGCCAAGGAGACTCTGGAGGTGCAGAAGGGGCTTTCACTCTTTCAGGATACGGTTACGGAACTTACGACCGATGAAGCCGGTCGGCGTATTACCGGGGTTGTTACAGAACGGGGACGTAAGTTTACCGCCGATACGGTGGTTGTGACGACCGGAACCTTTATGGAGGGGAAGGTCTTTATAGGAGATTATGTCACCTCTTCGGGGCGTCTTGGAGAACCTGCCGCCATTGGTCTGGGGACCTCTCTGCGCCGGATGGGATTTAGGCTTGGTCGCCTTAAGACCGGAACACCGGCCAGGGTCCATGCCGACAGCCTGGATTATTCAAAGATGGAGATTCAGCCGGGAGAAAATCCCATGCAGCCCTTCTCTTTTTCAAGGGATCAAATTGTGCGTCCGGATCTCCCCTGTTATATCACCTTTACCAATGAAAAAACTCATCAGATAATAAAGGATAATATTCACCGGTCACCCCTTTACGGCGGACAGATCGTGGGTACGGGGCCACGGTACTGCCCCTCTATTGAAGATAAAGTCGTCCGTTTTCCCGACAGGGACAGGCACCAGATTTTTGTGGAACCCGAGGGGGAGAATACGAAGGAAGTTTACTTGAACGGTATCTCTTCATCCCTCCCCGAGGAGGTTCAGGAGGATTTTCTTCATACCCTGCCGGGTCTTGAGAATGTAGAGATCATGCGGCCCGGTTATGCTGTCGAGTATGATTACATCGACCCCACCCAGCTTTATCCAAACCTGATGGCCAAAAGCATCAGCGGTCTCTTTTTTGCGGGGCAGACCAATGGAACCTCCGGTTATGAAGAGGCTGCAGGCCAGGGGCTCATGGCCGGTATCAATGCCGCAAGATATATGGATAAAAAAGAACCCCTTATTCTTACCAGATCCGAATCTTATATTGGTGTCCTGATCGACGATCTTGTTACACTTGGAACCAAGGAACCCTATCGAATGTTTACCTCCCGGGCTGAATACAGGCTCTCCCTTCGTCATGATTCGGCGGATATCCGCCTTCTTGAAAAGGGGTGGCAGGCTGGACTTCAGACTGATAAAAACAGGCAAAGGCTTAATGAGAAACTCAAAGGGATGGATGATATAAAGGAACTGCTCAGGAGCACTCGTATCCCTTCGAATGTCTCTCCCGATCTTGCCCGATTTGCAGGCCGGACGCTGGAACAAGCTGTCAAAATACCGGAAATAGATATAGAAGGGATCCTTCCCCTTATTCCAGATAAGGAAAATTATCCTGCAGAATGGATACGTCAGTCAGAGATCGATGTGAAGTATGAGGGGTATATACAGCGTCAGGACCAGCAGATCAAACGATTTGAGAAGATGGAAAAGCTTAAGATTCCTGTGGATTTTGATTATGATGGTATCGATGGCATATCAAATGAATCCAGACAGAAACTGAAAGATATCAAACCTCTCTCCCTCGGTCAGGCTTCAAGGATTTCCGGGGTAAGGAATTCCGATATTGCCGTCCTGATGGTACTTTTAGGAAGGGGTAATTGATATGAAATGGAGTGAGCGTGAAGAGGCGGCTCTGAAGAAAGGGCTGATTTCGCTGGGTTTGGATTCGGAAGGTGATATTTTTAATAAACTGAATCTCTATGCCCGGGAACTGCTTCTGTGGAATAAAACCCATGGTCTGGTTGGCTTGGGTGATGATCCTGTTGAACTCGTAGATAAACATATTCTTGACAGCCTGGCGGCCTTGCCGTTTATCGGAACCCCTGAAACCCTAGCGGATATCGGATCCGGGGCGGGTCTTCCCGGGATCCCCCTGGCTATCTGCCTGCCCGAAACCAGGGTTTTTCTGGTGGAGAAGATGGGGAGGCGGTGTGATTTTCTAAGGAATGCCGTGATCGTTACCGGGATTGCCGATAGGGTGGAGGTTGTTCAAAAAACGCTTGAAAAATCGGATGGTACCTTTGAGGTTGTGACACTGAGGGCTTTTGCCCCCCTTCCGCGGGTCATTGATTCTCTACTTGATATCACCGCCGACGGCGGCAGGATCCTTGCTTATAAAGGACGGGTAGAAACCTTTAAAGAGGAGCTTAATCCCGCCTGGAACAGCAGTTGGGAAAACCTGAAGGTTCCAGGTTTGGATGCAGAGAGAAATCTGGTTATTATTAAAAAATAATTATCAATAATAGAGTGTATCAGCTTAAGTTCTCAAGGTATTTGTTCAGGTCATTTTTTTCTACAAGGTCAATCAATCTTGCTTCAACGAACTGCTTGCCACTTTCAGAGAAAGTTCCGGCTGTCAGGCAGAATCCACGGCCGGCCTTAACCTCTTTCATCTTTGAGTAGAGATCCCTTAACGTCAGTTCACCGACAAGTCCCGTCGTCCGTATAAATCGAAAAAGAACTACATCTTCCCATTTTACAGTGCTGATCTCTGCCAGGATATCGGCGTGTTCATTCTTCTGTACCGATATATTTACAATCTTTACCGTTGCTTTGGGAAACATCCCTGAGGCCAGTCTGCGGCAGATGATGGCAAACTCGGATGTTTCAGCCATCAGGAAAATCTGAAGATTCTTGTTTGTATTCATTTCCGAATATTTCTGGATGAGTGTTTCTACATCCTTATATTTGGGGTTAAGCACCTTTAAATCCTTGAGATTACTCAAAGCTTCAGGAATCTGCTGTGTTTTAAGGTATACCAGGGCCAGTCTGTATTTCAATTCCTGTTTAACATCTGCCTGGATATTTTCATGGCGAAGTCCTATTTCATAATCCATGGTTGCCGCTTCAAAATTTTTCATGTTGGAATTGAGGGTTCCGGCATAGATAGCTGCTTTGGGCCCCATAACGGGATCCCCCCGGAGATGAGAAAATATTTTCTGGGCCAAATCACTTCTGTTTAAATTATAATAGGTCTGTCCGAGGATGAAGAGAGTCTCTTTGTCCGCAGGATCGAGGTCAACAGCCTGTTTAAGCATTTTGGCAGCATCAGGGTGACGATTTATTTTAGAAAGACTTAATCCAAGATATTTCAGGGTAAGTTGATGATCCGGGATAAGAATCCGCGCCTGAGACAGGTATCCGGCAGCTTTTTCATAATTCTTTTTAAGATACTCAAGATACCCAAGGTTGTAATTGATCTCGAATACATCCTCTTTCATGCTTCGGGCATAAAGAAAGCTTTTATAGGCGGCATTATAATTCTTCATTTTTATGGCGGCCAGGGCAAAACGTATGTTTATGACCAGCTCATCAAGGCTTTTATCTGTAGCGCATAACTCCTGGAGGAGGCCATAGGTTTTCATGGTTTTTTCCCAATCCTCTTCGTTATAATAGAGTTCACCAAGATCTTCCAGGGCAGAAGCATCTTTGGGGTTTATGGCTAAGCGTCTGTTGGCATCTCTAATGATGATCTCTTTGGAACGGCCTCTTGCCTTCTTTTTTTTATCGGGTTTTTCTCTTTTTTTTCTATAAATAGATAAACTTACGATCAAAACAACACTGAGAAATATTATAATGGGGATAAGCACGTAAAATTCAAACATGCCTACATTATGATAGTTTGTAGTAAGGTCTGTCAAGAAACTTATAGGAATCTAAAAAAAACTCGTTTATTCCCTTCTTTATTCAGTTGTTCAGTCAACTCTAAACCAAGCCCTCTCCTGATAATCGGGTCTCCTGCCTCTATTCCTGGTGGATGAAAACTTTAACTTCGGAATATAGTTTTTTAACTTTTTTTTGCCTTTGCTGTAATAAAGAAAAATATGCCTGTAAATTCCTTTAAATAATCATTATGATAGCCTGTTGGGAAAAAATAAATTGACAAAGAGTTTCATGAGGGATAGGCTTTTAATGTACTGTAGAAGAGATCTGTGTCTGGAATTTCAGACGCAGGCTCCCGATTGTAAAGGGGAATAATGTGTCAGAATCCACTATTGGTATAAAAATTGCTAACGGGGAGTATTATCCCGTTATTGAAGGTAAGGCTCACGGTCGAAAACGGCTTGTTCTTACTACTGTTAATGATAATCAGGAAAGTGTTCAGATCGACCTTTACAAGGGGATAGGAACATCGATTGATAATGCATCCTATATTGGTTCCCTCCTTATTGAGGATATTTCACCAAAGTTAAGTGGTGAACCTGATATTGAACTTGTATTAGGCGTGGATGAAGAGGGGAACCTCAATGCCACCGCCAGTGACCGGCAGTCCGGAGATATGCAGAGTCTGAGTGTCAGCCTGGATTCAGTAGCTGAACCTCAAGCCTACGATCTGCCTGATTTTGAGTTAAATGATGAGTCTGAAGGTGAGTTCTCAGATGAAGAGGATTTTCTTGGGGATATACCCTCATCGGATTTCATATCTTCCACCCAGGCATGGGACCCCCCCGAGTCTGGAATCACACCGGAAGAGGAGTCCAGGCTTACCAGAGATGGAAAGACGGGCCGAAAGGTACACCCTATTCTGCTGGTTGCTTTTATCATTGCCGGACTTGCCATTATTGGATTATTAATTATCCTCCTTCTTCGAAGTTTCCCCGGGGAAGATACACCACCCCTTCAGGCTGCCTCAGACCAGGTTCAGCCTGTCGAACAGGTTGTTGAAAAACCGGTAGTACCGGAACCCGTTGCGATTGTTGCCGAAGAACCTGAGCCTGTTCCGGAAGTGGTGGCTGAGGTAGAACCGACACCTGTGGCAGAAACGGTTGTCGAGCCGGTTGTCGCAGAAACCCCGGAGGCTGTCGCTTCCGGATTCTGGTATGATATTAAATATGGAGATACCCTCTGGGATCTTTCCAACTCCTTTTACAGAACCCCCTGGCTTTACGGACGAATTGCTGCGGAGAACAAAATCAAAGATCCGGATCTCATTTTCTGGGGTACCCAGATTTACATCCCCGAATAGATTCCCTTGAAAAAATACTTACTTTTTCTCACCTTTGTAATTTTTTATTTCGTTTTATACTCATGCTCACCTGGTCTTCCTTCCGGATATTCAATAGAGGAATTTCATTCATTAGTTCTTGAAGGGGAAGGCTCTATTTCAAGGATACCGGACCTCTCCATGCTTACAGAGCGGCAGAGAAATGAGCTTGGGGATGAAATAAGCTTTGGACTGGCCATCGCCCTCATTGATAGGGGGCGGGCTGCCGAAGCCGAGCACCTCCTCTCCTTGTTGATCAGATCCGGTGGTACAGAATGGGCTGGTTATGCTGAACGTTTATCGAATTCTATATTGATGGAGAACGGGAAAGGTCTTGCTGAATCCCGGACCCCTCAAAGGTTTGAAGAGTTAGATCGTTTGGATCCGGAGGCCATGAAGAGTCGGGCGATCGGGGCTTTGTCTGCAAAGGGGCAAGGAGGGTTTTCGGAACTGATAGAACTCTTCCTGAATTTTCCCGCAGGGACGATCCATAAGGATGTGCTGAACAGTTTTTTTGCGGCCGGCTACTTTCTTAATGATCTAAAACCCTTCGAACAGGATCTGGTCTCGGCTAAACTCTCCCTTCTGGAGAAAGAGTATTCCATTGCGGAGAGTTTCTATAAGGCTGCCCTTCTCTATGATTACGGTGGGAGTACTGGTATTTTGGAAGATCTCGTTAACATTTACCGTCGAACCGGAAGACTCCGCACTGGCGCTCGCTTCCTTGTTTCTGCTGCCCATAATCCTGCCTTGAAAGTGGGGAAATGGGAAGTCCTTCTTGGTGCGGGGCGTCTTTACCGCTGGGCTGGTAAATATGAGGATGCCGGCCTTGTACTGGCAGAGGCGCTGGCGATTACCCCCGGGAAGGCCTTTGAACGGGTTCTCTGGTACCTTCAGGATTGCCTGTTAAAGGCTTCTCCCGAGAAGGGGGGTGAAATACTAAGTACCTACGCTCCCCTCTGGCAGGACGCTGATTACTATTCCGACAGTGTTGAATTTCTCACCTCCTATATTGTAAGGACCGGGCGCTGGCAGATTCTGAATGATATACTTCCCACTGTTCTTGAGTATGGAGCACCGTCCGTGAAGGCAAAAATCCTCTATATCAGTGCCCGGCTGGGGGAGGAGGGGATTTATGATGTTTCTGTGCCTACCGGTATTGAAAGCAGGCTGGCAGAAAATGGTCGTGAAGGGGAACCGCCCTGGAATGATTTTTTGTTTGAGGTCATTGAGACGGCACCGAACTCCTACTATGCCTGGTTGGCAAGGGTGCGTCTAGGTATTCCCTGTTTTGATCAAGAGTCCGTCTCCCTAAGCAGTCAGCCCGGGGATGTTCTGTTTTCGAGTGCTGTGGTAGAGGCTGGGGATCCAATCCTTTCGCTACTTACCGGTTTACAGTATTACACCCTTGCCTTTCAATGGTTGGAGGAGTCCTATTCCGGCTTTCCCGGTGACGACAGGGACGCCTTTTTAAAGCTTGCCCGGAATATTCAATCCCGGGAGTTGTGGCTTGATTCTATCCGTCTTATTTCACGGCTGCCCCGGAGTATGGATCCTTCCGAAAGGAGCCTTGAGGAGTTATTTCTATACTATCCCCGTCCTCATCGGGAGATTATCGAAAACGCAGCAGAGAAGTACAGCCTCCCACCTGCCCTGATATTTGGCCTTGTGAGAGAGGAGAGCGGATTTACCCCCGCCATTGAAAGCTGGGCCGGTGCTGTCGGTTTGATGCAGCTCATGCCCTCCACAGCAGAGGATGTGGCTGGAAGAATGAAACTCGAGCATTGGGAGCTTCAGGACCCCGTGTCAAATGTTGAGATGGGAAGCTGGTATCTGGATTGGCTGAGAGGTTATGTGGGGGAGCTCATGCCCTCAATTCTTGCCTATAATGGAGGCCCCGGAAGAATCAGAAGGTATTTGAAAGAGCTTGACTATCTTCCGGCCGATATTTTTTCGGAAGGTCTGCCAATGTCAGAAACCCGAAACTATGGTCCCAAGGTTCTTGTCTCTGCCCTCTATTACGGGTATCTTTATTACGGTATTTCACCGGAAGAGACCATTGCTGAGTTCTTTCCGGAATTATAATTTCATTTAATTAAACATAGCACAGGAGTTTTTAATGACCATAATCCAGGCTGTTATCCTCGGAGCCATTCAGGGTGTTGCCGAATTCCTTCCGGTATCCAGTTCCGGTCATCTGGTAGTTCTCAAATCAATCATGTCGCTTCAGGAAGTTCCCCAGCTTTTTGACATCATTCTCCATTTCGCCACCCTTTTCGTGGTTATTATAGTTTTCCGGGAGATCATAATCCGGCTCATCAAAGTCCTTTTCAGATTTCTTACAAGAAATCTCAGGGAAGAGGATGGCGGAGACTTAAGACTGATCGGTATCGTACTTCTGGCCAGTGTTTTTACAGCAGCCCTTGGCTTCGCGATAGAAGCGCTCGATATGGGAACCCACCCGAAAATTGTTTCAGGGCTCTTCCTCCTTACGGCAGCCATCCTCATTACTACCAGGTTTACCCATGGAACCCGGGAGTATGCTGATCTTAAGGTTAAAGACGGAGTCATCACCGGTATCGCTCAGGGCTTTGCCGTTTTCCCCGGAATCAGTCGTTCCGGTATGACCATTGCTGCTGCCCTGGGGGTTGGTATGGATCGAAAAAAAGCAGGAGAGTTTTCCTTTATTCTCTCTCTTCCGGCGATCCTGGGGGCTCTGCTTCTAGAAGTTAAAGACTTTGGTACACTGCTTAATACTGTTTCTCCTCTGGTCCTTGGTGCGGGATTTATTTCAGCCTTTGTGGTGGGGCTTTTTTCACTGATCCTGCTGTTAAGGTTGATTCGCGGGGGAAAACTCTATCTCTTTTCGATTTATCTTATTCCCCTGGGACTACTGGGGATTATCTTTCTTTAAAAAAGGCCGATAATCAAGATAATACATAAGAGGTTTTCAAATTGCAGATAAAGACACTCACGAAAATAATAGCATCTCTGCTTATATTAGCGGCATTACTGATCACCGGAGCGCTTGTTTCCGGGCTTACCCTTCCTGCCGGGACGGGGGGCTTTTTTCCGGAGATGGGGCTTGGACTCTATGCCCGCTTTTTAGCCGCATCATTCTATCTACCGCTTTATCTTCTGGCATGCGGTACACTCCTGCTGCTTAAGGAGTTTAAACTCAGGTATATTCATATTCTGATTTTTACCCTTCTGCCCTTTATTACCTTGAGTCTGTTTCTTCAGGTTGCCACTCCCGCCTCTACCAATACCCCCGCGGCAGATATGATGGTGAATGTTTTCGGCCGGCAGGGCGGATCCTTTGCCCTGCTTACCATCCTCATGGTTGAACTTTTGATTTTAATGCGGCTTGTTCTTCCCGGTGGGGGGAAAAAGCATGATGAGGTTCAGGGTGAATCACCCTTTTCTGAATCTGTCTTTTCCTCTTCTCAACCCGAGGCTGTTAAGATCTTCAGGGGAAGTGAAGATACCTCAGAGGAAGAAGACCATGCCGGGATCTGGAATCGAGAACAGCATATAGACCCTGAGTCCGGAGCCCCTTTGGAAGTATTCTCAAGAGTACCTTCAGGAGAAACGGAGAGGGACACCCCCCCGGGTTCTTCTACAGAATCCGGAGACCTCTCCACTCTACTCAAAGAGGGCTTTGCCCCCGTCTTGAATTCAAGCAGCTGGCAGGAGCCGGAGGTTCTCTCTTCGCTTGATGGTGTGGATGAAGAAGCCATGGGTTTTTTTGAGTCCGTGTCAGACTCTGAACCAGAACCAGAACCAGTTGTGAATTCTGTTCGGGAATCTTATTTTGCCCCAGAACCTGCCGTCAGTAGAGAGTCTGCTACGGAGAGGGAGGATGATGTTCTTGAGGTGGAGGAACTTGATGAGTCTCCGGCATGGGATGGTGACCTGCAGGATTCTGAGGATCCTTTTGTACGGGATCTTATAGAGGAAGCAGGGTTTGAAGAGGATGAATTGTCTGCCGAAGTTTCTATCAAAGAAAATCACTTCTATGAAGCACCCCAGGATGATGAGACGCCTGATGATTTATCATCCATAGCAGAGTCTGGCTATGAAGAGCCTTTCGATACAGAGGAAGAACTGGAGGACGGGGAATATCAGGAACTGGACCTTGACCTTGAATCGGACCTGGAACGGGATATTGAAGAGGGATTTGATACCGATCCGGAAGATCCATTCGAATTGATAGATGAAATGAAACCTGAGCCTGAAGTGATTCCGGAACCAAACGTTCCCATTGTCCCTTCCGGTCCGAAATTGCCTCCAAAACAGCCCCTGCCAAAAAAACCGAAAGTTAAATATAAGGTTCCTGAAGATCTGCTAACCGTATATGCGGATGGTCAGTACTGGATAGTCGATGATGAAACCAGGGCTGCTGCAGATGTCCTTAAGAGGACCCTTGAGGAGTTCAAAATTGCCGCCGAGGTAACCGGAATCAGTAAAGGGCCTGTTATCACCATGTTTGAACTCCTCCCTGCGCCGGGAGTAAAACTCTCAAAGATTGTGAACCTGGCAGATAACATTGCTCTGGGGCTTGCTGCCTCCAGTGTCCGAATCGTTGCCCCCATTCCCGGAAAGCATGCTGTGGGCATTGAGGTGCCCAACAAACAGAGGGCGATTGTCTCCTTCAAGGAGATGCTTGAATCTGAAAATCGTGAGACAAAGAAGATGCAGGTTCCCGTAATCCTTGGAAAGGATATCACCGGGGGAACCCGGGTTATCGATCTTGTTCAGACCCCGCATTTGCTGATTGCCGGGGCCACCGGTTCCGGAAAATCGGTCAGTGTAAACGCTCTGATCTGTTCAATCCTTTACAGACGAAAACCCGATGAGGTGAAGTTGATCCTTATCGATCCAAAGATCGTTGAACTTAAATTATACAATGGTATTCCCCATCTTCTGACTCCTGTTATTACCGATCCCAAGCGGGCTTTCAAAGCCCTTCAATATGCTATCTATGAGATGGAACGACGGTACTCGCTTCTTGATAATTTGGGCGTCAGGGAGATCAAATCCTATAATAACCGGGTGAAAGAGCAGAAGCTTGCTACGGATCCTCTTCCCTATATTGTTATTGTTGTGGATGAGTTTGCCGACCTTATGGCTACCAGTGGTAAGGAGCTTGAAGGAGTCATTGCCAGACTTACTGCCATGTCCAGAGCGGTGGGTATCCATCTTGTTCTGGCTACCCAGCGACCATCCGTTGATGTTATTACAGGCCTTATAAAAGCGAACATTCCTTCGAGGATAGCCTTCATGGTTGCCGGTAAATTTGACTCAAGGATTATCCTGGATGAGGTCGGGGCCGAAAAGTTGCTTGGGAAGGGAGATATGCTCTTTACTTCCGCCTGGGATCCGAATCCCGTAAGAATGCAGGGAGCCTATCTCTCCGAAGAGGAGGCCGAGCGTGTTGCCGATCATGTAAAATCCCTTGGTGAACCCGATTACATCGATGATGAAATATTCATGGATGAGGATGAGGGGGATGATTTTCAATTGACTCCCGATTCAGGACAGGACCCCCTCTTTGAGACGGCCGTCTCCATTGTTATAGAGGCAGGAAAGGCTTCGGCTTCCTATCTTCAGCGGAGACTGAAAGTCGGGTATAATAGAGCGGCCAGGCTTGTAGAAGAGATGGAAATGAGGGGAATCGTCGGGTCCGCCAACGGATCCAAACCACGAGAGATCCTTCATATACCAGACAGGCCGCCATCCGGTGTTTCCGGTCGGGGTGTTGATACGGGCACTTCTGTATCCATTAATGGTTTGGGGCAGGCCGGTCCCAGGTTGGCAGGTGATGAACCTTCCTCCGACCCCGATGAGGAATAGTCAATGAAAGCGTCTATCAATAAGAGGATCTCTTTCCTGTTCTTCGGGCAGTTTGTTATTGCCGGGAGTATTGTTCCTATTTTAACCCTCTATTTGAAGGATTATCTCCTCTTTTCCGGAAGTCAGATTGGAATCATAATGGCCGGCTCGGCCGTTACTGTGATTATAGGACCTGTTCTGAATACGGTCGTTGCGGAGCGGTGGGTCTCCTCGGAAAGGCTTTATGCTATTTGCCAAATGTTAGGTGGCATTTTTATGGCCATTCTCGCCTTTCAAACAGGATTTTTCCCTTTCCTTATACTCTATCTACTGTTTTACACCCAGTTCGGTCCATCCAATTCTCTCTTGAATGCTGTTGCCTTTCATCACTCCCCCAGTAATCAGGGTAAATTCAGCGGGATGCGGGTCTGGGGCACTGTTGGATGGATTTTGGTTGCCTTTCTCTTCAGCTTCTGGCTTGGAAGGGGTGGGGAACTGCGGGATGCCCTTTTTCTTTGTGCGGGCATGGGGATCCTTCTGGGAATGTTCTCTTTCCTTTTTATTCCGGGAAGTAAGATCCGGGCCAGTGAACGAAAAAGCCTGTTTCCCAAAGAGGTTTTGGCCGTATTCTTGCAGAAAGATGTTTTTTTTATCTGTATTCTGGCGTTTTTATTCGCTTTTTCTGAAAAGATTTACTATTTCGGATTGGGGATCTTCATCCGGGAGTTGGGTGTGGCCGAAAAGGCGGTTATGCCTGTCGGGAGTATTGCCCAGTTTATTGAAATCCCGGCTATGATCCTCTTTACCCCCATTTTTCTCCGGTTAAAAACCCGCAGGACCCTGATCCTCGGGGCCACTCTTCTTACCTTGAAATACTCTTTGTTTACGATCGGGGGTTCTCTTGCGGCCGTTATTCCGGGTCTTATTCTCCATGGTCCCGCTTTTACCTTTTTCATGATCACCTGTTTCATTTATATGGATGAACATTGTGACGCAGCCTCCAGAACGGGGGTGCACCAGCTTTTTATGATCCTTGAAGCCGGCTTTGCGAATCTACTCGGAAATCTCACAGCCGGTTTTTTAATGGAGAGGGTCACAGGGGGGGATGGAACAATTTTTTCCGGGCCTTCTGGGCTGTTCCCGCAATAATCGGGTTTCTAATTTTGAGCCTCGTTCTCTTCCTTTTTAAGGAGACCAGAACGAAAACCACGAAAACTTAAGCGGCACCTGTAAAAACTCTGAAATTATGAACTGCTTTTTCTGACTAACTGGATTATAATTAAGGGTGAGGCCAAATGAATAAAGAACACCAGCCTAAGATCCTAATCCCCTACATCCCGGCAATTGATGGTGATTCAGAAAAAATGGATTTTTTTATAACCCTCCGGCCCGAGGCGAATGGTGTTCAGGTTGAGAGCCTCCTTTTTAAAGTCGTGTCGGAAAATCCTCTTTATAAGAATAATGTATCTTTTGCCTATCTTGCCAACATTCCCGGGGATTTCATCATAAACCAGAAGATTATGGAACAGCACTATCATCTGAAGATCAGTTTTGCCCGGAAGGGGAGAACAATATTTACACCCTATATGAAGGCCCGGTTTTATGAACATTTCCGGGTCTCCGCAGATGATGTTAGCTTAATGGGAGCCTTTCAGGCACTCGCTTCTCTTGGTTGCTCCGAGGAGGAGCTCTTTCAGTTTCGTGTTGACAATAGTGAAATGCTGGATGTGAACGGTCAGAATATCAAGAAAATTGACGATATCTATGTTGTTAATTATGATATTCCGGCCATACTTCATAAGAACAATCATAATACCGATATCGCTGTGATGATATTTCGATCAGGCCTGGAATTTGAAGATTTTAAGCATATGATAGGGGATATGGGTGAGAGTCTGGTTAAAAACGGGATCCTTGGTCCGAATCTGCCTTTCAGTAGAATTTTTCACTACTCCAAGAGCCCTTTTGAACACCTTCTAGACTGTTCTGGTTACCTTCTGAAAACTCCAACCACACATTTTTCTCTGGGTCATTTACCTTTTGTCCGCTATCTGCAGAATAAAGGAGTTCCCTTAAAAATGATTGAGGGAGCTCTCAAATACCCGGTGATGACATATCGGAACTCATCCGGAGGCCTTGTGGAACGGGACATTTTCCAGTATACAGTTGGTAGTAGTTTTAAAACCTCTTATCAGAAATTTAGCTCCGCTCTGGGGCAGTGTTATATCTCCTGATAATTGAATCTTTATATAAATGGGTTGTGAATGAAATTTAGTGAATTTAATTTAAATGAAAAAATAATGCAGGGCATAGATGAAGCGGGTTTTGTTGATTGTACTCCGGTACAGGAACAGACTTACGAGCATTCCCTTAAAGGCCGGGATGTCTGTGTTCAATCTCAAACTGGAACAGGTAAAACCGCAGCTTTTCTTATCTCTATCTTCCAGAACCGTTCAACAGAAGTTCGAGAAGGGCTCTCCCTCATTATTGTTCCCACGAGGGAGCTTGCCGTGCAGATTGAAGATGAAGCCAGACTTTTAGGTAGTAATCTTGATCTGAAAATTGTCAGTATTTATGGAGGTGTTGGTTACAATAAACAGGAAGATATGCTTAAAAATAATCCTGATATTGTTATTGGAACCCCCGGCCGGCTTATCGATTTCGGAAAAAGTGGAAAGCTGAAGTTTGAAAATGTAAGTACTCTTGTTATTGATGAAGCCGATCGACTCTTTGATATGGGGTTCCTTCCGGATCTCCGAGTTATGCTTAAAAGGATGCCTCCCGTTAAAGAGAGGATGACCATGCTCTTCAGTGCGACTCTGAGTTCCAAGGTTAGGCAGCTGGCATGGGAGTATATGAATGATCCGGCAGAGATTGAGATTTCACCCGAGACAATCACGGTTGATGCCATCAGTCAGGAGCTTTACCATGTTGCCAAAGAGGAGAAGATGAAGCTTCTTCTTGGTCTCCTTAAGTCTAATAACCCGGAAAATGCTCTTGTGTTCTGTAATACCAAGTTTATGGCAGTGGAACTGGCCTGGCGATTGACCGAAAACGGTTATAAGGCCCAGTACCTCATGGGGGATCTTCCTCAGAAGAAGAGACTGCAGGTTATTGATAAGGTTAAGGCCGGAGAGCTACAGTTCCTTGTTGCTACCGATGTTGCGGCCAGGGGGCTTCATATTAATGATCTTGAGATGGTCGTTAATTATGATATCCCCGAAGATTATGAAAATTATGTTCATCGAATCGGTCGTACAGCCAGGGCTGGAAGGACTGGTAAGGCTGTTACTCTTGCCTGTGAGAAGTATGTCTTCGGGCTGGAGGCAATTGAGAAGTATATCGATATGAAAATTCCTGTTTTTCCTGTAACCGATGAACTCATGGTTGAGGATGTTGTGGCTGGAAAATATTTTCGGGATCCGGACAAGTACATCAAAAGTGACAGAGATGGCCGCGGTGGTCGTGGTTCCCGATCTGGAAAACCCGGCGGACGCCCGGGAGATAGAAGCAGACCCCGGAATGATCGAAGCCGGACTTCTGAACCCCGCAGAGGTGCGGGAGATCGAAAACCCGTCGGAGATAGAAAACCCGTCGGAGATAGAAAACCTGTGGGAGATCGAAAACCCGTGGGAGATCGAAAACTTGTGGGAGATAAGCGACCTCCGCGAAGTGGAGAAAATCGACGAAAAGGGACTCCCGCAGGATCCTTTGAAGAGAAGAAGCGCACAAGTGTTAGTGCCGGCAATACGCCTGGCGGGAATATCCGTCCGAAAGAGGGATACAAGGGGAAAGGGAAGAACCGAAATGATAATTCAGCCCGGAAACCCGGAAATGGTGCAACCGTCGATGATCGACTGGCTTATTATCGTGAAAAATATGGTGAAGACTTCAAAGTAACCAAAGGCTCCTCCTCGGGTGATAACCCTCCCGGAGTAAATAGTGGGAAAAAGACTGACAACAATGGGTTTTTCTCCAAAATCAGTAAGAAACTTGGGTTTGGTAAAAAGAAAGATAAATAAAAGAGGATAGACATGGGTGAGAAACGGTTTGTACTTTCAATAGATGCCGGGAGTACCGGCTTGAGGGCCGCTATAATGAATCGGCAGGGAGAGTTTCTCTTCAGCGAGTATGAACCCACCCCCGCGTCTCATCCCGAAGAGGGGGCTACCGAGCATGATCCTTTAATGCTTTGGGAAGCCCTTCGTAAAGTCCTTAAAAGAATAATAAAAAATAGTTGTATCGATCCGTCAGAGATAGCTTCTCTGGGAATAACCAATCAAAGATCCTCTTTCTGTTTTTGGGACAGGGAGACCGGGGAACCCTATTCTCCCTTCATAAACTGGCAGGATGTTCGTGCGGCGGATTCTGTTGATGCCATGAATCGGTCAGCTTCCTGGAAATTCCTTAAAGTTGCGGCGGGAATCGCAGGCCGGATAACCGGGGCGACCATGATGGTTGCCACCTCTCTTCTCGAATTTAATACCGATCATACTATAACCAAGGTTCGATGGCTCCTGGACAAGGATAAAAACCTCGAAGAACTTTGCCTTTCCGGTAAGGCTGTCTTCGGGACGATGGATTCCTGGTTTATCTATAAACTTACCGGTGGGAAGGAGCACCTCACTGACCTTACCAATGCCTCCTCTACGGCCATGTTTAACCCCTTTGATCTGGTCTGGAACCCAATTTTCTGTAAGTTATTCAAAATTCCCATGGGAATATTCCCCGAGGTTAAGGATACATCTGATAATTTCGGTTTAACCGATCCGGAAATTTTTGGAACCCCTGTTTTCATAGGTTCTTCGGTGGGGGATCAGCAGTCATCCCTCTTTGGTCATACCTGTTTTGATCCCGGTGAAGTGAAGATCTCTCTTGGTTCCGGTGCCTTTGTTAATATCAATGTCGGAGAGAAGGGAAAAGTTTCCAGGCGTGGCCTTTTCCCCCTGATCGGCTGGAAATATTCAGGTGAGATTCGATATATGCTTGAGGGGCAGTTAGCCACCCTCGGGACTATGATTGACTGGGCCTGTGGAAAGATGGGGTGGTTCAAGGATCCTGAGGAGTTAAATGCCCTTGCCTCATCCTGTGAAGATTCGGGTGGAATCCGGGTGATTCCCACCCTCTCGGGGATCCGGTTTCCCTATTTTCAACCAAGGATGAAAGGCCTTGTGACCGGCTTGAATCCCGGTTCCGGCAGGGCGGAGCTTGCCCGGGCGGTAATCGAAGGATTCGCTCATCGCCTGGCGGATATTCTTGAAGGAGTAGAAGAGGATACCGGCGTGAAAATCCGGAATATTAAAGTTGATGGGGGGGTGAGCCGTTCGGATATCCTTCTTCAGACTCTGGCCGATCTTACCGGCTGTCGGGTTGAAAGGGCAGCCGAACATGAAATGACAGCCCGGGGTGCAGCCTATCTTGCCGGTCTCTCTACAGGCTTCTGGCGTGATGGAAATGAACTGAGGAGCCTGAAAAATGATTATATCTTATTTGAACCCATTGAAAGCAGGCAAAACCGCGGTAAAAAGCGACTAAATTGGAAGAAAACTATTAAAAATTTGTTGTAAGAAAATTTTTCTGTAACATTGTTGGAGTATGATCGTTTATAATATTGTAAGAAGGAGAGGATATTCCCTCACCTGGAATAAACTGAAAGAGGAGTCCAATATGAAAAAGCTAGCTTTACTTCTTAGTGTAATCAGCATCATGATTGTTTTTCCCCTGGCGGCGTTTGATGTTTATTCGCCGATGGTCGAATGGGGCGACTGGGCACAGCGGGGGAACCGCTTGTATCAAAACGATGAGAAAACCAGCAGCAGTAGGATTCATTGGGCCGTAGAGCAGGAAGGTATGATGCTGTACGATTTCAATGTACGTTATGAAGGCGGTGGGATAGAAGACCTTCACGGTGGTTTCGGTATTCACATTTTTGGCGATAACCCTTCCAAAGGGTATGCATGGGGATCTGGTGATTCATACCTCTTGTGGTTGAATTATGATGCCGATCCTGCCGGAAGTGATGTTCCTGCCGGTCTTAGCGCACAGATTTATAAGAGTGTTTCAAACTCTAAAATGAATCTGTTACAGTCGATAAGCCTTAAGGATTTTGAATACCTGCTGACAACTGCAAACGCAGATGAATTACTCAAAATCAGACTCAAAGTTGATGGCGATACGGGAGATGCCTGGATCTATAGTCCAATTGATCCTTCCTATCGGTGGAAATTCAATCTTGGCAACCGAAGACCTATTGATGGCGATTATATAAGCCTAAGGACCAACAGTCTTGCCTTAAGCTTTGGATTAAACTAAGAAGCGCTGAAAGAATTGAAATGAAAAGATCCGGTTAAGCTTCCGGATCTTTTTTTTAGTTAGATCTTTAGCTGTTTGAGAAGTGACTAAGAAAAGAATATTAAAAAATCGAAGAGAGCCAATCGTTTATGGCAGTACTGACTCCTCCATCTTCACAGGATGCTGTGGTTTTGAATACTTTTTTTAACTCTTCCGGTCCATTCTCAACGATCCATGCCTGATTCGTATGGTGCAGCATTGCCAGATCATTGTAATCATTTCCGATAGACATGGAAAGTTTATTTTCCAGGTTCAGGTAGTTCTGAAGCCAGTTTATTCCATTGCCCTTGTTTACATTTTCAGGAAAGATTTCAAGCCAGATCGAAGTATGGTCCATAGGAGAAGTTGCCCTGATCAGGGAGTAATTTACAAGTTTTTTTTGAACCTGCTCCGGGATGGGTTTTCCCGGGGGAAGGATGGCCACAAACTGGCTTGCCCTTGTCTTCGGAGGCATTTCCCTCAGGGGCAGGGCACCATCATTATAGAGTGTAAGCCTTGCCTCAAAATCTGAGTTATTTTTATTGTGCCGGTAATAGTAAAACTCATGGTTTTCGGGTATCTCCTTCTGAATCATGAAATCCAGTTGTTCATCGATTAAAACCTTTCTGATTTTGTTCACATCCGGAGCAGGAAGGGTGTTGGAATGGATTAGTTCTCCTGTTTCCCAATTGAGAATACCGGCACCTGTGGAAAAGATAAGGTAATCGATGGGTAAAGCCAGGGAAGAGGTGACTTTCTTAAATGAGGCGAGATTTCGACCTGTAACAATGGCTCTGCATATCCCGCACTCCTTCAGAGAGTGAAGGGCTTTCCTGTTCTTTTCTGAAAATCCGGACCGGGGGGAATAGAGGGTCCCGTCAAAATCGAGCCCCGCGAGGCCTTTATAATCTTTCATCAACTAGAACAGCTGGAATGTAGACATGGAAACGGGATTACGGAGGCTTCCCAGCACCCTCTCAAGTAGAACACCCTCCCTTAAGGGGAACTTATGACCATAACTGGCATGGATGGCCAGAGAGACGAATTGAACTGCCCTGTCCATGGCTATCGGCAGGCTGTCTCCCTGAAGAAGGCACCCTGTGATAACTGAGGTGAATATATCCCCGGTCCCGGGAAAGTAGGCGGGAATGTAGGTGCATTTAACCTGCCAGAACCTGTCGGTTTCCCTGTCATAGGCGATGACCGAGGTCATTTCATTCTCATCGGGAAGCGGTACACTTGTGATGATTACAATAGAAGGGCCCTCTTCTGAAAGCCTCCGAGCCCACTTTTTTATTTTATCTGTATCCATCTTTTCAGGTTGGGGTTCATCAAGTAGAAAGGCGGCTTCTGTCAGGTTGGGCGTAATTATATTTGCAGATTTTATCAACTCTCTCATCCCAAGGATCATCTCATTTCCAATGGTGGCATAAGTTGATCCATCATCTCCCATTACAGGATCAACAACCACAAAATTTGAATTCGTTTTAAACTCTTTAATGAATTTACTCACCACTTTTATCTGTCCCGGCGAACCGAGGAACCCCGAATATATAGCATCAAATTCAATCTCGAGCTTTTGCCAGTGATTGATTATTCCGACCATATCCTCGGTGAGATCTTTCATATGATAATTCTTGAATTCACTGGTGTGGGTGGAAAGGAGGGCTGTCGGCAGGGGGCAGACCTGAATCCCCATGGTTGAAACAATGGGAATGACTACTGTTAAGGAGGATCGTCCGAATCCTGAGAGATCATGTATGGCGGCTATTCGTTTGACTGGATTGCTCATAGCTTATTTTATACTATTAATCAGAATTGTCATAATGGAAAACAGAAATTGGACTAAGATGAGAAAAAATATTATACTAATATAAGTTTTCATTTCCGGAGGAATTAGTGTTTAAACGCAGGATGAAGCAGGAGCAGATAGAAGAGGCCCTGGATGAAATACGGAAACTCTATGATCACCTTATTGCCAGCCATGGAAAATCACCTTCACTGAAAGATTCCTTTAATGAAAGGTATTATGATGCCATAAGGATGAGGATGGATCTTCCTGGTTTTTTCAGGAATGAGAATGATGCTGTAAAAGCCATGGAAGCCGATGTTCTGAAAGAACAGCAGGCTAAGATTGATAAGGAAGACTCTCAGGCAAAGAATCAGGTGAAAAAAAAGGATACGGCCCAGAAAGTTTGGGAGGAAAATCTGAAAAGGATAGAGAAGTATCCTGATTACTTTTTTCACGATGATGCGAATCATGATATCGTAAAACTTCTCGGGGCCATGAGAAGTTATGAGTCAAAACATTGGCAAGAGTTAGCCATCCTTTTCAGAGCCTCTGGTACCGGAAGGCAGATGGATACACGGATGGCACTTGAGTTGAAATGGCGTGAATTCTGTGAGCCGGCAGAAGATGGGCTTCCCTCCAGGATTATCAAATACAGGAATCTCCTCTCCCATTATCCCCGGGAGCCTAAAGAGGTCGAATGGGAGGAGCGACAGATCCTCTACGATGCGGCAAGGTTTTTAGGAGCTCTATCCGATTTTATCCGGGAGTTCCTCCTGAATGAGAGGCTTGAAATATCCACTCTTGAAAAGCTTAAAGTTAAGAAGGATGAGCTTGATTCAATCCTTGCAGATTTTCGCCTATATGATTTGGCTAAACTTTCAGGACGAAAATACCTCTAAGCTATTGCAATTTTTTACACATGTATTATTATTCCCTTAAAGAGGAGATATACATGGGTGCTGAAGTAGTTGTTATAGAGGAAAATTTTGAAAGTGAAGTTATAAATTCTGAAATTCCGGTTCTTGTTGATTTCTGGGCACAGTGGTGTATGCCTTGTAAGATGATTGGTCCTATTGTTGAAGAGTTGGCCGAGAGTTATAAAGGTAAGCTTAAGGTAGCGAAAGTTGAAGTGGATAATGCTCCGGCTATAGCAGATAAGTTCAAGATAATCAGTATTCCTACTCTTATGGTTTTCAAAGATGGAGTCGTTGTCAATCAGTTTGTAGGCGCAGGTTCCAGAGACCATATAGAAGCCCTGTTCAAGGATTATCTTTAGGGTAAGGAAGAATTAATCCCTACTATAAACTTCATCGGTGTTTTCTTCTCCAAAAGAGGAACCGCCGGTGGGGGTGATATGCCAATCGTTTTTTGATCTTGTGTTTTCTGAATTATTCATCCGGCAGATGGATCGTGTTGAGGTTGAATCTTCAGGATTAATCCCATCTTCCGGCCTCACTTCCTCCTCTGAGATATTCCACCCTCCTTCGTTAAACAGCTGATCTGCTCTGTTCATTACTTTTTTACTGCCAAACCCGCGATAATCCGTATCTGAAGAGGATGTTCTTGTACTGTAAAGGAGACCATCCAGTAGAGGCCCCTCCGGAAAGGCATACAAGGCAAGTGTTCCGTTATTTCCCCCCAGTCCTGTTCCTCCAGGCACCCAGAAATCCAGACATAAGGGGTGAGCATCATAGCCACCCGATTCATCCTTCATGTCACTCTCATTTCTCTCCTCCGGGATTCCCTGGGGTTTGAAATGGATCAAGATGTAATCTCCGGCCTCAACATCGAGGGGGGGGAACACAAACTTCTCTTCCAAATAATCGGTAGTTCCCTCACATAATACCATTCCTCCTATGTTTCCCCTCTCTGTTACCTTCAGTTCTACCAGGTCCGGGTGTTTTCCCGAGCCCTGACAGGTAAATTCATTGATGATGATATCAGGCGGCATGGGGTTATATCCATAAAAGTGATATTGAAATGTGAGGGAATTCCCGCTTCTATCTCTGGCTATCCCCTGGATCGTATATTTTCTTCCTGTCTCCTGAGGAGATAAAAGGTAAAGTGTAAGGCTCGATTCCAGGAGCTCAAGTTTCTCCATACCCGGATCCGGAGACAATATTATCTCCGGTTGTTCCAGCAGCGGTTCATCGAAGAGGATCTCGATTGTTAACTCTCCCGAAGGGATGATCTTTTTTATCCGGGGTGGTTTCAGATCAATATTATCCAGGTTCCGGTAATCCGGCAGTTGCCCACAGGATGAAAGGCTTAAAAGTGGGATGATCAGGACCAAAAGAGTTGTTATAGACTGGTTTATAATATTTTTTTTCATTTTTCCCTCCGAATATACCAACCGGATAAATCCTCGTTTTGATTCAAATTAGAGCTAACAATTCGAGGTTTTTACTGTATAATTGTTATTAGATTGATTAACATTCGATCAGTAGAAAGGAGATTCCGGGTAATATGGCTGACAACAATATGCTTTTTAACAAATATGGGATTACGGTAGATGCCGATAAAGTAATATTCAGGGAGGGAGAACCTGGTGACAAGATGTACATCATTCAGGAAGGGAGTGTCCGGATTTCCCGATCCATAGAGGGGAAAGAACATATCCTTGCCGTCCTTTCGAAGGGTGATTTTTTCGGTGAAATGGCCATAGTCAACCAGGAACCGAGGACTGCCACCGTTACCGCTGGAAGTACGGTTCGTATGCTTTCCTTTAACCGGGAAGGATTTCTGGGGATGATCGATAAAAACGGGAAGATTGCCCTGAATATCATTGATAAACTCTGCCGGCGTCTTAATAATGCCAATCAGCAGATACAGCATCTGGTGAAAAGGAATGAGAAGTGGCTTATCGCCTCTAATTTGAGTTTTGCCTTTGCTCAGAATAGTGCCGGAAAACCCGTGGAAATGGTCAAGCTTGTCCGGGAATTGTCCCTGAATGTCGAAATCCCCGGTGACAGGATTATTGATTTCTTTAATACGCTGAAAGAAAAAGGTGTCATTGCGATCGAAAGTAATCTGATCGTCCTCAAGGATAAGGGCGCTCTGGATGCTATCGTGGATGGATCTGCCCGGGTCCTTTAAGGGGAAGCACCTACTTTAAAAGAAATTCAATTCACAGTAAAATGTAAAAACCAATGGTTCAGACCCTTTTAAGAATTATACGAAGGGCTGAAGCATTAAAAATATGAAAATAGAAATAAGGAATTAATATGTGTGGAATAGTTGGATACTGCGGGTTAAGACCTGCAGCACCCATCCTGCTGGAAGGGCTTAGAAGACTCGAATACAGGGGGTATGATTCATCGGGAATCAGTGTTGGAAATGACGGGAAGCTTACTGTTATCAAGAAAATGGGTAAGATCAAAAATCTTAAATCCCATGTCCCCGAAGACCTTCCCGGAACCTTTGGTATCGGTCATACAAGATGGGCCACCCATGGTGAAGTTAATGATGAGAATGCTCATCCCCATTCAGACGCATCGGGAAAGCTTACCATCGTACATAATGGAATAATTGAAAATTACATTCCTCTGAAAGAAAAACTCATGGCTGAAGGGGTCGAGTTTAAGTCTGAAACCGATTCTGAGGTGATTGTTCACCTCATGGCCTCCCTGTATGACGGAGACCTTGAAAAGGCCGTGAAGGAGACTGTAACGCATCTGGAAGGTACCTATGGACTGGTGTGTGTTCATGCTGATGAACCCGGCAGGCTTGTGGGGGCCCGAAACGGTTCTCCCCTGGTCATTGGTGTAGGGGATGGCGAGATGTTTCTTGCCTCGGACGTTACGGCCATGATCGCTTATACCAAACAGGTCGTTTACTGTGAAGATGGTGAGGTCGTCTCCCTCACAGCCAGGGAATTCCGCACCACTGACCTTAAAGACCGGGAGATCGAAAAAAAGGTGGACAAGGTCGCCTGGGATCTGAGTGAAGTTGAAAAAGCCGGTTACTCTACCTACATGGAAAAGGAGATCAGTGAGCAGGCCGAGTCTATTCACAGGGCCATGCGGGGCCGGATCTCCACCGAAAATGCGAGTGGTATCCTTGGGGGGTTAAACCTTTCCAACCAGGAGCTGCGAAGGGTGAAGAGGGTTCGTATCCTTTCAGCCGGTACCTCCTACTATGCTGCTATGACGGCCGCTTACATGCTCGAATCTATGGCCAGGATCCCCGCCACAGCAGAATTTGCCTCCGAGGTCCGGTATGCCAACCCTGTTGTTGAACCTGAGACACTTTTCTTTGTAATTTCCCAGTCCGGGGAGACTGCCGATACCCTCTTTGCCATGAGGGAACTGAAGCGCAAAGGGGCCACCGTTCTTGGGGTTTGTAATGCGGTTGGATCGACCATAGCCCGAGAGTCCGATGGGGGGGTCTACATCCATGCAGGACCTGAAATAGCTGTTGCTTCCACAAAGGCCTTCACCTCGACGCTTACGGTTTTCTACCTCTTCAGCCTCTATATGGCAAGGATGAGGGATATGGCTTTTCATAATGGGAAAGCTATGGTGGAAGCCCTTGAACTGATCCCTGGAAAGGTGAATGAGATCCTCGCCCGGAAGGATGAGCTTCAGGCGATGGCCAAAAAATATCTCTATGCCAAGAACTTCCTTTTTCTTGGAAGAGGTATAAATTATCCCCTGGCTCTTGAGGGTGCTCTGAAGCTGAAGGAGATCTCCTACGTTCATGCGGAAGGAACCAGTTCGGCCGAGATGAAACATGGTCCGATTGCCCTCATCAGTGAGGAATTTCCCACCATGATGATTATTCCGAATGATTCTCTCCGTGAGAAGAATATTTCCAACCTGAAAGAGCTGAAAGCCCGTAAAGGACCTGTTCTGGTTATTGCTACCGAAGGGGATACTGAAATTGCCGATATCGCGGATGATGTTTTCTATATCCCGAAGACAATGGACATTCTCACACCATTGCTCACCGCCATTCCTCTTCAGGTTTTTGCCTATTATATGGCCCTTGGCCTGAATCGGAATGTTGATCAGCCGCGAAATCTGGCGAAGTCCGTTACGGTGGAATAAAACTATTTACTATTCAAATGCACTTTTCACGTATTCGCGTGAAAAGTGCCTGTGGCGAAGGGTATTCTGTAGTGTATAGTCTATAACTTTCAGCCTGTTACGGTAATGGAAGGACGTTGAAATACTATTCAACGTCCTTTTTTTTTGCCTTACTCTTTTCTATCAAAAGTCCTGTTTAAAAACAATCAAGCCTTTACGAAAGCATAAAAAATAGCAAACATCTCTTCAATAATTTCTTTACCGGTTAGCTTGTACCGGGAGGTGATCCAATCATTCCTTACAGCCATTTTCTGCATGGTCGACTGGATCATTGTCATGGCTGTCAGGGCTGTTTTATGAGAATCTTCTACAGCTCTGATTGATCCGTCTTTTATACCATCATCTATAATGCCAACTAATTCTTCAATAATCTTCTGCATAATATTAAAACACGCTATAGCCTCATCATCATCCATGTCTTTAGCATTGATTTTATAATCGAAGTAGAGGGTAAATATTAGTTGATCAAAATTATTTTCATAGAAATCCAGATATGTATTTCCAATGGTTTCTATCTTGTCATATCCTGAACCATCGCACCCGTCGATCGATGTTTTGATTTTCTTGTAGAGAAGTTCATACGCTTCTTTCATGACAAGGTAGGAGAGCTTCTCCTTGTTTTGAAAATAGATATAGAGTGTCCTGCGGCTTAGTTCCGATTCTTCAGCTATATCGTGCATGGTGGTATTTCGATACCCTTTTGTGATGAAGAGGAATCTGGCCGCGTTCAGTATTTCCTGTATCCTCTGCTCTTTCTCCCGAATCTTCCTTTCTACGATGCCCATATGCCTTAATTAACGCTTGAAAAGCAAAATCTGTCAAGAATAAAACTGTTTTGTTCTTTTTGTAGATTTTTAAACTTTTTTGTAACTACTCAGGACGACGTATAAAAAACTAGACATAAAGGGAAATTTCTTGTAGACTGTTTCTATGAAA
>JAEINK010000081.1 GCA_016342585.1 Spirochaetales bacterium
AATTGTATGTAAAATTCCCCACCGGGTAGTGGGGAAAAATAATTGCAATAGTGGGGAATTTTCACTTGCAACAAACAGGTTCCTCTATAAAAATACCAACCGTTGAAATTCAACTCTCATTCTTAAATGAATAATGTAACTAATCCTGGGCCTTACAATCTTTTATGAAGCTCGAGTCAAGCTTAATTTCAATCCTAAAGAATGCAGTATTGAATCGAGAGTCCTGATAGTTGGGTTACCATTCTCTGATAAAGATCGATACAGATGTTGCCTGTTGAGATTTGTTTTTTCTGCTAGTTTTGAGATTCCACCCTGAGCATCAGCGACAGTTCTTATTGCCTTTAAAAATGCATCAAGATTACCATCTTCCTCATATTCTTCGAGAGCAACCTTTAAATATTCAGAAGCCTCATCCTGATCAATGACAAATCCTTTTACAACACTTCGATAATTTCTCATTACTTTGTCCTCCCATTGAATTCGTTCCAAAACTTCTTTGCTTTTGCAATGTCTTTTTTTTGGGTAGATTTTTTTCCACCGGTAAGAAGAATAACAATTTCATTCTCCTTCTTTCCGAAATAAATTCGATATCCTGGACTAAAATGAATTCTTAGTTCAAAAACATCATTCTCTATAAATTTATTGTCCCCCAAATTACCTTGCTCAACTCTATCCAGTCTGGTAAATATTTTAGCCCTAATATTCCTATTACAAGAATTTAACCATTCTACAAAAGGCTCTTTTCCGTTTTCATCTTCATATACAAGGATTTCAATAGGTTGAGCAATCATACAATCAGTGTCGCATAAAAGCTACAAAAAGTCAATATCTTATTCTTTAATAACTGATATGGAATTATACTTACTAAACTATTTCGGAAGAAATCTGTTTATACCCTGTCAATGTTCCAACGTCCCTGTTCGGTACTTCTATTCTTTGAAAGAATAAGAGCTGCCGTTAAACAACGAACCGTTCAAATTCAACTTTTTCGTAGTAGAAATTAACAATGTACCCAACCCGTAGCCCCGAAAGCCGCAGATAATTAAGCAACTGGGTACGATATATTTCTTTAATGATGAGAGTGGACTTAAGTTCCAGAATAATTTTACCATCCACAATTAAGTAAGCAAAAAACTGCCCGGCCAGCTGCCCCCGATAATAAACCGGAAAGTACTTTTCCGACACAAATTTAATACCAGAAGCCTGAAATTCAATTTCCAGCGCCTTATGGTACACCGCTTCCGGGAGACAAGCACCCAGGGAATTATGAACCTTGAAACAACATCCGATGATACTATGAGACAATTCTTTGAAAACCTTAACTGCCTATACCGGCACCTCCTGTTTTATTAAATCACCACCCAATGAGCTAACGATCCAGTCAAGGTTGCGAAGCACCGGAACGGCTTGACCTTGACGGGAAGGAGCGAATGGTAAAATGAAAAGAACAGGATTCTTTCTTCGAAAGAATATGGAGTTTTTCTAACGAAAAACATCCACCCTAAAAATCTTTTAAAACATCGGCTCCGAAGGCCACACCCAATTTATCTGTGTAGAGGCATATGTAAAAAAGCAGAAAAGGAAAATGCAAATCGAATTAAAAAGAAAAGAAATAAAAAGAGGGGTTAGCGGAAGACTGCCCCGAACCGCCTGGTGGACCGAAGGGGAACCAGAAAAGCGGGACGGAAAAAGGCAGGCTGCAGCCAAGGGGATACTTCCCCTTTCCAAAAAAAGAAAAACCGCCAAAGACGGCTCAATCTTAAACACCTACAACACAATAGACAAAACCTACACACCGGATCCCTACGGCCTCATCCACAAGAACATCCAGACCGGAGCAGGAGCATCAAAAGAAATCACCTACACCTATGACGGGAGAAACAGACTAACCAACATAACAAGCCCCTCCGGCACAGAAACATCCTACACCTACAACAGCCTGAACCAGTTGACCAGTGTCCCCGGAATTACTGGGGGATGAAAGACCGTTCGGAATCCAATCGTTCCCGCATGCTCCCATCGTTTTACCGTTTGCCTTAACAAACCGAGATAAAATCATCTATCTTATCTTGATGCGAGACGCATTTAGGCTACATACCGCGGCTTCATACCACAGTGTTAAGCCTGATTTATTTCCAGGATAATTTATTTTAGAGGTAGATTATTATACAATTCTATCCCAGGAATCAGTATTAAATACGGTATTGGAATGAGAGTTGAGAATATAAATATTTTACTTTAATGGATTGTATTCCTTCCATCGTTCTTGGATTTATAAAGCATTTCATCTGCCTTTTTCATTATATCATCCAGCGATTCATCTTCATTCCCGGATCCGGCAACACCCATACTAACAGTAAAATGAATAACATCTTTTTCGTTTACAGGTATAGCAGTCTTTTCAACAGAGGCTCTTACCTTCTCCGCCACAAGGAGAGCTTCTTCAGTACTGGTATGTGGTAGAAGGAGAACAAATTCATCACCACCAAATCTAATCGGAATATCTGCGCCCCTGGTATGTGAAGACAAAAGAGCGGCCAACTTGATGATAACCCGGTCTCCTGTATCATGACCGTATTGATCGTTGATAGGCTTAAAATTATCAATATCCATCATGACAAGAGAAAAGTTATGTCTATATCTTCTGGATAATTCCAATTCCCTTGTCCCTGCTAAATTCAGAAACCGTCGATTATATATACCCGTAAGAGGATCCAGATTAGCCGTGTTAACAGCTTTATCCAACCTCTCAGAGAGTTCTGAAACCATTTGATGTTCATGAGAGAATTTTATCGAAAGAATTAAAGACTCCAATAATATAAATCCTGCAAAAAAAGCGGAGAGGTAATATCCTGTTATCACAATCTGCAAATAATGCATCATATCATTACCAATCCCTGCAAATAAGATAAGGAAACCAAGGAAGAAGATTAAGGAAAATTTCTTTTTCTTTTTAATGGCGTAAATATCAACTCCAATAATAAATACACATGTGGCTAAAATTATCAGCAAATAATAGGAATAAACGGTAGAATAAATCATTGGATCTGTAGCTAAAACCAGAATTAAATACAAAGAGTTTAAACCAAGAAGAACCAGGAATATTTTCCGTGGTGAATATTCCCTGAAAAAATAAAAAGAGAATACCAGAAATGTGATAACTGCCAGGGGAATAAATATCGTAGCAATACGTGCCCCGACTATAAATGACATTCCGGGAAAGGCCAGCATAAACAGGGTACTACCTGTCGAAAAAGTCCGCAAGGCCAGAATAAAACAGAATAACCCGAAATAAAGAAGCTCCTTTTCCTCTTTCCTGAAAATAAAGATTATTGTGTGATACATCCCGGCAAACATACAAATGGCAATCAGAATCACATCAAGGGATATATTACAGATATGACTACGGTAAGTATTCTGCTCAGAACCGATCATAATACTCTGACCGATACCGGCATTACTGTGTGAGCGGTTTCTTACTTGCAATACCAGTTCCAGGGTATTGGATTCCGAATAAATGAAAAAGGTGGTTGGCTTCAAAAAAAGAACAGGCTCCCCGTCCTCGGCCCATCTTGCATCAATCAGCTCATCATTAATCCATAATTTGTACTCTGAAAAAATCTCCGGGAGGCTGATACCATAATAGCGGCATTGCCCACAAGTTTCGATAAGAAGACGATAAGTACCCTGCCCTTCAGAACTATAAAGTTTGTCTCCATAAGAGGTCCAGAAAAGAGGAACAGGGTAAAAATTTTGGTCATTCTGACGGCTCTCCCACCTGGAATCACCTGGTTCCAAAAGGTCGTTCCACCTGAAATCCCACATACCATCCAGGCGGAGAGGATCCTGATTATCAAAATCATACGAAGAGAGATTTATTACTCCATCCTCGGCGGCAGGTAGTTTTTCCGCGGTACCATTTGAAAAAAGAAAAGATGTAGAGATACAGGCAACAAACATTATAAAAGCTCTGACCAACCTGACGTTCATTTTTATTTCAATTCCTCTATTCTTTGTCATATTAATTTAATTTGATTATATTCATCATAACAGTTTCTAACAAGGAGTATTGATTTTTTTCAGAGTACAGGAATAACAGATGCACAGTGAATTAAAAACAAAAGAAGTAAAGAGAGGTCTTAGAGGAAGACTGCCCGAAGCTTTCCAGTGGAGCGTTAGCGAACCGGCAAAAGACCGCCGTATAAGGCATGAGGAAGGACTGAATCCTTTGGATTTAGTTTAAAGGCTCCCCTCTTACCCACAAGAAAGATCAAAAATAATAAGGAAGAGAACACGAAGCAAACATCACCTAAGGAAGATAATCCTCACGAACGGGAGAGAAGATCTCGATGGCAACGGCATCCTCCAGGATCTCTGCGCCATGCTCCACATTTTCAGGAACAACCCAACTGTCCCCGGGAAAAGTTTCATATCTCTCACCACCAATCTTCAGATTAATCCGCCCGGAAACAAGATATCCCGTCTGTTCATATGGATGTTTGTGTATGGGTAACTCTTTGCCCGATTTAAGCCGAAATTCGGTCATAAGGGTTTTATTTCCCCAAACGAGCGTCTTCCGTTCAAATCCCAAGTCAGATTTCTCATACCCCTCATCACCGCTTCTATTAAACATGGCTCCTCCAATAGGTTCACTTATCCTCCAATAATACCAATAAAAATAAGTTTTTCCAAATGAATCTTTGTATTAGAATAGAGGTATGGAGATGCTCATCCTTATCTTGTTCGGTCTGCCGATCTCATATTTTGATCTCAGGCAAAAAAGATTACCCCTTCCCTTAACTCTCTCCGCTTTAAGTGCTTCAATAATCTACAGATTTGTCCAATATTCGGATTTCCGGGAATTTGCCCTTTATATAATGGCCGGTGCGGCCGGTTTTCTCTTTGTATTTG
The DNA here is from genome assembly GCA_016342585.1 of Spirochaetales bacterium. Taxonomy (GTDB): domain Bacteria; phylum Spirochaetota; class Spirochaetia; order UBA9216; family UBA9216; genus JAEINK01. Next base: position 4,912 of record JAEINK010000081.1, read on the forward strand.
CAATCCGTATCATCACAAAAGGGGGAATCGGATTGGGAGACGCCCTGGTTTCGGCCTTCCTCGGCATAATTCTTGGTTTAAAATCATTACTACCAGCCATATTGCTCGCAGCCGTTCTCGCCCTTGTTATCAGTCTACTCCTGCTTGGACTGAAAAAAATCGACAGGGCCACTCCCATCCCATTTGCGCCCTTCCTTTATACAGGTGGAGTACTGACCTTGATAATCATGGCTTTCTGAATTAAATACTGTAAATTATCCTCTTACATTAGGTATACACATCATATTTGCGGTTTCCCAAAGGAATTCGCTTTTCTTTAGGGAGAGTAGACTGAAAGTATCTGAGAATTTCACTTGACAACTGATATAAAAAAGATATATTCTCACAAAAATCTTAAGTGGTAAGGTGAAATGGATAGATTAAGAACAAAATTTCTGGGTAAGGAAATGAGTTCCCCACTGGTATTACCGGCGGGCGTCCTTGATATTTCATTCTCTTCCTACAAATCCGCCTCCGAAAACGGAGCCGGGCTTATCACAACAAAATCATTGACAGCAGAATCGAGAACGGGACATAAGGGTCCAGTAGTGACCGAGGTTGAAGGCGGCATGCTTAACTGTATGGGGCTATGCAATCCTGGAATCGAAGAAGGTGTTCTGGAAATAGAGCGCTTCAGGAAGTATTCAAATGCCCCAGTCAATGTCAGCATTTTCGCAACAGACGAGTTCGCCTTTGCTGAACTTGCTAAAAAAGTAAATGATACAAAAGCCGATTTTCTGGAACTGAACCTCTCCTGCCCCAATGTTATGGATGAGTTCGGTGTCCCCCTCTCCGCCTCGGAGAAGGTTGTTACGGGAATTATTTCCAGGGTTAAATCGGTATCCACTTTACCTGTTATCGCGAAACTCTCTCCCAATGTTACAAGTTTTACAAAGATAGCATCAGCGGCAGCCGAAGCGGGAGCGGACGCTCTCTGTATGATAAACACATTGGGACCGGGGATCGATATCGATATCGAGACGGGTATGCCGGTCCTCTACAATATTACAGGCGGCCTGTCGGGTCCGGCCCTGAAGCCCATTGCCCTCCGGCTCATTTATGAATGCCGAAAGGCGGGGCTGACTCTTCCTATTATCGGAATGGGTGGGATCATCACCGGAGAAGATGCCGTACAGATGCTTATGGCCGGTGCGGATCTTGTCGGTGTCGGTACGGGCGTCTATTATCGGGGACCTGAAATCTTCGGGAAGATCAATAAAGAAATTTCGGACTTTCTGGAAAGGAAAGCCATCGACTCCGTCGGGAGCGTTAATCGTATTGTTTAAACCGGATCATTTTTAATGATTCGGTTTTTTTTTAATTTACAGGAGATGATGATGATAAAAGACAAAAGAAGAACCCTTCCTATAGAGAGTATCCGGGAAGAGACAGATCTTGTCAGGACCTTTACATTCAAAACAGATATGATCGTCGAACCAGGTCAATTTGTAATGCTTACCGATTTCAAGGGGGGAGAAAAACCCTTCTCTATCTCAGATCATGGGGATGGTTACCTTTCTGTAACAATTAAAAAAATCGGTGATTTCACATCCCGTCTTTTCACATTGAAAGGGGGTGAGATGATTAGTATCAGAGGTTCCTATGGTTCCTCTTTTTTTATACCCGGTAAAAATCGTCCCTGCGGACTTCCCCATGTGGAAACCTATAAACCTGAAGAGTTTAAACCGGTACTCTGCGGCGGCGGTTTTGGTCTGCCACCCCTCTTCCTTCTTGCCAAGAGACTGATAGAAGCGGGGGTTCCATCTGAAAATATCAAGGCGGTCTCCGCCGGTAGAACCGAAGAGGACCTGCTCTTCGAAAAATATTTTCAGGAGGCCGGAGTACATTATACCGGAGCGGCAGAAACGCTTAATGAAGGGAGCCTGGAGGTGAAAGCCGATAAACGGAGAATAAAGGGTACGGCGGCTCATGCCCTGGATTCTTATTCCGCCGCAGGGGAATCGGAAATAAACTTCCTCTATGCGTCAGGACCGGATCTCATGATGAGGAGCCTCCTTCCCTCTCTTTCCGACCAGGTGGAGTATCAGTTCCTTTTTGAACGTTATATGAAATGCGCCATCGGTATATGCGGCTCCTGTGTGGTAGACCCCTCAGGCATTCGGATTTGCAAGGAGGGACCGGCCCTCATGAGAACACAGGTGGAACAGCTTGAGGATTTTGGTGTTTACCGGCGAAGGGCAAGCGGAGCGGTTGATTATTTCAAAAACCGTCTATCCGAACAGGAATCGAATACAATAGAAACCTCCGGAGCGAAAAATTTATGACAGAAGATGAAAACTCAATGACGGGCTCTCTCCTTGTTCAAAACAGCCTGTTAAATGGAAGAAAGATGGATATCCTTATTGAGTCCGGAATCATCAGCCGCATCGAGAGAGCAGGAACAATTTCTGAATCCAAACTTACCAGCGACGGGTGCATGAAGATAAAAAGGGTTGATGCCGAAGGAAGAGCCATAATCCCCGGCCTGATTGATCCCCATGTCCACTTCCGCTGTCCGGGCATGGAATACAAGGAGGATTGGATTTCCGGAAGCCGGGCCGCCCTGGCCGGCGGTGTAACCACGGTTTTCGATATGCCCAATAACAAACCTGCCATCGAAACAATGGAAGCCCTTTTGCTGAAAAGAGACGCTGCCTTGAGGTCTGATAAGGCGGGCATCAGGCTGGGAAGATTTTTTTGGGTGGGAACCTCTCCGGATAATATTCAAGAACTCCCGGCTCTTCTCCTGGAAAAGGATGTGGTCGGGGTAAAACTTTTCTTCTCAGAATCGAGCGGAAACAATTCAAGCAGTGAAAGGGCGTTTCTAAAAACGGTATTCAGGGCCGCGGCTCATGAGCAGAAGATTGTTGCCGTCCATACCGAAATGGCAGAGCTCCTCGCCCAAAGTGCTGTAGGCTCAGATTTTAGTAATCTCGAACTTCATAACCGCATGCGGCCCGACAGGGCTGCCGAAGCAGGCACAAAACTTGCCCTGGAATTATCCGCCGAGACAGGAGCGAAAGTTTATATCTGTCATGTTTCCACAAGGGGAGAGTTTCTATCAATTAAAAACCATAGAAAAATATATGGAGCGGACTCGGTATTCGCCGAGCTTACCCCCCACCATCTAATCTTGAACGAAGGTATTTCGGTAGACGGTGGTCCCCAATCCTGGGCAAAGGTAAATCCCCCCTTAAGATCGAAAGAGAATATGAAAGCGGCAGGGAATGCCCTCATAGATGGGACTATAGATGTGATTGGAAGCGACCACGCGCCCCACACATTGAAAGAGAAAAGACAGGAGTCGAAAGCCGACTTTTTTAAGTGTCCCTCGGGATTTCCCGGACTGGAAACCGAATTGGGAGCCATAGGAGGATTCCTTAAAAAGAACTTTTCTGACTGGGAAATGAAACTTATCGAGGTAACATCCGGAAATGCGGCTCGGATTTTCAGCTTGCATGATCGGGGAAAAATCGAAGTCGGTAAACGGGGGGATCTGGTCATCCTGGGAGGACCTGCCGAAGTCTGCATAAATAAGTTTAAAACAAAAGCTGCCTATTCACCTTTTAATGGAATGAATCTGCAGATATCAGTATATAAAACCATACTTGGAGGAAAAATTGGATAATCGAAAGAAAGAGTTTATCAGAGGACTGTTCGACATAGGGGCAGTAAAGTTTGGAAGTTACACCTTAAAAAGCGGTCTTGAATCGCCCTTTTACCTTGATCTCAGGAAGGTGGTATCCCATCCGAAGCTTCACAATCTTATGTGTTCGCTGCTTTCCGAAAAAGCTGACGAACTTGATTTTGACTGCATTATGGGGATTCCCTACACGGCTCTTCCTTCGGCCGCATCCATCGCCGAACGTCTTGAGAAACCCCTCTTCATGCTTCGCAAGGAGGAGAAGAAATATGGGGCAGGAGGGATTCTGGTGGGAGATCCGGAACTCAAGGGGATGTGTCTTATCGTAGATGATTTAATTACAACAGGTCTTTCCAAATTCGAAACCGCCGATACACTTAGAGGTGAAGGGTTTACTGTGAAGGATATCCTGGTTGTTGTTGATAGAAGCGTCCGCGGGAGTGAGGAACTGGCAGAACGGGGGCTTGTTCTCCATGCCCTCGTTTCCCTTGATGAGATAGTATACCTCCTCTCCCGGGAGGGTAGCCTTTCAGATGAGAAAGTTGCCGAGATTAAGGCCTTTACAGCTGGTCAGAAAACATCAATCGAACCCAATCCTCTGACGATAAAACTTCTTGAGGTAATGAAGAGAAAACAGAGCAACCTGATCCTCTCTCTGGATACCGAGGATAAGGATGAGTTTTTCGATATACTGGAAAAGACGGCCGACCGGATTGCCATGGTAAAAACCCATGTGGATATAATTCAGGGATTCACTCCTGATTTTACTCAACGGCTCAGAAAGCTATCTGAAGAGAAAGATTTCCTTATTTTTGAAGACCGAAAGTTTGCCGACATCGGCAATACAGTCAAACATCAATTCTATGGCGGTATCTACCGAATTGCCGACTGGGCCGACTGTGTCACCAGTCACCTCATTGCCGGAGAGGGGACAGTCAAGGGACTCTTTGGAGGAAGTGATGAGGAGCGGTCCTCCGATTCACCGGAACACCAGGCGGCCTTTCTCCTGGCCAGGATGTCCTCCAAAGGGAATCTGATAACAGAGGAGTACAGTAAAAAAGTCATCCAGGCCGGAAAGAGTAACAGTGAACATGTCTCGGGATATATCGGCCATGGATCCGATGTGGAAGATATACGGAAGTTTAAATCCCTGATTCCTGAAGGTCAGCTCCTTCTTATGCCCGGTGTCAAACTTGAACGGGGAACAGACAATCTTGGTCAGCAGTATCTGACTGCCGAAGAGGCTGTTTCCGGAGGTGCGGATTGTATCATTGTCGGCCGGGGAATTATTGCGGCAGCAGATCCGGCAGAGATGGCGGAAGTTTACAGACAGAGAGCCTGGAAAGCATATTCGGAAAGATAGGAGAAAAGAATGTCAGCAAAAGTTTTCGAAAACAAGCATATTATTTCCATGAGAGATATGAACAAGGAAGATCTGCTCTATCTCATCGATACGGCCGAGGCTATTGAAAAAGGAAAAATCAAACCGGATATGAAGGGAAAGATCGCCGCCCTTCTCTTTTTTGAACCCTCCACCAGAACCTGCTTCTCCTTTGAATCGGCTATAAAGCGGATGGGTGGTGAAGCTCTGCTTATGAAGGGGACAGGTTCCACTTCAGTTCAAAAGGGTGAGAGTTTTTCCGATACCCTGAAAACCATAGAGAGATACAGCGATATTATGGTCATAAGGAGTGGTGTAGAAGGCTCTGCCCGGTTTGCCTCGGAAATCGTAGATATACCCATTGTTAATGCGGGTGATGGGGCAAACCAGCATCCAACCCAGGCCCTTCTGGATCTTTACTCCATAAGAAAGACTCAAGGCAGCCTTGAAAACCTGAAAATAGGCCTTGTGGGCGACTTACGTTTCGGTAGAACGGTACACTCACTGGCCCAGTCCCTTACCGGTTTTCATCCGGAGTTCTTCTTCATATCCCCTCCCCACCTGGCGATGCCATCACATATAAAATCCGGCCTTGCCAGGGAAGGGATAAAGTTTACCGAATTAAAGAATGTCGAAGAGGTCGTTCCCGAGCTGGATATTATGTATGTAACACGAATCCAGAGGGAGAGGTTCGCCGACCAGGAGGAGTATGAAAAACTGAAAGGTTCATACATCATAGATCTTGAAACCATCAAAGGGGCAAAGGCGGGAATGAAGATACTTCATCCCCTGCCCAGAGTGGATGAGATTGCCACGGCAGTTGATTCATCCCCCCATGCCTACTATTTTGACCAGGCCGAGAATGGCGTATACATGCGCCAGGCCATATTATCTATTCTTACAGGAGTGGTAAAATGAAACAGTTAAAAGTCGACGCCATCAAGAATGGAACAGTGATTGATCACATCCCCGGTGGCAAGGGTGTTCAGGTTATGAAAATATTAAATGGATGCCGACAGGATCCTGTCAGTATGGGAATGAACCTTCCCAGCAGTAAGTTCGGGAAAAAGGATATTCTAAAAATAGAAAATCACGAGTTAAATCCTGAAGATGTCAACAGGATCGCCATCATTGCCCCCACAGCGACAATAACCATAATCAGAGAATTCGAAGTTCAGGAAAAATGGGTAGTCAGGATACCCATGGAACTGAAAAACATTGTTCACTGTCCAAACCCGAACTGTATAACGAACAAAGAAGAGCTTCCCACGAAATTTGATATAGAGGGAAGCCCTGCCAATGGCTCGGGTGAGTTTATGTGTCACTACTGTGAAAAAATCTATAACTCGGAAGAGTTGAAGATAAAAGCTGGTTGATCCCTTTTACACACAGCCTGAAAATGAAATTAGAGGACTGTCCGGAAGAATCTGGACGGCCCTTTTTATGACGAAAAAACACGAATAAGTAGAGGAATCTGTTCCCTTCATGCCAGAAACTGATTAAAATCAGTCCACCATAATTGGAAGAAATACCTTAAAAACTGATCCCTTTCCGGGGATTGATTCACTCTCTATTCGCCCGTCATGAATCTTTATAATACCATAAGCCATAGATAAGCCTAGGCCTGTCCCTTCACCAAGAGATTTAGTTGTGAAGAAAGGATCAAAAATTCTATCTCGGGTGGATTCATCCATGCCCCTTCCACTATCTCGAATCTCAATACATAGAGTGGAGGGAGACTCGATACCCTGCACACGGGTTTTGATATTTGTACGATCATTCGGATTATCCCTGGTTGAAACCGTGATATTTCCACGGGTTTCAATGGCATCCCTGGCATTAATACAAATATTTAGAAGAGTGGATTTCAATTCTTGACTATTCCCGTAGACAAAAGGATATTCTGATCTAAGATGAAATTCTAGAGTGATAGAGGGAGGAAAAGTATGGCCACAAAGTTCTTTAATCTCGACAAGTATCTTGTGAAGATCCACTTTACTAAAACCATGTTTCTCCTTCCTGGCAAAATCCAGTAGATTTTTCGTGAGAAGACCGGCATCTTCAGCGGATGTAATGATCGAATCAATCATTTTGAGAGACCTTTGATCTAATTCAATACCATCAGCCTTAAGATTTTCTGCCATAAGTAAAATGGCACCTATATTCGTATTGAAATCATGGGCTATTCCTCCGGCTAAATTCCCGATGGCCTCAAGTTTCATCTTCCGAAAAAGCTGTTCACGGATATCCTCCCTCTCCTGTTCCCATAGAACCCTTTTGGTCATATCCTTGATTATACAAACCGTTCCAACAGGGAAATTCTTAAAATACATAATCGAAAGCCTGGTACTTAGATGTTTTGTTTTATCCTCTGAAAGAGTAATGACAATATCCCTCTCAATATCCAGGTTTTTTTTCATTATGTAGTTGCTGTCACAGCACCATCTATAGTGGGGAAGAATATCGAATAGAGAATACTTCTCCAACTCCTCTTTTTTCTTCAGAAATATACTTTCTGCACCTTTATTGGCATCTATAATTTTAAGATTATCATCACAAAGAAGAACACCATCCTGAATTGAATCAAAAACAGTATTAGCAGCCAGAGCTGGATGAATTAAGAAAGAATCGGAACGTATCACGGCTATTCCTACCAGAAAACTTCCTACAACGATAGAGAAATTGGATAGTGGCGGAGAGGGAATCGAAGCCAAAGGAAAGATGATTCTTGTTATATTAGTAAAAAATGTGGGAAACAGAAATCCTATAATAAAAATGATAGCCTGATATCGGGTATAGGGGTTTTTATCCTTTACAATATAAACCAGACAGTAGACCAGAATTACGATCATAATGGAGTACTTCCATATTATCTGCATGATAAACATGGAGTAGAATCCCGCAGGGGTATACTCCCACCCCCATGATACCCTTACAAGATTCCCATATAAATTTTGAACCCAAAAACCATAGATGCAAAATCCCATGGCAGTCAGATAATTTATATAAGAACTTACTCGATGAAAAATCGACTTCTCCTGATGTGTAATAAGAATACCAAGATGGTAACCAACAGCCAGTATAAATGGCCAGATGACTGAAAGGAGATGCCAGAACTCTGCTTTCACTGGGTCTGACTCCAATTGAAGCCTGACCTGGAAAAATAATAGAGCGGCCTGAATAAACATCAGGAAGGAAAACAGTCTGTTTATTCTCTCTTTATAATTAATAGAGAGGATATAAATGGCCAGGCTCAAACATATAAACTGCCCGACGATGCCGGGCAGGATAATAATCAGATTCATATTAAAATATTGATTTCTTCCAATAATTCATTCCGCTTGAAGGGTTTAAAAATAACCTTGGAGCCTCCGAAATGATTCAGCATATTTTTAAGAACCGTTGAATCTTTGGATACTTTACCCGTCAAAAGGAGAAGTTTTGTATCACCCAAATTACTCCTGAGATCAATCATAGTTTCAACCCCACCCTTTTCAGGCATGACGATATCCATAATTATCAAATCGAAACTGTCTTTAAGTAATTCCTTTTCCACATGAATTCCATCATTCAACTGAATAACATCATGTCCTTGACTCTCAAGAGCCATAACAACACCCTCTCTGAAATGATCCGAATCTTCAACTACCATTATCTTCGCCATTCTCCATTCCTTTTAAATTGATACTTAATTTTGTGGACACTCTTATTTAAGATTAATTTAATATTCAGATATAATTTACCCTTCAAATTCTAAAATTTCCAGATAAAATCATTTCATTGTGTATTTATCTGTTGATTTTACAATACCTGATAATTCAAGAATTATTCATTTGATAAAATCTTATGAATATACTGGCTCAAAGTTGAAATTCGATAAGGTTTTTCGATGATATACTTAAGCCCCTCTTTCTTAAGCTCATGAATTTTATTATCGTCCGCATACCCGGAAGAGATCATAATTCGGGTATCGGACTTCATTTCCATCATTTTTATATATGTATCTTTCCCATCCATCACCGGCATGTTCAGATCCAGAATGATAAGGTCTATCTCATTCTTTTTTTCAATAAAAATCGCAACCGCTTCGGCACCATTGGCGGCCAGGAGGACCTGATAACCAAGCCGTGTAAGGATATCATGACCTAACTTTCGGTTGAACTCTTCATCATCAACCAATAAAATCACCCCTTCCCCTGTTACAACCGCTTCTTTTTTTTCATTGGTCATATTCGTTTGCTCACTGCAGGGGATAAGCATCTGAAACTCACTCCCCACCCCTGGTGTGCTTTGTACGGTGATTTCACCTTGAAATTCGTTAATTGTTGTCAAGACTGATGATAATCCAAGTCCCGTCCCTTTCCCATCCTCCTTGGAGGTAAAAAATGGATTAAATATCTCAGAAAGGTTTTCCTCGGGTATTCCACAACCAGTATCGGAAATTAAAATCTGGCAATACTCCCCTGGTTTAATAGCGAATCGACTGCTATTGCAATAGGATTCATCAATAAACCTGTTTTTCAAATCAATATGAATGGTACCTGAATCGCTGATAGCGTGACTTGCATTAATACCCATATTCAGTACAGCACTTTGAAAAGCAGATTTATCACCAAAGACCATATCATCATCAATTTGAACATCGACATGAACCGTTATCTTTTTATCAAGAGTATATTTGAAAATCTCTACGATCTCGGATATTAATGAACTCATCTTAAAATTCGATGCTGTGGACTTATTTCTCCGGCTGTAAGAGAGTAAATTTGCCGTCAAACCGGCAGCTCTCATGGAGGATTTGATAATCATATCCACATATTCTCTACCATCTTCATCCAGACTACTTTGGGAAGTATTAAGAAGGTGAGCCGCCGTCATAATCCCACTCAGTACATTATTAAAATCATGAGCAACACCACCGGCCAACTGCCCAACCGATTCCATTTTTTGAGCATGGAACAACTGCTCTTTGATCAATCTTTTTTCTTCTTCTGCCTTCAAAGATTCGGTTATATTCCTTTTGATCCCTATATAGCTGGTTATCTTTCCACTACTATCAAAAATAGGAGTGGAGCTGACCTCTTCCTCAATGAAACTACCGTCTTTCACTCTATTACGAAACTGTCCCCGCCAGGATTTACCGGATTTTAAATGAGACCATAGTTCTTCTTCAATCCGAGAGGTATTATCATCAGGAGAACAGAATAGCTCCCCGGGTTTCTTACCGAAGGCATCCTCTTTTGAATAGCCTGTATTATTGACAAAGGCCGTATTAACATAGCGGATAGCGCCCCCGGCATCAATAATTTCAACAGAATCACTGGAATGCTCAATAGCCTGTAAAAGTGTTGTTTTCTCAGCATCAAGCTTAACTTTCTCGGTCACATCCTCTTTTATAGCCAAAAAATTCGTGATCGTACCATGAGTATCCTTCAAAGGAGAAACAACCGCGTCTTCCCACAATAATTCTCCATTTTTTTTCTTATTCAGAAACCGACCACTCCACTCCTGATCTGAAGTAATCTTATCCCAAAGATCTGTAAAATCTGTAATACCCGGTTCTCCACTGTTTAGTAGACGGGGGTTTTTCCCGATTATCTCATGAGGTTTATAACCGGTAAGTGAAAAGTATTTTTTATTTGCAAATTCAATCTTCCCTTGAGTATCAGTGATTAATATTGAAACAGGTATCTGCTCGATTATAAGGTCATTATTACGCAGAATTTTCTGATATTTCTTTAATCTATGACTCTCCTGAGGGATCCACTTTTTCAAAAGGATGAAAATAATAAGAAATGCTGCGGTAAGGTTTAAATAGTGTCCCAAAGCCTGTTGATCTCTTTCAACTCACAGAAAGATATAATTTGGAATCCTCCGGCCTACACTCCTGCCTGGATTAGTCCACTGACACGTCCAGGTTTTTATCTCATCTTCACTTAAATTGGTTTTACCCAGAAAGGGCCTCTTTCCCCAAAACTCATTAATTGTATCTGATAGAACCGCTCGTGGAATACCGGCAGCTTCCGCATGGGTGGTCCAATCCCCGGCCCGACTGGCCTTCACCCTTCTGGGGTTGAAACAGTTGTAAGCAAAACGAAAGGCTTCCATTCGTGCCATCAAGGCACTGGGACATTTCGCCCATTGCAGGGTTTCACGGGTATGATCCGAAAGGTCCATACGCAGAAAACGGTGAAAGTAGTTGGAAGGAAAGAGATTGTTATACACTGTCCTTGGTTTTTTCGATGATAT
>JAEINK010000082.1 GCA_016342585.1 Spirochaetales bacterium
TGGATTGCGGGAGGAATCCCATTTTCCGACCCAAAATCGTCATAAAGTCGAAATGACAGTTCCTATCATTTCATTTAAATAGGTAAAACTTCCTGATTAAACATAAATCATACCGGCCTAGCGGAAAGTGGAGTAGACGCAATCGATTGGTTGGCAATATTCGGTGGATTGCGGGAGGAATCCCATTTTCCGACCCAAAATCGTCATAAAGTCGAAATGACAGTTCCTATCATTTCATAAAGTCGAAATGACAGTTCCTATCATTTAAAGTCGAAATGACAGTTCCTATCATTTGAAGTCTGGCCCGGGAGAGTTCACCGGAAATTATCTCCGGGTCCCGCCTCTCCACCATCCCCCGATCCTCGCCGGCGGTCCAGAGCCGGTAACAGATCCCCGGTCCCAGGCGTCCGGCCCGGCCGGCCCGCTGTTCCGCCGTCGCCCGGCTCACCTGCCGGGTCACCAGCCGGGTGAGCCCCGGCCCCGGAAGGTAGACCGGCAGCCGCTCCAGACCGGAGTCGACCACCGCCCCGACCCCCTCTACTGTCAGGCTCGTCTCGGCTACGGCGGTGGCAAGGATAATCTGCCGCCGGCTTCCGCTGTACTCCAGCACCCGCTGCTGTTCGGAAAGCTCCATCCCGCCGAAAAGAAGAGAGATCTCCGCCTCGGGGACCATCCGCCTCACCACCCGGCGCCCCTCCTCCAGCTCACGGCGTCCGGGAAGGAAGATAAGGATTTTTCCGTCAGTTTCCAAAAGGGACTCCCGCAGGCCGTCTTCCAACCGGCTATAGAGGTCCTCCGGAACCCGGCCGGGGAGGAGTCTCTTCTCCACCGGAAAAAGCCTCCCCTCCATGGAAAAAGACGGGAACTCCTCCAGAGACTCCCGGGGCTGCCCCTGCCAGGTGGCGGTCATGGCGACGATCCCCGGGGCTTCATCCTCCAGAGTCCGCCGCAGATCCCGTAGAAAAGCCAGGAGCAGGTCCCCGTCTATGTGACGCTCGTGGAACTCATCGAGGATCACCCAGCCGTAATCAGAGAGGAAGGGGTCGGCCTGAAGCAGAGCCAGGGCATAACCTTCCGTCACCACCTCGATCTTTGTCTTCGCCGAAACCTTTGCCTCCCCTCTCACCCGGTACCCCACAACGCCTCCCAGGGGGGAGCCTAGAAGCCGGCTCATCCGGGCGGCCGTCGATTTGGCCGCCATCCGCCGGGGCTGGGTCACGAGGATTTTTTTATCAGTCAGCCCTGTATAATGCATCAGAAGCGGCAGGAGGGTAGTCTTCCCGGACCCCGTCGGAGCCTCCAGAGCGAGGAGGCGGGAAGAACGCAGAAGGGGTTCGAATTCGGGGAACCGGTTTTTCACGGGGTAGTCGGGTAAGAGTTCGATTGGATTGGCATTCGCTGAGTCCATGGCAGGAATAATAGGCTGAACCTCAGGCTCCTATCAAGACCGTTCTCCTAAACACTCCTATCGAATTTTCCGCTTCAGGGTATTCCGATCGATACCAAGCCGGGCGGCGGTCCGGCTGATATTACCGTCTTCCTCCAGCAGAATCTTTTCAATAATCCGTGCCTCGATTTCAGCCAGGGTTCCGGAGGAGCCGGTGGATTCGGAATGGGCTTCTCCTTCGACCTCCTCGATTTCCGGGAAATGCTCTTCCAGAGAAACCTCCCCCATAGAGCCTAGGGCAACACATTTTTCCGCCCAGTTTTCCAGTTCTCTGATATTCCCCGGCCAGGTATGATTTTTCATCAGTGTACGACAGGCCTCGTTCAGAACAACCTCGGTATTCAGAGAATACGCCCTTGAATATTTTTTAAGGAAATGATTAAAAAGAAGAAAGAGATCCCCCTCCCGTTCCTTCAGGGGCGGCAGCTTTAAATCCAGAACATTAAGCCGGTAATAAAGATCCTCCCTAAACCGTCCCTCTTTAATCTCCTTCTTCAGGGAGGCGTTGGCGGCAGAGATAATCCTGACCGAAACAGGGACAACCTTGTTATCGCCGATCTTCATTATCTCGCGCTCCTGGATCACCCGGAGAAGCCGGGACTGGAGATCCACATTGAGAGAATTGATCTCGTCAAGAAAGAGAGTTCCATTATGGGCCAGTTCGATCAATCCTGTCTTTCCGCCCTTCAGGGCACCGGTGAAAGCACCTTCGACATATCCGAAGAGTTCGCTCTCCATCAACTGAGGCGGAAGCGCACCACAGTTAAGCGCCACGAAGGGACCATCCTTTACACCGCTGCTATTGTGGATCGACTGAGCCATCAGCTCCTTTCCCGTTCCGGTTGCACCTATAATAAGAATATTGCTTCCGGTCAGGCTGTAACGCCGGCCTGTCTCAATGCAGGTCTTCATAACCTGGGCTTTGACAATAAAATCATCAAAGGTGTACTTGGCGTACAAACCCTTCTGATGAAGCTGACGCCGTACACGGTTCTCGATCTTCTGAAGCTCCTTGACAGGCTGAAAGACGGTGACCGCCCCGACAGCCCGGCCCTCGATCATGATCGGCGAAGTGTAGAAGGCATAGTCCTGCCCCTTTACCGGAAAAACCCGGCCATAGGATTCCTTCTGCACTCTGATGACGTTCGCGATATCTGATTCCGGAATGAAGCTCAATATGGATTCTCCCTTGATGGATTCCGATTCCCGGTTGATAATCAGATAATCCAGGGCCTGGGCATTGTACTGTTCAATCCGCCCCTCAGCATCCACCGAAAGAATTCCATCCTTCACCGTATTGAAAATGGCCCGGATCTTCCCCAGCTTTTCGAGCTCCATTTTGATGTTGGACTGAATGGCCAGGGCTTTCTCAATCCCTTCACGAACGGAATCGGGTCCGGATTCAATCAAATGAAAGTCAATCTTGTATTTTTCCGCAATTTTTACCGAAATAACATCTCCGACGATAAAGTCTATCCCGTCTTTTCGGATCTGATCAATTTTGGAGAAAACCTCATTTTCATTTTTAACTTCGTAGAAAGCGGCATTGATCGACAGAGTACGGCATATAGCCCGGGAGGGCTCCACCAGACTGGGAAAGCCGACGACACCTATCTTCCTTCCGGTTCCGATGAACTCTTTAAAGACCTCAAGCAAGTCGAGAAAGGAGATTCGGATCCCGATAACCTGAGAAGAGAGATTCTCCCGTAAAAGCTGGGCTGTCCCTCCCCGACTGATGAAGAGGGTACGGCCCTGTTCCTCCAGTGTCCGCGCAATTGCCAGGCCGTCACTTAAGTTTCCAAGGCAGCTCTTGACAGGAAAACCGTAATCCCGGATCACCTCGTCGGCGATCTTTTTTAAACCCTGATAGGGCGCTATAAAAACAATCATGATTCATACCGATCCTAACACAGATTCATGGATCGGTCAGCCTCTTTTCCGGATATTGAATATTCCGGCGTTACACCATCTTCACACCCATTTCAATGGCCTGGATCATCGACTCGGGATTGGCCCGGCCTTCACCGGCCTTACCGAAAGCGGTACCATGGTCCACCGAGCTTCTAATAATGGGCAGCCCCAGGGTGATATTGACGCCGGACATTGAGAGCCAGGTGTTGGTTTCACGATCGTAGTTGAACCCGGCAAGCTTTGTAGGAATATGGCCCTGATCATGATACATGACGACGACTATATCAAACTGTCCGCCTTTCATCTTTGAAAAGACGGTGTCAGGTGGAAGAGGCCCTTCTACCATTATTCCCCTGGCTGCGGCCTCTTCAATGGCGGGAATAATCTCATCAATCTCCTCACGACCGAACATTCCGTTCTCACCGGCATGGGGATTCAATCCTGCTACGGCGATCCGGGGATGCTCAAGACCCATCTTTTTCAAAGAGGTGTCAGCCAGCTCGATAACCTTGAGAACCCGGGCCTTTTTGGTCCGCTCAATCGCCTCCCGCAGGGAAACGTGGGTTGAAACGTGAATGACCCTGAAATCCCCTTCGGCGAGCATCATGGCGTAATCTTTGGTGTCGGTCAGGGTCGCATAAATCTCTGTATGACCGGCATGGTTAATGCCGGCGGCATTAATAGCCTCTTTATTTATGGGACCGGTGATGGTCGCATCAATCTCTCCGGCCATGGCAAGTTGGATAACCTTTTCGATATAATCGTAGGAGGCCTGTCCCGTCATGGCGGAAACGGTCTTGTGCTTAAACGTATTCATATCCACATTCTTCATATCCAAAACATCTATAGTACCGAATTCATATTTACCTTCCGCCGGCGAAGAGACGGCCCGCAGATTGAGATCCAGGTTTGAAAACCTTACCGCATCCTCCATCACACGAAGGTCACATACCGCCAGGGGGCGGCAGATTTCATACATCCGTCTCTCCGCCAGGGCCTTGGCCGTGATTTCCGGTCCAATCCCGGCGGGGTCGCCCACACTGATCCCCAGGAGGGGTTTATTATGACTCATTGTAAAACTCCTTTTTATTTACCTTCCGGCAGGATAGCCGGTTTCAGGTGTATTGATGATTTCTTTCAGATTTCGCTCCGACATTAGCGCTCCCTGTTCTCTGCACCAATTGAACAGAGTCAGTAAATCCCAACCGATGCAGAAATGCTTAACCCCCATATCGAGATAGCGGTCCGCCTGGTCAAGGCTTAAGGGTGAGTATTCGGCAACAAATTCGATGTAGTCGAAAACCTGCGAGTTTCCGATAATCTCGGCCATTCCCGGCCAGGGACAAATAACATAGGTTCCAATGGAGGGCGTTCCCCCATCAAGAAGCTGTCTCAGCCGGTTAGGCTTCATTTGAAATGATCTCCCCCGCGAAGTGGCAGGCGGCCAGATGATTAGCATTGTACTCTTTCAGTTCGGGGACTTCGGATTTGCAGATATCCTTGGCCAGGGGGCAGCGGGTATGAAACCGGCATCCCGAAGGCGGCTCGAGAGCGTTGGGAACATCCCCTTCCAGAACAATCCGATGCCGGGTCCTCTCCACTTCAGGATCCGGCTCCGGGATCGCCGACAGAAGAGCCTGGGTATAGGGATGCATGGGATGATCGAAGAGGTCATTTTTATTGCCAATTTCCATAATCTTACCCAGATACATGACAGCAATCCGATCGCTGATGTGCTTGACGACGGCCAGATCATGAGCAATAAAAAGGTAGGTCAGCTTGTACTTCTCCTGAAGGTCCTGAAGGAGATTGACAATCTGTGCCTGGATGGAAACATCGAGTGCGGAAACAGGTTCATCACATACAATGAACTCCGGATTAATAGCCAAAGCCCGGGCAATACAGATACGCTGCCTCTGACCGCCAGAAAACTCATGGGGGTAGCGGTCGGCGAACTCGGGATTAAGCCCTACATCCGAAAGAAGAACTCCCACCCTTTTCTGGATTTCCTGCCGGGACACCTTTTCATGGGCCCGGATTGGCTCTCCGATGGACTCCCCGATGGTCATCCGGGGATTGAGGGTGGAATAGGGGTCCTGAAAGACAATCTGCATCTTCTTCCGCATGGGCCGAAGAGTTTTCTCCGACAGGCGGGTCAACTCCTGCCCTTCAAACAGTACCTGACCGGAACTGGCCTTATGAAGCTGGACTATTGTAAATCCGGCGGTGGATTTACCGCATCCTGACTCACCGACGAGTCCCAGGGTTTCACCCTTATAAATATCAAAACTCACACCATCAACGGCGTGCACGATTCCGGACCGTTCTCCATAGGCCCCGAGTTTTACAGGGAAATGTTTTACCAGATCCTTTATAGAAACAATTATCTCTCTGTTCTCCGCCGTCATTTGGCACTCCCCTTCTCAAGATCCACCCAGCAGGCTATCCGGTGCACTGCATCCATCGGACCATCGAGAATATCCCGCAGCATCGGATTCTCTTCTCGGCACCGCTCAATGGCAAACCCGCACCGGGGAGCAAAAGGACAGGAAGTCGGCGCCACAGTTAAATCCGGTGGGGCACCATCAATGGAGTGAAGCCGCCGGGTTTCCTCTCCCCGAAGCTTGGGGATGGAGCTGAGCAGTCCACGGGTATAGGGATGCCTAGGATTTTCATAGAGTTCATCAACCAGGGCCTCTTCAACAATGAAGCCGGAATACATGACCACAATTCGATCCACCATACCGGCAATCAACCCAAGGTCATGGGTGATCAGGATGATAGCCGTATTCAGCCTGTCCCGAATTTCCCTGATAACTTCGACGATCTGAGCCTGAATAGTTACATCCAGAGCCGTCGTAGGCTCATCGGCAATCAGAATCTCGGGGTCACAGGCTAAAGCCATGGCGATCATGACACGCTGACGCATTCCACCGGAAAGCTGATGGGGAAATTCATTTAACCTTTCGCGGCTGTTGGAAATACCCACAAGATCGAGGAGGTCCGCACATTTATCATAGGCCTCCTTCTTTGCCATTCCCTGATGATGTATCAGGGCCTCAGTCATTTGGACACCGATTTTCACGACCGGATTCAAAGAGGTCATGGGATCCTGAAATATCATGCCAATCCGATCCCCACGGACTTTCCGCATCTCTTTGGCGCTGATCTTTCTCAAATCACGACCATCGAATTTGATGGTCCCCGACTCAATCCGGGCTGCCGGCGGCAAAAGATTTATGATACTGAGCATGGAGACGCTTTTTCCACAGCCGCTCTCCCCTACCACGCCCAGCATCTCCCCCTTATCCAGATGAAAGGTGGTACCGTTTACCGCGTGTACCTTCGATTTTCTCAGGTTGAATGTAGTTTTCAGGTTTTCAACTTCCAGTATTCTTTCCACAGTTTTCTCCTTGGTCATACTCACCCCTACTTCCACTGCCTGGGGTTGAGGGCGTCGTTCAGACCGTCCCCCAGAAAGCTGTATGCCATAGTAACGATAGCCAGAACCGCCGCCGGAGCAAGCAGCACATGGGGATAGATATGCCAAACCCGCAAACCATCACTAATCATATTCCCCCAACTGGGCATCGGCGGCCTGACCCCAACCCCCAGAAAACTGAAAGCCGATTCGAGAACCATAGCCTCTCCCATTGTGGCACTGAAAAGAACGATGACCGGTCCCATGGCGTTGGGGATGATGTATTTGGTGATAATCCTGAAAGCAGAAACACCGGAAGCCCTGGCAGCAACGATGTAGTTTCGGTTTCTGATGGACAGGATCTGTCCACGGATAAGCCGGGCGGCCTTCGGCCATTTCAGAAAAGCCAGAGATCCGAAGACCAGAACAAAATCCACCCAGATGGTCTGCCTATAAACCTCATTAAGAGTTTCCAGATACTTCTGATCCATCCAGATAATCAATGGAGGTTTGAAAGAGATATTGATAACAATAACAAGGAGCAGAGAAGGAATGGACATAATCACATCAATAAACCAGGTTATAAAGGCATCCACCTTACCACCAGTAAATCCTGCAATAGCACCCACGATCACTCCTACTATTGTAGATAAAACGGTAATCGAAATGGATAGAATCACCGCCGTTCTAGCTCCATAGATCACCCGGCTCAGGATATCCCGTCCAAGGTCATCTGTCCCGAAGGGATGAGCCCAGGATGCGGGCTGATTCCGCATTTCGAGGTCCTGAGAAAGAAAATCATAGGGGGTAAGGATCGGACCGAAGATGGCCACAAAAAAGAGAATGGCAATAATAATCAATCCTACAAGAGCCCCCTTGTTTGATATAAGCCTGTTAAAGGCATCCCGGGCCAATGTGTTTTTCTTGGCAGTTTTAATCATTTACTTTGCCTCCTGTTTGCTTAATGCTCTGGGGTCCAGCAGAGGATAGACAAGGTCAATCAACAGATTGACGGTCATAACGACCGTACCGCCGATAAATACGATGGCCATGATGATCGGATAATCCGAACTGGTTACCGATTTGACGGTAAGTCTTCCCAACCCGGGAAGCCCGAAGACCGTTTCGATCAAGACGGCATTATTCAGCATATTGATGATTATCAGTCCAATCTGACTGAACACCGGTGTTAATACCGGCCGCATGATGTAACGTATTACTATTAGATATTGAGGAATCCCTTTCGATTTTGCCGTCCGGATAAAATCCTCGCTCAGGACCTCAAGGACCGCTGCCCGGGCCTGGCGTATCACAAGGGCCATGGGCGTCAGAGAAAGTGTTATAAGAGGGATAATGACCTTGGGGCTGAACAATCCATCCCAGCCGTAGGGGATCTCACTTAAACCGAGAAACGAAACCAGAAAAATCATAAGCAAGGGGCCGGAAACGAAAACCGGTATTCCCCAGATGGCCAGGGTGAAGGCCATGATAACATTATCCAACCATTTATTATGGTTAAGGGCCGCAACAACTCCGAAAAACACTCCGAAAACCGTTAGTATCAGTGTCGCTGTTAAACCGATTTTTAGAGTTACAGGAAAAGCCTTTTTGATAATTTTGCCAACAGGTCTTCCGCTTTCTATAGAATTTCCGAAATCCCCTTTGACAAGATGCCCGAGATAATCACCAAACTGCACCAGAAAGGGACGATCCAGACCAGCCTCTTCACGCATGGCCTCGATCCTCTCCTCGTCGTATACGACATCTCCGGGAGCCCTTAGGAAGATCAGCTTAATAGGATCACCAGCCCCGAAATAGGCAAGAGCGTAAACAAGCAGCAAAATCGTCAATATCGTGGGAACCCAGCGCAAAAGCCGTCCAAGTATATATTTACCCATATTATACTCCCTTTTCAAAAACTAAAAACATAAATGCCTGACTATTTTAACTTATTTCTTAAAGAAAAGATTTGAAGAAAGCGGCGGAACTTCCGGACGGAAGAACCGCCGCTGTGAATAATCTTAAATATAATTTTCGAATCCTTGAATGTTCCCTATCACTTAGCAGTCATATCCGCTTTCATGGCCTCGTCGATTTCAACGGCCCAGGGCGCGATAACCTGCCAGTCATCATTCTTGGCAAAATTCTTGACCCAGGGCATAGCCCATTTGGACATGGTGTCGTAACGGTAGGGGATGAACTGATACTCATTCCTGAAGATCCGCTGGGCTTCCTGGGCCAGACCAATCCTTGCGGGGTCATCAACACCCTTGGTAGCCGCTTCTTCCAGAAGGGCATCGATCTCTGCATTGGCGTAACCGCCCATCTTCCGTGTTGCATTTCCGGAGGATGAGTGGATCGCACCCATCAGGTAGGAGACCATATCGGGAACTCTGGTTCCAACGTCATCCCGGAAAATCTGGATGGAAGCCTGATCGGGTCCGTCGTAGGAGTCGATATTCGGTTTCATCTCGGTTCCTTCTATTCCAAGGACCTGTCTCCACTGCTCGGCGATGTACTGGGCCGCGGCTTCGTGGGAAGGATTGGAAATACCAACAAACATGATTTTGGGAAGCTTATCGGCGCTGCCGTAGCTGGAAGCCGCAAGAGCAGCCCGGGCTCCTTCGGGATCGTAGGAGTAGTTTTCATAGTTCGGATCTACTCCGGCGACCTTGTTGACAACCTGCGTAGCGGGCTCATTGGGTCCGTCGGGGAAAGCCACACTGAACATTTCATTTGTATCAACAGCCATGATAAGAGCTTTACGAACGTTGATATCATCGGTCGGCTTCTTGCTGGAGTCAATCCAGAACTGATGCCCCTTGGCCAATATGGAACCGGCGGCGAATCCGGCCCCGAGGTCCTGGATCATTGTCGGAGTATTCAACTCGGTATGAGCGTCCATCTGTCCCTTCTGCAGCATTAGAGTCGCGGTCTGGGAATCTTCAACAGTCGTGATAATGATTTTGTTCAGCTTGGGTGTAGGCCCGAAAAAATTGGGATTACGAACAAGAACCACCTTGCCGCCGTCGAGATCCATGGATTCGGGCATAAAGGGACCGCTGACCACTACATCATTATCCGGGTGCCACCATTCGGGAACCTGCTCACCGTCAGCGCCTCTGGCGATAGAAATTTTCACGGGAGGGATAAGAGCGGTAGCCAGTTTCTGGGCAAAAATCGGGTCCGGAGCGGAAAGAGTAACCTCCACAGTGTCGGCACCCTTTGCCTTCAGACCGGGCATCTCACTGCCGTTACCATTCTTGACATCCTCAAAGCCCTTAACGCCGGAAAGGAAAAGGTTGACCCTTTCGTGACGGGTAGAGGGTATGGTAGAAAGGTTCCAGGTGCCTACCACATCTTCAGCTGTGATAGGACTGCCGTCGGAAAAGACCGCATTGTCGGCGATCTTGAATGTCCAGACCGTACTGTCGCTGTTTGAGCTCCATTCGGTGAAGACGTAGGGCTGAAGTTCCCCATTTTCATCAAAGTACATGGGGCTGGCCCACTGAAGAGACTGCCACCTTACTTCATGACCGCCGCCCCTGAGGGGAGACCAGTTTGAACCAATCACCGGATGGGCAATCTTCAGGACCTGTGTTTCTTCTGCGGTATCATCCTTCTGACCACCGGCAAAAACACCCATGGCTATGGTTAATACCAGAACCACTGCAAGAATTCTTTTCATGATAAATCCTCCTTAAAAGAATTGAAACCAATTTATTATTATTCCGAACCAGGTCGGAATTTCTACCGAATCCATCCCCGTAACGGGGGACTTTAACTGTATTCAATGCCGTAGCGGAGAAGTAGATCAGAAATCTTCTCATCCATTTCGGGGCTCGGAACAAGAGCGGGGCTCCGGTTATTCCCCACCAGAGGATCCATGACATAAAGTCCCCGCTTCACCATGGCCGGAGCAAATCCCAGCTTATACAACTCCGTACGGAAAGAGGCCAGTTTCGACTGAAGTTCTTCGGCCTTGACCATATCTCCTTCACAGAAAGCCTTACCGATTCCTACGACCCACTCGGGGACTATATTGCCCAAACCGGCGACATATCCTGAAGTTCCTTTTTTCAATCCTTCCAGAATCTGGGCATCCGAGCCGGACATAACCTTGAAATCCGGCCGTTCATCCCTGACAGCCAGACAACCTTCAAGCTGAATCTGATCGCCGCTGGAATCTTTAATCCCATGGATATTGGGGTGTTTGGAAAGTTTTCGAACCGTTTCAGGATCCACCGGATTCTGGGTTCTGGCGGGAATATTATAGATATAAACAGGACACTTTACTTCATCGGCGATCCTCATATAGTGAGCATAAAGCCCCTCCTGGGGACAGGCGATAAAGTAAGGAGCGATGACTGCCACAGCCGGGCTGCCGGCTTTCACAAATTTCTCTGCCAGCCTGATCGTCGCATAGGTGGAGGGGCAGCCGGCGTTGGCTATCATATTGGCCCCGGCTTCTTCGGCGGCAATTTCGACGATTTTTACCCGCTCATCTTCCATCAGACCGGAAAAGTCGGCGTTTGTACCACCGCAGAAAATATGGCCGCCGTGTTTAATCACCCGCCGGTACTGCAGCCGGGTATGGTCATAGTTGACCGATTCATCCTCATTATAGGCAGTCACACAGGCGACATAGGGAATAATCTTATCCTGATTCATTATAGAACTTCCTTGTAAATTGTTTTTATATCTTCAATTGACAGCTCTTTGGGAGTGCTGTCCAGAAGACGGCGTATTCCGAAGGATTTTTCGGCGAGATACCCAAGATCGGACGCCTTTACCCCGAACTCCTTCACACTGGAAGGGATGCCGAGTTCTTCGACCAGATTGGCCAGGTATTCCATGAAGTATTCCGGGGTGGTATTGGAAAGCCCCGCCGCTTCGGCAGCCCGTGTGAGTTTCGGACCAATCGCATCGGCTATGAATTTAAAAACCGGAACCAGAAGGATGGCATTGGAAACACCATGGGCTATCCGGAATTTTCCTCCCAGGGGATAGGATAGGGCATGAACCGCCGTGGTCCCGGAAGAAGCAATACAGGCACCACCGTAGTAGGAGCCCAAAAGCATGGCTGAACGGGCCTCAATGGAATCGCCCTTGGTGTAGGCGGTTTTCAGATTATTTAAGACCAGATTCATCCCTTCAAGAGCCATATTATCCGAATAAGGATTACTTTTTTTAGAAATAAAACACTCCAGAAGGTGACAGAAAGTATCTACTCCTCCTGCGGCGGTGATGGCAGGAGGCAGCGTCAGGGTGAGTTCCGGATCCAGAATCACATTATCCGGCATAAAGTATTCACTGATAATACCGACTTTTACCTCTTCCTTCCGAAGGGCGATGATCGAATTGGGAGTGGCTTCCGAGCCTGTCCCCGCCGTCGTGGGTATCATAATGACAGGCACTCCCGGCACAGTCGGCAGTGCTTCCCGAAACCCTCTGGCTGTGCCCCCATTTTTCAAAAAAAGGGCAACAAGTTTGGCCGTATCAAGGACAGAGCCGCCTCCCAGAGCGATAATTTGCCTGATACTCTTCCCGGTACAACGATCAAAGAGAGACTGTATATCCTCTTCATAGGGTTCCGTCGGAACATCATCTATAATGTAAAGATTCTGCTGGAAACGACCTGTCCGCTCCTTGATCCGGTCCAGCAGACCGGCCCTAGATACCCCCTTATCGGATATAAGAAGTATTTCACTTCTTCCGCTGTCGTCGCCTAAAATAAGGGATTCAAGAGCCTCGGAGGTTCCAGGACCAAAGGTCACCTGCCGCGGTGATTTAAAAGAAAAAGTATTCATTCATTATTCTCCCATTTTTCCTGTACAAGAAAGTCCAATAGTTTTTTCAAAGTATTTTCGTCACCGAATCCACCGGATTTGGAAATGAAAAAGGGTTCAACGCCCTTACCACCGGAGAGTTTCCCGAAGGGGATTCCAGGAAGAACTTCGCCGAGGTACTCTACCTCTTCTATTCCCAATGCGTCCATGACCTTGTAGGATGTATCTCCGCCGATCAGCACCATAGCCCGGATATCCCGATCGTAGACGATTTTACCGACCAATCGGCCTATAAACGAGGAGATGGAATCCGCCAGCCGGCGCATCTCATCAGGATTTTCATCCTTTAAAGCTTCGTCACTCTGTACCCGGACAAGCCATGGCACGGCCTTCTTCCCCGCCTCTATTTCCGAAGTCAGACGATCAAACTCTCCATCACCATCGGTAACAATGCCTTTTCGAGAAACATCCAGTACAAAAACTTCCCGCTCCTTCAGAGCTTCCTGTACCTGGAGGGCACTGATGTTCGTTCGGCTCCCATTAATAATCAAAATGCCTTCAGCCGGAATATTCAGACCGTCAGGACGGACCGTATTTTCCGCTCCTCCTTCGGAGAGCTTTTCAGCCAAACCCGATGAGCCGACAAGGAGAATATCGTCCAACGCCTCAATACCCGCGATAACCCGAAGGTCCTCACAGCTTTCCGCATCACAGATAATGTATCTATAGCCCTTCTCCACAAGGGACATTATCCTGTCTGCCAGGCTCATCGCAACATCATGAAGCTCATCAATGTTCAATACGATTGTTTTATCAGGCTCACCGCTGAAATGGTCAGGGATATAGGAAGAAACAACAGGGTTAAAGAAGTCCCGACCCGCTTCAGTTTCATGAATCATCTTCCCGTTCAGAAAGCAGCAGCCGTTTTTCACGGTCCGGTTGTTCCGGGGAGCCGAAGGGGTGATGACGGCGGCCCTGTAACCCGCTGCATCAAGGATAGCATCGATCTCCCGGTTGATATTGCCCCGGAGAGTGGAATCTATTTTTTTATAGAAACGCGATACCCCGGCCTTACGGCATCCAAGAACAGAATTGTAAACCAGTTTATAGGCATCTTCCGGCTCCAGGAACCGGGAATCGGTGTTGATGACGACAACATCGGCATCTTCATGTATGACAAGATGATTGGGATGGAGGGAAAGATAGACCGAGGAACCGGCTTTTTTAAACTGTATCCCCGTATCTCCGGCTCCGGTTAAATCATCAGCAATAATGCACATTTTCAAGCTCATATAAAATATAATGCAAGAAACGTGCCATCTTTTTTCCAACATGCCAATCAAACATAAATGACTGTATTGTAATAATTTAGAATTGTATATAAAAACACGGATACACCAAAAAGAAAAAATCTGATGCATACCGCACCACTATTTGCATATTTCGCACCAGAACTTTCTTATCAGTGAACCTGAAGCCGGATAAAATAGTTCACCTTTTAAAATTATTTAAGGGGTAATTCTGTTGAGATCCCAGAGGTTCTCATCGCTATTGACAACTATCAGATCATTCATCCTTAGCTGATCCTGTCAGGTGGCGGTCATGGTGGCAACTCCCGGCTCCTTGTCTTCCCGGACCCCGTCGGAGCCTCCAGGGCGAGGAGGCGGGAAGAACGCAGAAGGGGTTCGAATTCGGGGAACCGGTTTTTCACGGGGTAGTCGGGAAGGCGTTTAAAGGAAATCATAATAAATGCTTTTTGACTCCCTTCCTATTTACGCGTTCTTCGGGCAGTGGCTGTCAGCGTTAATCCTGCCAGAAAAATCGGAACACTCATCAGAACGAAGACAAAAATATTTTCCAAAACGTCAAACATAAACATGGTTAAAAAACTGAATACTATACAGATCACACCGCTGATCCGCGGTAATTTCAAGGATAGAAGGATGACACCGATCGGAACAAGAATGATCCCCATGGATTTGATAAGGAAAAGAACCGGTGACCAAAAAGCTCACCACCGCTCCTATCTTAATCGATTCACGCTCAAACTCATCGTAATCCCGGAGAATTCCCACCGTCCGCAGACTCACCGGGAGGTATAGAGTGAGAGCCGTAAGCATGAAAAACCAGGGAGAAACAGACATTCCAAGTATCGCCCCGGTCACCCCCGCAAACAAGGAGATGAGGTTTATCCAGTTCAGGTTCATCTTTTTCACAGCAATTTTTTTTAATCGGATTTGGTACGTTTCAGCCATTTATGAAAATATTGGAGAATTAAGGACTTATAATCTTAATCGGATTGATTCAGCCGTTTTGCTACATGATATTTACTGTAGGGATACAACCTTAAATCCCTTAAAAGGGATGGATGAAAACTTTGGAATCTATCATGAAGATAAACCTTTTAAAGTACAAATCAGCACAGATGTTAGGACAGCAGATATGTTAATTGAAGAGTTAATTCAATATAGCAGGGACTATGATGAAATTGGACGAGTTAATATTGGATTCACAACAAATCAACACCATGAAGTATTGTACTGGTTGTTAAAATGGGGAGGATACATTGAGGTACTTGAACCTCAAGAAATCAGAAATGAGCTTTTAGAAATTGGTAATAAGTTTGTAGCCTTATATGGGCTCAAGAAAAATGAAAGTATGCATTCACCGAGGAAGCAAATTGACGAAGATTTGAAAAACCAATAGTTTTCTATACAACTATATCTCCAATATTATGAATAATTTCTCAATTCAAAGAAAGATACGGCTGCAATACCTAAAACACAGAATGGTTGGCAGTAATTTACATTACTTGGGAAGAGGTGATAATAAATGAATATGTTTGATTGGAATTGAGAAGCTCTTTCCGTCATAAAATCATCAGTAACAGTATTATCAGAAGATAAGAAAAAATCATCCCATGTTTTTTTTACAGGTGAGATTACTCGAGTGTCTCCAATTATTCGAACGGTTACTTTCTTAACATTCTTTGGAAAACGAGTTTCTGCCGGTAGCCTAACTGCCTGAGTTCGATTATTTTCAAAAACTGAACCTATCTTCATATTGTTCCTCTTTATTGCTCTATACATATAGTATATAGCATTGTCGAGAATTTGACAAGTATAGCGCGTGGGTTAGTTCCATTCAACCTTTTAATAATTTTTGTAACTACTCAGGACGACGTATAAAAAACTAGACATAAAGGGAAATTTCTTGTAGACTGTTTCTATGAAAGA
>JAEINK010000011.1 GCA_016342585.1 Spirochaetales bacterium
TGTTCATGCAATGGAAGCGCTTTTAAGAGTCTTTGCCGGAAACCCATTCATGGTTGGTGCTGAGTAGTTACAGTTTTAAAATAATAGAAAAGGCTGGCCTCAGATTATGGGGCCAGTTATTTTTTTTGTTACGATTTCGATGAGTTCGGCAATAATTTCCTGCAGGGGTTTTTCCGTGTTGAATCCTGCTGCCCTGGGGTGCCCGCCGCCACCTTTGCTTGCCGCAATGGCACCAACATCTACCTTGTCCCGGGAGCGGAGACCCACCGAACGGCTTCCTTCTGATTCTTCCCTGACCAGAATGATGACTTCCGAGTTTTTAATGGATTGAAGCTGTCTGTAGAGGATATCCGAGTCCCTGTTTTCCGGTCCAAAGCTCTTTTTTTCATCCAAAGTTTCCCAGGTGACGAGGATTTGGTTCTCCAGATGGGATTCGGTTCTTGCCAGGAGTTTTCCCAGGAGGACCCGTGACTCTAAAGTTCTGTTTCCATTCATTTTCTGAAATATCTTTTTAGGACTGACACCTGCTTTCACGAGGGAATCTGCCATGGAGAAAGCGCCTTGGGCTGTTTCATCAAGATGCCTGAAGTATCCCGTGTCGGTTGAGAGCCCGAGGAAGAGATGTTCGGCCTCTCTCTTGTCAAGTTCGATTGCCATGGCTTTGTACAAGCTGTAAACCATGAGTGTTACTGCCGGGGCTTTCGGCAGTATCCACCGCACCTCGCCAAAGTTTTCACCCGAGGCATGATGATCGATCACCCCGATGGGGAGGCCGGTTATATCTTCCTTAAGTCCTTCTCCAATCCTTTCCATGGTGGAGCAGTCCATTATGAGTACACCGCTTTTATTCCCTTTTCGTGCCTCTGAAAGAGCGGCTTCTGCTATCCTTTCTGAAAAGAGGGGTTCATATTCCTGGATTTCCGGTCTGCGAAAAGGACCGGGGGAGAGAAGGGTTGTGGTTTTGCCCAGTTTCTCGAGGAGGATAGAGACCCCCAGCTGAGATCCCAGGCAGTCACCATCCGGCTCGTTGTGACCGAGGATGAAAAAGTTCTCATGACTATTAATAAAGTCCAGTATGGACTGAGGAGGTCTTAATTCTACTGCATTCATTGTTTTACCTTAAAGTACGAAGTTTTTTTTGAATCGGGCCGCCGGAGATGACCGGGGTACCATTTTTGATATATACATTGATTTCGGTTCTGCATCCGATTTCACCGCTGTAGATACCCGGTTCAATGGAGAAGCATGAGCCATCCAGGAGGAGCCTGTCATCCGGGAACTCGATGCTGTCCATATTAACTCCCCAGCCATGGATTTCTGCATCGATTCCGTGACCGGTTCTATGACTTATCCACTCCTCTTTCCCCCGGCTTATGATTACTTTTCTTGCTGCTTCATCAACTTCCCGGCCCCGGACCTCTTCGCCGGCCTTCATCTGATCGGATATAAACTTAACCGCCGTATCTCTGGCGTCAAGAATGGTCTGAAAGAGTGCGGATTCATATTCCGGGGCTGTTGAACCAAGGTAGCCCACCTGGGATATGTCCGCATATATTCCATCTTCCCCCGGGAATTTCCCCCAGAGGTCAAACTGTACGATTTCATTGTCTTCAAGATCCGGAGAGTCTTCGGCGGGACCATAATGGGGATTCCCCGAATTCTGACCCGAGGCCACTATCGGCCGGTGTTCGGTCACCATTCCCCTCTCTGCTATTTTGTATAGAATGGACTCCTGAATGGTTCTTTCAGAGATTTTTTTACCCTTTTGGAATGCTTTCTTTATCTCCTCCCATATTTCATCCACAATGGTGTACAGGGCCTCTGCGGCCTTCTCGTGAGAGGCCATCTGGTTCTCTGAGAGGAGGCTCATGGTCCTCTGGATGAGTCCTTCTGCCGACTTTAGGGTATAACCCATTTTTGTCAGAAAGATGGCTGTACCGTGGTCCAGATAAGAGAGGGATGTCTGTTTTTCCGAGAAGGCTGTGCCGCATCGGCATGCCAGGGGTTTGAGTATCACTTCAAGCTCTTCCGCTTTGGAATAGATCTTCTTACTGCCCGGCAGGTGATTCAGGGGATCGGTCTCAATCGCATGGACAATAGCCGTCGGTTCACCTTCGGCAGGGACGAAATAGAACCATCGGCGGGAATTCATAGCTTCTGGATCTACCTTTAAAAATCGGTCGGCGAAATCATCTTTATGGTGAAAGTTAAAAAAAAGCCATCCTTCCAGGTTTTCCCGGATGATGGCTTTCTGAAGTTTTACAATATCAAGCATTAGAACTCCAACAGAGGCTCTTCAACATTGAACTTCTCTGAATAATCACGACCTTCGGGAAAATCTCCCCAGGTTGAATCGGTTCGGTTCTTATGAAGGTAAAGTTTGATATGGCTGAATTTTCCATCTTCCCAATAGACTGTGAAGTAGGGGTAGGCTGCCCCTTCTCCATAGAGAATATCACCTTTTGAGGCAGCACCGATGAACCACTCCATGGGGCAGTAAAAAACGTGATAATCCATATTACTCTTCATGTAAACTATTCTGTATCCTTCCGTACTAGGGTTAATCAGGGATATTGGGTAGGATTTATAGTATAAGTTTGATTCCATATTCTCTGCCACAAGACCGAATGTCAATCCGGCGAGGACCAGAAGTATAATAATCGTTTTTTTCAAAGCAAAACCTCCTATAGGATTACCTCTATTATAAGATCTTTAATTATTTAAAATCAAGCACATTTTATTCGAGCCGGGGTTCAAATCCATATAAACATTTCATTATAAGAATGACGATACCTCGGAGTTTGCTTCGGGGAGAGTCATTGTGCTGTTTCTTCCTAAAAAAATATCTTGTGATCATACAGGTTCCCGCAATTGAGCAAAATCTATCTGTAATTACGCTATTCATCATCCGGGAAAAGAAATTTAAGGGCCGCCTCTGCCGAATCCACAAATTTAAACTCCAGAGAAGATAATACTTCCTTGGGAAAGTCGTCGGCATCCTTTCGGTTGTTTTCCGGGACAAGAACCGTTGATATCTTATTTCGATGGGCGGCTAGAACCTTCTCTTTTAAGCCACCGATAGCAAGAACACGGCCGGTGAGTGTTATTTCTCCGGTCATTGCCACTTTTTCACGGACAGGTTTCCCGGTTAGGGCGGATAACATGGCTGTTATCAGGGTTATTCCGGCCGAAGGGCCATCTTTGGGGATTGCTCCCTCGGGGACGTGAACATGAATATCGGTCTTGGTCGGGAATGTATCCGGGAGGTTATACTCTCTGGAATGTGCCCTGATGAATGAGTGGGCCGCTTTGGCACTCTCTTTCATAACATCCCCAAGGGATCCTGTAAGGATCAGTTCTCCTGAACCTTCAAGAACGGATGCTTCAACAGGAAGGAGTGTTCCCCCCATCTCTGTCCATGCCATCCCGTAGGCTATTCCGGGTTTATTGTCCTTGAACATACTGTCTTCCTGGAATCTCTCTTTTCCAAGATAGCGACTAATGGTTTTGGGTGTTACAATGGCCTTGAAAATCGGTTCTGAGCTTTGTTCTTCTTGAGTTTTTTCTGCAATATCTGTCGATTCAGGAGTATCATGAGAGTCCTCTCTTCCTCTCTCATCCGAAAGGGCGGGATGAGATCTCTCTGCCGCTGCCGATGATTCAGTTTCATCAGCTCCATTTTCTAATTTCGTCACAGGTTCCGTATTATCATCCTGTAAAAGTAAATCAATATCTTCAACATTCAGGCTCTCTTGTTCTTCGACAATTATTTTCGACACTTCAAGAACAGGCACTTTCCCTTGAGCTATGGCGTCCCTGGCTATTTTTCGAATTATATTGCCAACCTCTCTTTCAAGGTTCCTGACGCCCGATTCCATGGTATATTCACGAATGAGTTTCAGGAGTGCTGTCTTTTGAAAGCTTATATCCGCCCAGTCAAGCCCGTTTTCAAGGAGTTGTTTGGGAATAATGAACTCCTGGGCAATCCTTGTCTTTTCAAACTCTGTGTAGCCCGGGATTTCTATAATTTCCATCCTGTCCCTTAACGCATAGGGAATGGAATGGATTGAATTCGCTGTGGTAATAAACATTACACCGGAAAGATCGTAGGGAACTTCCAGATAGTGGTCTACGAAGGTGGAATTCTGCTCGGGATCCAGGACTTCCAGGAGGGCCGACGCAGGATCTCCACGAAAATCCGAATTGAGCTTATCGATCTCATCCAAAAGGAAGACAGGGTTGATAGAATCTGCTTTCTTCATGGATTGAATGATCTTGCCGGGGAGGGCGCCTACGTATGTCTTTCTATGGCCCCGTATTTCGGCTTCATCTCTCACACCGCCAAGGGAAATCCGGACAAATTGCCGGCCTAAAGCATGGGCAACTGACTTCCCCAGGGATGTTTTTCCTGTTCCCGGAGGGCCTACAAAGCAGAGGATCGGACCTTTGAGTTTCTCTTTTATCTGTCTGACGGCGATGAAATCAAGGATCCTCTCCTTGGGCTTTTTCATTCCATAATGTTCTTTATCCAGGATTTCAGCCGCTTTTTCGATACTGCGGTTATCGGTTGTGCTGCTGTTCCAGGGGAGATCGGCCAGCCATTCAAGATAGGTTCGTAAGACACCTGATTCAGGGGACATGGCCTGTAGCTTAGACAGTCTGCCGCTCTCCTTCAAGGCTTTGTCGAGGACTTCCTGGGGAGGATTCTTGGCTATTATTCGCTGTTCCAGTTCCTCGGCTTCGTTAAGATCATCGCCTTTCCCAAGTTCTTTGTTAATCTCTTTGAGCTTTTCGTTAAGAAAGTACTCTTTCTGATTCTGCTCCATCCGTTTCCGGACCTTCACGTTGATATTTTTCTGAAGTGAGAGCATTTCGTTCTCGGATACAAGGAAAACAGCCAGGAGTTCAAGTCGTTTTCTGACCTTTCCTGCGGATAGAAGCTGGAGTTTCTGTTCTTTCTGGAATTTTATGTTACCGGCTATGACATCCACCAGTTCATCCGGGCCAATGGCATTTTCTACGGATGTAATAACCTCGGGCGGGACTTTACTGTTCATTGAGTTGTACTTCTTGAAGCCTTCACGGATGGTCTTTTCAAGGAGTTTAAGTTCATGAATATTTTCGCGACCGGTAGACATGGCCTTTACCAGGACGAAATACCCACCCTTCTGGGGTGTGAAACGCTGAATTGAAGCCCGCTCCTGGCCTTCAATGATGACTCTCAAGGTTCCGTCAGGTAGTTTAAGAAGCTGAAGTATTTTGGCAATGGTTCCAACTGTATGGAAATCATTCTCCAGAGGGATCTTCACATCCGACTTTAATGTGGAGGTGAAGATGAGCTGATTACCCTTGTGGGCATCATTTAAAATTTTTATTAAAGGGGCTTTATCAGCGAAGAAGGGTACAACCATTCTCGGAAAAACGACGAGCTCCTTCATTGGTATGAGAGGGAGCTCTTTAGACATGGACAATATAGATTTTCCTAAATTCATGCAGTTTTCTTATCGAATATGATCTCCGGTTTTTTGGAGTTTTCAATAACATCCTTTGTAACTATTACTTTCTTTGAGCCTTCAAGAGAAGGAATCTCATACATTATGTCGATCATTACAGATTCAACAATGGACCTTAAACCTCGCGCCCCGGTTTTCCTGTCTAATGCCTTGTGGGCAATAGCGGTAATGGCCTCATCTTCAAACTCAAGCTCAACATCATCAAGCTTTAATGAACTTTGATATTGTCTGATGATCGAATTTTTGGGCTCGGTGATGATTCTTCTAAGATCCTCGGCTTCGAGGTTTGAAAGATTAACATTGATGGGAAGTCTTCCAATAAACTCGGGGATGAGACCAAATTTAATCAGGTCATCCGGGAGCAAATTATCAAAGAGCGAAA
This sequence comes from Spirochaetales bacterium, assembly GCA_016342585.1. Lineage (GTDB taxonomy): Bacteria > Spirochaetota > Spirochaetia > UBA9216 > UBA9216 > JAEINK01. The sequence continues at coordinate 5,896 of JAEINK010000011.1, forward strand.
CAAGGTCTTTCTCTGATGAAGGCCTTACATCGGCTCCGAATCCCATGGGGTGCTGGCTGACTCTTGCCTCGATGACCTTATCCAGTCCAACAAAGGCTCCTCCACAAATGAAAAGGATGTTGGAGGTATCAATCTGAAGCATTTCCTGGTTGGGATGTTTTCGTCCACCCTGGGGGGGGACGGCGGCAACGGTTCCTTCAATTATTTTCAGGAGAGCCTGCTGAACACCTTCACCGGAAACATCCCGGGTAATGGAAACATTTTCACCTTTTCGTGAGATCTTGTCGATCTCATCAATGTAGATAATCCCCCGTTCTGCCGCGGCGATGTTGTTTCCCGCGTTTTGAATCAGCTTCAGGAGTATATTTTCGACATCCTCACCGACATAACCTGCTTCTGTTAAGGTTGTCGCATCCGCTATGGCGAAAGGAACCTGGAGTTTTTTTGCCAGGGACTTTGCCAGAAGAGTTTTTCCTGTTCCGGTGGGGCCGATGAGGAGAACATTTGATTTCTCCATTTCGATCTCATCTTCGAGTTTGCCCTTCTGGGCTATCCTTTTGTAGTGGTTGTAAACAGCCACAGAGAGTACTTTTTTGGCAGGATTCTGCCCGATAACGTATTGATCAAGAAACTCCTTGATCTCTTTGGGAGTAGGGATGTCCTCATCGATGAATTCGGTGTGAACTTCACCCTCTTCGGTTAAGATTTTGTTACAGGCTGCTACACAACCTTCACAAATGAAGACTCCGGGGCCGGCAATAAGATGCTTTACTTCATGGGATTTTCGTCCACAGAAGGAGCAGGCCTTATTTGCTTCATTTTGTTTTTTAGCCATCTTTTTTTCCGCCTCTGATCAGTATCTCATCTACTATACCATACTCCTGAGCCTCGGGCGCTGACATGAAATAATCCCTTTCAAGATCTTTCGCTATTGTATCAACATCCTTTCCTGTATGGTCTGCGAAATACTGAATAAGCAGCTTTTTGAGCCTTAAGATCTCTCTTGCCTGGATGCCAATATCCCGAGCCTGCCCCTGTGCACCACCCCAGGGCTGATGTATCAGGATTCTGGAAGAGGGAAGAGCCAGTCTTTTTCCGGGGGCTCCGCACGCAAGTAGGATGGCTCCCATGGAAGCAGCCTGTCCAAGACAAATCGTCTGAACATCCGGTTTTATATGCTGGATTGTATCATAAATCGCCAGTCCGGCAGTTACGGAACCACCGGGGGAGTTTATATAAAGACTGATATCTCGTTCTGGATCCTGAGATTCCAGAAAAAGCAATTGAGCGACAATGAGATCGGCTGTTACATCGATAATCTCACCGTCCAGAAAAATTATCCTGTCTTTTAAAAGACGGGAATAAATATCATAGGATCTCTCACCGGCCCCTGTCTGCTCAATTACAATTGGAACCAGTGTATTCATTTTCTCATTCATTTTAGTACAATCCTTTAAAGGGTTCTAAATTAGTTGATGCCCTTTCGAATTTACTGATTTTTTCCAGTTAAGTCCAGAAAACTAACCTTTTTTCCCTTAACAATGTTAGATTCCTTGATAAGTACTTTAAAAAGTTTTTTCGTGGAAAGATCGTTTGTCAGGTATTCGAGCATACCATTCTTTACAATGTAATCTTTGGTCTCTTCAACAGTCATATTGGAAGCTTCGGCCTGTACTTTAATTTCATCATCGATCTCTTTTTCGGTAAGTTCAATTTTTTCTTCTTCCTGAAGTTTATTGATGACAAGATAGGATTTAATAGACTTTACAGAATTTTCTCTCCACTCTTCGAAGAGATCTTCCTTTCTTTTATCCTGAATTTTCAGAATCTCAAGAAGCTGCTCTTCGGGCATTCTGGACTGCATAACAAAATTCTGCCAGTTTGAGTCAAGTTCTGCCTGAACCATTGAGTTCGGAACGGCTATTTCGGTTGTTTCAAGAATTTTATCAATGAGAGCATCTTTCATGAGCTGCTCTATCTTGGCATCTTTCTGTTTTTTAAGGTTATCCTTGATGGATTTCTTTAGATCATCAAGTGTTTCGAATTTATCGTCAACATCCTGGGCCAGTTCGTCATCGATTGCTGGAAGATCCTTAACTTTAATAGAGTTAACTTTCACACCAATTTTCATGGTTTTTCCGGCAAATGCAGGATTGTCAAAATCTTCGGGAAAGGTTTTTTCAATCACCTTCTCCTCGTCTTTCGCCATACCTATAACATCATCATCGAGTTTGTAAAGGTTATATCCTGTTCCCACAGTGAAAACAAAATCTTCTCTTTTGGAATCATCAACAACATTACCCTCTTCATCAATCTCATGATAATTGATGTTAATGATGTTTCCCTCTTCAATATTACCTTCGGTTTTCTCTACAACCATTGAATTCTGATCCTGAAGGAGTTCGAGTTCACGGGTTACATCCTTGGCGGTTATGGAACAGGCGGGTTCCTCGAGTTCAAGACCCTTATAATTTTCAATTTTTACTTCAGGAAATGTATCATAAGTTACGGTGAAGGTGAAATCCTTTTCAAGATCGATGGCAGGTTCGCCGTCAACCTCAGGGGATCCATAGGGAAGGGGTTTCTGATCCACATCTTCAATTGCTTCCTTGAGACCTTCATCCATGATGTTCATGGTTGCCTCAGCTTCAATGGACTCACCAAATTTGGTAATGAGCACGGAGGCAGGAACTTTTCCTTTTCTAAATCCTTTCATATGTACGGATTTGCAGTATTTCTTGACAAGACCGTCGTATTCTTTCTTTACAGCCTCTTTTTCGATGGTAAGTGTGAGCTTTACTGCGGATTCCTCCAGAAGCTCGATTTTTTTATCGGTAACCATAATATAAACCTCGTCCTTTATAGGTTGATTTTGCAGCAGTGTATTTAATATATAAAAAAAATGGCGATCCGGGAAACCCCAAATCGCCTTTTCAATGAGAGCGAGAGACGGGAATTGAACCCGCGACATCCACCTTGGCAAGGTGGAGCTCTACCGCTGAGCTACTCTCGCAAAAAATACCAGGCAAGCCCTTTGAGTCACAACCTTATAATAATAAAGTTACGAGAGAAGGGACTTGAACCCTTACACCTAAAGGCACTAGATCCTAAATCTAGCGTGTCTACCAATTTCACCACTCTCGCAGTGACTGCCAGGTTCGCTATAAGCCTTCGGTCTGTGCCGAGACTATATAACATATTTATCCACATCGTCAATATCGTCGATATAAATAAATACTCCGGATAGTCAACTTTTTTTAAAGTCTTGAACCCGGTCATGAGCCGTGTAGGGATCGAACCTACGACCCGCAGATTAAGAGTCTGCTGCTCTCCCAGCTGAGCTAACGGCCCGTTAGCAGATCCAGAGAAAACTTTAAGTAAATAAAGTAAACTCTGTCTCCCATTGTTTAAAACAAGAATGGCTAACCATTCTATTATTACGCCTGGCAGGATTCGAACCTGCGACCCACGGATTCGAAGTCCGGCACTCTATCCAGCTGAGCTACAGACGCATTTTAAACGAATCAGGGTGGATAACGGGACTTGAACCCGCAACAACCAGAACCACAATCTGGTGCTCTACCAATTGAACTATATCCACCATGGTGCTCCATAGTAGGTGTACCCACCATCTTTGCGGGGGTAAAAATGCATTATTTTCAGACTTTTGTCAAGAGAAAAGAAATAAGAACCGGGAGAAATAAAGCGGATCATCACGGAAGTATTAACCAGACTATTATCCCTTTATTTGTGGGGGTTTTATACCTGTTGCAAGGGATGTCGGCTTTGTTTCCTGCAGGGCGAGTCATTTTTTCAGGCAACCAAATAGTATACCCCTTTTCCATGGAAGTTCTATTTTGGTTAATTTGCGGCAGATCAAATCAGTCAGCTCTGATAACTCCTCTTTCCCTAGGTGTTCTTTAAGCTCTCCGCCATATCCCCCTTTATCCGGTGAAAGCCATGATCTTAAAACCTCCTCCGGTAGAATAGCGGTCTCTGTAAAAAACTGTACTTCCCATTTAAGAAGTTCATAATGCGAATTTTCAATCTCTTTTTTTAGCGTTTCCTCACTCCAGCCGGTCAGCGGTCTCTCCTCATTGTCATAAAGGGCTGTTTCCGCAGCCCTGAGAGCCTTTTTCTGCCTGGCAGAGAGGACATCTTCCGCAGGATTCAGGTATTGAATTAAATCAGAGAGTCTTGGTGAGTATTTCGGGACGATTTCGGCCAGAGATATGATACCGCCCGGGCTTAGTTTTTCAGTGAACTCATGGAGGGTCTTCAGTTTCTCCATTGAGGCTGATAGAAGCTGTCGGCCAATAAGCTTTTCAAACTTGAGCCCCGGTTCTCCCTCCAGGGAGTTGATAATAACAGGCCGCTCGGCCGGGCTCAGCTTTTCCGCCAGCGATTCTATCAAATTCCCCCTTTCCTGGTCCTTTACCAGGGCATAGACACCCCCTTCCGGAACATGCCGAAGGGCTTCCCATACCAGGAAGCCGGAACCCGAAACAGGGATGAGGACCCGGTCGTTTCTATTGAACGTAAGATCCCTGAAAATTTCATCCCGCTGGGATTTCAATCGTCCGGCCGTTTCTCCCGAGGTTCTTCGAAGCCATCCCTCCTGCTTTCTATCCACAGGTGAGTTTGTCAGAACCTCTTCTGAGGGCTCTTCCATGACAGTCTCCAGCTGGAGTTCTCTTTTCCGGGCAACCTCAGACTGGATGGATTTTTCATACCCCTGGTTTGAGGGCTGATAGAAGATTTTCCCGGCAAGGCCTCTTGGCAGATACTGCTGGGCCACCCAGTGGTCCCTGTAGGCATGGGGGTAGAGGTAACCCACACCATGGCCGAAACCGTGCTTGTCCCGGGAGCCATCCTTTAAATGGTTGGGAACCTCCTCGGCAAGCTCCTGGTCCACCGCCCTGGCCGCATCGAAATATCCCATGGTAGAGTTTGATTTAGGTGCGGTGGCCAGGTAGAGAACGGCCTGGGTAAGGTGGAACTTCCCTTCGGGCAGTCCGATCCTGTCGTAGGCTGCCGCGGCAGACTCTACCACGCCCAGGGCGGCCGGGTCTGCCATACCGACATCCTCACATGCGGAGATCAGCATGCGCCGGAAGATGAACCTCGGTTCCTCCCCGGCTTGTATCATCCTTGCCATCCAGTAGAGGGCGGCGTCGGGATCAGACCCGCGGATGGATTTTATGAAGGCACTTATAGTGTCATAGTGGTAATCTCCCTCTTTATCGTAGAGGAGGGCTTTCTTCTGGATGCTCTCCTCTGCGGTTTCGAGGGTTATATGTATCTCCGTCCCCGCGGGCGGGGGAAATGAATCGGGGGTGGTCTCTACAGCCAGTTCAAGGCCGTTCAGGAGGCTTCGTGCATCCCCGTTAGCCGTATCGACGAGGTGTTCCAGGGCAACCTGATCAATAGAGAGTTTATACTTTCCATACCCTCTCTCGGTATCATCAAAACACTGCCGGGCAATTTTAAAGAGGTCATCACTGTTCAGTGATTTTAACTGGAATATTCGGCTTCGACTGACCAGGGCGGGGTTAACCTCGAAGTAGGGGTTTTCGGTGGTCGCGCCAATCAGGATTATTGTTCCATTCTCCACCCAGGGGAGGAGGGCATCCTGTTGTGCCTTGTTCCATCGATGCACCTCGTCTATGAAGAGGGTTGTTCTTCTCCCGTGGAGATCCCTCTTCTCTTTTGCCGCATCGATAGCCTCCCGGAGCTGTTTTACCCCGGAAAGGACAGCATTTATGGTAATGAAATAACTTTTGGTTGAATTGGCTATAACCCTGGCCAGGGTGGTTTTTCCTGTGCCGGGAGGGCCGTAGAAGATTAACGAGGAGAGTTGATCCGCCTGTATGACCCTTCTCAGCAGCCTGCCCGGTCCGATTATGTGATCCTGGCCTGCATACTCATCAAGATTCCGGGGTCTCATCCTGTAGGCCAGGGGCTGGTGGGCCGGTACTGCCGTGCTGCTGAATAGATCCATTACTATTTCAGCTGAAAAATGACAGTGATACGGGAGGTAACTTCTATCTCTCCTGTGGGGAGAGAGGTCGGTGTTCCATCTCCTGCACCGGCTGCTTCGAGGAGCATTCTGTTGTTTGTCGGGGCGCCATAGGAGGGCTGGGTAATCTCGGAAATGGAAAGGACCCTGCCCAATTCTAGTCCTGAAAGGGCGGCGTACTCAGATGCTTTCGAATGGGCTTTCATGAACGCCAGTGCTCTGGAATCTGAGTAGAGTTTAGTTTTATCTTTTATATCGAAGTGCATATTTTGGATTCTTATCCCATCCACGGATGTCAGATCATCCAAAAGAAGGGAGACCTGTTCCGGTTGTCCTGCCATATCTTCGATAAGAAAGACTATGGTCTGGTTTGCCCGCTGGCCCTGGAGGGTTTGAATACCCTCATTCCAGGAGTATTCGGGGGTGAAATTGATGGCCGCTGTTCGAATATTCCGCTCCTTTACCTTAGCCGTCTTCAATATTGTCAGTATTTTGGCCACCTTTTCATTCACAAGGGTTTGAGCCTCACGGGTGGTGGCTCCTATTTCGGAGATGGAAAGGGTTAAACTGACCGTATCCGGGACAGCCGTGACGGTTCCCGTTCCCTCCAGGGTGACCATGCCGGGCTTTCCTGATAATGAGGCACAGCCTGCAAGGCTCAGGAGGATTATGACTGCTGAAACAGACAGAAGGATATAGACAAAACTGCTGATCCTGCTGGTTGAGTGGTTCTTCTTATTGGTTTGCATTATTCTCTTTTTCATACCCGGATCTTAGCAGATGTACTGTTCCGGGGCAAGGTCATCCGGCCCTGAGAACAGGATCGGATAAGAAACCGGAGCCAAAGGGGTTAAGGCGATTAGCATTAAAAGAGGAAAATTACTCTACTTCAGGATGTGGATCAGGGTCGCAAGCTCCCTTTGAAGATTCAAAACCCTCTTCATGGTGAACTCTCCGCCGACAGAGTCTATCAGTTTTCCCGGGATTTCACAGGCCTTTATCTCCATCTCCCGTCCCAGGTCTGTCAGGGATATGACAACCCTCCTTTCATCATCCGAAGCTCGCTCCCTTTTTATGATTTTTTTTGATTCCATCCTCTTTAGAAGGGGGGTAAGGGTGTTGGATTCAAGGAAAAGATTTTTCCCGATATCGGAAACCGATAGGTCTCCCTCCTCCCAGAGGACCAGGAGTATGAGGTACTGAGTGTAGGTCAGACCAAACTCTTTAAGGAGGGGTTGATAGAGCCGGGTGACCAGCCTTGATGCGGTATAGAGGGGAAAGCATAGCTGGTTTTCCAGTTTCAGTTGATCGAAACCGGCCATTTATACTCTCTTTTTAAGCAACGGAACGATATCTTTAAGGATATCTTCCGGTTTTACTCTGGGAGAGAATCTTTTTACAGGAACCCCATCGGAATTTATAAGGAATTTAGTGAAATTCCATTTGATTTTCTGACTGAATGTACCAGGGAGCTCCTTTTTAAGGTATTTATAGAGGTTATGTGTATTTTTCCCGTTAACATTGATTTTACTGAATAAGGGAAAAGTCACCCCATAGTTTATTTTGCAGAACTGGGATATCTCCTCATCGGTTCCCGGTTCCTGGTGGGCAAACTGATCGCAGGGGAATCCGAGGATGATAAAATCCTGCTCCTCATACTCTTTGTATATTTTTTGAAGCCCATCGTACTGGGGTGTAAATCCGCATTTACTGGCGGTGTTTACGATGAGAAGGGTTTTTCCTCTATATTCCGAGAGTGATATCTCCTCTCCTTTACTGTTAAGGGCAGAGTATTCATAGATTGATTCTGACATGTTTTACACTCCTTCAATTTATGTCTTGAGTGATAATATCGCGAGCGATACAAATAGTCAAGCGTAAGACTGTTAAAAATCTTGAATTTATCAGAAGCAGAGGGGATAGGGTATATTTTCCCCTGATGATGCTATAATCTTTGTTCTTATGACCGAATCAGAATATAACCGCTTACTGGATGCCCTCCCTGTCCGTCATACCCTGATAGGACAGGAGAATTCGGCCGCTGTAATGGCAACTTTTGTGAATCTTGATGATAAAATGCACCTTCTTCTGGAGAAGCGAGCCAAAGGAATTCCTCAGGGGGGAGAGATTTGCTTTCCCGGTGGAAGGCCTGATGAAGGTGATAAAGATCTGCAGGCTACTGCTGTACGGGAAACTGGGGAAGAGTTGGGGATTCCTGAAGAGAGGATTCATCCCGAGGGATTACTCGGAACTCTTTTTGCAGGACCCGGGATGGTAGATGTCTATGTCGGCAGGATAGAGGCACGGGATCGCAATGATTTCTCTATCAACCCGGATGAGGTTGAAAAACTTCTGTTTATACCCTTTGTGTGGTTTCTTGAACATGAACCGGAAGTGTATAAGATTGAAACTGAATATAAAGCGGTAGAAGGGGAGAATGGGAACATTTTTGCTGCCCGGGAACTCGGTCTGCCCCAGCGGTATTGGGGCTCCTGGAAAGGTCGACCCCATTCTATCTACCTCTACAAATTCGATGATGAAATAATATGGGGGATGACCGCCCGAATGATTCAGGAGCTTGTAAGGTTATGTTTAAAGTAAATACTGCTCGGGAAGATGCGCTTTTTAATGAATATCTGACCCTTCTTCGGCAAATGATAAAAAATCAATGTGTTAATACAGGAGCACCCGATTCGGGGCATGAGATCCGATCTGTAGAGACTCTGATTGAGTTTTTTAAAGGATATGGACTGGAAGGAGAGGTTTTCACTCCCCGGAAAGGACGCAGCAGTCTCCTGATTACTTTGCCGGGAAGTGACCCGGGAGCCCCCTGTCTGATGCTCATGGGCCATATGGATGTCGTCCCCGTTGATGCCGACTCCTGGACTCACGATCCCTTTGGAGCAGAGATTGCGGAGGGGCGTTTATGGGGACGGGGAGCTTTGGATATGCTCGGGCAGACTGCAGTCATGGCTGCCGTTATCGCAGACATTTATGCCTCAGGGGTGAAATTTCCGGGTACTCTCAAGTTTCTGGCGGTTGCCGATGAGGAGGCTGCCGGTATCTGGGGGGCGAAATATCTGGTTGAAAATCACTGGGACAGGGTGGCCGCCGATTATATGCTTACCGAGCTTGGCGGGTTTTATCTGGACCTTCCCGGCCACCCGAAGGCTACCTTCACCCTGGGAGAGAAGGGGGTAACCCAGCTTAGACTTTCTGCCACGGGGCAGGCCTCCCATGGCAGCCTTCCTTTTGGAGCGGAAAATGCAGCCTTAAAATTGGCTGAGGGGATGACACTTCTTGGAAAGAATCCCCCCCCGGCAATCACTGCCGGACTTTATACGGAAATGGTGAAAAAGCTGGCCCTTCCTTCCGGACTTGAATCAAGGCTTACGGATCCTCTCACCATTGATGATGCCCTTTTTGAACTGGGGATTACAAATCCGGGGAGCGCGCGTATCCTTCACGCCTGTTCCCGGATGACCATCTCTCCCAATCTGATTCAGGCCGGGAGCAAGGTCAATATAATCGCAGGATCCGGGTATATGGAAATTGATATAAGAACCCTTCCCGGTCAGGATGAATCGGATTGGGAGCAGCATATATCCTCAGTCCTTGGTTCCCTCGGTGCAGATTTCCAGCTTGAAGTTCTGGAGAGTGTCTCCTCCACCAGCTCGGAAGTGGATACGCCGCTGATGGCCGCCTGTCGGGCCTCTGTCCGGGAGACCGATCCGGATATTGAACTTGTTCCCATGCTTACAAGTGTTGCCACCGATGGAAGATTCTGGCGTGAAAAGGGAAGTGTTGTCTATGGATTCTCCCTGTACAGCCGGGAGCTTACGATTGATAAGGGTTTTTCTATGATTCACGGGCCGGATGAGTCTGTCAGTCTGGAAAGCCTTCGGCGGCAGTTGAATTTCTACAGAGATATACCCGGAAGATTTTTCGAAATGGTCTGAATCCTATCCGAGGATCGATTTTTTAACCGCATCAAGCATGGCTTCAATCCTCTCCTGATCCCCCCTGTAATAGACTCTGTTTTTTTCACCTCTCTCATAGTTCACAAGATGGAGGGCTGCCAGGCGTGATACATGATAGGAAACTGTCGCGGAAGTTATCTTCAGTTCGGTCGCCAGTTCTCTTATAAACCAGGGGCGACTGCACAGGAGTTGAAGGATTGTCCGACGGCTTTCGTCTGCCAGGATTTTATAAGCTTCTTCCAGGGGGACGGGGTTGCTGTTCTCCATGATCGGTCTGCATCGTCCATAGATCAGGCTGTCCGGCGCTTCTATCTGAATAATATCAACCTCATCATAATAACTGATATATATTTCGGGGTATTCCTCCGATTCAGGACGGTTGCACCGGCAGTAAGCTTCGAAAAAGTGGCCTGGATCCTTATCCAGGAGAGTCTGATCCGCTTGAATCTGTTTTTGAACTTTTTTTGATATCCGGGCTTCATCTTCCTTGAGGGCCAGAGCATAGAAAGATTCTGCAATAGTAATTAACTTATTCCAGAAGATATCCGGGTAGCGTATGAATTCAAGAAACAGTTCCACTTCCCCCTGCCTGATAGTCCCCCCGGCTTTTTCCAGCGCTTTTCGAATTGCCACGGGATCGCGGGAAACCTTACTATAGGAAATGTCGGTCTGATATGTATCAAAAAGCATTTTCGGGAGGACCTCTCCGGTGGGGATCGATTTCAATTGGTTAAGGGTTTCCATAACGGCACTCCATCCCTCTTTCAGGATCATGGATACCGGTAGAAAGGTCAGGCCGAGAAAATTACTGACAAGATAGCTTATATCATTCTTAAGTGTTCCCGGCAGGGCGGAACTGGTTTTCTCATACCATAGGGTCAACTCGTCACTTAGATAATAGGATGGTTCGCACATACTCTTGACCTCATCCCAGCGTGCATAAATTAAAAGTGAGCAAAAAAGCTCAATGGATGGATTATGCTTAATTTTCAAGATTTTCACCTCCCTTATTCGCATTCGCCGCCTTATTTTTCCGAGGGTCCTCTTTGATAATCAGATAAAAGAGGGCCGAGAGGGTCAGTACACCGCCTGTCAGCCACCAGGCGGCGGGGATTGTGACATGCTCCGCTATCTGCCCCGCGGCCAGGGAGCCCAATCCCCCTCCTAAATGTAAAAAGAGGGAATTCAGTGACAGGAGGGTTGAGCGCTTACTATCCGGGAGGGCACGGTTATAGATAACCATCTCCGGTGAACCGGTCACACCATGGGCCAGGAATAAGAGTAGGTAGAGCGGTGCAAATCCTCCGAGCGAAAGGGTGAATGAGAGGGCAAGATAAATGAGCCCCATAATAAACCGGAAAAAGAAGAGTAGGATTCTGTACCGGTACCCCAGTAGTTTTAGGAGTACGGTTGACGCCCCGTTTCCGGCAGCAGCGGCGGCAAAGTATCCCGCAGATAATACACCCATGATCCAGATACCCGTTTCCGGTGATATTTCTCTTAATCGTGGTTGCCAGAGTTGTTCCATTCCTGCCAGTCCCATTCCCAGGGCTGCCGTCGTTAGAAGGATAGCCAGGGTGTTTCTTCTTGTCAGGCCGTATTTTACTGCTGAACTCAATGTCTCCGGGAATTTTTTAAGTCCATCCAGAATATCATTACTGAAATTCGGGTTTTCATCCTTGATCAGGATGGCGGTAAAGAGGATCTGAAGTAGATAGAGGGTGATTAGAAGCAGTATATTCAGGCCATAATACCCGAATGGTGTGTGGGTGCTGAAGAAATCGCCGGAGAGATCCGGGAGGAAGCCTCCGATGAGGGTTCCCGCACCGAGGGCTGCCGGTATAATTATGCCGGCTCTGGCTAAATCCCGTTGAAGCAGTTCTTCACTGCCGCCGAGTTTTTTATGTTCATCCACAAACCAGGCGTCCATTGTACCCGAGGAGAGGGCTCTACCAGTTCCCATGAGTATGGTAATCCCAATCAGATGGATGAAATTTTCTGCAAAGAGGATAATCACATACCCGGTAACACTGATTGCCACTGAAAAAATGTAGACCTTCTTTCTTCCTATGGTATCGGCGATACCACCTGTCGGCAGTTCCAGGAATAGAATGATGAAAGACATCCCTCCAAAAGCTGTTCCTATCTGGGCGAGATTAAAGCCCCTGTCCAGAAAAACAAGGGTTAATACAGGAATTATGATCCCAAGGGAGAACCAGTGGAATCCCTGGTTTATTCCGTAGGCTTTGAGCAAGCTGTTGTGATTCTTAATCATCAAATTTTCCTTTGTTGTTAGATGTTTATCTAATATCTTAGTTGTCTATCATATTTTACAAATATTGTCTTGTCAATATTGTTTGATAAATCCATACTTTTGTTATAAAATGCAATTGCTTAAATTAGAGTTGGAATTATAAAAATCCAACTTTGGATTAAATTTAAATATGACCAATAAGGAATAATCATTGCAGAATTTGATCAGAAACCCTGTCTATCAGGCACTTCTTCGGAATGCCACCCGGCCCGTCTGCGTTGTGGACAGGGAAGGTATAATTTTTGATGTAAATGAAAAATTCTCTCATCTAACTGGAATTCATAAAGAAAAGCTTAATACTAAAACTTTTAAAAGTCTGGTTGATTCGACCCCGGAAAATTTCCCCGGGGATGGAGGTGGAGAGAATGTTTTCACCACACGCCTGAAAAATTTTGAGAACAGGGAGACCTGGCTTGGGAGCTCTGTTGTCTGTATCGATGAGGAGAATGGTTTTTATTTTGTTTTTCTAAAAGATATTACCGAGCATATCCTGTTTGAGAGTGGACTTGAGTACAGGAATAAGCAGCTTAATTACCTGACTGAATTTGCGTATAAGCTGGCAGGTTTATCATCAGAGGAAGATCTGAACAAAACTATCGTGGAGTGTTTGAAGGAGTTTACAGGGGCACCTCTGATCACTTTTTCAAATTATGATGTCTCCGAATCTATGCTTCAGCTGAGCCGGGTAGATACTTCACGGGCCGTTATAAGGGCGGTAATGAAACTGGGAAATTTACGGAGCTTCAAAAGAAAGGTACCGATACCGCAGGATAAATATAAAATCATGGTGGAGGAGATCGTTGAAATAAATGATTCTCTCACCGGATTAACCCGTGGGGCGGTTCCTGAAGTATTGTCAGGTCTCATAACCAAAGTCTCCGGCCTTACCCATTTTGCTGCTATCTCCTACGTTTCAAGCGGTCAGCTTATGGGGACATCCCTTCTGGGATTTACTTCTGGCCAACCCCTTCCGCTTCGTGAACACTTGATGACTTTTGCCCATTTAGCCGCTGTCTCTCTGCGCCGGAGGGACGCCGAGAAGGCTCTGCTGAAATCGCGGGAGAGGTTGAGAACAATTATTGATTCATTTACAGATATACTTTTTGTTCTTGATAAAAACGGGAACATTGAGGCATCCAATAAATTCAGCAGCCAACTCTTTGGCTACTCCATAAAAAAACTGAAGGGGCACTCTTTTTCTGAGGTTACGGGTTATCGAAAGGATGGAGCGGGTTACAAGGTTCTGAAATCGGTTTTTGAGGAGGGTGAGTTTCGGACCATGACCCATGAGCAGAATGGCAAAGTATACCGCGGTTCCTTTTTTCCAATTTTTGGTGAAAAAAAGAGAGTTATATCGGCAGTATTACATATTCAGGATATCACGGAAAGGCGGGAGCTGCGGGAGAGGCTTTATCAGGCCGAAAAGATGAATACGGTAGGCCAGTTGGCTGGAGGTGTTGCCCATGATTTTAATAATCAGCTGAGTGGTATTATTGGGTACACCGAATTATTAAAGACAAAAAGCAAGGACCCCACCTGTGATCGCTATCTCGATAAGATCCTTTCCAGTGCAAATAATGCGGCGGTTCTTACAAGGCAATTGCTCTCTTATGCAAAGAAAGGATACCGGGAAGATGTTCCGATCGATATTCACAAGCTTCTCGAAGAGGTCCTCGAGCTCGTGGTTCAAACTAAAACAGAGGGGATCTCTGTCGTAAAATCTTTTTACGCGGAAAATTCTATTGTTAAGGGGGATCCAAACCTGCTGCAGAATGCATTTTTAAACCTGATGCTGAATGCACGGGATGCCATGCCCGATGGTGGGAGAATCTCTGTTATTACGGCTATTCGACCACAATCCACCGCAAACGGGAGCAGTAGTGATAAGCCTTTATCGAATAACACCCTGGAAGTCCTTATTCGTGATGAAGGTATGGGGATTCCCGGCGAGATACTTGGACGAATTTTCGAGCCTTTCTTCACAACCAAAAAAGAGGGGGAGGGGACCGGTATGGGACTGGCCTCTGCCTATGGCACGATTGATACCCATGGAGGAAAGATTTTTGTAAAAAGTAAAGAGGGCAGCGGTTCGGATTTTTCCGTCATGCTGCCCCTGCTCAAGGATTCATTCCGTTAGCGAATCAGGCGGGGATGAGGATGGAATCCAGCTCTGCTCGTACATTATTTAATGCCTGCTGGAACTGGTCTGTCAATTTTGCCATATTTTCCTGTAATGCCTGGCCGAATTCGGGGAGGTCTTCCGGGTGCAAATCTATCTGAACACCCCTCTGCTGGGATATCTGCTGGGATTTTTGCTGGGCCAGGGGGGTCAGCTGCCCCTTCAGCCCCTCATACAGTTGTTCTTTTGATTGGGTGAATTGGGTAAAAAACTGTTCAAGCTGTTCAAAGAGAACATTTAACTGGTTTCCGTTATCGGTTATTACTGTAAATCCAGTCTTAAGAACTTCAAGATCTTCTGAAAAATCATCTTCTCTGGGGAGTGTCAGATTTGCTTTCAGCACCTGATAGACTCCTTTCAGAACCTCTTTCTTATCCTCTTTGGGAACAGTCCCCAAGGCTTTTTTGAGCTTCTTGCCATCCTTATGGTCGTTCAGGAATTGGGAGGCCATTTTCTTTCCCTTTTCATTCAACCCTTTTCTCTTAACCCCTTCCTTGTCGCTTTTAACCCCTTCTGTTTTTTCAAGGGCCAGCTCCAGGGCCGATTTTATTTCTGCCATCATATACCTCATTTATAGCGAATTATTGTTCCGTATTCTTCTCTATAAATATACCCTTTTTTATACCGGGGACAAAGTATTAAACTGTGAAAACCGCATCCATGCTTCTATCATGAATTTCCCGGGGAATATTTTTAGTAATTTGGCAGGAGAAGGCCGGGGCAATCAGGCATAAATTTCTTGAATAGCGTTGGATGTAGGTATCATAATAACCGCCGCCCCTTCCCAGCCTGTAATTTTCCCGGTCAAATGCTACCCCGGGACATAAGAGCAGGACACGTTTCTTTTCATATTCTAACGGGTTAAAAAGGGGGCATGAATCTGCCGGTTCCCGAAAGCCCCACTTATGGAGTACCCAGGGGCCATCGGTTCCCTCAGTTAAGAAAAAATCCATCTCCCGACTTCGGGAACCATTTTTGTCCCGGCTTTTATTAATCCGCGGAAACGCGATTTTTTTTCCCGAATCCAGAGCGGCTGTCAAGAGAGCTTTCGGGCTGAATTCTGTCCCAAATGGATCATAAGAGAGGAGGAAATCCGCATTTTTCCAGAAAGGGGATGATAGGATCTTCTCTGTGATGAGTTCTGTTTCTTCTGAGATCCTACTTTTATCCATCCCGGAAAGGAGAATGTTTGTCTCCTCCCTCAGGGTGATTTTTTCAGCATTTATGAGGTCCGACATCTATTTCTTTTCTTTATCCATGGAGAGGGGTCTCCGGGCTCCCAGTTCAGCAAGGTTGGAGGCAAGGGTCTGAATCTCCTCTTTAAGGATGAAAATACAGTCGTTTTTGACGGCGTATCCCCTTACGATATCTTCACTCAGAGCTTTACAGGTTGGAGCACCACAGGAGCCGCAATCAAGGCCGGGAAGGGACTTTTCTATTGCTTCCATCTCTTCCATCTTTATGACGGCTTTTCTGAAATCTTCATCAAGTTTCATTATCTGCTTGGGTTTAACCTCTTCCTGCCACTCCATGTTGACATGGGTCTCCCGGGGGATGAACTCTCCCGGTGAGGCAATGGCTTTGTTTTGATTCTCATTCGCCTCTTTATCGGTTGCTTCCTGAGCCTTCTTGCGTATCCTCGCCTTGGCAATATAGGGGTTCTCCACAGTTAATGGTCCTCCCACACAGCCGCCGGGACAGGCCATGGCTTCGATAAAATCCACATTTCGAAAGCGTCTGTTTTCTATCTCCTCGAAAACCTTGGCCACCTGATCTATTCCATCCACCGCCACGATGTCATGACAACCCACATTATCTCCCTCACCTTCACTAACCGCCCAGGAAATCCCTCTGAAACTGGCCTTTCCCAGGTGTTCCATTGTCTCCACTTCGGAGATGGCATTCATGAGGGGAAGATAGATATCCTTTATAGGGATTACACCATCCACGCTGGAGTGCTTGCACCCCATGGGATTTCTGACCGCCGTGACCTTGGCCGCGCAGGGGGAGATAAAGAAGACGCCAATACTCTTTTTATCAGGATGGAGCTCCTCTTTGACAATCCTGGCTGCCGTTTCCATAGGAGATTCAACCCGAATAATCTGATCGAGAAGCCCCGGGTATTTCAACTGAATGAGCCGGACAATGGCTGGGCAGGATGAGGATATCAGGGGGAGATCACCGTTCTTCTCTGCCAGGCATTGGCGTGTTTTTGCCGCAACAACTTCCGCTGCATCAGCCGCTTCAAAGACCTCATCAAAACCGAGAGCGAGGAGTCCGGTCAGTATCTTATCGATACTGATTTTCATATTAAACTGGCCGTATAGGGTAGGGGCCGGAACGGCTACCTTGTAATCGTATTTTTTTATGTCTTCGAGAGCGTCAGAGATGGCCTCTTTCGCATGGGAGGGGCATATTCTGATACAGGCGCCGCAATCTATACACCTCTCTTCAATTATTACTGCTTTGCCGTTTCTTACGCGGATTGCTTCTGTGGGGCAGGTTGTAATACAGGTTGTGCATCCCTTGCATTTATCTCTTGCGAGTTTTACTGAATGGAAGCTGTGGGGCATAGGATTGCCTCCTTAAACGGTCGGATATGAGTGCTTGCCTCAAATCCGGATCATGATTGTTACTGTCGTTCCCTTACCGGGCTCTGATTCAATTTTAAGATCGTCAGAATTTTTCTTGATATTGGGGAGTCCCAATCCGGCACCAAAACCCATCTCTCTGGCTTTCTCCGAGGCTGTGGAAAATCCTGATTTCATGGCCTCTTCAATATCCGGGATTCCAGGGCCTTCATCTCTGAACAGAATTCTGATCTCGTCGGAGTAGATGTCGACTTCGCCCTCTCCACCGCCACCGTGGATAATGGTATTTATTTCGGCCTCGTACATGGAGACAGCTGTACGTTTGACGGTTTCGGGCGGGATTCCGAGTTGGCGGAGAATCTTCTTTATATCCGATGAGGCTTCCCCGAAGGTAAGGGCGTCATCTCCGCTGATTGTGTATTTCTTCTGTAAAAGCAGGGTCTGTTCCATAGTTGCGGGGTAATATACCATATTATTATTGTATGTTAAAGAGTTATTTACTTTATGACGGGTTTATGGAGCTCTACTGAAAAAAATACCTTAAAGCCGGAGCTTTAAGGTATTTTTCATCATGTTAATTTTTTATCGTTTATTCGTAAGGTGTGAAATCAATAGCATCGAAATCGGGGTGATCTTTTGATTTGTAACCTGTTGCGAAAATTGTGTCATAAGTTAATTGCTTGTTTGAAGCCAATAAAGTATCAATTGGTGAGTAGGCGGTAGCTGCTCCATCAATTGAAGGTCCACCGGTTACACCAGTTAATCCATCAACACCATCAACGATATTTTTGGCGATAGTAACTGAATCTGCTACTAACTTTGAAACATCTTTGAATACTGTCATTGTCTGAGTACCTTTACCTGTAACAGTGTCTCCCATTAAACTGGCTAAAGTTACATTTGAAGCATCCTGACCTGTTGTATAGTACTCATCATAGGGAGCAGCCATTTTAGCGAATTCTAAACGAATGGCAGCTGAAGTGTCATCATTTGGAGCTAATACGAATACTTTGTCTGAAGTTTTAGAAATCTGGGCAACAAGACCTGCAGCCTTAATTCCGGCAGTTTCAGGATTCCAGTCTGTATCGATGGGTTGCATGGCAGCCTGTAAAGCATCTTTGGCAGCATCATTAAAAGTAGCTTCTGTGTAAAGAGCTAATCCTTTAAATGAAGCAGCATCCTGATTTACGATGTTAAACAGGTTCAAGTTTGGCTGTAATTCTTCAAAAGCACCACCAAAGAAGTATGTTGCATTCGGCCAGTCAGCTACACGACCGGCAAAAATTGCCAGGTCACCACGATTAGAAGGAGTGCATCCAGCTGCTTTTGCTGCGTCAACTAAATGTTTACCCATTGCTTTTCCAACATTCCAGCTATTAAAAGTTGTATAGTAATCAGCAACGTCTGAAGATGATTTTGCCATACGGTCATGAGCGATAACAACAACGTCTTCAGCATGTGCAGCTGCTACAGCGGAAGCACCGGAACCCTGTGAAGTAATAATGATTACCTTGGCACCTTTTGCGATTAAAGCCTCAACATTTTGCTTTTCTTTTGATTCATCACCTTCTGAGAATAAAATCTCAAAATCGTAACCTTCACCTAATGCAGCTAATTCTTCTTTAAAGAAGGCACCATCCTGGTTTGCCCATCTTTCTTCTGATGCATCCGGTAATACAACACCGATTTTCGTTTCTTGTGCGCCACCCGCAAAAACAACACCTGCTACTACTGCTAAAAGTAGTAATGTTACTATAAAACGTTTCATATATTCCTCCTGTGAAACATTGCAAATTGCAGATTTAATAGATTTTCTACAATTTTTTATTTTTTAAAGCACATGTATTCATGAAGAAAACTGTACTCTAATTCCCCTTTAGACCTTAATCTTTAATAAAATCTGCTTCGACGCTCGATCTGATTTTATCCCTGATTTTGTTATACGCACCTTGTGCGTTTGTATACTTATATTCAAAATCTATTAAGTCAGCACGTGCCTCTTTTCTGGCCGCTTTGAGTTCGGCTTTTGCTTGTGCAAAATTACTCTTGTCGAGGGCATACTCTTCTTTGTAAAGTTTTTTAGCATGATGTATTCCCACTAAATCAACAGGATTTACATTTCTTGTGTAGATATCAAATACAACGGCAAGTAATAAAACGCCACCTAAAATGATTGGTTCGATGTTTGCATCAATACCCGCTAAAGCCATACCATTTTTAAGGGACATGATTACGATGGCACCTACCACAGCATTTACGACTTTACCGACACCGCCGCTGGCACTGGTTCCCCCAATGAAGGCAGCGGCGATAGCGTATAATTCCCAGAAGGGCCCATGTTTTGGTGAAGCGTTTTCTAATCTGGAAACATACATTACGCCGGAAAACATGGCCAATATACCCATGGATATAAAGACTATAATTATTACACGTTCAACACTGATACCGGATAATTCTGCTGCATCCGGATTACCGCCAACGGCATAGATCCTTCTGCCTAAGGTTGTCTGTGTTGTCATAAAATGATAAATAGCAACGACAGCAACAGTAATCAGTAATAAGTATGAAATCCCTTTATTAGAAGAGAATACATAGGTTAAATATCCTATAACCGCAGTCATTATAAGTAATTTGGTAATAAAAACTTCTGATTTTTCACTCGGGATATTCAGTTTTCTGTTTTTATTACGTTTCAGGATTCCGGTGGTTAGAACCGCAAACATGATGAATCCACCAAAAATAAGAGTGACTAAATCATATTCACCTATTTCAATCGTTGGTAAATACCCTGTCCCCACCTTAATAAAGAAATCATTTGTTGTTGAAATTGTTCTATTTCCGGTTTTATACATTAATAAACCTTTGAAGATAAACATTCCTGCGAGTGTAACAACAAAGGATGGTACTTTAATTTTTGCAATAAAGAATCCTTTAACGATACCTACAATTACAGTGATGGCTAAGGCACCGAGTAATGCTGCTGTTACTGTCTGGCCTCCCGTCTCAACGGCTACAACAACGTAGGCTCCCAGGAAAGCACCGATAAATCCGACAGATAAATCAATTTGTCTTGTTACAATTACAAGTGTCATACCGACAGCAAGGACGGCAACATAAGCGGTTTGATTCAGCAGATTTGTGAAGTTGAAAGGTCCTAAGAAAATCCAATTTGTCATAAATCCAAATACAATAAATATAACGACTAAAGCAATAAACATTCCATAATCTCTAATGTTTGTTCTAAACAAAGAAATTAATGTCAGGAAATATTTGTAAATAGACCACCCTATTTTCCCGAAAATATTTTTATTTTCACTCATAAGCTCTCCTAAACTGTTGCACTTTCCATGATTTTTTCAGGTGTTGCGTCTTCAATGTCAAATTCAGCAGTCTGAACACCTTCAGCGATAACGTAAACCCTGTCACACATACCTAAAATCTCCGGTAATTCCGAAGAAATTATCATTATGCTCATACCTTTCGCAACTAAATCATTAATAATCGTGTATATCTCAAATTTTGCACCAACATCAATTCCACGTGTTGGTTCATCTAAAATCAAAATTTTGGGTTCAACAAATAACCATTTACTAACCTGGACTTTTTGTTGATTCCCTCCACTTAAGTTTTTAACTTGCTGTAAAATTGATGGGGTTCGAATATCGATATCCTCTACATACTTTTTGGCATACATGTTTTGTTTAAAGAAATTGATAACACCCATTTTGGATATTTTTTCTAAGGCCGAAACAGTTATATTTTCTTCAATTGTTTCACTTAAGATTAATCCATCTTTTTTTCTATCTTCAGATACATAAGCTATGCCGTGATTAATAGCTTTTTTGGGAGAAGTCAGTTTGGCTGCCTTTCCAAATACAAGTGTAGTTCCGGATATTTTGTATTTCTTGGGATTTCCAAAAATACTATGGGCCAGTTCTGTTCGTCCAGCACCCATTAAACCTGCAATCCCGACGACTTCACCTTTACGAACCGTTATGTTTGAATTACTGACGATATATCGGTTTATGGAAGTATCAAAGGCATTAAAGTGAACAGTTTCTAATACAACATCTCCACCTTTGTACTTGGGCCTTTTAGGGAAAATATCTTCAATTTCTCTACCGACCATGTTTTTAATGATTTCCCGTTCATTGATCTCATCTTTTGTCATTCTGGCTACTGTTTTACCATCACGTATAACAGTGAGAGAGTCGGCGATTGCTTCAACCTCTTTTAATTTATGGGAAATCATAATTGAAGTAATACCCTGGGTTTTAAGCTCCACAAGTAAATTCAATAAGTTCTCACTGTCATCTTCATTTAAGGCTGCTGTTGGTTCATCCAATATCAGTAATTTAACATTTTGACTTAGTGCTTTTGCAATTTCAATTAATTGCTGTTTTCCGACACCAAGCATGCCAACTAAACTATGGAGATCAACATCAAGACCTACCATATCCAGATACTTTTTTGCTTCTTTTTTGGTTTTATCCCAATTCATTACAGATAATTTATTGTGGATTTCATGTCCGACAAAAACATTTTCATATACTGTAAGATTCGGAAAAAGTTCCAGTTCCTGATTAATAATAACAATACCATCAGACACCGAGTTTTTTATTCCGTGAAAATGCTTTATTTTGCCGTTAAATATTATATCTCCATCATAATCACCATATGGATATATGCCGCTTAATACTTTCATCAATGTTGATTTTCCAGCTCCATTTTCACCAACAATAAAATGAATGTCTCCTTTTTCAACGGTTATATCTACATCATCAAGTGCTTTTACACCTGGGAATGATTTCGTGATTGACTTCATTCGTAATAAAATATTGTCGTCCAAAAACCCCCCTTTAAACTTCTGCTGTCTATCTTATAGCCGCTGTGAGTTCTGGACATTGTTATCCCAATGTGCATTCCTTCACTCCATCCGCCGGCAAAAAAATGCCTGCTGATACGAGAGCAATAATCAGAATCAGAAAAAGCTTTTCCTATAAATTTTACAAATTTATTACTTAACTTATTTTATAGTTGGTTTGGGAATTTGCGCTATAGTATTTCTATGCTATTGAAAGGCTATATTTGACATGAAGTCGTCGTAGATGATCTTTATTAGGACTATTCTGAAGTCAATTTTGTCCAGACATGTTTCTGTAGACATCTTCCCGGGAATGAAAGCCGTCGGCGATTACCGTTTCATCCATGATTTCACGGTAAACCGGGATGGGAATTTCCACAAAATAGGGTATATCCTTCCCGCTGTCATTGTCGATGTATTGTTCAGGCTGGGGCATGTCCTTTTCAACCATTTTTACAGCAAGTTCTGCCGCCCTTGCGGCCAGACTGGGTATCGGTTTATAAACAGTCATCAGCTGGGTTCCTTCAACAATTCTTTGACAGGAAAGGAGATCCGCGTCCTGTCCTACCACGGCGACCTCTCCGGCCATACGCCGCTCGGAGAGCAGTCTGATTGCTGCTCCGGCAATTACATCGTTTGCAGCCGAGATGGCATCAATTTCGAGTGTTCTATCAAAAACCTTTCCTATTTCTTCAATTGCCTCATCGAAAGACCACTCTTCCAGCCATATTTCTTCGACAATCCTGATCTCTCCCGATTCGATCACGGGATCAAGAATCTCATGGACGCCCTTATTGACTTCATAACTGTTATTATCCCGGACAGATCCGTTTACAAGGAGGTAGTTTCCTGTCGGCACTTCCTTTTGAAGGGCCCGGGCTAAAAGGCGCCCGACTTCCTGGTTATCGAAGGAAATATATCCGGTTATGGGAACTCCCATGATCGGCCGGTCATAGGACAGGACAGGGATCCCCTTATCCATTATTCGGCGGATAACGCCTCCAAGCATCTCCATATCTTCGGGGATAACCACAAGAACATCGATATCCTGTTTCAGGAGGTATTGGATCTGAGGGATCTGACCTTCTGCATTTCCGGGAGATTTTGCGAAGATGACCTCTGCACCCAGCTCCCGCGCCTTGCTCATGAATACCTTGGTATCCTTATCCCACCTTTCAAGAAGAAATGTCTCTGAAGCGGCCGAAAAACCTATGCGTATTGTATTATCGTCAACAATTTCCTTCTTTTTGCATCCTGCAAAGGCGAGGACTATCATTAAAATAAGGCAATATTTTTTAATCATTTGCGGCGCTCCTTTTTTCGAGATTAGAGGGGGCAAAGCCCATGTATTTTCGAAATATCCTGCTGAAATAGTTGGGATCCTGATATCCTACCATGTAGGCCGTCTCTTTTATGGAAACATGCCCTTCCTTTAAAAGGATCATTGCTTCGTTCAAGCGGAATCTATTCACATAATCTATGAAGGTGGTATCGAGATGCTCGGAAAAGAGGCGGCTTAAGTAGCTTGCCGAGATCGTGCACACTTCCGCGACTGATGAGAGCTGGATCTGCTGATTATAATTTTCCCTTATAAACGCCAATGCCTTGACCAACGGATCGGGATAGGAGGAGTTTCTGTGAATTTCCAGAATATCCTGGAGCTTTGAAATAGTTCCGGTTGACCAATCTCTCCACTTTAACACATTCTCAAGAGCCATTATTTCCGCAGCAATATCAGTTTTAAAGCTGCTTCCGGATAGAACGTTAGGTCCTATTTCGGAGAGAATAAGGGTGAACAGTCCGATCATTTTTCCTTTGGCCACAAGGAAATCATCCAGATTGAACCTTTCGATCCAATACTCCTCGAAGGCCTTCATTCCCATGGACTTATCGGATTTGATGATGGTGCGGCAGACCTCCTGTAACCTTTTCTGTTCATTCAGGCAGGATGATTCCTTGTGGGAGGCATCTGCGAATGGAAGGAAAGCCTCTGCAAATGATGAAGATAATTCCTTGGGGGAGCAGAACTCTCCGGCTCCCATGATGAATCCGGCTTTCGATGTTCCATCGAATATCCGCTGAAAAACACCATTGATATAAGCTGGATCTTTTTGTTCGGTTATAAGGATAAGCAGTCTTTCACCCACCGTACTGCTTATGCATCCGATTTTGTACTGGAGTTTTTTTGTGATATCATGATAGATATCATCTTTTAGTTTTTCGGAAACCGAACCAATAGTCTCTATCAGATAAACCGCGGCTTTACTGGAGGTAAAGGAGAAGAGGGCTGTGAAATCTTTCCACTCCTTCTCTGTCGGGTTTTTGTAGATCAGGCTTGTGAGGAAGTGCTTTTTCTTCTCTTCCCTGGTTTGCTGCAGAAACTCTACCGTGGCCAGCTGGTTTTTTTTCTCTTCATTTTTACTATCCAGGTGGGTTTTGATCTCCTGAAGCTTTTCGATGAGTGCTTTTCGGGAAATTGGTTTCACCATATAGCTGAAAACCCCCAGGGGGATTGCTTTTTTTGCTATATCGAACCTTTCGTAGGCCGTCGCCAGGACGAATATCATGTCAGGAAATTGGCTTCGCACCTGTTTAATCGCCTCTATCCCGTCGATGCCGGGCATCTGAATATCCATGAAAACAAGGTCCGGTATGAGCTCCTTTATAAGGGTGACAGCCTCCGTTCCTGAACGGGCTTTTCCGCAGAGTTCAAAATCCGTAATATCCTTGTCGAAGATAAAGGCAAAGCTGTCCAGGACCGGTTCTTCATCATCAGCAATTATAACTCTATACATGGTTTTACCTCTGTATGAATTCTGATAATTATCTCTGTACCCTTATCCGGGGCTGTTCTTATATCAATAACATCCTTCTGATCCGGATAAAAGAAGTAGCACCTTTGAATGACATTCTCTAACCCCATAACCTTGGAGGAGAGCTGATAATCATGGTTTGTGGGTGTTAGAATATTTTCCACAACCTCCCGGGGGATTCCTACACCATCATCTTTAACAGACAGGATGATCACAGGATCCTCCCAGCTGATGGAAACACTGACAGTTCCTGTTCCTTCCCGGCTCTTAAAGGCGTGGAGGACCGAGTTTTCAACAATGGGCTGCAGGACCATGGCTGGACAGGTAAATTGATCCAGGAGAGATTCATTTATATCCAGAATAAGGTTCAGTGATTTCGGAAATCGGATCTTCAGGATGTTAAAGTATGACAGGAGACCTTCATATTCATGCCGTAGGGGAACAAAGAATTTCTTCTCCCGGATGTTGTATCTGAAGAGGGCCGCTAAATGCTCCATGAAATCCGCTGTTTTCTCCGCCTCTTCAACGATGGCTAGCTGGACGCCTGTATTTATTGTATTGAACAGAAAATGAGGGTTCATCTGAGCCTGCATCGTATAAAGTTCCATCCTCTTCAGGAGCTGTTCCATTTTCAGGTTCCTGACCCTCTCCGTCATTATCTCCTGTTCTATGGCCTTTTGTTTCTGCAGTTCGTGGATATAGTGGCGAATGGAGCTTTTCATGTCGTTGAAGGCCTCGGCAACCTGGTTTACTTCATTCACCGATTTATAATGGACATCCGGAACCTGAAAATCTCCTCCGGAGATCTTACCCGCCATACGGGATAGTTCATCCATGGGTGCGGATATCGAAAGCATGGTTTTGGTCAGGAGTGAAAACGCAAAGGCTGTTGTAAGGAGGATTAGAAGAAGGCTGTAGATTTGAATCTTTCGAAAAAGTACGAGGAAGCCCCTGTACTCCTCCAGCTGCTCCCGGAATCCCGTGAGGCTTATCCTGTCAATTCTTTCCCCGATGTATGAGTATAATGTGGAGAGATCTTCAAAGCCCGAAGTATACTCACTTACCTTCCTCCCCCTCTTCTGTTCAACAATCAGGTTTACCTTTTCAAGGTAAGTATCGATGAGGTAAAATATTTCTCTCTGCATGAGATCCTGTTGATTGGATGTAATCGGTCGGTCCGCAGGGAGGGCCTCTTTCAGGGTTTCGGTTGTGAAGAGAAGTTTTCCCAGGGAGACCGACGAGAAGGAGGCCAGATAATTTTCCAGGGGGTTCTGTACCTCTTCAAGTTGTACCTTTAACTCCTGGAGAAACTGTTCATTGGCAAAACGATCGTCAGCAACATCCTGCAGGGTTAAGGACATTATCAGAATGAATCCGAAGAAGATGACGGTTAGTCCCAGCGAGAGAACAAGGTAGTATACCAGCTTGCTTTTCAGGGAGTTGGAAAATTGTATCCTATTCATTATCCCCTCCATTTATCGAGGATATTTCGGGATCTACTTCAGAAATTATGGAAATTCCCGTATCGACGTAGGCCGATGTATAACCGACGGTACAAATCTCCTTGAGGGCCATGACGGCACTGTAGCCGATTCGGTAGGGGTTTCTTACGATTGTTCCCAGGACGAGATCCTTACTGATATACTCCTTGATGGATTCGTTGTCTCCGAAACCGATGAATTGAACCTCTCCCACCATATTCATATCAATAATGGCCTGGACCGTTACGAGAGTATCGTTAGGATCGGTCAGAACAATTATATCCGGCAGGTCCGGTTTCCGCATAAGTTCATAAACCAGCCGTTCCGCGTCCAGGGGGTTTAAAGAGGTTTTTCTTGTCTCCAGGGAGGCCAGCCTGTCGCCCAGCACCGATAACATCCCCATTTCAATTAAATTATCATCCGACATGAGTCCCGGGTTTTTATCACTGTAAATTAAAGCGATATTCAATTTATCCTTTTTCGCGTTCAGGGCAAGGGAGCCGATTGCCTTTCCTGATTCAAAATTATTTGTCCCGATAAAGAAGGTGCTTTCATTTCGCAGGATTTCGTTTTCGATCTGTACTATAGGAATGCCCGCTTTTACGATATTATCCAGAGATTTCAGCATCATTTCATCATTCTTGTAGGGATAAACGGCAACACCGTCCAGGCCGGAAAAGGGGGCCATTTCCAGGCTTACGGGATCCGAATCTATCGAATGGAATGTTATGGAGCAGTTCATCGATTCTGTCGCGCTTTCGGCTCCCTCTTTCAGGTTTCTAAAAAACGAATAATCCGATTCCGGAAGGAAGAAGGCAAAGTGGAACCGCTGTTCATCCTTAATCGTCTCTTCTCTTGAATTGAAAAATGGACTCTGGAACATGATTTTGATCGTTAATATTAATAATACAGCGAAAACCACACCGAAGAAGGGCGGCAGATATTTAAGGAATTTATTCACCTGACAATATTACGTTTGATAGGGGCTTATGTAAAGGATTTTTATGGTTTTCCAGTTTAGTTCTGTCTGGTCGCTTGAATCCGCGAATGGGGATAGATATAAAAACTGCCCGGCGGTTGCCGGGCAGTAGTAACAGATTTTGTTTATATTTATCTTAAGCGTTTATCTCGTTAATACGGTCCTGGGCTTCGGTTTGACGGTTTCCATCGTCGCAATTATTTACTACCCAGGTAAATGCATCAATTGCCTGTGCGTCATCTTCGTGACCTGAAACATTCATGTAGGCATATCCAATACTCATATAGGCATCTGTGAGTCTTTGATTATAACTGTAATCTTCATTAAGGATGTTGTCTATGAGCCACTGGTAATCGGCGATTCCAAGAGCAAAATCTCCTGTCCCATTTCGGTTGATATACGTATCGGCGCGCTCAAAGCGGGTATTATACAGATCATTCCTGGTTTCCCTGTAAATCCAGTCATCATCGTCATCTATTTCGGGGTAATCGGGTTCCACTTTTTCGAAGGCGGTAATCGCCGTGCTGTAGGATGATATTGCTGTATCCAGATCCTGTGGATCCCCATTTTTTTCAAAATCCCCGTCTGCTTTATAAACTTGCCCAATACCCCTTTGAGCCCGGGCAGCATAAAATCCATTTTCAATATGACTGTAGCTACTGATAATCGTATTACACCAGAACAATGCTTCCTCAAAACTTAAATCATAGTCATCACCGTCAACAGTGATGGTCTGTCCGTCAAAGGTGCCGTTAAGTTCAGCCAGGTTTACCATACATTCAACAGCATTTTCTTCTCTCACATCTGGATTTCCGATCACATCGAAGCAGTAGGTAAATCCTTCTTCAAGGTAGGGCTTTAGAATTTCGAACTCTGTTTCAAAGTCATAAATATGCATTAAATCAAAATCACATTCGGCAATCCGCTGTTTGGTTTCCAGCACATCATCAAGCCATAAGGCTCCCCATGTCTCCTCATCAACGGCATTTTTATATGCGCCTAAGGCCTCGATAAGATAATCTTTGCCTGTTGATCTTCTCCATGTTTCATCCCAGTCAAGTCTCTGGCCTTCACTATGGTATTTATCCCTGTTGGCTTCTCCAATTTCCCGCCAACAGTCGGATACATCCCGTCCCCAGTCGTCGAAATTATCAGCTTCCTCTACAGCAGTTCCAAGTTCAAACTCATCTATAGCATCATCTATATATGCAATGAATTCAATATTGTTCCAGTAGAGTTCACAGGCATACCGGTAAATGAGACTCCCCTTATTTCTGTATGCTCTAAGCAGGTATTCATTTGTCATTGAAACATCACCTATTGCATCGTCAAAGGCAATGATTCCCGCATCGAAGAGTGTTGTCAGATGTGTTTCGTAGTCGGTTGCTTCTTCATCATAATCATCAATTTCATTTTTATAGGTGTCGGCTAAGTCAACAAGGATTCTTCCCCTTTCATCGGGATCAAATTCATCAACGATATTATCGAGAATGTTCGAAAGGGTTGATCTGGCGTCAGCGTACAACTCCATTCCAAGCTGACACTCTGCCATATTACGCTGAGAATTATAGTAGTACCACTCTTCAGTATTTGGTGTTATTTCATCATAAACACTAATTGCACCATTAAAAGCTTCATCTGCAAGAACATCATCTTCGGCATCGTCACGGTAGATCCACCCTTTTTCCATATAGGCATCACCAACATTAATTCTGATCCTGTCCATTATTCTGAGATAATCTTCTGAATTCTCAAAATCGCTTTCACTGTAGACACCATCAACAAGTGCCGCTTCGCCGACTGTTATGGCCTGATCAAAAACGGTTAATGCTTCGTTCCAGTAGTCCCTGTTTCTGTAATCGTTTGCTTTACTTCTGTAGCAGTCAACAAGGGTTTCATGGATTTCTGCCAGACCCTCTTTTTCGAAATAATCAGGAGGAGATGATATTATCTCTTCTGCTTTATCAATGGCCACAGTATAAGCTCGGAGGCCATTATAGGCCTGAATAACAATTCTCTGTCCTTCACCGACCGCCCATGCTTCGCCGGGGAATTTCTCATAGGTAATTCCTTCGGCATATTCGATTGCTTTATAGAAGAAGGCTCTCCAGTTGACTCCTACTCTGTCCCTGTTATCCCAGCCTTTATCGGTATAGAAATATCCAAGGTGGCGTCTTATCCAGGCCTCTTCATCAAGATTTCTGGATACGGCTAATTCCAGGGCTGCTTCCGCAGAGGCTATGGCTAAATCCTTATTCTGTACTTCTTTGTCCCAGGCATAATAATCCCCATAGGACATATAGGCTGTTATTTTTTGTGGTGCAAATTCGGACGGCCCCGCCAGAACTGTGGATCGAACGGTCATAAACTTTGTGTAAATACCGGCTTCGGACTGTCCTTCATTAATCAGGGCCCTCATCCAATCCTTATACATCCAGAGGAGATCCCCATAGGACCAGTAGGCCTGATTGGGATTTTCTGGCAGGCATAGAGTGTATGCTGTTTTGAAGGCGGTTTCGGCCTGTTCATAATAGGTTATAGCTCCAGAAAGAGTTTCTTCATTATTTCCTGTAGTTCTATATCTTCCACCGATATTCTTCCAGGCAGTTCCCTTATACTGGTCAGGCATATTGACATTATCTATTATTTTCATCCATTCGGCTTTTGCTTCGGCTAAACCGGATACATCCCATTTCGCCCAGGCTATGGCATCATGGGTCTGCTGGATTTTCCAGTAGTCGGTGACGCCGTCATCATCCAGCGTGTTGGCTGAAGAATCAAATATCTTGTTCCATTCGGTAATCGCTGTCGCTGCTTCATCTGCCCATCTATATGTTTCCGCATAGTGAAACTTGGTCCAGAATCTCTCATTATTATCTATTCCGGGAATGGCCAGAGCTTCGGTGAATTTTGCCCGGGCTTCGGTCCACTCATTCTTCATCATATGGTTAAAACCCATTCCGCTTACGGCACTGGCATGATATTTTGTGTTGGTGTAGGGAGAAGCAGAAAGTTCTTCAAAAATTGTTTTTGCTGCAGCAAGATTCTGAAGTTCGGTATCCCGGAAATACCACTGATAGGACCATGCCTGGGAGAGTTTTGCTTTGGGATATGAATCAGAAGACGGATACAATGTAACGACTTTTTGATACTCCGCAAAAGCCTCCTGGCGTTTGTTCATATTATCATAGCAGTAACCCGACTGGAGATAGGCTTCCGCAAATACTGCTGTTTCCGGATAATAGGTGAGGATTTTTCTGAATTCACTCAAGGCTGTTGCAGGATCTCCCTCCTCCCGGAGTATTATGGCGGCATCCAATCTTTCCTGGGCGGTTTTTCCTTCGTATGTCAGGGCTGTCGCGGGGATGGCAACCTCAACCTTCATGTAATTTGTATTATAGTCACCTCTGCCATCTGTAACCTTGAGTCCCAGCGTATATTCACCCGGGACATCGGCAGTGAATATTGCTGCCGAAACCGAGGTATCATCCTGTACAAGTTGTGCTTCTGTACTGTTATCGGGGCTTCCGGCTATGAACCAGAAATATTCAATGATGGCGTCTCCTTCGTCGGGATCTGTACTTCCGCTGCCATCCAGGGTTACATCTTCGAGTACCTGGGCTGTTTTATTCTCACCTGCGTCTGAAGCAGGAGGAGTGTTGTCCGCTTTCTCTATTCCGTCTGTCACTGCATCCTGAAGGAAGGTTTTCAGTCCCTCATCCTGGATCTCTATTACTGCAACAGAGGCGGTAGAATCGTCACCATCTTCATCTATACGAATCGCGGATTCAAGTGCAGCCTGGTCGAATGATGCATCTATGGATTGGGCTCCGTCGGAGGCGCCGGTAACCACTGCCGTGAGTACACTCTGTCGGTCTGCTTCATCTAGGCGGACCATCTTCCCTGCTGAGTTGGAGGTCGATTCGGTAATCTGGCCGATGATGGCCCTGGTATCAGCATTGTTGGTTTTTGTTTCAATCCCTGTGATTCGGATTTCGGAAACTGCATTTATGGCGCTTTTGGTAACCTTTTCCACAACCTCGGCAATGTTTCCGGAATTAATCATCTCAAGGCTGTCGGCTCCCGACAGAGCAGAGGATGTAATATCGGAGGTCAACTCTTTTATAGCTGTTACCGTTTCCGCAGCACTTGTTCCTATGGAGATATCATCTGCGATTTGTTCGATTGCCTGAGTTGCACCGGCAGTGATTCCACCAATTACTTCCGGGACCTGTTCTGCATTGAATCCTTCAACTTCAATGTTATCGATTGCAGAAACAGCTCCTTCTGTTATGCTTTTTGTTGCACTTCTGATTACTGAGCCTTCTGAAGCGCCCGTATTTTCGACTATATTTTCAACGGCTGCCCGGGTTATAACCTGAATAACCGAGGGCACTTCACTCGCCTGAACCCCCCCATTATCAAGGGCTGTAATCAATGTGGTCATCGTGCTTTTGGCACCGTCTGCCAGTTCGCTGGATTCAAGACCTGCATTTGAAAGGTTTCGAATAGCTGCTGCGGAGATCTGCCTGAGGATTTGTTCCATGGAAATGGCGAAAGAATCAATCGCTCTGGATGATTCGAGGACATCGGACTTATGTTCATCAAGGCTTTCCATTATGGATGTAAGGATTACATCTATGACGGCGAGTCTTTCCTCCGCTGAAAGTTCCCCTATATCACCTATGGCCGTTATGGCTCCGTCAATTATTTTATCCATGACTAGCTCTACATCTGTGGTGTCAGTAACGACCAGACTTCGGGCTCCATCTGCTACCTGGCTGGCATAATTCGCAGAGAGGACCGGGGAGAGTACAAGTGCTGCTTCCATCTCTTCAATAAAGGTATATGCTGTGATTGATTCAACAGGTGTTGGTTTGGGAGTAGGAGCCAAACCAAAGGGGTTACATGAGGCAACAAACAGGACTGCCAGTAACAGGGTGAGAAACTTACACTGTTTCATTTTTTGCTCCTTGATTTTATCATTGTTTTTTTTGGAAGTTATCACTTTTGATGTAATTTATTCTAATGATTATACACGTGCTCAGATTTGAAGTAAATTAAATACGGCTTAAGTGTTATGTTTTTATTGGAAAATATTTCTATAATGATAAAATAAGGAACAAATCCAAGGTGCTACACAGGGTCCGATTGAAATGATGAGTAAAAACAGCGGCCGCGGGGCGGCCATCCTGGCAGGCGGGAGCAGCTGCAGGTTCGGCAGTGATAAAGCGGTTATTGAAACGAGGGAAGGTCCTTTAATCAAATGGATTGCCGATCAGCTGATGGATGTATTTGATGAGGTGATCGTTATCGCCAATGATCCGGAACGATATGATTTTCTTGAACTCCCGGTTTATCCCGACCTGCTGAAAGGCAGGGGGCCTCTGGGCGGAGTTCATGCGGGCTTAGTTGCTTCTTCCTTCAGGCATACTTTTTTTACAGCCTGCGATATGCCCTTTATCTCTATCCCTCTTATTCGTCATATGGAATCTGTGATTATTAAGAGTTCACCCCCGGCTCTGGTAGCCTGCCGGGACGGTTTTGTTGAACCCTTTCATGGTTTCTATTCAAGAGACCTTGTCAGCCTGATAGAAACTTTTTCCGGAAATGAAGGAGGGGGAATATATGCATTCCTGCGGACAGTGTCGTATCTCCGGGTAGAGCAGGATAGGCTTTTACAGTTTTGCCCTGACGGTCGAATTTTTAAAAATATTAACAGGATGGAAGATTTGTCTTTGCTGGGAGATCTGGCCTGCCGGAGTGCTTCTATCAGCAACTGATAAGGTCTATCAATTTGTAAAGTTCTGGGAGGAGCGTTTCCTTTATATCGTAATACTCTTCCGACACACTCCATTCGGTGGTTGAATAGAAAATCAGCCCCCAGAGCAGTTTTGTGAGCAGTTTACTGGATTGGGATGTGATATATTCCCCTTCGGTCTGACCCTGGTTAATGTTCTTTTCAATTAACCTGATGGTCGCAAATTCTCCTATTCGGAAAATATCACTCCCGGACTTGATCTCCGAAGAGTATATGGTTCTGATAATTTCCGGCCCTTTTTTCTTGTAATAGTCGAGCTGATAATCCAGGTATTTTCTCAACTTCTCCCTGCAGGAGGTTTCTGTAAGAGAGTTATAGAAATCAAAGAGGTCGGTACTCTCATCCTTGATGTAGGTTATGAGTATATCCATTTTTGATTTAAAATAGTGGTAGAAGGTTCCCTTGCCGATTTCTGCTTCTTTACAGATGTCGATCAGTGTTGTCTGGTCATACCCCTTTTTACTGATCAGAGATAAGGCGGCAGTGTAAATCTTCTCTTTTGCGATCATACCTTTTTCTGTTTTTGGTTCCATCTTTTACTGGCCTCTATCTAAACTCTTCGCTCTGGAATTCCTTTGTTGACATATCCTTTAATGAATCATATAATTTTTGTAAACCGACCGCAACCGGTTTTTATCCATTGCGTATTGATTTTTAATAATTTTATTAGAGCCGGGGTTCATATCCCCGCAGCTTGTTGCGGGGAGAGTCATTATTGTAGACATAAACCGATCGCAACCGGTTTACAGGGAGGTTTCAATGAAGGGGTATATCGGCAGGATCTTAAGTATAGATCTATCGTCCGGGGAGTGGAAGGCAGAAACTGTAGGTGATGATGTTTATGAGAAATTCCTTTCCGGTGTGGGTCTGGGGGCCTGGTATCTCTATCAGAATATCCCCGCCGGGGCTGATCCTATGGGGCCGGAAAATATCCTGGGTTTTACATCCGGTCTTTTAACCGGGACGGGCACCGTCATGACAGGAAGGTGGATGGCCATGTGTAAATCCCCCCTCACGGGCGGATGGGGAGATTCCAACTGCGGCGGTAATCTGGCCCCGGCTATAAAGCAATGCGGGTATGATGCGATCTTCATAAAGGGACAATCGAAAAAACCGGTCTACATTTTCATCGACAACAAGGGACCGGTCATTAAGGATGCCTCCGCGTATTGGGGGCTGGATACGGTGGAAGCCGAAGAGAGACTGATAAAGGATAACTGGAATAAGAAGAAGCCTTCTGTGGCTGTTATAGGGCCTGCGTCGGAAAAGCTCTCCCTTATCTCGGGGATTTCAAACGATGGGGGGCGCTTTGCCGCCCGCTCCGGGGTTGGGGCTGTTATGGGCTCCAAGGGTTTGAAAGCCCTGGTCCTGGCAGGGACAAAGGCGGTGACCTGTGAGAATCCTGAGGCTATAAAAATCTTAACGAAAGAGTATGCCCGTAAAGTGCGAAAATCCAACGCCCCGGGGATCATGGGGGGATGGGCCATGGCTGTGATGGGCAAACTCCTGGGATCCATGAAGTCCGTTGTACCTATTGACGGTATCATGACAGTCATGCTCCTGAAAAAATGGGGGACGGTCATGAACAACACCATGGCCATTCAGAATGGGGATGCTCCTTTAAAAAACTGGAGTGGATCGGATAAAGACTACAAGGGGAAATATTCATCCTCCCTGAATCCTGACAAATTCATTGCCCGCGAGGAGCGAAAGTACCACTGCAGCTCCTGTATCGTTGGCTGTGGAGGCATCTGTTCTATCAAGGATATACGGGATGGAAAATATTCTCACACCCATAAACCCGAGTATGAGACGGCCATGTGTTTCGGCGGACTCCTGATGAGTAAAGACACGGACTCCATATTCTATGCGAATGAGATCTGTAATCGATCCGGTCTCGATTCCATCTCCGCAGGCGGAGTGATTGCTTTTGCCATTGAGTGTTATGAAAATGGTATTCTCACTAAAGAGGATACGGGTGGGCTTGAACTTACCTGGGGGAATTCTGATTCTATTATCAGCCTTCTTGAAAAGATAGCTGCCAGGGAGGAGGGGATTGGTGCCCTCCTGGCCGATGGTGTGAAACGGGCAGCCGAAAAGATCGGGAAAGGGTCTGAACGCTTTGCTGTGCATGCGGGAGGGCAGGAGTTGCCCATGCATGATCCTAAGATCGATCCTATGCTCGGGGCTGTCTACAGTGCGGATCCCACACCGGGAAGGCATACCACAAGTTCCGGAGTCTATTATACAACATCCGCTCTCTGGGAGAAAATTTCCTGGCTTCCCCGATTCAGGATGTATCCTAAGGCGAAGGAGTATATAAATCATGATGAGGTGTCACTTAAAAATGTGGCCTACACCAGCTACAAAATGCTCATTGATGGAACGGGATCCTGTTATTATGCCATGCTTATGGGGGTCAATCACTATAAGATATTTGATTATCTGAATCATGCTACCGGCTGGAATTTAAGTGCAGATGAGTATATCGAGATTGGGAAGAGGATGCAGAATATGCGTCAGCTCTTTAATATCAAACAGGGCGTCGATCCGGCCTCTTTTATAATGCATGCCCGGGCAACCGGGGAGGAACCCTTGATATCCGGACATAATGAAGGACTCAAGCTGGACATTCAGGCTCTGGCTGAATCCTATAGAAGGGCCTGGGGCTGGGATGAAATTACGGCGGTTCCCACCAGTGAGACTCTGGAAAAATTCGGACTTAAAGAGCTTGTGGTTGTTGGTGGAGAGACGGCTGGTTCAGAGAGAGAGGTAACAAATGGCTGATAAAAACAAACGACCGATTGTAAATATAAAAGAGTGTATGGCCTGTCGCATATGTGTTTCTACCTGTCCTTTCAGCTGCCTGCAAGAGAGCCGGACAGGTTTGGATCGATACAACAAGGCCTACCCGGAGCTTCTGTCTCCCGATACCTGCACTGCCTGCGGATTATGTGCCAGGGCCTGTCCGGTGGATGCGATTACCATGAATGTCCCTGCTGGCCCCTCCGTGGCATGAAGGTCAAATTATACGCCCCCCCTTTCTGTGATCATAGCGGGATCGATGATCATGGATTTCTGGAACTGAAGGCGGGGGCCAGGCTGAAGGATCTATATTCCATAATAAAAGTACCCCTCCTGGTGAGGCCGGTTCTGATCACTTCGGTTAATTATGAAAAATCCGGTTTGCTGTGCAAGCTTGAAGATGGCGATACGGTGAGTATTTTCTGGCCCCTGTCGGGGGGGTGAGCTTCCGCGACAGGGGCCATAGGTACCGAACCTCTGTGTTTTTAACTTAGGCTGCGGGAATGGCTCTTCTTTTGGCAGATATCCATTCCTGTAAAGGCATAAAAAGCCCCCGGAAAGTATAAAACAGACTGGGGGCTTTTCTCATTCATGAGATTTTTTAACGGGCTGTCCCTTTGTAAAAATCATCCATCCAGTTTTTTCAGCAGATTCCCGACTTTTGTCACATGACCGCTCTCCTGATTGTAGAGCATCTGAAAGAGGTCTGCCACATCGGCATTCAGATTTGTCATGGTGGCAATACTGGCGTAAAAATCCCGGGTGTTCTTCTCCCTGCCCAGGGCAGTATTCAGGATCTCCCTTTCAGTTGTTGTTGCCGAAATACTACGGTTCTGAATAAGCTTGTCCATACTCTCTGTGTCCAGGCCGGAAACAGCCGTGTTGTCGGCAGAGGCCAGAATATCGGTCAGCCGCTGTTCATGTTTGATCTCCTCCTGCTCAAGAATCGCAAGGAGTTCCTTCACGGCCTGCCCGTCGACTTTGGCCGCTGATTCCCGGTAGAAGTTCATGGATTCATGTTCAATCCTGATGGAGTATTTCAGTATATCGGTAACATTCATTTCTCCAGAGCTCATCTTTCTTCTCCTTTTTTCAGATAACGATCAATCCCGATGGCCGCAAGGTGGCCGTTGGCGATTCCGCTTATGACATCAGGTCCTTTGACGATGTCGCCTCCGGCAAAAAGCCAGGGCATGTTTTTAACCTGATAATCCGGATCCGTGGCGATTTGTCTTCGCGGTGTGTACTCCAGTGTGGAATTCAGCTCTTCGGGGATGTATGTCAAATCCGATGCCTGGCCGATGGATTCAATTATCATATCGGCTTCATAGAATTTTTTATCTTCCAGATCGAACTTCGGGCTGAATCTTCCCTCTTCGTCGAAGATATGGAGGCATTTTGCCACTTCAAGTCCTTTCATGCTCCCATCGCTGTTCAGCTCGATCTTCTGTGGTCCGTAGGCCGGGGTTATGACAGCCCCCTCTTCCCGGGATTCTATCACCTCTTCTTCATCGGCGAGCATGCCGTCGCTCGGTTCAAGGCAGGTGGCCGTAACATCGACTTTACCATATTTCTTTCGCTGAAGCCTTGCCATCGACCGGGTGATATCCATGGCAACATTCCCGCCTCCGATGACCACAACTTTTTCTGGAACGTATATCTCTTCACCAAGGCTTATTTTTCTTAAAAGTTCAATTGATTGATATACCCTTTCGTGGTCCGAGTTTTCAATCCTTGTGGAGCGTCCAAGGTGGAGTCCCGTTCCGGCGAAAACCGCATCATAGTTCTCTTTCAGCTCTTCCAGGGTGATATCCTTGCCGACACGTATCCCTGTTTTTATCTCTACACCGATGGATTTTATGTAATCAATATCTTTGTCTATCATTTCATAGGGGAGACGGTATTCGGGGATTCCGTATCGCATCATACCGCCGGCTTCGGGCAGTTCCTCATAGATTGTAACCTCATAACCCATATTAGCCAGGTAGTGGGCGGCCGAAAGACCTGAAGGGCCGGCACCGACAATCCCAACCTTCTTCCCGTTTTTCTGAATGCTTTCCGTACCGAGTATCTTCCTGTATTTCTCAGATTCAACATTGTCGGCGATATACCGCTTCAGCCATCTGATGGAAATCGCATCGCCCTTATTCCCAATAGAGCAGACGGTTTCACATTTATGGGTACAAATTCTGCCACAGACTTCGGGGAGGGGATTGGTTTCATAGAGGATCCGTAAACCCTCTTCCATATCATCTTCCCTGATAGCCTTGATATAGGAGGGGATTCCCATGTGGGCGGGGCAGGTAGCTGTACAAATTCCGCATTCAACACATCTGTCCGCCTCTTTCAAGGCCTGTTCGCGGGAGTAACCCTTCATCATTTCAATGAACGAGGTGCTCCTCTCCTCCGGCTTCAGGTGGTCCATCGCCACCCTTTCGGGTGGTGTCAGATCATAGTTTTCCGGTTTCCGGTAACCCTCTTCAACATTATCCCAGTATTTTTTGTCTGCCCCGATTATAAATCTGTAATCCTCCGGGCTGCCGTTGACTCCGCCTTCGTTTTCCCCCTCTACAGACCAGCGGAACCTGTTGGTCATACTAAGTGAGTTTGTTGTGCAGATATCAACACACAGGGCACACCAGCAGCAACGGCCATAATCGATTCTTGGTCTGAGACCCGAGTCGCCATCCTTGGCTTCGATTCCCACTACCGGGACCATGTCTATGGCTGCATTCTGGCATATCTCTTCGCAAGTGCCGCATCCAATACACTTCTCTATGTCATTCTTATGAAAGCCCCTGTACCTCTCCGACCCCTCTTTTTTTTCGGGGTGTCGCATGGTTACAGGCTCTTTTATAATATTTTTCCATACGGTAAAGGGGTATAGTACGTCTTTCCAGCTTGAATTGCTCATTTCTGTCTATCCCTCCTGTTGTTTACTTTCATCTTCTATCTCTCCACTTCCGGCGGATAGGTGTGGATGGATACCAGGGTTCCCGCCACATCCGCGACATTGCAGTTTACAAGCATCTTTTCCGCCAGGGTTACGGCATGAGTATAGCTTGGTCCCCTCACATTTATCCTGCGGGGGTACCCAGACCCATCGGTAACCACATAGTACCCATATTCACCACGGGTGCATTCGGCCTTCACATAGGTCTCTCCTGCGGGAATTTTCCAATGGAGCATGCTTGGCAGTTTGGCCTTGAACTCTCCTGTTTCCGGCGTCTGATCGATAATCTGACGAATCAGATTGATCGAAAGAAGGGTGTCCCTCCAGCGGAGTCTGGCCCTGGCAAAGACATCAGAGTCTGTTTCCGTCAGGGTTTCAAACTCAAGAGCCGGGTATTTTGCATAAGGATTATCCTTTCGAATATCCCTGGGGATACCGGCTGCTCTGGCATTGGGGCCGGTGATTCCATACTCATCCACCCACTCGGGGTTGATATACCCGAGACCCCGGGTTCTTGTTTTGAAGACCACATTATTGAACATAACCCTTTCCACATCGTAGAGGATGGTTTCGATCTCTTTCAGGGTTTCGATCATCCTCCCCTTGAATCCGGGAGGAAGATTGTCCCTGACGCCTCCGGGGATTATGTAGATATGATAGATCCTTGCTCCCGAGAGTTCCTCGAACATGCTTAAAACTTTGTCCCGGCAGTAGAGGGTCCACTGCCCAATTATTCCCATCCCGAGGGAACCGGCCTGGCCGCCTATCCACATAAGGTAGGACTGAAGCCTTGCCATTTCCATAATAAGGGTTCTGATCCACTGGGCGTTATCGGGGATCTCAATACCGGCGAGCTCTTCGAGGGCCGCAGCGTAGCAGTATTCATTAAAGTCCGGTTCGGGGACACAGATTCGGCACACCAGGGGGAAATTGTTGATAAATCTCCGGCGCTCCATGAGTTTTTCAAATCCGCGATGGAGATACCCCACATGGGTTTTTGATTCCATCACCTCATCCCCCAGGAGGGTTAATTCGAGAGACATGTTTCCCGTGATTCCGGGGTGCTGGGGACCCTGCCACACCTTTACATATTTTCCGCTGGAAAGATCGATATCGATCGAACCGTCGGGTTGATTTTCAGGGAAGAGTTCCCTGTTCTTTACTCCATAATCAAGCATTATTTTTCTCCTTCACTAGGGTAAAGTTTTTCTTTCATGTGATCGGAAGGATCGTTGGTACTTCGGCCTTCCCTGGGGAAGTAGGTTTCTTCGGAATATTTCTTTGTGTCGAAGTCCCTTCGGTAGGGTGGTATATCATCCCAATATTCGAGGATCAGGGGATCGTTGATCTCCGGACTCCCGGGAAAGTCTATCCCGAACATCTCATGGAGCTCTCTCTGATAGGTCTTTGCCGCCGGCCAGAGATGATGAGCCGATTGCATTTCCGACTCTTCCGGCCAGACGCTTCGATCAATAAAAGTTCTTACCCCTATCGACTTTTTCAAGGTCGGATTATTCAACAGGTAGGTCAGTTGAAATTGATTATCTTCCAGCCAGTCTACTGCTGTCAGGAGGATGAGATGTTTGAATCCTTCATACTCTTTCAGGTAGGTAAGAAGGCTTACGGTATCTTTTTTTTCACAGGTGATATAGTACCCGTGGTCTGTAGTCACTTTTGAAAGCGTGAACTGCTTCCTGACATTTTCTACAATGGTATCCATATTTCCCCCTTACCAGCTGTAGTCCGGCATATCCCAGGATTTGATGATCTTCTTCTGGTTAGCCTTATACCATTCATAATTTTCTGCATATTCATTGGCCCCTTCACCGCGGCCTTCCTTGATCCTTTTTTTCAAAAGTTCGATGGCATCAAGGAGTGCTTCGGGCCTGGGCATGCAACCTGTTATGTAGACATCGACAGGAATGTAGTGATCGAGACGATTAATCGTGTTGTATGAATCCCAGTACATGCCGCCATTGATTGTACAGCTGCAGAGTCCAATCACCCATTTCGGTCCCTGAATCTGCTCATAACTCCGGACTATCCGCTTGATCGTTTTTATGGAGGCATAGCCTCCGA
The DNA here is from genome assembly GCA_016342585.1 of Spirochaetales bacterium. Classification (GTDB taxonomy): domain Bacteria; phylum Spirochaetota; class Spirochaetia; order UBA9216; family UBA9216; genus JAEINK01. The sequence continues at coordinate 46,774 of JAEINK010000011.1, forward strand.
TGACGAATACTGTCGATTGTCTCGGGGTTGCCCGCCAGGCCACACCGTACCGGTAGGCATCATACATGGGGCTGGAGAGGGGGCGCATCTCAATCGCCCCGCAGCCGGTACCGAAAGCCAGGATATAAATGGATTCCGCCCGGCACCAGTTCATAAATTTTTCCAGCGGTGCGATCTTTGAAGGAGGATGTACCTTCGGCTTCGCGTCAGCGAAGTAATCCTTCATGGGATCTACTTCGAACTCTTCCCCTTCGGGGGAGACCACAATCCTTTTTTCCAGATCGGCAAACCGTTTTTTGTAGTTCATCTTTGCCATAATTTAATACCTTATACTCGCTATAATGACTGAAATAACACCTATAATCAGAGGCCACTTGATAAAGAAGCGTATGCTCTGATCCACCCTGAATCGCGGAAATGAGACTCCCACGAAGACCGACCACATATAGACGAAGAAGGTCTTTAAGAAGAATACGACAAAGGTGAGGATGTATGAGTCGTAAAGTGCGACTCCTCCGAAGAAGAGGTTGACGTAAAGAATTGTCTTGGCCACGGGGAAGATAGTCCTGTTGGTCATCAGCATGGCCAGGAACTGGGATTGATATTCGGTAGGAGGTCCTACGGGGATCTCCTGGGGAGCCAGTACAATATCGAAGGGAGAACGCATCATGGAGCCCAGGAAGGCCAGCATGGCCGCCGCGGTGGCGACAGGGTTTGTGAAGAGGGTCCAGTTCAGGACACCGCCCTGCTGAGCTGCCACGATCTCTGTGATATTGATTGACTGATACTGGGTTGCGATTGAATAGATGGCCAGCATAAGGGATATCTCGAAGGCCGATGTCTGGGCCAGTCCACGGGTTACAGCTATGGCCGAATAGGGGTGACCTGCTTCTCCACCACCGAGGGCCATTCCCAGGGTTCCCAGAAAGATGAAGTAAGATACCAGTACAAGGTCCCCTGCAAAGGAGAAGCTCTGAAAGAATGGTGCTCCATAGATTATGGGTATGAAGATCAGTATCCCTGCTCCTCCTGTAAAACGGAAGACCGGGCCCAGATAAAACATGACACCGTGGGAAATGGATGTCCTCGTTGCCCACTGGCGAATAATATTGAAATAAGGCTGTAAGAGCCGGATGCCGATTCTCTTTCCCACCCGGGCATAGATTTTTCCGATTATGCCCTGAAGAATAAGACCGTAGTTTATGGTGAAAAAGATGGTCAGCGCCGCAAAGAGTATTTTAATAGGATCGAAGTCGGCCATCTACATGCCTCCCTTGGTTAACATAAAGGTTACCACCACAAAGATAATCATCTGCAGAAGGTAGGTCTGACCGTTTCCGGTGTAGATCCTTCTTGCGAATCCTGCAATGGCATGGAGAAAGTCGGAGATTGAATTCCAGAATTTTGTGGTGAAAGGATATTCAAGAAATCCCAGAGCCTTTCTGACCGGTGCAAAGAAGTTATAGGAGAAGTGGGTTGTCTCCGGTCGGGCCGGACGTTCGGCTGCATAGACGATGTTGAACTGTTTTACCATTTGCGCCCGTCTGCCGCCGATTGTGATGATGATAAAGAATAAAGCGAACAACCCCATGAAGGTCCACATGACGGCTACGCCGTTCCAGTATCCATACTGGGTGGAGGCCAGGTTTCCCGTCCAGACCAGGGCCCCTTCAGTGGTGAACTCTTTCAGGATCTCCCCGATGGGTCTTAAGAAAGAGCCGGGGAAGAATGAGAGAAACATGACCACACCCAGAAGAAGAACCTGGGGAAGTATGATGAAAAAGGGAGCTTCTTTAACCTTTCGGTGCTCATCCTTCAGTTGCCCCAGGAAGATCGCAAAGATCAATCTGAAGAGGTAGAGGAAGGCGATTATACCGGCAGCACCGGCGACCGCACCCTGAAGCATCCAGCCCTTATCCAGGACAGCATTATAGGTGATCCATTTTCCACTGAATCCCGCCAGAGGAGGGATCCCCGAGAGAGCGATAATACACACCAGAACACTGAAGAAGGTTATGGGCATCCTTTTTATTAATCCGCCCATCTGGTACATATTTTTGGTCTTTGTCCTGTAGACTACCCCGCCTACTGCCAGGAAGAGGGTGACCTTATAGACAAAGTGGACGATTGAAAGTGAAAGGGCTGCAAGCCATCCAAGATGACTCATAAGGGATATGGCAAATAATGCGTATCCCATCTGACCTATACTTGAATAGGCGAGGAGGCGTTTTGCATCCTCCTGCATGGCAGCCATATAGTTTGCCACCAGGGCGGTGATGACGCCAACCCAGCTCAGGACGTAAGGTAGATCAATCACACCTATAGATTGTCCACCCATGGCGATGGCTGTCATAAGCAGGCCGAATACACCTGCTTTCAGGAGGATCCCCGAAACCATGGGGGATACATCCGTCTCCGCCTCGGCATGCGCTCCGGGGAGCCAGATGTGAAGTCCCGCCGATGCCATCTTGGTCATAAAACCAACAGCCAGCAGGAGGAATATCACCCCTGAATAGGGGGTTATCGCGGCACTTTTCAGTACCTCGAGGCTGATCGAATGGGCTCCCGTTCCGGCATAACTCAAGCCGAATCCCATTAAAATGAGGTATGCTCCCCCAAGAGAGAAAAGCATATAACTTAAGGCGTGGGGCTTCGACTTCTTTCCTCGAAGGATCAGAAAGTATGACCCGAGGGTCATGATCTCCCAGGAGAGGAAGAAGCTTAAGAACTCTTTAGCTTCGATAATACCGATGAGCCCTGCGAACATCAGTCCTACAGAGGGGTAGAACCCCACCCTTTTTCCCTTCTTTCCGAAACCGGGGAGGAGGGTTATGAGGGCCCCAATAATGAAGATCATAGCAAAAATGGAGCGGTAACTCTCGGCTGCCTGCATAAATGGATAACCGTAATAGGCTATAGCACCCATTATCAGGAGGTTTTTCACAATGGCCGGCAGGAAATCAATAAGCATGAGTACAACAACAGCTCCCAGAAGGATCCAGTTGAATCCCATCTCGAAAGAGGACATACCTGCTGAAAAATAGCCGAGGGCTAGGAGAAGTCCCGCATTTACAAAAACAGGTTTTACCGAGCCGAACCGCCAGTCCAGACTGTCGGTCTGGTCATATCCATTTTTGAAGGCATTGCCGAACCAGCGCATTAAGTACACGGCTTCAAGCATGGAGCCGCCCAGGATAACAATCATCCATACGATACCATCCCTGGCGGCCAGTCCCATTATAAGATCCCATTTTGCAAAGAAAGAGGGAAAGGGGGGCAGACCCAGGAGGGCGAAAATGCCTATGGCGAATGGGGCCAGGAGTATTATCTTCTTTCGAATTACACCCCATTCATGAACAGACTCCTTCTTTACAATCCCGGCCAGCCAGAAGAGGAGGGCCTTCGCCAGGGCATGGGTGATGAGGATACCGAGGACAATGAATTCTCCCTTGGTAATGTTAAAGATCTGCACCAGAGAAAAGGCCATAACCACAAGCCCTACCTGTGATATGGAGGAATAGGCCAGGAGGCGGCGGGCATTATCCTGCTTCAAGGCCAGGAGATTCATGCCGACAAAGGTTATTGCCCCGATTACCGCGGCCGCTTCCAGGAAGGCCCCGCCGGTAACACCCATGATTTTTGTGTAGGCATAAAACATGGCAGTTGTTGTTCCCGAGGCCACCAGGGCGCTGACCGGGGGTACCGATGCCTCGTAGGCATCAATTCCCCAACCATTTACCGGGAAGGGTTTTAACTCCATGATCATCCCTATGAATATAAGGAAGAATCCGGTATAACCTGCCGATATCAGTCCGGGATTCATCATTCCTCTGATAATATCTATATTGAGCGATCCTGTTGTGTAGTATGTGAAGATAATACCCAGGAGCATTAATCCGCTCACCAGGGCTCCGGCGATGATGAATTTAAATCCTGCACCAAGCTGCTTCAGGTTACTCTTCAAGGCGATTAGCCCTGCCGAGGCAATGCTCACGATTTCGATGAACACAAAAAGATTGAACAAATCTCGTGTAAGAATGACTCCGTTTAATCCTGTTACAAATACCAGTAAAAGCATAAAGATATAAACAGAAGATTTTCCCTTTTCGGGTTTCAGGAATAAACCGCTTAAGAGTGCCGAAAAATTCACCAGGAGGAGGAGAATCGCTTCGGTCCTTCCCATATACAGATTGATCGAGAGGGGCGGTTTGAATCCTGCGGTGAAAACGTTCACCTCTGTCCCCGTTCCTGCCAGGAAGCTGTAAGCGGCCTGGAGAGAAATGGCCGTCATCAGTGTGAGAGCCGCCAGGGTCAGGACTTTTTGAATGTTAATATTGACTTTTCTGAACAGCCCGAGAAGGAAAGCCGTTCCGAGAGCCGTAATTATCAAGTAAATTGGGTCTACCATTTCAGCTCCTCGAATTTATCAATTTCCAATGTTCCTTTTTTGTCATACATGTTAACCGCATAGGTCAGCATGAAAGCCGTTATACCAAGGCCGATTACAATGGCTGTCAGAACCAGGGCCTGGGGGACGGGATCAACATATGACTTTCCTATATCGGAAAGGCTTTCAACGATCGGTGCCGTACCTGAGGCACGATATCCAACAGCGATCATTATCAAGTGGATTCCAAGGTCAAAAATCGTGAATCCGACTATCATTCTGATAATATCCTTGTTCGTAAGTACAGCCCATAATCCCAGGAGAACCAGGATGACGCCTGTTACAATTGCTGCAGTACCTATCATTTTTCTGATACCTCCTCTACCGTGTCCCCTTTCAGGGTCACAACGACTGAACTCAGCTCGGAACCGACTTTTAATCCGACTACCGAATAGATGACTGGAATGAGTCCTCCACTTATCAGAGTTCCGTATTCACCAAGGGGGAGAATTCTGCTGTCGAGGAATCCATTGACTGTAAGAAAGAGGCCTACGGCACCCAGAGCAACATAGGTCATCCCCGAGATCGATTCGATAATCGAGAGTACGGTATGTCCAATCTTTCTGTTAGGATCTGCGAGAACCGTGAGAACCATTCCCGACGCTATGATGGCGCCGCCCTGGAATCCCCCTCCCGGACTAAGGTGTCCATTTATAAAGACATAGACCCCGAAGATGAGTATGAGGGGAAACAGAAAACCTGAACCGGTTTTGAGGAGTTCACTGGCCTCTCTCCGGAGACCATTCTCATTTTTATTAAGATGGATAAGGAGACCCACCACGGCCGCTGCGGCAAAAAGGATGGTAACCTCTCCCAGGGTATCGAGTCCCCTGTAGGAGACAACAACCGCCGTAACCACATTGGCCGCCCCGAGTTCCTCAGGCCCTTTTTCAAGATAGTGGGCCGATGCCTCGGGCATCCCCGCCGGTTCTGTAAATTGCAGTACAAACGGGCTGATTATTATTCCAAGGGCGACTAACATAAGGAGGATGAATGCTTTTCTGATCATCTTTCTCCCCCCCTAACTTTCTTTAGAGCAAAGAAAAATATGAAGGTTGTCAGTCCGCTTCCAATGGCTGCCTCAGTCATGGCTACATCCGGTGCTGCAAGAATTATGAATAAAATAGAAGAAAAAAGTCCTGCCGCTCCTGCTGCCAGGATGGAAACCGTTCTATCCCGGGTGACCACTGCCAAAACCGCTGCGGATAAGGTGAACAGGGCGATGATAATAAAAATAATTTCCATATCTATTTCACCTCCTCTGGTGTTTCAAGTTTATCTTCAATTGTTTTATCACTCATTTTTTGTCCGCTGAAATGGGCGCCTCTGGCAACCACATGGGAGGATATCGGGTTCGTGAGGATAATGAAGAGGATTAGGATCACAAGCTTCGTTGTCCATTCCGGGTGGATAAAGGCCATGCCAATCATGACGACGATGGTTCCCAGGGTTGTTGCCTTTGTTCCCGTTTGTATTCTGTTGTAGACATCGGGCATTCGAATTACCCCAAGGGCGCTTAAGAAGAATATAAGGGATCCTATAAGCATTAATATTGAACCTGCAAGAATCATTACAGCCCCCTTTCGTAATAACGGGCAACGACGAGGACTCCGATGAAACTCAGGAGTGCATAAACAAGTGCCACATCGACATAAATGAATCTTTCCAGTAGATGAGCCAGTATCACGATTAGTGACATGGCAATAATGGAAGCGGTATCGAATGCTACCACCCTGTCCAGGATCGAAGGCCCAATAATAAATCTGATGAGTATTATGCCAATACTTATCAGGATTATTATGACGGATACTAAGATAATTTGATCAGCCAAAGATTACCTCCAGATGTTTCTCAAATTTATCCACGATTTTTTCGGTAGCTTTTTCAACATCGGTGGATGACGCGTCGATCCAGTGGATATAGAGTTTGTCTTCCATAATGTCCACTGTCAGTGTTCCCGGAGTCAGGGTAATCGAATTCGCCAGGGCCAGCCTGCCGAGTTTTGATTTCAATTTTGTCTTTACTTCCACAACGGCCGGGTTGATCCGAACCTTTGGGGTAATTACCCTGGACATAACATCAATGTTTGATTTTATGAGTTCAAACAAAAAAACAAATAACCAGGTAAACATGGCTGCTATCGCTTTCGGTGAGAATTTCATTGTCCCAAACAGATCTGTTTTTACAAGAAAGGCTGTCCCCAGGATGGCGAGCAGGACTCCGGTGATCAGAATCTCTTTTCTTACACTTGAATTCAGTCCAATCCAGAACAGGAGTCCCAGACAAAATGAAATCAGTACAGTCTTTACTTTCACTAAAAACCTCCATCTTTTTTAATCCTGCTTCAGTCTGACACAGAAGTTATCTCAATTATGATGTTTTAATTAACTTGACAGAATTGCTATGATTTTAACATTAAATATAAAAAAGTCAATATAATTATATCGTTATATTAAGATTGATTGATGTTGCTGGAGCCACCTCCTTTTCTTTAATTATAATCGAAGAGATAGGGAAATCTCAAATTTGGCAGTTTTTTTACCTTTTCAAATTTAAATTGAGAGAGGGTGCAGGAATATGGGGGGAAACCGGGACCCTTTTTCATAAAATTATCCAATTCTGCAGGACAGGGGGCAGATAGATCATTCGGTAATTTTCCTGTATCTTATCACCCATGTTACGCCAATTTATTCGCTATTACATACCCCACCGGAGGTTGTTTGCCCTCGATATGTCATGTGCGGTAACTGCTTCGTTTTTATCCATACTGTTTCCGTTTTTAACGCGAACCCTTATCAGTGAATATCTTCCCTCCGGGAATATACGCCGCATTATTATTACCCTGGCTTTCATGCTTGGGATTTATGCCACCCAGTCTTTTCTCACCTATATCCGGGTAAAGTGGGGGCACGTCCTCGGGGTCCGGATGGAGGCCGATATGAGGCGGGACCTCTTTGGTCACATTCAGAAACTCTCCTTCAGTTATTTTGATCAGGTGAAGACCGGCCATCTGATGAGCCGGATATCCAATGATCTGAATGTGATTTCCGAGATGGCTCATCATGCACCGGAAGATCTCATAATTTCGATAATTGTCCTCATCATGGCCTATGCGGTCATGTTCGTTTTTAATACTTCCCTGGCAATGATCTCTCTCATCCCCATGCCCTTTATGGCTTTGTGGGGAATTTACATGGGAAGCCGGATGAGAAAGGGATTCCGGCAGGTCCGGAAGGAGATCGCCGAGATAAACAGTACTGTGGAGAATTCTGTGCAGGGTATCCGTGAGGTTAAATCTTTTGGGAATGAGAAGCTGGAGAAGGCAAGATTTCACAACAGCAATGACTCGTTCCGGATTGCCAAGGAGGTGATGTATGGCCGAATGGCGGTCTTTCACTCCTTCATGGGCTTTCTCCGGGAGACCTACTACTTCTGTGTGATCGCCGGTGGTGTCATCCTGATTTTCAAAGGCCGACTGGAATTGGTAGACCTTCTTGCATTCATCCTTTATGTAGGAATAATTCTTCCTCCCATAGATCGGCTAATCAATTTCACCGAGCAGCTCCAGCAGGGGATCTCTTCCTTTGAACGTTTTATTGAAATTATGGAGCTTCATCCGGATATTGAGGATGGGGAAAATGCTGTTGAGTTCATTGCCGGAGGAGGGGAACTATCCATCAACAATATAAGTTTTAAATATGATAAATCCCCCGACTGGATTTTGAAAGATATATCCCTTAGGATCAAAGGGGGCCGAACCATTGCCATTGCCGGGGAATCCGGGGCAGGGAAGAGTACTCTGGCCGCTCTCATCCCCAGGTTTTATGATATTCAGCAGGGCGGGATTGAAATTGACGGTCAGGATATAAGGGGTGTTCAGCAGAGAAGCCTCCGAAAAGCTATAGGGATCGTTCAGCAGAATGTATTTCTATTTGATGGTACAATAAGGGAGAATATAATCTACGGTAAACCCGATGCGGTGGACGATGAGCTTAATGCGGCAGTTGAGATGGCAAATCTTGGAAGCTTTATTAATACCCTTCCCGAGGGACTGGATACCCAGGTGGGAGAACGGGGTATCCGGCTTTCCGGTGGTCAGAAGCAGCGGATTTCCATTGCCAGGGTATTCCTTAAAAATCCGGAGATTCTGATCCTTGATGAGGCAACCAGCTCTCTGGATAATGAATCGGAGGCGCTCATACAGGAGGCCCTTTGGCAGCTCTGTGAAAACAGGACGACCATCATTATTGCCCACAGATTGTCCACCATTATGCGGGCCGATAAAATATTTGTTATGAGAAACGGAAAAATAGTGGAAGAGGGAACACATGGGGAACTTTTATCCCTGGGCGGCTATTATAAAGACCTGGCGGACAAGGGAACCCTGGAGGCTGAAAATGCTGAATATAATCAAAGTGAACAAGGAGAAATTTAGAAATGAATATACTGATAAGAAACCTTTCAAGGCAGACCACGGAAAAGGACCTGAGAAACCTTTTTGCTTCATTCGGAACCATATCCGCCCTGAATATTGTTATGGATGAAGCGTCGGGACAGTCGAAGGGGTTTGGTTTTGTGGAGATGAGGGACGTCAAAGAGGCGAAAAAGGCGATTCATAACTTGAATGGCAAAAAGATAGATGGGGAAAAGATAAGGGTAAAATCCACAAAACAGCGGATGATCTAGAGATAGGGCTGTTATGAACCTTAAGGAAATATTGACTTCGGTTAAAGATACGGATGATTTGCTCATCGGTTCAGGGGTGATAGAAAACTGCGCCTCTCTGTTCAGGAAGCACTGGCCCGGCAAAAACGGGCTTATTGTGGCCGATTCCAACACCTGGGCGGCCGGCGGGGAGAGACTTGGCACTCTTCTGGATGGTGAAGGGATATTTCTCCTTCCCCCCCTGATCTTCGGAGTCCCGCCCCTCCTTCATGCGGATTATACGGGTGTGGAGCTCATCATCAACCAGGTTGTAAACCCCCGGGATACCATCCTGATTGCGGTCGGTTCAGGAACCATAAATGATCTTGTTAAAAGGGCCTCTTTTGAACTTAACCAGGAGTACCTTTGTTTTGGTACGGCTGCCTCTATGGATGGGTACTGCTCCTCCGGGGCGGCTCTGGCACGGGATGGCCTGAAACAGACTCTGGCGTGTCCCGCGCCAAAGGTGATTGTTGCCGATACGGATATTCTGAAGACCGCGCCCGGGGCAAGTTCGGCTGCCGGTTATGGGGATCTTGCAAGCAAGCTCACCGCCGGTGCGGATTGGATTATCGCCGATTTTACCGGAGATGATCCCATTGATGAGAGTGTCTGGAATATTGTACAGCCCCGGCTTGGCGTTTGGCTTGCTGAACCGGCAAAGCTGAGGGCTGGTAATCCGGATGTGCTGGCTGCCGTCTTTGAGGGGCTTAATTTCAGTGGTCTTGCCATGCAGGTTCTGGGTCGTTCTAGGGCTGCCTCGGGTGCTGAGCACCTTTTCAGCCATATATGGGAGATGTCGGGTCATCTTGGTGCTGACGGGAATCCTGTCTCCCATGGTTTTCAGGTTTCACTTGGTATCCTTTGTGTTACCGCTCTGATGGAGGAGGTCTTCCGCCTGAAGGCTCATGAGATTGATATCGAGCAGGCTCTTAGACAATACCCCAGCTGGGATAGCCGGGTGTTGGAAATTGAGTCTTTCATGGGGTGTTTTCCCTCCTATACCGAGTATTTTGATATTTGCCGGGAAAAATATTTAAGCCGGGATGAACTTCAGATAAAACTATCCCGTCTGAAAGAGGGGTGGGAAGAGCTTAAGTCCAATGTCTGGAAAAAACTTCCCCACTATTCTGAGATGAAGAGCATGCTTGAACTGGCAGGTTGCCCCGTCTCTCCAGGTGATATAAATCTTGACAGGGCGACAGCCCTTTCGACCTACAGAAAAGCCCAATGCATGCGGAACAGGTATACGATTCTGGATCTGGCCTACGAACTTGGTATCCTTGATCGATGTGTCGGGAGGATTGACCGGAACCAACTGTATCTCAATTGAGAGGAGCCGCTGCCATAAGCTGCCATAAAAACGGGGCTGCCTTCCTGTTCTTCCGGAAATCCAGCCCCTTTGTCTTTCTTTGCCAGTCGCTTACAGTTAGAAACTGAATCCTCCGAAAACCCCCAACTCAAAATTCTTTAAAGGGTAGATTTCAATCTGTGTTGCCGGAATCGGCTGGTTGTAAACCCTGTATAGAACCTTGGCTCCCACATGAATCCCGCCCAGCCGCAGGGCCGCTCCTCCGCCAGCCTGTATAAAGAGAGAGAGCATGAGAGGATCTTCCGCCGGCTCCTCCTCTCCCGCCATCATCTCCTCGGTCAGTTCCACTCGTCCGGCATTTCCTATCCCCAGTTCAACGAAGGGATCAATCGCGAAATCCCCAAGAAAATGGTATCGGAAATCAAAGGAGCCAATCCAGTCCAGATACCATTCATACTCAAGATCCGGAGAATCAGACTCAATAGGAGTAAAATCCGTCAGGTAGGTCATACCAAAGCCGATGTTATCAAGCTTAACCTCCCAGTAGAAACCGGGGATCATATTCAGCTCTCCCTCAAATTCGGGTCTGGTCTCCTCGTTTAATGGATTCTCCATAAGTTCCATGGTGCCAATACCACCAAGTCTGAATGTTTCCGCGGCCAGCGTAGACCCTATGAGGATTATTATCAGTAATATAAAGATTTTCTGTTTCATTTCCTTCTCCTGTTTATGCTTCTCTTATTCAACATATGCCAGGCTGTTAAGTGTTACATTTTTAAAACCGATTTGTTTTTCAGAAGTGAATATCCTATAATTGAAGGATGGAATCTTTGATAAAACACACTATCCCTTCATTCTTCATTTTGATACTTGTGACAATTCTATCATTGGTTCTTTTTGCCTGCGGGGCTGTTTTGTTTTTCGTCGACTCGGAAATGATCCCCAGATTAATCTCTATTGTTCTGCTCCTCCTGTCTCTGATGGTACTTCCGGGTGCTCTGTTTATGGTTCGGAGGCTGAGGGCCGGTCTCATCGCTATCAGTTCAAAGGATGGCCCCTTGATTAAGGCAGACCAGCGGGAAAATGTGGAGCGATTGAATCTGGCCATGACCGGTTCGCAGGATGGACTCTGGGACTGGGATGTTAAAACCGGAACATTTTTTTTCGATGATCGTTATTACACCATGGTGGGATATGCTCCCCGGGAGTTTCCCATGACGTTTGAGGAGTGGGAGAAGCGGGTTCATCCGGAGGATTTAGATGGTACCCTTAACGAAATCCAAAATTGCTTTAAAGGAGACCTTGATTCCTATCTGGTTGATTATCGATTTTTGAATAAGAATGGAGAATATACCTGGATTCGTGCAAAAGGCCGGCCAGCCAGTTTTGACCCAAACGGCGAGGTCACGCGGTTCATAGGATTTCACGCGGATATTAACAATTTAAAAAAAATGACCGAAGCATACCAGAAATCCTCGGAAATGCTTCAGAAGGTAATCGATAACATTCCTCAGCTGATTTACTGGAAGAACCGGGATTTTATTTATCAGGGGTGTAACCGGGCATTTAGCCGGATTTTAGGATTTGAAGAGCCTGAATTCATTATAGGGAAATCGGATTTTGATCTTCCTTCATCAGTGTCTGAAAAAAAATCATTTCGTGAATATGATGCCCGTATCATGGATAATGATCTCGCTGAACTTCATATTCAGGAAGTCCAAATGGGACCGGATGGGAATCCTGTTTATCTGGATACCTGCAAAATTCCCCTTCATGATGAGAAGGGGCGGGTGATTGGTATTCTCGGAACCTCGGAAAATATCACCGAAAAAAGTCGGATGCAGGAGCTCCTTGTTCATAATGAGAAGATGCTCTCTGTGGGAGGACTTGCCGCGGGTATGGCTCATGAAATTAATAATCCACTGGCCGGGATAATCCAGACTTCGGATGTGCTGTTCAACCGTCTGGCCTCCACACTCAATATTCCAGCAAACCGGAAAGCCGCGGAAAAAGCCGGGACTTCTCTTGAGGCTGTTGAAGAGTTTATGAGGCTCCGTCAGATCCCCAGGATGCTTTTGTCAATCCAGGAATCGGGCAGGCGGGTTGGTGAGATCGTGGATAATATGCTCAGCTTTGCCCGCAAGAGTGACTCTTCATTTTCCACCTATTCTATTAATGATGTACTGGAGAAAACCCTGGCCCTTGCCGCTACTGATTATGATTTGAAAAAACATTATGATTTTAAGAATATTGAGATCAGAAAACAGTATGAACCTTCCCTTCCCATGGTTCCCTGTGAGGGATCCAAGATTCAGCAGGTCCTTTTCAACATTATAAAGAACGCTGCACAGGCCATGAATGAGGCGGGCATTGGTTCGCCTTGCATTGAAGTCAGAACGTCCTATAAAAAGGATAAAAAACGGGCTGTGATTGAAATTACCAATAATGGTCCGGGTATGAGTGAGGATGTTCGCCGCCGGGTTTTTGAACCTTTCTTCACAACGAAACCTACCGGGGAGGGGACGGGCCTTGGTCTGAGTGTCTCCTACTTTATAGTAACCGAAAATCATCAGGGTGAAATGGAGGTCCTTTCTGCCGTGGATAAGGGTGTTACTTTTATTATCAGTCTGCCCGTAGAGAGGGTGTGATCTGCATAATCGGACTTCTGATGGTTATTCTCTTTTTTCTTTTTCCGAAAGTTTTGCAAAGGGCAGAAGAATTAATCCAAGGATCCCTGTGATCGCAATGGCGCCTCCGAGGCTGATTTTATCGGATATTAATCCAATAAGAGGTGATAGAAGCGCTACCCATAATGTTTTAAGCTGCGAGTCTGCGGATAGTCCTGTCGCCATTAATCGGTCATCGATCTGATCTGACAGGAAGCCTACTGTTACAGGCCGTCTGAGGTTTTGAAGAAAATAGTAGGTAATAAAGATACATATCGAAGGGATGATGAATCCCATGTGAAACAGGAGTCCTGCTGTAATTATGAGTCCCATCCCCGCAAGGTAGGTTATATTCAACTGTTTCTTTACCGAGCCGAATCTGTTTGAGAAGCTCCCCGAGGCCCCGGAAGCAATGGAGGTGAGCAGGAATATGAGACTGTAGATAACCCCGGTCACAAGAGCTGTTCCCTGTTTATCCTCAACTCCTGTGAGAAAGGGGAGTGAGAGGGCAAAAACAGCTAGAAGAGGTTGAATGTAATCTTTAATCGATTCAAAAAAACCGGAGGGGATGGAGGAGCTTAAAAAGCTTCGGCGAAGATCCGGATTTATGAACGCCGTCTTCATCTCTTTAAATATTAATCCTGTAAACTTTATCAGGCCTAACTTCTCATCCTCCTTATGGAGCCCGTCCAGCCAGGCGGGGTAGGAGAGCATCAGAGCCAATTCAAGGATGTAGGGAATGAGGGTAAACAGGAAGACCGAACGATAATTACCGGAATAGAAAACCAGGCCTGCCGCTATTAAAGCGGAAATCGCAGACCCCCTCTGGGACCAGCTCCTGGTGTGACCATAGTAGTAGGTCCGGTACTCCTTCCACCCTTTATAGTTTAAATAGTCGAGGATCATGGCTTTATGCGTTCCGGTTCTGAAGGCTTCCCCCATGGCAAAAAGAATCATGGCCGGTATGAATATATAGTAACTCCGGGTAAGGTAAAAAAGCAGGAATGACAGGATATAGCTTAAAAAGGATAGTACCATGGCCCTTCGTCGACCAATCCCGTCTGCAATCATCCCCGATGGGATCTCCATAATGTTGACCGCAACTGCCCTTATGGTAAAGAGAAACCCGATCTGCAGAAAGGATATTCCCGCTTCCCTGAAAAAGAGGATTAAGAAGGGTTCAAAGAATCTTAAATTCTTTAGGAAACCGTAGGAACAGAATTTTACATATTGAATGTCTTTTTTGAACATATTTTTTCCTGGATAAAAATAATCACCCCGTGAGGCGGGGTGATTATACCATTGCTGTCTAGCAGATTATACCTTTTCAACCTGAATATAGTAGGTAAAATCGTATTCTCCCGGTTTTATCGTATAGGCCTCTCGGGTATCCGGCCCGCAGCTGGCTGTACCAAGTCCCCTTTGGATCAGATCTATGGTAATAACCGTTGAATCGATCAGGATATCTTCTACCTCATTGGTATGAAAACATTGAAAGAGATCTTCTGCTCTATAATTGTGGACCGAGAACTCCATCTCCTTTTCAGCGGTGAAAATTACCCTGTATTTATCGTTGGAGAGGGAGAACCATTTAACACCCACCTTGTTTCCATTTTCCTGGGGCAGGATGTAGGGCACATACTGCTCCTTAACCAGACCCGCATATCTCCCCATTCTGACACCGGCTTTTCTATCGATATAGGATTCATGGGGCCCCATTCCATACCACTCAAGGTTCTCAAAGTTCCCCGGCATTTCCAGAGAAATTCCCACCCGGGGGAGGCTTGGCAGCTTGCTGTCATATGTAAAATGGTTCTCAACCCCAAGGCAGTCGGGCCCTGTCTTTGAGAACACCTGTCTGTGGGTAATACAGTTCTTATGAGCCTTTGTAGAGTACGTCCTTTTGGAGGTCATTTTCTCAGTATCCAGAATTTCGTCTTCCTCAAGGATGAGGTCATCAAGACCGGCTTTGTTCCACTGACTCAGGGCTTTATTCTCCTGTCCGGTCCACCCCCTTATTACATCGTTGTCCGTGCCTGCCCTCCATGTGTTGATCTTTGCCCCCATAGTAAAGATGGATTCCATATTCCAATCGGCAATACTGATCCTGCTGTTTCCCGGCTGTATCAACTCTTCCTCTTCAGCTGTCTCGGCATCATCATACTCATACCCCTCACCAATTACAGGGGCGGGTGCTTTAAACTGCTCCCAGGCGATTTCATGCCCTGCATCACACCAGGGTGTCCCTGCCTTTGTTTTGATGGAGAAAGTCACATAAGCATTCTCATTTTCCAGATGTTCAGGGGTGCTGTAGTTACAACAGACAGCCATGGAACCCCCGGCCGGCAGGGAGAGAGTTCCAAAGGACCCCTCTTCCATGAGTTCTCCTTCAACTTCAATCTTCCAGGTGGTTTCCAGCCCATCCATGCTGAGGAAGTCCTGTTCATTATAGATGACAAACCTTCCTTCCCGGACCGATGACGGTTCTATCCTGAAGGGCTGGGTAACTTTCTTGAACTCGTGCATGGCCGGGTGGGGGGTCCTGTCCGGCCAGATCATTCCGTTTATACAGAAATCGAAATCATGGATTTTTTCACCATAATCTCCACCGTAGGCCCAGTAGTTTCGTCCCTTATCATCGGTTTTAGTTAAGCCTTGATCGACCCAGTCCCAGATGAATCCTCCCTGGAGGCCCTTGTATTTTTTAAAGGCGTCCCAGTATTCGGAAAGGGACCCGTTTGAGTTCCCCATGGCATGTGAGTATTCGCAGAGGATTACAGGACGGCTGTCCCTGTTTTCCACCGCCACATCGATTATCCTCTCTATGGATGGGTACATGGGATCTATGAAATCGTTGTACCGGTTGTTCCCTCCGGTATCCGCGTTATCCAGCTGATTCCAATGATCCTTGGTCTCTCCTTCATGGTGTATTATCCTTGTGGAGTCGTAGGTTCTCATCAGATCTATGACCTCGGTGTGATTTTCTCCGTTGCCCGTTTCATTCCCCACGGACCAGCCTATGATGGAGGGGTGGTTTTTATCCCGTTTCATCATATTCATAATTCTCTCTCTGAAACCATTCAACCATCGTGGATTGCGGCAGAGGGTGGCATAGTTGTCGTGAGCTTCAACGTTTGCCTCGTCAATCAGGTATATTCCATACTGATCGCAAAGCTCATACCATCGTGTGTCATTCGGGTAGTGAGATGTTCGCACCGCATTGAAGTTGAACTGCTTCAGGAGTCTGATATCTTCGATCATCCGCTTTTCACTCACCGCTTTTCCTGTTTCCGGATCATGGTCATGTCTGTTTACACCCCGGATAAGGACCGGCTTTCCGTTTATAAGGAGTTCCCGATCTTCAATTTTAACATTTCGAAACCCCATCTTAAGGGTCCGGATATCCAGAACCTCACCACCCTTTGTCATGAGTTTCACATAACATTCATAGAGATAGGGGCTTTCAGAGGACCAGGCATGAACACCATTGAGTTCTCCCTTAAAATCGATGAGATACTGATTTTTCCGGTATGAGTAGAAGGCTGCTTTTTTATCAGTATAGACTATTTTTCCCTCAGCATCGGTGAGAGTGATATCCATGAGGAGATCCTCTTCGATTCCCTTTTCAATCTGAAGAGCACGCCCTTCAAAATCACTCTTTTTATTGTATTTGATTTGTGCTGTAAAAAGTCCCGCCTTTGTCGAAAGGTCAAGATCTCCGTTAACCCGTATATCCTCGATATGAATATCGTTATACGAGTGAAGAAAAACCGACCGGTGAATACCGGCCATCCACCAGTGGTCCTGATCTTCCACATAGCTTGAGTCTGACCAGCGAACGACCAGCGCTTTGATCTCATTTTCTCCCGCCAACAGAAGGGGGGTGATATCAAACTCGGAAGGAAGACGGGAATCCTTGGCCATCCCGCAGAATTTCCCATTTACATATAATTCAAGGTAGCTCTCGAAACCTCCAATATGAAAGATGGTTCTTCGGCTTGTCCAGTTTTCAGGAAGAGAAAAACGTGTTCCATAGATTCCGCTGGGATTATCTTCTGGAACCAGGGGAGGATTGTTTTTCCAGGGCATCTGAACATTTGTATAGATTGGTGGGTCACCCTTATCCTGCAGGGTCCAGTTTCCCGGAACTGTAATTGTATCGGTTAGTTTATCATTAAGCTTTGCCTTGGCCTCTTCGGGGCTTGGAAAGATATTGAAATCCCATTGGCCATCCAGTTTCAGCTTCCATGGTGATTCATCACCCTTTTGACCTTCTGCGGTCAGGGGGGTTAAAACCGACCGGGCCGGGAGTTTGTTTATATGTGTAAGCTCGGGTAATTCCCAGAAATTTGTACTCATAGATTCCTCCTGATTAAATTTATCATAATTATACTCATTGTGACGGATCTTGCTTTCGATCTGAATACCGTATATGGTATAAAAGATATGTTAAATGGTATTTATTCGATAGCCGAAAAGTTCCCCGGAGTGGATAATATTCCCACCATGCTCAATTTGCGAAGTATCGGGACGGCAGGAAACCGGGAGACCTTTGGTGCCGGTTTTATACGCAAAGGGCCTGGTGCGGATTTTGTTGACCGTGCGGTCGATCACTATGCCCTTGTCTATGTTCTCCGGGGGCAGGGGCGCTATATAAAGAAGGATGGAACCGTGCATACTCTCTCGGAAGGGATGGTTTTTCAAAGGCTTCCGGATGAGATTCACTCAACCTTCATCGACTCGGATGAGGGGTGGTTTGAGGGGTTCATCGCCCTGGGGAAGCATATGTACAACTCCCTTAAGGTTATGGGGATCATCAACTCGGAAAAGATGATTGTTGCAAGGGTGGAGAATGAAAACCAGAAGCGTAGAATTATCAAGCAGTTTTATAATCTGGCCCTGAAAATGAGTAGTTTCGATGACCGGGAGATCCTCCCTTTCATGTCTGACGAACTGCAGGCCATTCAGGAGTTGATCAATATCGAACCCGTCCGTGATGTTCTTGGAACTTTCTGTGAAGCCGTAACCCATGAGCCCGGTCGGCGTGTAAATGTGAAAGATTTCTGCCGGGAGCAGAATGTCGGTTATGAGTGGTTTCGCAAGGCCTTCAAGGAGAAGACTCAGTTCGCCCCTGCCGCCTTTGCCATAACACAGCGGATCGAAAAGGGGGCGCAACTCCTGAGGACCACGAATTTTCCCATCTTTGATATTGCCTATCAGCTGGGGTATAAGACCCAGTATGAATTTTCCGCCCAGTTCAAGAAATATTCAGGGATGGGCCCTGCCGCTTTCAGGAAGCAGGGGCGCGAGATTCAGGGGTGATTTTCATCCTAGAGATCCATTCCGAGGGGAATAACCCTTGCGCTGATTTGATACCGGAAACCGGCTGGTGATCTCTAATAATCAAGGAAGAGATTCAGAAAGGCCTCGCCGTATTTCTCCCATTTTTTTTCTCCAACCCCGTGAATATTTAAGAAAGCATCCCTACTGGCCGGTTTTTTTCTTGCCATATCCCGGAGGGAGGCATCGGAGAAAACCATGAAGGCAGGGAGACCCGACTGGTCAGCCAGGGAGCGGCGAACCTCTTTCAGTTTTATATAAAGCTCTTCGTCTATCCCGTCCCAGGATTCCAGTTCTAGTTTGGTTGCTTTAATGGTCTGTTTTTTGGCCTTTATCAGGAGCGGTGTCTCTTCCCCTCGCAGGACGAGCCTTCCGGTCGGGGTAATTCCCAGGACGTTGAACTCTCCCCGTCTTTCCAGGTATCCTCCGGATATCAACTGCTCCGTCCAGTTTCGAACTTCGGTCTTGGGGTGTTCTTCCAGAATCCCCCAGGTGGAGAGGGCGTCATGTCCGTTTTCAAGGATCCGCTGCTGCTTTGAGCCGGTTAAAATTTGAGCGATATACTCTCCCCCAAACCTCTCCTGGACTCTTGCCACACAGGATATTATCTTCTGGGAGATGATCAGGGCCTCAGGTTCTGTGGGCAACTCTCCCAGGCACACATCGCAGGCACCGCACTCCTTCATGTTATTTGGTTCATGAAAATAGTCCAAAAGTGCCCGATGGCGGCAGGCCACCGAGGAGCAGTAGGAGGCCATGGCGCGGAGCTTCTGCTCGGCAGGATTATCCGCAGGCGGGTTATCCAGTATTCGTCGCCAGAGCATGAGATCCTGCCCTGAATGGAAGAGTACACATTCGCAAGGCAGGCCGTCACGTCCTCCTCGTCCGGTCTCCTGCTGATAGTTCTCCAGGGATTTCGGCATCCCCGTGTGGACTACAAAGCGGATATTGGATTTATCGATCCCCATGCCAAAGGCGATAGTCGCTGTCACTACCTGTATTTTATCCCGAATGAAATTCTCCTGAACTTTTTTCCTTTTTTCATCCGGCAGTCCCGCATGGTAGGCTTTAACCCGTATTCCCCGGGCAGCAAGCTTTACCGCCCATTTTTCGGTATCCTTCCGGCTTATACAATAGATGATTCCCGACTCTTTTTTATGCCGGTTCAGGACCTCATCAAGCTGAGTTTCAAGTTTGTTCCGCCGGATAACCCGGTAGGTCAGGTTCGGCCTGTCGAAGGAGCCAATATACTCGCCATGCTTTTTTAAGGAGAGTTGTTTGGATATATCTTCCCTGACCTGGAGGGTGGCCGTGGCCGTAAAGGCCCCCATGGGCACTCCGGGAAACATCTTTCGAAGGGATTTCAGTTTTCTATACTCCTGCCTGAAATCATGTCCCCACATACTCACACAGTGGGCTTCATCTATCGCTATGAGTGAGATGTTGATTTCTCCTGCAATCTCCGGAAAACCGGGACTCAATACCTTCTCCGGGGAGAGGTAGAGGAGTTTAATATTTCCTTTTCGCAGGCCATTTCTTGCTTCGCCATACTCTGCCGGGGTGAGGGATGAATCGATCCTCGTCGCGGGGATCCCCATGTCGTTCAGCGAATCGACCTGATCTTTCATCAGGGAGATCAGAGGTGAAATAACCAGAGCCGTCCCTTCCCTCAGGAGGGCGGGCAGCTGAAAGCAGAGGGATTTACCGCCGCCTGTGGGCATGAGGACCAGGGTGTCCCTCCCTTCGGTCAGGTCGGTAACGGCCTCCTTCTGAAGGGGGCGGAATTTTTTATATCCCCAATGTTTTTTTAGCAGGTCTTCAGCTGTCGTTGTGGCCTTAGGCATGTTTGGATTATAACAGGGAATGGTCGGCTGATTCCAGTACGATAGAGAAAGGGCAGTTGTATTTAAACTCCTGACGGACAGGAGAGGCAGGACCTGGTTATCATTTGGATTTTAGTGTTATTTCAAGAGTAAATCATGTTATCATGCCGTCGGAAGGTGTAGAAGTTCTATGAAGCGTATCGTATTTTTAAAATCATTTAACAGAACTAAAATGAGAACAGGCCTCTCGGTTGTCCTCCTTTTTATCACTATGTTGTTCATACTTTTTTATCTCGCTCAGAATTACCGAAACAATCTGATTGAGTTTCGAAAGAGGGAACTTAAACGGCAGGTGGAGATGAGCTTGAACACGGTTGCTCCTATCCTTGAGAAAAAAAAGGCGGGGGAGCTATCACAGGAAGACGCGCTGGTGGAGGTTGCCACCCTTGTTGAAAGGATGACATATAAGAGTGAAACCATGGATAATTATATTTTCATGAGCTCCTATGACGGGATTATGCTTGTTCAGCCTTTAGAACCCTGGCTGCAGGGAACCAACCAGCTTGAACTTCAGGATTCCTACGGAAAAAAGTTTATTCATAATCTGATCGATACTGCCCGAAACCCTTCGGGGGATGGGTTCGTTTCCTATCATTATCCTCCTCCCGGATCGGATAATCCAGGTGAAAAGCTTTCCTATGTTAAAGGTATCCCCGAGCTCGGTTGCTATATCGGCACCGGTATGTTTTTTAATGACATTGACAAACTCTTTCGTGAGTACCTTTTCGGACCCCTCCTGATAATTATTATCGGTTTTTCTCTCGTCTACATTTTAATCATTATTTATATGATGCCCCTCGTTAAGTGTTTTCAGTTCCTTTTAAAAAGTTTCAAAGATATTGCTTTAGATCCGGAAAATCCTCCTCAGATTCCTATGGAGGCCTTTTCTAAAAACTCGGATGAACGGGAGATTCTGATAGGATTCGAAGTGATGATCGATGAACTTCAGAAAAGTAGAGTTGACCTGATTCATTCAGAGAAAAGGTATCGATATCTGTATGAAGAGAGTATGGGTGTCAGGATTATCCTGGATAAACAGGGTGTGATTTCAGGAACAAATCACTCTTTCATGCGGGTTCTTGGGTTTGAGCTTGAGGCATTTAATGGGAAGTCCTTGTTTGAGATATTTAAGGAGGATCAGACTGACAAGTTGAGGGAAATGGTCAACGAGGCATTTACCTCAATATTAAATTTTGCCCATGATTTTGATTTAGTTGATGCAAAAGGCTGTTATAGAACAATCCTCTTCTCAGATAGCCAGGTTTTATATGAGGAGCCGGGTAAGGTCCTTATCACGGGAGTGGATATCACCAACAGGAAGAATGCGGAAAGAAAAGCAGCTCTGCAGAAGGAACAGTTGATTCAGGCAGATAAACTTGCCTCTCTGGGTGTTCTTGTTTCCGGTGTGGCACATGAAATTAATAATCCCAATCAGTTTATTCTATCTAATACCGGTTTACTTCAGGATGTCTGGGAAGAGCTTGTTCCCGTTCTTCAGGATTACTACAAGGATAATGGGGATTTTATAGTCAGGGGGATGAACTTTTCGGAGATAAAAGCTCTTGTTCCAGAGTATATCCTTGGAATGACCGAAGGGGCGAGGCGGATAGGAAAGATTGTGAATGATCTGAAAACCCTCTCCCGGGATAATTCTTTAGAACCGTGGTCAGATGTGAATATAAATTTGATTCTGGAATCTTCTGTTAATCTTTGCTCAAATATGATACAGAAGGCAACAGATAATTTCTCTCTGGATTTGAATAAATCCCTCCTCCCTGTATATGGAAACGCACAGCGGCTTGAGCAGGTATTTATCAATCTAATCCAGAATGGTGTTCAGTCGTTAAAAGAAAAAGATCAAAGTATCTCTATTCAAACATTGATGAAAAATGGTGATGAGGTACAAATTATTATCCGTGATACCGGCTGTGGCATAGAATCCCGGTATCTGAAGCGTATTTTTGATCCCTTCTTTACAACAAAGAGAGAATCCGGTGGTACAGGGATTGGTTTAAGTATTTCAAAGAGTATTATCGATGAGCATCATGGTTCTATGGTATATTTTTCGAAGCCGGGGGAAGGTACGACAGTCAGAATTTGCCTGCCTTCAACGGGGCCAACTGCAAAAAAGGAAATACAATGACGTTCAGATACCCTGAAAGACCTGTGTTAATCGTTGATGATGAACCCTATATTTTAAAGTCTCTTTCCGCTGTTCTCCGTTCTGCCGGGATTAACAATCTTCAGGTTTGTGAGGATAGCAGGGAAGTCTACCGTATGGTTTCGACAACCAAACCCTCCCTTGTTCTTTTAGACCTTACCATGCCCTATAAATCCGGAGAGGTTGTCCTTCAGGAAGTTAAAGAACTCTATCCGGATCTTCCCGTTACTATAATAACCGGGGTGAATGAGCTCTCGACAGCTGTGGAGTGCATGAAACGGGGGGCGTCTGATTATCTGGTGAAAGCCATTGAGAATAGTAAGCTCCTGTCGTCGGTCAAAACGGCATTGAACTTCAGTGAGCTCGAAGAAGAGAATCGGCTGCTGAAGAGGAGTATCCTCCGTGATGATTTTCCGGCTCATCCGGCCTTTGATTCAATACTGACCGAGGACCGGGCGATGTTCTCCATTTTTCGATATCTGACCGTCATAAGCCCCTCGGGGCAGACTATCCTTATCCGGGGGGAAACAGGGACAGGTAAGGAACTTGTTGCCGAAGCGATACATAAGGTTTCAGGCAGACCTGGTGAATTTATCTGTATCAATGCGGCAGGTTTGGACGATGTCATGTTTTCCGATACACTTTTTGGGCACAGGAGAGGTGCTTATTCGGGCGCAGACAGCAGTCGTCCCGGCCTTATTGAGAAAGCGGCTGGTGGAACCCTCTTCCTGGATGAAATCGGGGATCTGTCTCCGGCAAATCAGATAAAACTACTTAGACTCCTGGAAAAGAGTGAATATTATGCTCTTGGTTCGGATACCCTTAAGAGGGCTTCCTGTCGAATTGTTGCCGCAACAAACTGTGAGCTTGAAACAAAAATAGAGGAGGGGAGTTTCAGGCGGGACCTCTACTTTCGCTTATCTTCTCATGAAGTCATGCTTCCGCCACTGCGCGATCGTCCGGATGATATCCCCCTCCTGATTCATCATTTTGTTAAATTGACAGCATCCGAACTGAATATAACGCCCCCGGAGATAAGCCCTTCTTTTATTCACTCTTTTTATGATAAGGAACTGCCGGGTAATGTCCGTGAACTTATGACAATAATCAACCGGGCTGTCGGCAGTCAGGGGGGTAGTAAATTATTTGGTTCAGGTGATGATGGTTTAACTGATGAAACACTGATGAAAAGTAATTCCAGCTCCTTACCGATCTTTCCTGAAGAGTTGCCGGATTTGAAATTATGGGCAGATATTTTAGTTGATGAAGCCCTGGCGCGCTCGGAAGGGAACATCTCTTCGGCTGCAAGGCTGCTTGGTATAAGTCAGCCTGCCTTGAGTAAAAGGATGGCTAAAAGGCGGATATGAATATAACCAAAGTTATATTTTAAAAATCCATTTCACTGAATTCTATTACTTTTGTTATGGTGGAATTGTTTGAGAATTTACTCATAGTAATAATATATAATATAACTATCTATCCTCTAAAGATTTAATCTGATTTATCTTTACTTCGTTTTTTGGCATGCTTCCTGCTCTTGATATATGTGAATATTCATTAATTAAAGGGATTTTATCCCTGAAAAACAAGGAGAAGTTTAATGTCCGAAAAGCAGAAAAGCTATCCGATGAAGAAAGTCTTCTGGGCCATGATCATAGTGTGTTTCATGCTCATAGAGTTCCCTGGAATTTTCTTTATTAACCGCATCGACCCCATAATCTTCGGGATGCCCTTTATATACGGGTTTGTTCTGATCATATGGGCGGTTATGTGTACCATCATGTTTGTTGCCTATAAATTAAACTGGGGCAAAGGAAAAGATTTTGTAGAAGGGGAGGGTGACGAATAATGGAAGGTGCAATTGCTTTATCAATTCTGGGACTTTTTATGTTTATTCCTCTGGTAATGGGGGGGATTGCCAATAAAAAATCCCTGCCGACAACCGAAGATTTTTTCGTACAAGGGCGTGCTATGGGGTCTCTGGCCGTATTCTTTACTGTTGCGGCAACCTGGTGGTCTTCATTCGCATTCCTGGGAGCACCCTCTTATTTTTATACAAGAGGTCCTGTCTACTGGACGGCTATTGCCTGGAACATACTCTTTGGTGTTCTCTATTATGTTATTGGAAAAAGGATTTGGTTCTATGGAAAAAAGAATAATCTGATAACACCCAGTGATTTTTTCAGAAAACTCTATGGCTCAGGTCCTCTCGCCACCATAGTCGGGGTTATCATGCTCCTTTTTACACTTCCCTATCTTCAGATACAGCTGACCGGTGGTGCTTATTTAATAGAGGTAGCATCCGGCGGACTGATTCCCTGGAAAGTGGGAGGCCTGTTTTTCTATGCTATCATTGTAATTTATGTATGGGCCGGTGGACTTAGAGCCGTTGCCTGGACAGATATATTTTATGGTGTCCTCCTTTTCTTTGGAATGATCTTTGGCGGATTTTTTATTGCAGCCAAGGTTGGTGGAACCTCAGAACTTTTTAAGGTTCTCAGAGCAACAGCCCCCGAGTCATTAACATTGCCCGGACCGCAGGGCGTTCATGGTTATGGCCTCTGGATTTCCATGTTTATCATGGTTCCCATTGGTGCATTCATGGGACCACAGTTGTGGACAAGGATGTACTCTGTAAAATCTTCAAAACTTTTCAACCTTATGCCCTTCCTTCTTGGCTTTGCCGCTATTGCCTATGTTGGTTCCATGCTGTTGGGAAACACGGGTATGGTCCTGGAAGCTGGTGGTGTAGACAGGCCTGATAGAATTCTTCCCATCATGCTTTTTAAATATGCTCCTTTTGCTCTGGCCAGTCTTGTTTGTGCCGGTGGCGCGGCCGCGGCCATGTCTTCGGCTAACTCTCAGATCCATTCCATGTCGGCTGTATATACGGTTGATTTTCATCAGAGATTCATAAACAAAAATATGGATCAGAAAGGTCTTGTCTGGGTCGGACGAATTGCTATTCTTGTTTTTGCCCTGATTGCCTATTTCATGTCTGTTTTCATTCCAGGATTGCTTGTTAATGTTGGTCTTGTGGCCTTAAGTGGCACAGCCCAGGTTTTTGTACCAACAGCAGGAATCCTTTTCTGGAAAAAATCTACATCCTCCGGGGCTATTGCCGGTTTGTTAACCGGAGTCATCTTGTTATGCATTTTTACCTTCACTCCGTTGAGTGTCCCCTTTGGACTTCATTCGGGACTATTTTGCATTATCATTAATACCATAGTCTTTCTTATTGTAAGTCTTGTAACAAAACAGCGTGACTCGGAAATTATTGCGGCTCAGGAAGAGCAGAAAGAAATTTACGACAAAGCCTATTAAAGTAACATTTTCATAAATATAAGTTGTCAATATGAGATCGTCCTGGATTATTTTCGGGGCGGTCTTTTTTTATTGCTAATTTCCTTTGCTTCTGTGATAAACGGTTTCCTGGTTGTGACGCTACCTATTTGACCCTAAATATTTATTCAGCATTTCTGACAATTCTGTTGCCCTGAAGGGTTTTCTTATGCTATCGGTAAACCCGAAATCCCGCGGGTTTGCCATGATTGGATCTTCTGAATAACCGCTTGAGGCAAACACCGGTATTTCCGGAAAAATTTTCCGAAGTTCCATAATAGCGTCTTTCCCTCCCATGGCTCCGGGTATGGTTAAATCGAAAAGGGCGAAGGAGAAGGACCCCCCTTTTTCCGACTTCTCTTTGCATCTTGCAAGAGCTTCCTGACCATCCTGTGCTTCAATAATCGTGTACCCCATCGTTTTAAGCCTCATGCCAACCACTTCCCTGATGAAATCTTCATCATCCATTAATAGTACAGAACCGGAGCCGTTGTGTAATGCAGGTTTTAAAATTTCTTCATTTTCAGACTTTTGTTGCCCTGCAGGAAGATAGATTTGAAAGGCTGTCCCTTTTCCCGGCTTTGATTCTACATCTATATGTCCTTCATGTTTCTGGATGATGGAATAACAGGTGGCTAATCCTAACCCGTTACCTTTTTCTTTGGTTGTAAAAAAGGGATCGAATATTTTGGACATCAATTCCGGAGGAATTCCTGTTCCCGGGTCCTTGATTTCTATTTTAACGTACTTCCCTATAGTCAGGAGGGCCTCTTTTCCCCGGTCTAGAAAGACATTGTTTGCCTTAATGCTGATTGTCCCTCCGGAAGGCATTGCCTGCTTGGCATTGATTAGGAGGTTATCTATAACCTGACCTATCTGATTTTTATCAAAATCACAAAGCCAGAGATCCTCATCGATTTCGTAATCACAGCTTATATTCGAGCCTGCGAGGACAAAAGCCGAGTTTTTAAAAATAAGTTTTCCTAAATTCCCTGTTTCTCTTTTAGGTTTTCCATCCTTTGAAAAAGTAAGTATTTGCCGGGTTAGATCCTTTGCCCTGTCATATATAGTCATGGCTTTTTCAAGGTTAACCGTTACATCATTTATTTCTGTGTTACTCTCCTGAGCCATTGTAATATAGCCGAATAATCCTCCCAGAAGATTGTTGAAATCATGGGCGATCCCTCCCGCCAGGACTCCAATCGAATCCAGTTTGTCGATCCGCTGGAGTTTTTCCTGGAGTCTGCTCTTCTCTGTCATATCACGAAAGACAAGGACCACACCGATTGTTTTACTGTTTTTATCTTTTATAGGAGCACCACTGTCGGCTATAATCCTTTCTGTTCCATCCCTGGCTATTAACAGGGTATGATTGGACAATTCGATAATCTCTCCTGTAGTGAGCACCTTTTTTACAGGATTTTCATGAGGTTCGCGTGTATTTTCATTTATTAAATTGAAAACCTCAGAAAGGGGCTTTCCTGCCGCCTCTTTTTGACTCCAGCCGCAGAGTTCTTCAGCAACCCGGTTTACCAGGACAATATTCCCTTGAATATCTGTTGTAATTACGCCATCGCCAATACTTCTCAGGGTTACAGTAAGTTGCTCTCGTTCTTCAGAAATTCTGGCTTCAGCCAGTTTACGTTTGGTAATATCAAAAAATAGAACGGCAAATTGGTTTTTTGCAGGGCTGAAGGCGAAGATATCATAGTAGCGATCCAGAGGGGCTGAGTAGTTTTCAAAATTCATGGGTTCACCAGTAAGGGCGACTTTGCCGTAATTTTCAATCCAGATAGGTTCTGTTTCCGGCAGGACTGATAAGACCGTTTTTCCAATAATTTCGGTTTTTTTTAGTCCGGTTAATCGTTCAAAGGCTGGATTTATTTCCAGGAACCGGTAATCAACAGGATTGCCCGCATCATCTAGGATGATCTCATGTAAAGCGAATCCTTCAATCATAGTGTTAAAAAGAGAACTGTATTTTGCTTCACTTTCCCGTATTCGGTTCTCATTCAATTTTCGGTCGGTTATATCCTGGGCGAGGATCTGGATTCCTATAATACTCCCATTTGAACCTTCTATCCTGGAGTACGTACTCAAAAACCAGATAGTTTCAGAACTAAAAATTATTTTGTCCTCATAGACCATTGGTTTCTCTGAGAGTGCCGATAATGCTAGTCTCTCTTTATAAACAGCAGCTTCTTCAGGAGGAAATAGATCAGAAAGAGATTTTCCGACAAATTCCTCCGGAGAACCGTTCATGTATTGTGCGGCCAGATGGTTATAGGAAATAACAATTCCCTCCACCGTGTAGTAGCCCACACCCATCCCCGAGTTTTCATGAAGCCGTCTGAATTTCTCTTCACTTTCTCCCAGCTCCTCTGTAATCTCCAGAAGCTCTATGGTCCTTTTTGCAACCTGGGTTTTCAAAGATTTCATCCAGAACGCCACAGCCAGACCCATCAACAGGATAGGAAGTGCCACAATCAAGAATAGTTTTATAAGGGTCCTTGTTGAAATTGCTGCTCCTTTCTCATAGATTCCCAGCCATTTCTTTGTGATTTCATGATATATACCGTTGGACTTAAGGAGTGATAATCCCTGGGAGAAGGGAAGCAGAAGCCTGTAATTTTCATCGAGGGCACCGTAATTGTATTCACTTGATAATATGGATTCCGGATCCGAAACAAGGTTTTTCAAATTTAATTTTTCTATCCAAAACAAGGAGGAATTACGGGATATCAGGGCAAAATCAGCCTCTCCGGCCGATAAACGAAGAAGAGCTTCTTCCTGGTTTTGTGTCAGGATTAAATTATCTGAATACCCTTGTTTTGTCAGATACTCATGAGTTATATTCCCTTTCATGACCAGAATGGTCCCGGTTTTCAGCTCAGAGAACTCAATAATCGGCTTGCTGTCCCTCCTCCGGACAAGGACATGATCCATGACCGTGTAGGGAGGTGAAAAGGAGAATGTTTTATCCCTTCCTGTTGAATAGTAAAGGCCTTGAACCAGGTCAATCTCTCCCCGCAGCAACTCTTTGTATATTTGATTCCAGGGGCCCAGTCTGATCTCTATGTCCAAACCCATTTCCTGAGCGATGGCTCGGGTCAGATCCACATTGTATCCAGTCGGCTGGCCATTCTCATCCAGGAATTCATAGGGAGGAAAGGAGTCATCTCCCCCAATGATCAGGTGGGTATCCCTTACTCTACTTGTTTCTATATTGGTAAACCATTTTTCCTGGAGGCGGTCGAAGGTCCCGTTAGCCATAGACAAAGCTAGGCCCTCATTCAGGATGGCCAGGAGTTCATCATCCCCTTCGGCCACGGCAAAACAAAAGGATTGTTTGAAGTCGTCGAGGATCAGGTTCCCGATTTTCAGGTTTTCCAGGCCCATTTCTGTTTTAAGCTGAATCGCAAGGAGGCGCTGCATGACCACGGCATCCAGTTTTTCTGCTGATAATAGTTCAAGGGCCTCCTGGAACGTCTTTGTTGTTATTAGATTGATAGGGGTTGTCTGCCTTCGCACATACTCTTCAGCATTGTCACCTTCCATTACCCCGACCCTGAGTCCTGCCAGCTCCTCGAAATTCTCCGGTATCGGGCGGCCCTCCGGTACAACAATGGTTCCATACCTTGTCAGGTAGGGGAAGGTGAAATCAAAAATACTCTCCCTTTCGGGTGTCCTCCCGACAAGGGGGAGAGCCTGGATGGTTTTTTCTTCCAAAGCCTGTTTAACGATCTCCCAGGAATCCACCTGAAAAACAGCCTTTTTTCCCATAACCTCCAGGCTGGCCTGGATAAGTTCCACAGAAAAGCCGCGGGCTGTACCATGGCTGTCTACCATACTGTAGGGGGGGTACCCGTATTCCACACCGACAAGGATGGAATCAGAAGGGGGCAAAGGGGCAGACTGATCTTCTGCCAGGAGGAGACTGTTACTGTTGGTTAAGAGGAGTAACAGGATTATAGATAGGGCTACACCTGTTGAGCGATACTTATATTGTGAGCCTTTTTTGCATATTCCGTGCTGAATATCACTGGAATTATATGTCATTTATAATAGACCTTTTCAAATCCTGATAAAATCAGATTCTCCTTCAAGTATAGTGGATCGAAAATCAGAGTGCAAACTTGTTCGGAAAATTAAAATGGGGATTACCTTTGACTGTTTCTATAACGAATTTCATTAAGGTTTATTATTCTGTCTGAGAAGTATGGTGGAATTGAGCTTCTATTTGAGGCCTCTTCATACATCAGCAGAGTCTGAAAACGCACCAATAAAGAAATAGAAAAGATGGAATAAACCCCCTCTTAAGCTTCTATTCAGATGCTTAAGAGGGAAACTATAGTTCTTTTCGTCTGTTTTATACTGCCTGGGCCATCATCTGCATAAGGCCGCCGCCATTTGTCAGATTGGTAAATCCACTCTGTTTCAGGAGACGAAGTCCATAGGCACTTCTGGCTCCGGAGGCACAGTAAAGGATTAGTTCACGGTCCTTATCTCCCAATTCCTCAATGCGATTAGTTATCTCATCCAGGGGGACATTAACAGCCCCGGGATAAGCTCCCATTCTGTACTCTTCGGGGGAGCGTACATCCACAACGAGGGTTCCTGTTGATTCGGCCGTCTCTTTTTCCATCACGGTTTCTTCCTGAACAGTTCTCTCCTCTTCGTCTATACTCTTTTTCTCCACGGGCGTCATGTTTATGGCAAGGAAGTTGAATCCTTCGGCCCTCTGGTACCGTTCCAGACTCTGGTAACCACCGGAGATGTACTTCACATTTTCAAAACCCGCAAGGATGAGGGACCGCGCAAGCCTGTGGGCAACCTTTCCTGTATCGTCACAGACAAATATGGGTGTGGATTTATCGGTACTGGAAAGTTTCTCATTTACCTGTTCTGCTGCCAGATTCACCGAGCCTTCCACATGTCCCTTTCGAAAGGTGAACACATCCCTTATATCCAGAAGGATAACACCTTCATTACCGATACTCTTTTCCAGTTCAGCGGCTGTGACAACAGGACTATATCCGGACATTCTGTTCTGAGCGGCGAAACCGGCAATATTCACAGGATCGTTTGCAGAACCAAAAGGGGGGGCATAGGCCAGATCCAGCTCCGAAAGATCGGCTACCGTCAGTTTGGCATATATTGCTGTAGCAAGAACATCGAGCCGTCTATCGACACCGGCTTCTCCGGATACCTGGGCGCCCAAGAGTTTTCCCGACTCTTTTTGATAGATCAGCATGATGGTCATCATTTTACCACCTGGGTAATAGCCCACATGATTCTCCTTGCGGATAACTATAGTCTCCGGATTTAAACCGGCTTCTTCCGCCTGCTTGATGGTTACACCTGTGCTTCCGGCAACGGTATCAAAGAATCTTACGATGGAGGTTCCCTGAGAACCCCGGTAAGCCATGGTTTTGTCTGAAATTGCGTTATTCGCGGCAATTCTCCCCTGCCTGTTGGCGGGGCCTGCCAGGGGAATTCGTACGGTTTTATTCAGAACCTTATGGTTGATTTCTGCCATATCCCCGCCGGCAAAAATGGAGGCATCACTTGTCCTTAGATTCTGATCGACAAGGAGTCCTCCGGATGGTCCTAATTCAAGGCCGGCATCCTGTGCCAGCTTCAGGGTTGGTCTTACGCCTACAGAGAGAAGAACCATATCCGCTTCCACCTCCGATCCATCATTCAGGGTAACGCTTCTATCCTTTATGGCTGTAACGGCTTTTCCGGCATAGAGATGTGCGGAACGGGCTTCCATCTCCTCCTGAATCGATGCCGCAATCTCCGGTTCCAGGAGGGGCATCACGTGGGAGGCCATCTCTATGACGCTGACTTCCATTCCACGCTTGGTAAGCGCTTCTACCATCTCAAGTCCAATGAATCCACCGCCCACAACGACTGCTTTTCGGGGGCTTTTTCCGGTTATAAAACTATCGATCTTATCCATATCATCCAGGGTCCAGAGGGAGAATACATGATCTTTCTCAACACCCGCCATCCCGGGAATAAACGGTTTTCCACCCTGGGCGAGGATGAGCTTATCATAGGGGTATTCCCGCTCTTCGCCACTGGCCTTGTGCAGAGCTTTAACCATTTTGGCGTCCCTGTTTATCTCTATTGCTTCGGTCAGGGTTTCTACCTTCACATTATACTGGGAGTGAAAGCTTTCAGGACTCTGAAGGATTAGTTGGGACCGTGATTTTATATCTCCGGCGATATAGTAGGGGAGGCCGCAGTTAGCAAAAGATACGTCCACCCCTGCTTCCAATATTGTAATATTCAAATCGGGATCCATTCTTCTGGCCCTTGCTGCTGCTGTGGCTCCGGCGGCCACGCCGCCTATAATTAACAAGTTATTCATTGTTGACCTCTTTATCTATAAAATATTATATATAAACATTAACCTATATAGATTTAAATGTCAACATATTAAAAACAATATATAATAGTATTATACAAATGGAAAGGTTGAACCAAACGACAACCGATGACTGTTCCGGATTTCCCTGTGATCGTTTCTTGCGATCCCCGGTCAACCATGCTAATATCCAAATGAAAACTATAAACACTTTTTTAGTTTTGCTTCTTTCCAACAATCGAGGAGAAAAAATGTCCGATCAGTTATTTTTTGATACCGTCATTGATCAGTTTAACCGCAGGGGGATAAAATTCACTCTGGATGAGGTTGCCTCCGCCATTCGGATTAGCAAGAGGACTATCTACGAGAAGTACGGCAATAAGGAGCAGATCCTTATGCTCACTGTGGACCATTTTTTTTCCTCTTTGAAAAAACAGGAAGCCCTCATTATTAAAAATGAGGAATTGGATATCATCGAAAAGATCCGGCAGACTATAACCCTTTTCCCCCCACTGCAAATAGAATTCAGTCATATTGATAGTATTCGGGTCATCTATCCGGATGCCTATCATGAGATCCTTCATCAGTTCGAGATCAACTGGGAGAATACCTTCTCTCTCCTCAGAACAGCCTTCTCCGAGGGGCGGCTGAGGGAGTTCGATCTTCCCACTTTCAGGATCATCTTCCTTGGTATTTTTCAGGAGCTCATGGAGTACGATGAGGCGGGGCAGAGGGAGAAACTGCTTCAATGTCTCGATCTCATTCTTGACGGTTATATTATTAATACAAATCAATAAATAATTTATGTACAGATAGAAGATCCGGTGTTATAGTTAGGAAAACGCAAAAAACGATATGAGTTTTACGAGTTTTATCTCGGAGATTCTTGTAAAGGATGGATTTGATGAACAAATTAACCTTGAAGGAAAAATTGATATACTCCATGGGGAACCTGGGAATATCCTTAATAACCGTAATCCATATGCTCTTTCTGGTTTATTTTTTCTTTCCGCCCAAAGATGCGGGGATCCCCTATCTGGTTCCCCAGACCTCTATCGTTATCGGACTCACCGTATTGGGGATCATCCTTTCGGTCGGAAGGCTTTTTGACGCATTCATCGATCCTGTAATTGCTTCTATCAGCGACAACAGCCGGTTCAAAAAGGGGAAGCGTACACCCTTCATGCGTATAGCAGCCATACCCTTCGCCGCCTCCTACCTCTTACCCTTTTTCGTACCGGTTACCGACGGGATAAGTACCTGGAATATCGTCTGGCTTGCCGTCTCCATGGTATTAAGCGCCACCGCCTTTACATTTTATGCCATACCCTTCTATTCACTCATGGTCGAGATAGCAAAAACATCCGAAGATAAGGTAGATCTGGGAACCATTTCCAGTGCCTTCTGGTTTGTCGGATTCCTGATAGTCTCCTTCTCATCAAGTCTTTGGGGTGTGTTTCAAAGCAGCTTCGGAATGGAAAAGATCATTGCTGTCCGTACCTCCTTCATCCTGGTCGCTGCCCTGGGAACCATCTGCCTGCTCGTCCCCGCCCTTTACTTCGATGAACGGAAATTCGTAAGCCGGCATGAGAAAAAGATAAATGTTCCTTTAATTCCCGCACTGAAAAAGGTTGTGAAAAACGGTAATTTCCGGCTTTACCTTATGAGTAATGTGGGTTACACCCTGGCAACAACCATGTTTGAGTCGGGTCTTGTCTACTTCATAACCGTTCTGGCCTTAAAAGAGGCCGGTGTTCAGGGGCCCCTGACCACGGTGATTGGTGTGCTCACTCTGGCCTCCTATCCCCTCATCAATAAACTGTCTAAAACAAAGGGCAAGAAAAAGGTAATGCAGCTGGGTTATTTTCTCTTCATGCTGACCTTCCTCTCTATAAGTGTACTAGGGCTATGGGGAATCAACAGTTGGTTTTTTCTCGGGGCTGTCGTACTCTTTGCTCCTTTTTCACAGGCTGCCTTCGGGATCCTGCCTCAGGTTATTACAGCTGACTGCGCTGCCTGGGATCTTCATAAAAGTGGTGAAGACCATTCCGGCATGTATATGGCCGTTAATGGTATGTTTGCAAAAATCGGCGGGAGCCTTGCGACTATTCTCTTCACATCTTTTCTGCTTTTGGGGAAGGATGCGGGGAATGATATGGGAATTCGGGTTGCCGTAATATTCGGTGCGGTTCTATCTGGCCTGGGAATCCTGATCATGAGCCGTTATAACGAAAAAGAGATCCTCTCCTACAACAAGGATGAAGCCCAGGTATGAGTGAAATTGAAAAAATTATTAGAATGGCGGATACCTACTGCCGTCAGAATGACCCCGAAAAGATGAATTGGAGCTGGGGTGAGGCTTTGGTTATGTACAGCCTTTCTGAACTCGATTCCCTTATCAATGAAGAGCGATATTTTAAATACTATAAAAGATATGCCGACAGCCATTATAAAAAGGGCATTACGGTTGATCAGTCCGACACCTGTGCTCCCGCACTCATCACTCATCGGTTATATCAGAAGACAGGAGAACTCCCATATAGGGAGATGACCGATGCAGCTGTTGCCTATCTTAAAAATGAACCGAGGTTGATCGGGGATCTGATCAATCATAACGGCCACAGCCGGGATTCACGGGATTATCCCAAAAGTATCTGGATCGATTCTCTTATGATGTCGGGAGTCTTCGGTTCCATCGCCGCACGGGATTATGGTGATGAAGAACTTATGAAGTTCGCCATGAAACAGCCCGACCAGTTTTCCCGATATCTGCAGGATGAGGAAACACGCCTTTATCATCACTCCTGGTGGAAAAGACTGAATAGGGCCTATCCCCGTAAATTATTCTGGGGCCGGGGGAATGGATGGGCGGTGGCAAGTTTCGCTTTCATGTACAGGTTTACCTTGAGCGAAACTTGCGCCGAGCATTTGAAGGATGTAAGTGCTGCCCTCCTTGAATATCAGCGTGATGATTTTTATTTTGATACTGTTTTTAATAAACCGGGAGACAACTACCGGGAATCGAGTGCAACAGCCTTGATAGCCGCCGGCTGGCTGGCGGGGATCCGGGAGGGCATCCTTGGACAGGAGTATCTGGAGCCAGCTGTTAAGGCCTTTAAGGCCGTTGTGGAGAATTTTGAGTACTCGGGGAAAGATGTTTATATGACGGAGACGAGCCTCTGGACCATACCCATGTTCTTCATGCCCTACCGCCTCCGGATAGGACCCTATCCCGGTTATAAATACGTGAAGAAGGGCAGGAATGTCCCCTATGGTGTGGCCTCCCTGATACTGGCTGCTGTTGAGTATGAATCTTTAAAAAAGGAGCAGCCGGATGTCGAATGAAACCAAAACGGAGACAAGTGGCTTTGATCATGAGTTTTTCAGAACGACCGGGGTTCAGGATTTCAAGGTGAGTGAGACCCTGCCGCCTCCCGAGGGGTATCCCCGGGAAGCCAATCCCGATACCTACTCCCGGCAGCCCTTTGCGGAAAGTTATGAGGAGAGGAGGCGGGCGTTTATTATATTCTGCCTTTCCAATTCCGGAACCGGTACGGTAAAGGGGTTTTTCTATGAACTCATCCGTCTCGCCGAAGAGGCGGGACCTGTTCACTACGGAAAGCTTTTTGGTGCTATCGAGTATATCAATGAGCGGCGGGATTGTGCCGACTTTGTTCTCTCCGGGATTATCCGGATGGCAAAGCAGTTGGCCTGTTCCACCTTGATGGATCCGGAACTCCTGACCGCGGCAAAAAGATGTATCCTCGATTTTAAATACTGGCCCGATGAGCCGGGGATCGATTCTATGTGTTACTGGACCGAAAATCACCATATCCTGTTTTCGGTCAATGAATATCTGGCTGGAAAGATGTTTCCGGAGGAGGTTTTTACCAATTCGGAGATGAAGGGGCTGGAGAAATCCATCCGGGCCGAAAAGCGTATCCGTAAATGGATGGAACTCCGATTTAAGAGCGGATTCATCGAATGGCTTTCTAATGTCTATTATGATGAAGACTTTGTCGCCCTCCTGAATCTGGTAGACTTTGCCGATGATGAGGCGCTTCAAACCCGTGGTGCCATGATAGTCGATCTCCTCCTCTACGATATGGCCGCCAACTCCTATTATGGTCAGTTTGTATCCACCCATGGGAGAACCTATACAAGTGAGAAGAAATCCGCCCTGGAAGAGTCGACAACAGACACATCCAAACTGCTTTTCGGTATGGGGCTATTTGCTAATAAGGATAATATGAGCGCCGTCGTTTTTGCCTTAAGCGGGAGATATAGAATGCCGGAGGTCCTTTTTGATATTGCCGCGGATACGGGCCGTCCGGAACTCCTTAACCGGCAGCGGGTGAGTATCCGATTTAAGGATGCAAAAAAATGGGGATATGGTAAAAAGAACCTGACCTCCGCCATGGGACTCCTCTCTTTCGGTGGATACTCCCATCCACGGACCATAAACCGAATGGTTCTTCTTTTGGATAAGTATGGCTGGTGGAAGAATAAATTCTTTCTCGAGTTCCTGCCCTTTAAAAAGGTGATCGGTCTGGGAAAATATCTGGGGCTTACCAATCTTTTTGCCCTCCTTTTCCGGAAAGACCTGTCGAGAAATGCCATGACCGAAGGGAATCTCTATACCTACCGGACGCCCGATTATATGCTCAGCACCGCTCAGGATTACCGGAAGGGGTATGGCGGGGATCAACACCATATCTGGCAGGCCTCTCTTGCTCCCCGGGCGGTTTGTTTTACCACACACCCCGGTGGTCTGGGCAGCACAGCTCCCAATGGTTACTGGCATGGAAACGGATATATGCCCCGGGCTCTCCAGTATAAGAGTGTCAGTATCATTATCTATAAGGGTACTACTTTTCCTTCGGTCATTATGGGAAAGTTGATGCGTTTTACCCATGCCTGGCTTCCCCGGAATGAATTTGATGAGATCCGGGAGGAGAATGAATGGGTCTTTGCCAGGAAAGGGAAGGGGTATCTGGCCCTCTATTCCAGTAATCCATGCCACTGGCAGGAGGAGGGGGATGAGGCCGGTAAGGAGTTAATTGCTCCGGGTCTTAAGAATATCTGGATCTGTGAGATGGGAAGGGAAGAGAAGGATGGTTCATTCGAAAACTTCATAAAGCAGATTTCCGAAGCGGAGGTAAAGATCCGCGGACTAAATGGTTATTATTTCTCTCCCGGGCAGGGGCGGCTGGATTTCGGCTGGAATGGGCCATTCAAGCATGAGGGAAAAAAGGTCGGGATCCGAAATTATCCGCGATATGATAACCCCTACGGCCGGACGGAATTCGCTCCGGATGAAATCAGTATAAAAAGTGAAAAGAATTCCCTGTATATGAATTTTGCAAAAGGTGAACGAGATGAAACCATATGAAATTCCTGAAAATCTCCTCCTGGGGACGGCAACCGCGGCAACCCAGATCGAAGGGGGGGATGTAAACAGTAACTGGTATCATTGGGGTGAAGCCGGGCGCATAGCCGGAGATGGTTCTCCCATTGTAGCGGCGGATCACTGGAATCGCTATGATGAGGATATCCGGATAATGGCGGAGCATCACCACCAAATCTACCGCATGAGTATCGAATGGAGCCGGATTGAACCCCGGGAGGGGGAGTGGTCTGCCGACGGGATTGCCCACTACCGCGACGAGTTTGAAACCTTAATCCGGTCCGGTATCGAACCCCTGGTTACACTCCACCATTTTTCCCATCCCCAGTGGCTGGAGGAGAAGGGCGGGTGGACCTCCAGGGAGTCGGTTGACCTCTTCCTGCGGTTTACGGAAAAAGTGGTAGAGGCGTATGGTGATATAATCTCCGAATACTGCACAATAAATGAACCGAATGTTTTTGCCCACGATACCTATATTCAGAATAAATACCCCGGCGGGAAGACCGACGACACGATGAGTTACTTCAGGGCCGCCCGGAATATGATCCGGGCCCATCTTGGCGCCTATAAGCTGATTCATACCCACCGGGCGAATGCCGGTCATACCGATACCAAAGTAGGTTATGCCATCCACATGGCCTGGTTTGAAGCCCATCGGAAAAATCCACTATCAAGGATCAGCCGGGCCATCATGGATTATGCCTTTCACGGGATGTTCAATAAAAGCATGATGACCGGCAAACTACCCTTGATCCTCGGCGGGGGGCGGGTGAAGAATCTCCACTCTAGAGGGTATTTCAGCGATTATATCGGGATCAACTACTACTCCCGGCATATTATAAAGTGGAGCTGGAATCCTGCCGTGCTTTTCGGTTCTGTGAATGTTGAAGAAAATCTTACCGGGGAGCAGCAGAACGATCTGGGGTGGGAACTCTACCCTCCGGGGCTTTATAAGGTCAGCCGGAAGCTTTTCTATCAGTATAAACTACCCGTATTCATAACCGAAAACGGCATCCCCGATGCGGAAGATCGGAAGCGGGGGAAGTATATAATAGAACACCTGGCCGAACTTAAAAAACTGATCGACAATGGCATCGATGTGCAGCGCTACTATCACTGGTCACTCCTGGATAATATGGAGTGGGATGACGGATACGGTCCCCGGTTCGGCTTGATAGGGATTAATTATGAAAACCAGGAGAGGATAATCCGGAGGAGCGCCGAGCTGTATGCGGCAATCTGTCGGAACCGTGAAGTTAGTCAGGATATGATAGAGGAATTTTGCAAAGCTGCGGTGAGTCCCTCATGAAGGTGAAACTCACCCTCCAGACATTTACCATCCGGAAATATTTGAAAACGGTTAAATCGGCAGAGGATGCTTTGGCAAGAGTTAAGGAGTTGGGAATAGACGGGCTGGAGCTGGCAAGGGTGAAGTTCTCACCCGGGTACATCCATGCAATCAGCCGGATCTGCCGGGACCTGGATTTAAAGGTTGTCAGCACCCAGATGAAACTCAAGGAGATCGCATCCGATCTCGACTGGACTATTCGAATGCATAATCAGCTTGGATGTTCCAACTGTGTTGTCTCGGTAATCTCCTTCAAACACCTGAAGGCCGGGGAGGAGGGGCTGAAGGCTTATGCCGAAAAGCTGAATGGTATTGGACGACGCCTGAAGGAGGAGGGGATATCACTCCTTTTTCACCACCATAATTATGAGTTTCTGCCAATTGGTAACAACTGCGGATTCGATATCCTTAAAAATGGTTTTAACCCCGAATATGTAGGTTTGGTCCTGGATACCTATTGGCTTCAACGGAGCGGCCTGAATCCCCCTGCGGTAATCCGGGAAAACAGGGGATTGGTTAAGGGGGTTCACCTGCGAGACTTCAAATTGAAATCCCCCATTTCATCTCCCAAGATCACCGATGCCGCCCTGGGAGATGGAAATCTTGATTTCCAGGAGATCCTCTCGGCCTGTTCTGAATCGAGAGTTGAATATACGGCTATCGAGCAGGATACAAAGAGTCCATTTAAAAGTATTGCTTTGAGTCTGTGTCATCTTGAGGAGTGCAATCGTTCAATCTCTTGACAGTGTCAAAAAAATGATGGTTAAATGAAGCCAGGAGGTGAGAGTTTTGAGCGATATAAAAGAGCGGGTTCAAACCGGGAATAATGGAAAGATAATCTCCGAAATGGATTTATTGGAATATTTTAACAGTAAGGCCTATATCTGGGATCATATCTGTTCCCATGATCCGGAAAAACTCACCTATATCACCGAACTCTGTAGCATCATGCCCGGAGATCGTGTGCTGGATATAGCCTGCGGTACAGGAGTCATGGCTTCCCACCTTATCGGGACCGATGCCGACTTCATTACCGGGATCGATCTCTCCAACAGGATGATAGAACAGGCACGACGGAAGTTTTCCGACCCGAGGTTGAATTTTAAGGTTGGGAATATCTATGATTTTTCAACGCCCTGTTGGAATGTGGCTATTATCTATTCCGCCTTACCCCATTTCATGGACCGCATCGGGCTTGTGAATAAGCTTAGCCGCCTGCTGGTACAGGGCGGCCGGTTCATTGTGGCTCACAGTGAGAGTAGTCGGGTAATAAACAGGGTTCATAATAATCAAGCTCAGGCTATATCCATTGAGTTGAGATCGGCCGCGGAGGAGTCCCAGGTTTTTCGATCGAAATTCAATATAGATACATTGATCGATACCGATGAGCTTTATGTTTTTTCCGGGACTCTTAACTAACACCCCGCCTGCCATTACAAACCACCACGTTTCTATCATAATTGACTTCCTTCCCATAATTCTCTAACCTTTACATATAGTTTTTCATCTTCCACGAGAAAAGGAGGAGTCATGAAAAATATCAGGTCAATCTCAATCGTGTTGCTCCTGCTCATCTGTATGGTACCTGTTTTCGGTCAGTTTCAGGAGATAATGATAGAAGCGCTTCCCGATATGGTGGGAGCCCGGGTCAGAGTATCCACCGAAAGCGACGCTACCTTCCAGGGAACCCTCTACTCCGTCACCGATGAGTTCATCCTGATTCAGGACCGGGACGGGCAAATTCTTACCATCGTAAAAGCGGTGATAATAGAAGTTCTGCTCATAGATGCCGGCCTGGATGAAAAGGCCTACTATCAGGATTCCGCCTCAAACCGCCTGCTTGTCATGCCGACGGGCTTCCCCATGGAACCGGGGGAGTTCCATATCGCCGATCAGGAGATTGCCGCCGTTACCATGTCCTATGGGGTGAATCGTAATTTTTCACTCTGGGGAGGGATCAGTCTCCCCGGGGCTTTGGTGAGTGCCCGGTATATCTGGTCGCTTGGCGACAGGGCAGCCCTCTCTGTTGGTTCCTTTGCCGGGATCTCCTGGATGGAGTTTTTGGGTATTATTATACCCTATACCATATTCTCGGTGGGTGAGCCGGAGGATAATTTCACCCTCGGGGCCGGTACGGCCTTCACCTTTGATTCGGATGATTTTTCACTGGATGCGGCCATCCTTGTTCTGGGTCGGAAGTGGGTCCTCTCCGATACGACGGCCATTGTTACCGAAAACTGGATCATCTGGGGGCAGATAACCGATTACGGGGTTGATTATGAGACATCCAGTCGTGCCTGGGATTTCGTCCCCTGGATGATTGTTCCCGGTGTGGCTTTCAGGATAGCAGGGGAAAAGTTCAGCTGGGATATCGGTGTGGTCCTCCCCACCTGGGTCGAGCGGAGCT
This sequence comes from Spirochaetales bacterium, assembly GCA_016342585.1. Taxonomy (GTDB): domain Bacteria; phylum Spirochaetota; class Spirochaetia; order UBA9216; family UBA9216; genus JAEINK01. Next base: position 88,167 of record JAEINK010000011.1, read on the forward strand.
CCGGTGAGTATTATCTGGAAGGACTGGGTGGGAGAGGGACCTTTGTTCCCGTTCCACTTATTTCCCTGACCTACCGGATAGATTAGGACATCTTATTATCAGGTTAAAAGATAACCTCTATCAGTCACGACCATCTCTCCCGTCACGGCAGATGAAAGGTTTGAAGCCAGATAGATAACCGTATTGGCCACATCCCCGGCAGTAACGAGGGGGCTTGTTCCGTCGATCTGGTTCAAGGGGTTGCGTTTTTCGACCCTCTTCGCAAGTTCACCGGCTCCCTCGCGAAGCCCTTTGGAATCCACAAGACCCGGGGCCACCGCGTTCACTCTTATGGCATGGGGGCCGAGTTCAGCCGCCAGGGAGCGAGTAAAGGCGAGGACGGCCCCCTTGGAGGCATCATAGTGAACAGTTTGTCCGAATCCGGGGTGAATAGCGTTAATTGAAGCCATATTGATTATTGTTCCACGGCTCTTCGCACCTTCAAGAGACAGCTGGTTTTTCATTCGACGGGCCGCCTCCCTGGCACAGAGGAAGGTTCCCTTGGTATTAATATTGAAAATCTTCTCCCACTCCTCTTCGGGAAGGTCTATCTGATCGTAGGAGCTGAAGATCCCTGAGTTGTTGATGAGGATATCCACTCTGCCGAATTGTTCATCACCGCATAGGGCATCAAAGAGTTTTTCAACCTCCGGGCCGCTGCTTACATCCGCCTGAAAAGCCTTTGCTATTCCGCCGGCAGCTTCTATCTCTTCCACAGTTAAAAAGGCTCCGGCTGAAGAGGAGTTATAGACAATGGCGACCTTTACACCGAGGGATGCCAGGCTCCTGGAAATCTCCCTACCGATGTTAACTCCACCACCCGTAATAACGGCCGTTTTTCCTTCTAATTTTAGAAACTCACCTGCCTCTCTATTTATATTCATATGCGCTTAATCTCCCCTCGAAATAGTAGCATAAAATCACAAGTAAAATCATCGGAACCCACTGTTATCTTTTTAGTTAATATGTTTATACTTTTTATATATTAATAATAGGAGTCCCCAATGGAAGCCCTTCTGATTTCAGGTGTTATTGTATTTATTGGACGTATCCTCCAGGATCTATTCTTCAATTTTAAAATTGAGATGTTTAACCGGGGTAAGCTTTCGGGGGTCTTTGGAATTAATTTCATTGAAAGTATTATCGGGATGACCGTCATAGCCATGGTTGTCCAGTATATCGATGAAGACCCCCGCTTACTGATATTTTTAGGATTAGGCTCTTCAGTCGGTGGCATTATAGTTATCAAAATACGGGAATTGATGAATGTGAAAATAATCGGAGAGCGACAGTATTATGTCCGAATTTCTTTCATAGGAAATAAGGACCTTGTCGAGATCCTAAAGAAGGAGAATTATCTTTTTACGGTGGAAGAGCAGGAATTTCTTGACGGTAACATACGCACCGTAATCGAGGGGTCTCTTGAAAATCGTGCGCGTAAAGAGAAACTGAAAGGCATACTCAAAGGGCGCTCCGACAAGCTTGTTACGATTATCCCTGCCCGTGAGGTATACTGGGTCTAATCATTTTATTTTATTCAGGAAGGGGAGTATCCCCTTCGCTGCAGCCTGCCTTGTCCGTTCCGCTTTTCCGGCTCCGTCACCTCCGCCGGGCGGACCGGGGCACTCTTCCGCTAACCCCTCCTGAATCCAATGGATTCAGTTATTCTGTTCTGTATATCAGGATCCTGGAGTTTCTATCCTTATTGTACTTCTCCCGCTTCTCCACAGGGAGATCTTCCAGAGTGCCTGGAGTAAATCCCATCTCCAGGAACCAGTCGGATGTCTGGGTTGTAAGGACGAAGACCGCCTTCAGCCTCCTCTCTCTGGCCTGCTCTATCAAATAGGAGACGATTTTCCTTCCTATTTTTAAATGGTTAAATTTTGAATCAACAGCAATCCCGGCGACCTCGGCTTTGCCATCATCATAAAGGTGGAGCCCTCCACAGCCGTGAATGATCCCATCCATGTCATACACAAAATAGTCCCCCAGGCCATCTTCCAGCTCCTCCCTGCCCCGGGGGACGAGGATCTTCTGGTTTATGAAGGGTTTCATCAGACTGAGGACGGAGCTTATATCCTGCCGCTTCATTGGCCGGATCCTTTCATAAATGTTGGAATAGATCATGGTTCCAATGCCAAGGTTTGAAAAGATCTCCTGAAGAACAACCCCTTCTATCCTTCCGTCCAGGATATGAACCCTGTTTACACCCTCCCGGCAGGCCTCCACCGCCATGCGTATTTTACCTGTCAGGGGATTCTCACTATTCCTGGCAATAAACTGTTCCGCCTGCGAAATAGAAAGCTTGGAGAGTCGCCCCTCATTGGACATGCTGATATCGTCGGGCAGGTTGATCCCCTGTTTTGTCAGGACATCTTCGGCCGAAAGGAAAAAAAGTTTTGAGGCTTCCATTTTCCGGGCTATCATGGTTGCCAGCTCATCGGAGGATATATTGTAGGGATCCCCGTTGTTGTTCCAGCCTATACAGGGGAAAATAGGGATATGCCCCTCATTCAGGAGTGTTTCTACCGCATCGGTGCGGATTCTATCAACCTTTCCCGTATGCTGATAATCCACTCCGTTTACGACTCCCAGAGCGCGGGCCTTAACCCAGCTGCCAATAACCGATGGTATATTGGATCCGGACAAAAGTGTCATAACCTTATTGGATACATCGAAGGCCGCCATCTTAATAAAATTGATACTCTCCTCAGTGGATATCCTGACACCCACTTCCGAGTGGTAGGGGATTTCATATCGTGTGAGTATTTCGTCGATCCTGTCTTTTGCTCCGGGAATAATTATTATCTTGATCCCATTCTGATGAAGGAGGGCCAGGTCTTTAACCAACAGGGAGAAATAGGAGTGATCAATAATCTGACTGTCAATTTTCAGAACAAAGAGGGCGTTCTGAAACCGGCGGTTATAGGAAAAGACCTCCCTGATTAGGTCTACATGTTCCCGAGACTGATTGCTGTCCATACTCATGACTCCTTCGATGTCTATAATTCCTGCCATCCGGGAGATTGTCAAGACTCTCGTTTACAGGATTACTTTTTTCGTATTAATCTTCTTATCACTGTTATAATAAGCAGAGAATCAGGATTATGGTTCAATATTCAAATTCCGGGGGAGCAGTATGAAAAACATCCGAATTGGATTAGCCGGCTTCGGTCCCATTGGTATCGTTCACCTTCTGGCCTATAGAAATATTCCTCTCATTTATACGGGGCTTCTGCCTCCTTTTGAGGTTGTCGGTGTTTGTCAGACAAGCAGGGAAAAAGCCGAGGAGACGGCGAGGAGAGAAAACCTTGAAAGAGCCTACGCCGACTTTGATGAGATGGTAGCAGACCCCTCGATCGATATTATCGATATCGTGACGCCAAATTATCTCCATAAGGACCAGGTTCTGAAGGCTCTCAGGTCCGGGAAACATGTTTTATGCGAGAAGCCTTTGGCGCTTAACGGCAGGGAAGCTGACGAGATAGAAAGAGTTGCGGCTGAGTCGGAGTGTACGTTCGGGATGATTTTCAATTATCGTTTTATTCCTGCTATCATGAAGGCCCGACAGCTTATCGAGGCAGGACGGCTGGGCGAAATTTACACCTTCCGGGCGGAGTATTACCATACGGGATATCAGAACCCGGAGAAACCGTGGTCCTGGCGGATGGATCGGGAACGATCCGGTGGTGGTGCCTTGATGGATTTAGGAGTTCATGTGATCGATCTTGTCCGGTACCTTCTGGGGGAGGTGGATTCTATACAGTGTAAAACCAGAACGTATATTCCCCAGCGCTTTGATCCCCACTCTTCCCGAATGGAACCGGTCACTGTTGATGATGCGGCCTGGGCTCATATCAATCTTAAGAACGGGGGAGTCGGAACCCTGGAGGTTTCACGATTTGCCACAGGGGCTCTCGAGGACCTGAAAATTACCGCCTATGGCAGTAAAGGAGCCTTTCGTTTTGATCTGATGGATTCGGATTTCCTCTACTGGTTTGATCCCGATGATGAGATGGCCGGTTGGAAACGGTTAGAGACTGTTCCGAAATATAAGGATGCCCGTACCCCCAATCCTCGAAGTACTGCCGGGTGGATCCGTTACCACACGGAAAACCAGTACCGGTTTCTGAGATCGGTTGTGGATAATACTACCTTCCTGCCGGATGTTCATGATGGGGCCATGGCCAACCATATAATCGATGCCGCCTATGAAAGTGCTAACTCTTCACGGGATTGTAAGGTGGCCGATGCGGCAGATTAAAAATTCTTTTAATGAGGGGCTTTTTCAGAAAACTAACTTAAATTCAATCAGGAGGATTGATTATGTCCGTAGCTATTGTTTATCTCTCTGGTAAAGGTTGGGTAGCGGAGCGTGCTGCCGAGCTGTCGGGATTAATCACAGATGATGTCACCCTTATAAATTTAAAGGATAGAAGCGCCGGTCAGGTTGACCTTCTGGCGTTTGATAGGGTTGTCATCCTTGGTGCTGTCCGGATGGGCCGGTTTCCCGGTAAGCTGAAGAGGTACTGTTTTAAAAATGAAGCCCTCCTGCTAAAGAAAAAAATCTCCTTTGCCTATGCCTGTCTTGAAGAGGATGAAGGGAAGAAGAATGCATATCTGTTATCGGCGTTTCCCCCCTCACTTGTAAAGGGGGCCTTTGCCAAAGTCTGGATTGGCGGTCGTATTCGCCTGAGTGACTATGGCTGGATTCAGCAGAAAATGCTTGCCCCTCTTGTAAAAGATGATGTCATCGAGAAAAAGCTGAGTGAGAATATAGAAGTCCTCGCCGGGATGATTAATGAAAAATTATGATCTTGTTATAGTTGGTGGCGGGCCCGCCGGTATCATGGCTGGCATATCCGCGGCTGCCGAGGGGCTCAAAGTTTGTATACTTGAGAAGAAGAGTAAGCCGGCCCGTAAACTGCTTATTACCGGAGCCGGCAGGTGTAACATCACCCATACCGGGACTCTCCAGGATTTCTTTGAGCACTACGGCGGCAGAGAACGGTTTGTAAAACCGGCTCTCTATTCATTTCCACCGGAAGCTCTCACAGCCTTTTTTCATGATAGGGGTGTGGAATTCAAAGAGCTGAATGAAGGGAAGATCTTTCCTGTATCGGAGAAGAGTACGGAAATATTAAAAACTCTTCTGACCGAATGTGAAAAACTAAATGTGTCTATTCATAATGGTGAATCTGTATCCGAGGTAAAGGTCAAGGGAGATCAATTTTCGGTTACATGTGATTCGGGACTCCTGTTTGAATCACCTCGGCTGGTTATATCCACCGGCGGCAGCTCCTATGCCGTTACCGGCTCTACAGGGGACGGAGTTAAATTTGCCGCAGCGGCAGGCCATCGGATTACCGCCATAAAACCCGCCTTAGCACCTTTGGTTATCTCCGACTCTCCTTTTTTTGAATTGTCGGGTATATCCTTGAAGTCCGTACTCACAGTTTTTAAGGATAACAAGGTTTATAAAAGAGGTGGGGGGGATCTCCTCTTTACCCATAAAGGATTCTCCGGGCCATTAATTTTAAATAACAGCCGGTATATGGATCCTGGTGACATGATTGAAATCAATTTTACAGGGATTTCAGGAGAGGACATCCGGGGTGTATTAACTTCCCCCGAATCAGCATCAGGAGGAAAACATGTAAAGACCGCTCTTCACTCCCTGAACCTGCCTTCCCGGTTTCTTCTGGCAATACTTGCTGAAGCGGGTATTCCTTCTGATAAGAAACTGGCGGAACTGGGAAAGAAAAAAATCTTTGAACTCGTAAGACTCCTGACAGCCCATCCTTTTACCATTAGGGGGGTAGGTGGGTGGACGGAGGCTATGGTTACCTCTGGTGGTGTGGACATCTCGGAGGTGAATCCTAAAACGATGGAATCCAGAATCCATCCGGGCCTGTATTTTGCAGGGGAGGTCCTTGATGTGGATGGGGATGAGGGTGGCTATAACCTGCAATACGCTTTTTCATCCGGATATCTTGCCGGCAAATCGGCAGCGCAAAGTAAAATTCGAAAGTCTGTGTAGTCCCCTGAGTCTGATCACAGATATGATTCATATTTAAATTTTACTTTCAGTTTACCGACAGATCCCGTATAATAAACTACCGTTAAAATTTTATAAATCATTGGATCACAAAGTGTTTGAACAATTTATTGAAGCGCTGGAAAAAGATTTTGCAGCTATTAACGATCCCTGGGAAAAAATCGATAGAATAAATAAATATCTCGATAATAGCAGAAGCTGGGATACCGAACTCTCGTTAAAATGGATAGAAACGGGGCTGAAACTTGGTACTTCTGTGGGGTATGAAAGAGGGATTTTTCTTCTGCTTATTCATAAAGTCTTCGTCCTTACTCTCAAACCCAATATAAAGATGGCTGAAGAAGTCCTTGAGCAATCAAAGGGGCTGTTTGCCGGGGAAGAAAAATGGCCGATTGAAGCCGCTTATTTTTATCATGCAAGGGGAGTCCTTGAAATGGATATCGGTTTGACCGAGGTTGCCCTGGAATCATTGAATAAATCAGTTTTGATTGCCAGGAAGCATAAGGTCTGGCGGGTGCAGGTTAGTAGTCTAAACACCATCGGGATAATATATCTTGATGATGGGCGTTTTACTGAAGCACGCACCGTATTGTTAAAGGCCTTGGATGCTGGCCATAAGGAGGAGTTTGCACTAGGTTATATTTCGGTATGTAATAATCTTGGTTCTACATATCGGGAGTTGAAGGAGTATACAAAGTCGCGAAAGTATCTGGAATATGGAATAAAAAAAGCGGAAGAGCTTGCGCATTCCACCATGTTATCAAGTTTGAGTCAGGAGATGGCCCTGCTCTATGAAGATGAAGGTAATACGGAACTGGCCGCCAGTTTTTATAAAGATTCAATAAAATATATCGGTGGAATAGATTATCTGACCTCTCAGGTTATTATTGATTATGGCCGATTTATGCTGAAATCCCCCGATACTGCAGAAGAGGGGATAGAGTTGCTTAATGGGATAATTTCATCCCTGGATGGGGTTCGATCCAATAGCTATTTAACCAATGCTTTAGAAATACTACTTAACTATTACGAAGAGAATTCCATGGATAATGAATCCCTGAAGATCTACAGAAAGATTGTAGAGATTAAAAAGGATTCAACAAAACTTCAAAAATCTTCCGAAAAACGGCAGATTGAACGTGAACTCTCATTAAGCTGGAGTAGGCATATAGATAGTATTTTTGACGCTGGAAGAATGATGCTGGAGCCATCCTCTTTAAGGGAAATATTTGAAATATTTCGGATGAGTGAACCATTTATTAAGTCTTCACCCGTCGCTCTATTGGCGGAGAAGGATCCTGATTCGGAAGAAATCAAAGTAATAGCATACCGGGGTAATAAGTATTTTCCTGATTACTTTATAAAAATTGATGATCCCGATTCCATGATTGCCTATTCTATGAGAACCGGAAGGAATGTCATTGTCCGGGATATAAACACCGAATCCCATTTCTTTACCAGAAAAGTCCGGCAATTTGATCCTGAGTCCGGCCATCCTTTAGTTCAATCCCTTGTTTGTATTCCCTTTGAACGTGAGGGTAAACAGTGTCTTGTCTCCATTCAGAAGTATGAAATAAATGCCTATGAACGAAGCGAAATTAATCTGCTTAAAGGCTTAATAACTTTCCTTGGGATCGCATTGGACGCGGCGGATAAGAATGAGAAGATAGCCTTGTTGTCTACCAGGGATCCCCTGACCAATCTCTACAACAGGCGAGAATTCTCTCGGCTGGCCGAAAGGTGCAGGGCGGCTCATATGAGAAGTCGCTCTTCCTTCAGGATAGCAATTTTGGATTTGGACCATTTTAAGGTGATAAACGATAAATATGGTCATAAGGTCGGGGATGATTGTCTTGTTGCTTTCAGCGAACTGCTGCGTGATATTCTTCGACGCGGGACGGATATCTATGCCCGGTATGGAGGAGAGGAGTTTATAATTTTATTCGTATGTGCCGATGCCCCCTCCTCATACGACATTATTGAAAAGATCAGGAAAGAGACTGAAGCCCTGATTATTGATGCTGATGGCATTAAAGTTAAAATGACAGTCAGCATCGGTATCGCCGAGTCCGATGAAAACTATGATTTGGATGTGTTGATTGAACGGGCTGATAAAGCCATGTATCAGGCAAAGGAACGCGGCCGCAACAGAAGCGTTCTGGCGAGGCCCTCTAAAACTGACTGACGGCTGTTAATTCTGTTTCGGGGTAGATTTGCCGGTGCCCCGGGGGCATGGAGTTGTATACCCACTTAAGATCGACTTTCCCTGTTCTTCCAAAGACGGTCTTCTTATACCCTGAGAATATTCCTCTTAACAGCACGCTTTCCATTTGAAGATTCATACAGAATATTGCTGTTTCGGTCCCGGGTAAAATTTCGTTAAGCTCTTCTGCGAATGGTGATGAGTTAAATATAATTGAGTTTCCATGAATACCGGTGGACTGAATTATTGGTATGATTTTGGGATATCCCTCGTTATTGATAAAAGAAAGGAAGCATAGGGAATCGATCTTATTTATAAGATTTTCGGAAAATGGATTCAGGATTCTGTTTTCGCGATTGTTCCTGAACAATCCTGCGGCTGCTCTTGTTTTTAAAGCTGATCCTATAATTGCCCCCATGGGCAGACTTCTTTTTTGAATCAGTGAAATGAGATCCATATAATGTACCGTGTTAATCCCGAAATAGGAGTTGTATCTGAACATCGGCAGGGTATTGTACTCTTCGTATTCGGGGCCATGGGTCTCTTTTTTATACCAGAGAGCCGAGCCGCTCCAGAACTCTTTGTTTAAAGTCATGATTAAAAAACCTGTCTTTCGGTTTTTTTCCATATTTGCTTTGCTGATTCCTTTACAGAATTCACCGGCGGTAATTTTTTCAGCACTTATGGCTTGAAGACTGGTAAGCAGGCTGATATGGGGAAGCCCTCCGTCATTAATTGTGGCGGCCAAACCTATCGTTTCGGCAGGTTTTGTAGCAGGAATATCTTTCTCCTGAAATTTGTTATATTCATTGTTCATTTAAAACTCCTTTAGTAGTGCTACCACTCCAGCTGACTTTGATTCTTTTTTTCGGATCCATTTTGGCCAGAGTCATATCGGCAATATTATATAAATTCACAATTTGATTCTCATCAACCAGTTTGGTCCCTTCTAATTTCCACTCCAGTCCAAGTCGCTTATATTTATCCGCGCAGAGATTATTAAAGGTTAAAAGTTCCCATTTTAGGATACCCCTATGTTTTGCTTTTTTATTGACATCGGCTATAAGCAAGGTTAATTTATAAATATTATTTTCACTGTTGGTACAGCCTGGGATGATCGGGGTTCTAATCCAGATCTCTGCATCAGAGCGGCAGGCAAGATCAATGTTTTTAAGTATTTGAATGTTTCCCTGTCCAGTCAGTAATTTATGTTGATCGTTGTCTGCATGCTTAAGATCGAAGAGTACCAGATCTGTGAAGGGTAGAAGTTTTTCCAGACTGGAAGACGCTGCAGCCCCGCATGTATCAAGGGCTGTATGAATTCTCTCTTTCTTCAGACATTTAAGAAGTTCAAGGACAAAGTCCGACTGCAGTACCGGCTCTCCACCGCTTATCGTGATGCCCCCACCGGATTTTTCAAAGTAGACCCTGTCTTTTAGTAATTCCATGGCAAGTTCTTCAGGTTCCCGGTAAGTGCCAATCTGTGTCATGGCTCCGGATGGACAGGTTTCCACGCATCGGGTACAGCTCCCGCATTTCTCCCTGTCGATCTCGACCCCCCGGGGAGTGAGGTTGATTGCATTATTTTCACAAACTTCTGTGCATAAGCCGCAGGCGATACATTTAACACCATACCACTGTACTTGAATACCCGGTTGAATACTCTCCGGATTATGGCACCAGCAGCATTTCAAGCTGCATCCCTTCATGAAGACGGTTGTTCGTAAACCCGGGCCGTCCTCGGTGGACATTCGCTGTATTTCTAGGACACTTCCTTTTATTCCTGCCACTATATCCCCTCGTGACTGATTCGTGCGATTACTTCATTCTGAAGTTCCCGGCCGATAGATGTGAAATAGGCGTTGTATCCGGTAATTCTTACCAGGAGATTCGAATAATCTTCCGGATTTTTCTGGGCATCCTTAAGCATTTCCGGATCGAGAATGTTTATCTGAAGGGCTGTTCCTCCGTTTTCGGAATAGGATTTTAGAAAGGCCTTGAACTTATTCTTATGGTCCGGGTCCCGCAGGATCGATGGATTAAAGGTTATTGTATGGCTTGCCCCGTTGGGTAGTATATTGTTAAACTCCTGCCAGTCGCCTGCTGTACCCAATGTGTCGGGGGATTTCCCTCCCAGAACTTTTCCCACAGAATTGGTATTTGCTGTGGGGCCGTTAATATCTGCACCGTTAGAGGGGCAGATGGCATTGGACAGGAATTGTCCTTTTGTTCTTCCGTCGGCACTGGCTGCCATGATAAATCCATCTCCCGCCCAGTAATTCCAGCTGAGCATCCCGGGTCGAAACTGTCTACCGGTTGATCGGGTTTTATATTTCCAGACCTCTTCGGTCCAGAACCTCATTACTTCTTCTGCCAATTTGTCGGCCTCATCATCATCCCTGCCGTATTTTGGTGCCTTGTTTTTTGCCCGGGCCTGGAGAATCTCGTGGCTCTCCCAGTTGTCTTTTAATGCCTGTACAAGTTCTTTCATGGTGCATTTTTTTTCATCAAATACCAGGTATTTGATAGCTAGAAGGGAGTCGACTGTGGTGGCATAGGTTACTGCCTCCACAGTAGTAAAACTCAGCTCTGAACCACCTTCGGTTACATCCTTTCCTCTGTCGGCACAACCCTTGATTAATGAAGAGAGGTAGGGTGTTCGGAAATATTCTGCCCGGACAGATTCGCTCAGTTCATAGGTATTTACACACTTTTCAATTATGTATGAGGTCTGGGTTTTATATGCCTCGAAGTAATCCTCCCAGGTTTTAAAGTTTTCAGGGGCTCCTGTGGCCGGTCCATCCTGCTTTATTCTTTCGGTCTTTCCGCTCATAATATCGGTAAATGGAATAAGGTCTCTGCCATTGTTCATGGCCAGCTCAACGGCTTTTAGTATATTGAGATTATTATCTACGGTTCCAGATCTGTCATTGCCTGCCATCGTATTTTCAAGACAACCGACAGGAGCATACTCATAAACATTCTCAAGGTTGATTAGAGTCTCAACTTTGGCCATAGCCGACTCTTTCATCATTCCCGCCATGGAGCGTTCGTCGAAATTCAGAAGAAAGGGAGCACCCTGACTTCCGGCAATCATCTCTATCAACTTATCAAGAAGAGGTTCCGGAGTATTACGGTGAATTCTAACATTTGGTTTTGGTTCCAAAATGGGAGACATATCATCGATAACCTCAAGGAGTAACCAGGTCAGATCGTTTGTCATATCTTTACCGTTTTTACCCATTCCGGACAGAGTAAAAAGCTGACCGAAACCTGCGGTAATACCATTGTTTCCATTTCTGATCATGGCATCATATGCTGTATTACAGTGGACCCAGAAGCATTTTAGAATTTCACCAGCTAAATCCCTGTCCATTCCTTCCCGTATTGATTTTTCATAATAGGGGAGGAGGTATTGATCAAGTCTTCCGAAGGATACTCCCGGTCCCGGATAATTCTCATCTGTCATTACAAGCATATGGGTAATCCAGAGAGACTGCAGGGCTTCCCAGAAGGTCTCCGCGGGCTTTTCCGGAACCTTGCTCAGGTTGGAAGCCATGGTTTCAAGTTCCGCCTTTCGTACTGAATCCTTCTCTTCGGCGGCCTCTTTAAGGCAGATTGATGCATATCTCTCCGCAAGTTCTACGGGCATCCGGGATGCAGTTATCATGGCCTGCAGCTGCTCGCCTGCTTTTCCTGTTTGTTCTTCTCTGGAAAGTAAGTGAAACTTATCTTCCAGTTCCAGTTTGATCCCATTCCAGCCTTTTTGAAGAACCGAAGGATAGTCCGGAATCAGGTGTCCGCTTGTGGCACCGCTGTTACCGTATCCATGATCGTGAAACCATTTAACCGCCTTTCTTGCTCCATTTTTTCCAAGAAGTTTTTTGTCAAAATCTTTCTGTTCCTTCTTTGTTAAACAGAAGGAGGTTTGTACATTAAATCTCGAACCGGCAATCAGGTCTCCCGGGAGGATTTCGGCTGGAACATATTTTACAATCACTTCCTTGACAAACCATGCCCTTCTCATGACTAGAGGGCGGTCCCAGAAGTCAGCCGGTAGTGAAATAGGTCTTGCACTCTGTCTGTATGATGAGCGTATGGGTTGGAGCAGGGCGAAGGTCTCCGGGACAATGTAATAGGTCATTTCATTGTACTGGATATCCCAGTCCGTTCCGGTGGACCAGGATGTGAACTCGTTATTCCAATTCCTACCGTTCCCTTTGAAATAATAATCTCGGAGCCATTTTATCCTGGGACTTAAATTTTTTGGTTTTTTTAACATAAATTCCTCCTCAGCGCTGCCTCGCCATCGGTAAGCAGTTTCCTCATCAATTTTCCAGATTTATCCTTTTCCCCGTTTCTGATGGACCGGCATATTTCTTCATGAGTTTCAAATATTTTACTGTCAAGTTCTGTGAGTCTGTAAAATATCCGGGTAAGATTTGTATATACTGCCCGGCAGGAGTTGAGAAGTAGGGGGTATACTATATTTCCGGAAGCGGAAGCTACGGCCAGATGAAACTCAAAATCAAGTAGAACTATGTTTTCTATATCTTCACCGGAGAGGAGTTTTTCTTTTTCAATAATGGATTCCAGTTCCTTTATTTCCGATTCCGATCGGTTTTCGGCTGCTTCGGCTGCTGCCTCTGTCTCTATGAGTATTCTTGCCTTGAAAAGACTTTCGGCAACCTTTCGGTCGAGTTCGCCCTCTCCGTATTCAAAGAGGGAGTTAAGTAAAAGCAGGGAACCGGTTTTCCTGTAATCATTTACAATCCATCCCGATCGTGTTCTAAGGGATACAAGTCCTTTTACCTCAAGATCGAGCAGGCCTTCGTGGACAACCTGCCTGCTCACATCGAGCTGCTTTGCAAGTTCCCGTTCTGAGGGAAGTTTTTTTCCAATCTGTATCTGCCCTGAAAGAATCAGATTTTCAAATTTCTGGATAAAAATATTTATAAGGCTATCTTTCTGTATTGGTTCAAGAAGTGATATCATATTTGCCCTCATTGGTAACTGGTATTACCAGATAAGTGTAAACCTGGTATGAGCATCTGTCAATCTTTTTCTGAGCCCGCAGTTAAGACCCCGAATGTTAATATTAACTGTCACCCTATGAGAAGATAAAAAAAGAGCCCCATGAATCTCTGTTACTATGTTTCTA
>JAEINK010000083.1 GCA_016342585.1 Spirochaetales bacterium
AGTGCCTTGATGGCACGAATGGAAGCCTTTCGTTTTGCTTACAACTGTTTCAACCCCAGAAGGGTGAAGGCCAGTCGCGCCGGGGATTGGACCACCCATGCGGAAGCTGCCGGTATTCCACGAGCGGTTCTATCAGATACAATTAATGAGTTTTGGGGAAAGAGACCTTTTCTGGGTAAAACCAATTTAAGTGAAGATGAGGTAAAAACCTGGACGTGTCAGTGGACTAATCCTGGCAGGAGTATAGGCCGGAGGATTCCAAATTATATATTTCTGTGAGTTGGAAGAGATCAACAGGCTTTCGGGCACTATTTATATTTTACAGGTTTCTTCAGCCCTGATATCCCGACTTGAGAACCCGGCCAGGATTGTAAAGAGCCCGGCTTCGCAAACCCACTCCATCTTTTCATCGTTGAAGTAGGAGAAATCTTCAGGTGTCAAGGTTAATGATATTTTCTCTGATTCACCAGGTTTCAGAAAAACCTTAACAAACCCCTTAAGCTCTTTTTCCGGCCGTGGAAGAGTTGATTCGTGATCCTTAATATAAATCTGAATGGTTTGAGCTCCCTCGACGGCTCCTGTATTTGTTATCACAAGGCTGACCTTTCTGTTTTGTCTCTCTTTAAGGAGTGGTTTTGATACCTTCATCTCCGAAATTTCAAAACTGGTATAGGATAGACCATGGCCGAAGGGGAATTGGGGAAGAACTTTCATCGTATCGAAATTTCTATAACCGACCATCAGTTTTTCATCATATTTCATCTGCCATGTTTTTCTTTTCCCTGGATCTCCCTGACCAATGAAAACACGATTCGGGCTGAATTTGCCCGGATTGTCCACATAGTAGGAGGCCGAGGCAAAGTCGGTCCAGCGCTTGGCCATGGTGAAGGGGAGTTTGCCGGAAGGGGTGATCTTCCCGAAGAGAATTTCCGAAACAGCTGTGCCTACGGATTGTCCCAGGTAGAGTGAGTGGAGTAGGGCCGGGACATCCGGGAGCCAGGATTCTGTTTCAACACCTCCACCGGCGGTCAGCACCACAGCGGTGTTTGGATTCAAAGCGGTGACTTTCTTTATGAGTTTTCCCTGATTCTCGGGAAGCTCCCAGGTCCGGTCAAAACATTCAGTCTCCTCGAAGGAGTGAAACCCGGCACACATGATTACGGCATCGGCGGAGCGGATAAGCTCCCTGCTTTTCCCGGAAAGGGCTCTTTTTTTATAGGGAATATAATGGATTTTTATTCCTTTTCCCTCCTCTTCAAGCCGGGCAATGATCCCTCTGACGATATCTCCCTTTTGGGATACGGGGACAAGGCTCGAACCGCCGCCACCTGTCGGGGTTACCATGGCGGTTCTTCCAAGTACGACCATGGTATTAATTTTATCTGTATTCAGGGGAAGGAGCGGTTCTTTCTGACCTGCGGGAGGAACATTTTTGAGAAGGATTATCCCCTCACGAGCTGTAGCCAGAGCAATTTCTGCATGAGCTTCTCCCCCTGCCGTAGCGCTTTTATCGATCTGGGGTCGTGAGTAGACTCCGGAAGAGTGGAGGGTGAAGAGGAGTCTGTATACCATGGTTTCAATATCTTTTTCTGAAATCGTACCGGACGCAATTTCTTTCTGGAGCTTCTCCATGGTGAGCCATTTTGCTCCGGGCATTTCAATATCAAGTCCATTTTTAACAGGTCCGGCCGTGGCGTAGAGGCTGTCCCAGTCACTCATTATTATTCCGTCAAATCCCCACTCGCCACGGAGGATCTCCATAAGGAGATGGTTGTTTTCACTGGCATAGACTCCGTTTACCGGGTTGTAGGCACTCATGACACCTCTTGCGCCCCCCTCCTTTATGGCCCTTTTAAAGGCCGGAAGGTAGATCTCCCTCAGTGTTCGTTCATCCACAACCGAGTCACATTTATGCCTGTCATATTCGGAGTTGTTGCAGACAAAATGCTTTACCGTTGTTATTACACCACGGGACTGGACCCCTCTGATATATCCTGCGGCGATTTTACCGGCAAGGAAGGGGTCTTCGCCCATATATTCAAAATTTCGGCCATTAGTGGGGATACGGTAGATGTTAATACCGGGGCCCAGCAGGATGGAGATCCCCTTTGCTCTGGCCTCTTCACCCAGGCTTGTTCCCAATTTTTCAATGAGATCCTGATTCCAGGTCGCTGCCATGGCTATGGCGGCAGGGTAGGCTGTTCCGCCTTCAAAGCATCGTAGACCTGAGGTGGCATCTGAACTCCAGATTGATGGAAGACCCAACCGTGGGATGGGTTGAATAGCAATGCTTGAATAACCGGATATAAAACTGACTTTCTCCTCCCAGGTCATCTCTCCCAGGATTCTATTGGCCCATTCGGATGATGGGGCTGATTCTTCTGTCGGTGTGCCGAAGACCTGGAGAACCGGTAAATCTGAAAGATCTCCCCCCGTTCTTTGGGGGAGCTTTTCAATCGTAAGACCCTGGAAGTTCTGGTCTTCAACCTCCCTCCTGCACATATTGGCAGTGAAGAGAATGTTTAGTTCTCCCTTCATGACTTTTTCCAGACTTTTTTTCAGGAGGTTGGTTATCATATTTTATTCCTCTAATAAATTTGTTTCTTAATGATGTTTTCCTTGTTCCGCCATTTCGGGTTGGCTTTTACCTGAAGATCCAACATAACTCTGTAAGGAAAAATATCGCTCAACTCTTTTTGTGCGCTTTTTCGGATCTCCTTTATGTTTTCTCCTTTTTTACCAACAAGGATACCTTTTTGTGACTCCCTTTCTGTAACAAGGAAGGCCCTTACCCAGAGGGTCTGTTTGGGCTGTTCACCTCTAAACTCGGTATCTGCAATCTCTACATAGATCGCATGGGGGATTTCTTCCCTGGCTATGCTGATAGCCTTCTCACGGATAATTTCCTTAATACGGAACTCGGGGTCCTGATCCGTATAGATATCGGTTGGATACATGAGTTCGCCTTCCGGTGCCATTTCCCATAATCCTTTTAAGAGTTCGGGGATCCCCGATCCTTTAAGCGCGGAAATCTCAAAAACAGGAGCCTCGGGGAAGACCGACAGGGCGTAGGCTCTGGTTTCCTTAATCATGCTGGCTTTCGCATCTGTTTTATTCAGAACAATAAGAAGTTTCTTACGATGAAACGTGAGGAGACGTGTTATATCCTCCTCCTCTTTACCGGGATGCCGGCTTGTGTCGATTAAATAAATTACAAGATCTATTCCTTCCAGAGCCCCTTCGGCAACATCCTTCATATGAAGGTTTATCTTCTTTTCCGAGAAGTGATACCCCGGGGTATCCACGAAAACAATCTGCCCCTCCGGTCGGGTCAGTACCCCTCTAATTGAGTTTCTTGTTGTCTGGGGAACGGGTGATACAATGGAAACTTTCTCTTCACAGAGTGTGTTTATCAAAGTTGATTTTCCGGCAGAAGGCCGGCCTATAATTGCGGTAAATGCTGATTTCATTTATACACTTTAAGGTTTTTAATCGGGAAAAGCAAGATTGAGTTCATCTTAACTCTATTCTATTTCAAGAATCGGGAGTATGAACCAGGATCCTGTACCAGGATATAAGTTTGACTTGATAGATTATATTATTCGGAATAAGATAAATCAGTTTTGTGAATATTTATTTCTTTGGAGTTTAAAATGAGAGTTGAGAGTCTGCGTGAAACACAATCTACAGAAGAGCTGGTAAAACTTGGTTTTTTTACAGATGTTGCCAAGGCTATCGTCTCGTGTAAAACACTTAAACAGACACTTAATGAAGTAATGAATCAGATTGGTTCAATTTTCTGCCCCCGGAACTGGTCTCTCCTTCTTCGTCATCCAAGAACCGGCGAGTTGACTTTTACCATCGTTCAAGGGACAGCTGCCGAAGAACTTGAAGGAAAGAAAGTTGAAAAGGGGCAGGGCATTGCAGGCTGGATTGCTGAAAATAGAGTTCCTCTCATCATCGAAGATGTCTCAAAAGATAGCCGGTTTGATAATACTTTCGATGAAAATTCTGGTTTTAAAACTGAATCGATAATCGGAGTCCCTCTAATAAGCGGTGGGAAGGTATTTGGTGTGATTGAGTTGATCAACAAGCTCGAGGGGGTTAGGTTCAATGCTCTGGATTTGAAACTCCTTACGACTGTTACAGATTTTGCGGCCATCGCCATAGAGAAGGCTTATTACCAGGCCGGCATTCGGAGAATGGCTAATATGGATTCACTGACGAAGGTGTATAATCGTAGATATTTTCAATTTTATCTGACTAAGGAGATTGAAAGAACAAAGCGGGGAGACGTCTCTCTTTCTCTTCTCTTTATCGACATTGATGATTTTAAAAAGATTAATGACAATTTCGGACACGTAGCCGGTGATGATGTCCTGCTCCGGATCACTAAAGTTGTTTCTGATTCGGTGAGGAGCTCCGATCTTGTTTTTAGATATGGTGGCGATGAATTCGTAGCTCTCTTACCCAATACATCCTCGGAGATGGCCAAACTTCTCAAAAAGCGAATTCTTGCGAACTTAAAAAAAACTCAGGAAGAGATCGAAACAGGCTTGTCGGTAACTTTGAGTATTGGCGTTTATGAGGCAAAAGGTGAAGATTCCAGGGAATTACTTCGATTTGTTGACGAAGATATGTATATGCAGAAGTTCTACAAACAGGAGCGGGAAGTCATGGATGTTGCCGAAAATATTGAAAATGAACTGATCGAGCCTGGTAGGCTGGAGTAAAATATTCGAATTATTTTGGGGAGGTAGTAATGAAAATTGGAATAATGGTGTGTTCTCAGACGGGGAATACACTTTCGGTAGTGGAAGCTATTAAGGAAAAACTGAACAGCCGGGGTTTAGAGGCTGTGATCGAGAAGGTTGAACCACAGGGGGAGGCGGGACCCGGAAGTAGAAATATCCAGCTTAAATCAGCACCTGATGTAACGGATTATGACAAGCTCATCTTTGCCGGTCCTGTCAATGCATTTTCTCTGGCTCCTGCCATGAAGCTTTATATGTCGAATCTACCCACTCTTGAAGGAAAGGACGTCGCTCTTCTTGTGACTAAAGGGTTGAAATTTAACTGGACGGGTGGCAATAAAGCTATTGCTCAGATGAAAAAATACTGCACCGACCGGAGGGCCGATATTGCAGGTACCGGTATTATTGTCTGGTCATCAAAAACCTTAAAAGAGGATATCGAATTTATTGCCTCAGAGATTTCTGAAATATTTTAGAGAATCAGAAACTGGATCAGGACTGAAACTCCGGATTTTTTAAATTCTCCTGAATGTCCGGAGCCCCGGTCTTACTTTACCGGGGCTTTTAAATATATCTTCAGGTAGAGGATATAACTCTCTTTTCAGACTGGAGATGAGGGGCAGCTGCTCGCGAATCTCTTCTACTTCCTCCAGATTTATCTCCTGGAAGAGAATACCCTCTTCAGGGCCGAGCCTGCTTATCACTTCTCCCCAGGGGTTGGTGATGATAGAGTTGCCATAGGATATATAAGATGCCGATTCATCTCTTGCCGGGGCGGCACCTGCCATGAATACCTGATTATCCACCGCCCTCATCCGAAAGGTCAGTTCCCAGTGGGCAGGGCCCGTTGTCATATTAAAGGCGGCTGGGACAATGATAAGCCGTGCCCCGGCCAGGGTCATGGCTCTGAAAAGTTCGGGGAATCGTATATCAAAACAGATAGCGACACCAATTTTCCCGAACTCTGTATCGATTACGGTTACCTTCTCCCCCGGTGAGAGGGTATCTGATTCCCTGAACTTCTGTCCTCCCTTAATGTCTATATCAAAAAGGTGGGCTTTTCTGTGTTTGCCTATCAATTCTCCCCGGGGGTTAAAACTGTAACTTGTGTTGTATATTTTTCCTTCATCATCCACCTCGGGTATCGATCCTCCCACAAGTATGATGCCTGATTTTCTGGCAAGTTTGGAAAGTCTGGTGTAGGTCGAACCGCCCTCCGGTTCTGCGAACTTTAAAAACCATGAGTTCTCATATGGGCAGTTGAACATTTCAGGAAGCACGGCAAGATCGGCCCCCATCCTTGCTGCTTTTGCAATATCATCTTCGGCATTTAAGATATTCTTTTCTTTGTCCGCGGTTACTGCCGTCTGGCAAAGGGCCAGGGTAAGTTTACTCATGTATTTTTCCTCCTACTCCTGTAATTATAAGAGATAATCACCCCTGATTAATAAAAATTTGGTATAAAAATGGGTTCAACGGTGTGTTTTTCCGATTTTTTATACCTGAACATTGTGCTTCACGGATATATAAAGCAGGAACACCACTATATCAGGTAAACCCCTTGATTGCGGACCGAATTTTTCGTAATCTATTCTAAATAAGTTCAATTTTTTTGAACCGACACTGGAAGGAGCACCTGATTATAATGGATATAAACCTGAATTCCCGGCGTTTGGCCGAAGAAGAAAAAGATAAGAAAGCACCGGAAGCAAAGGACGATCTTACCCAGAAGATGCTGGAGACAAGAACTATCCTTCTTTCCGGTGAGGTAAATAAAGAGCTTGCAGAGAAGGTTGTGAAACAGCTTCTCCTTCTCGAAGCAGCTGGAGATGATCCTATTAAGGTTTTCATCGACTCTCCCGGGGGGGATGTCGATGCCGGATTTGCAATTTTTGATATGATGCGATTTGTAAAACCTGAAGTGTATACAATCGGTATGGGCCTTGTGGCCAGTGCCGGGGCATTGATACTCCTTGCCGCACCCAAGGAGAGGAGAATAGGTCTTCCTAATTCTCACTATCTGATCCACCAGCCCCTAAGCGGTATTCGGGGAGTAGCCACGGAAATAGAAATCCATGCCAATGAACTTGAGAAACTCAGAGTTAAACTGAATAAACTCATAGCTGATGAGACTGGAATGGACCTTGAACGTGTAGAACTGGATACGGACAGGGACTATTGGCTTAATGCTGAAGAATCGGTTAAGTATGGACTTATATCAAAGGTCATTACCAACCGATCGGAGCTTGGTGTTTGATTAGATAAGAGATAGCCCCTGACAGAAGCAATTTTTTTGCCTGAACCGGTGATAATAGTGCTCCTGAAGGGGGGCTTTGGATCTATCAGTTCTCTTCTTGTCCACATCTCTTCTTTTTCAACAGGAAGAAGAGGTTCAGCGTATGGTGAGACTTGATAAAGGCCTTCCTTTTTCTCTGAAAGAACAAAAGCTTAATAGCTGGAA
The DNA here is from genome assembly GCA_016342585.1 of Spirochaetales bacterium. GTDB lineage: Bacteria > Spirochaetota > Spirochaetia > UBA9216 > UBA9216 > JAEINK01. The sequence continues at coordinate 7,216 of JAEINK010000083.1, forward strand.
CTGAAAAGCGGGCAGGCAACCCGCTTTTTTTGTCTATTTTTTTGCTTTATATTTACATTGAAATTTAATATTGTTTTAAGAATTCTTTTTAATAATTGGAGATAATATGAAAATACGACACATACTAATAATTTTATTGAGCCTTTTTATTATCAGTTGCGGAGGATCCACAGAGAAACCTGCTGCTGATACGACTTCACAGGATCTTTCATCTCCAGAGGTTACAGATACGGTTGAGGCCACAGCTTCAGAGGCTGTCGACTCTACTGATTTGTCTATAGTCGATGGCGAAGGTGCTGAAGATATCCTTGATGCTGCCCCCAATCCTCTCGCCGGGAGATGTGATACCGATCGATTGAATATACGTAATGGCGCCGGAGGAGATGGCGATATCGTCGGTCTTCTTCTTCAGGATGATGCTTTTTTAGCCCTTGAGAAGACCTCCTGGACAGAAAAGATCGATGGTTATGATGCCCCCTGGGTCAGGATTGAAACAGATAAATATGAAGGCTGGGTTTTCGGTGGCTACCTTGCTATGGATATCGGAAGTTTTGATGCTGTCCTCGATTCTGATCTATTGCCTCCTGCCCCACCTGTTCCCGAAAAGACATATAGCGTGAAAAGCATGAATATGCCGACGGGTTTTGGTGTTGATGTCTCCTTCTTTCCTGTATTCACGGCCCATGCAACGGAAATAATCGATCCCCTCATGGTGGAACCAGGTGTGGATCAGCTTTTTATCAGCGAAGGATTGTCAGTTTCCCTTGTTTCAACCCATGGTTTGAAACCGGAAAAAAGTGTAAAGATCAAAGCTGTCGATCCCCGGGGTAAAGATTATGAATTTGATTACTCTTTTGCCGCAAATGACGTTCGCTGGATGACCGAGAGTGACACAGACGGAATGAGTTATGTTATTAAAACCCCCTCCCTGGTTTTTAAATATCCACCTTATGCATTTTATGAGAGGGGAGAGTGGTTTTTCCGTTTCTTTTTCGATGGGCAGAGTACCGAGGCTTTTCACGGAACGGTTGATATGAAGAGTCAGCCAATCACCATTGCCGGGAAAGCCAGTCCTGCACCTCAGGATATTCAGCCGGGACGGACCATGGAGTTCTCTCCGGGGGATACGATTTATTTCTGGGCCAATCTTTCAGGATACGACTCCGCAACTTTTATCATCTACAACCGGGATGAGTCCCGTGCGGATATGGTCCGGAATCCAGTATATGGTTCATTTTTCTCTCCTGATGAGGAGGGGATGTATTCAGATGAGATCATCATAGGGAAGGATCTTCCTCCGGGGAACTACAATATTGCATACTCTCTGGATAAGGGCCATCTGGAGCTTTACCCTATTATGTACCGGTTCAAAGTTGTTGAATAACAGAAATTAGCATTAATCCATACAATAATCTGAAATAGTTATTTGGGGGGTGTTCTGAAACAGGGAACATTCCCTTTTTTTTATACTTTAACATGGAAAACTGAGCATTTATACATTTTAGTATTCAAAATTTCTGTAAAATAGCAATTTACTTTTCCTGATAAAGGACATACAATTGAATTAACAATAAAACAATGGAGGGACTTATGTCTAACGTAAAAAGAATTTTATTCTTAACAGTTGCACTTGCTTTCATCCTGGCTCCGGCAATGGTATTTGCAGGCGGATCTCAGGAAGCTGATAGTGGAAGCGACAATCTCAAGGTAGTGCTTTATGTAAATGGAACTCTCGGAGATAAATCATTCTTCGATTCAGCAGCTCGAGGAATCGACAAAGCTGTTGCAGAACTTGGAATTACAGGAAAAGTTATTGAGGGTGGATACGATCCTTCAAGATGGGAACCAGACATCACTCAGCTTTGTGAAGGTGACTGGGACATTATCATTGCAGGAACATGGCAGCTTCAGGAAATCTTAGAGAAACTTGCTCCCATGAATCCCACTAAAAACTTTTTCACCTATGATACATCTGTTAACTATGATGTTGCTGGAACAGACAATGTTTATTCTATCACATACAAACAGAATGAAGGTTCTTTCCTCGTTGGTGCACTTGCAGCCATGATTACAACAAGTGATCTTCCCCTTGCTAATGATGACAAAGTTGTCGGGTTTCTTGGTGGAATGGACATTGGTGTTATCAATGATTTTAAGGTTGGATTCATGGAAGGTGCTGCTTACGTAGATCCTTCTGTAGAAGTACTTGTTGCCTATGCCGGTGCATGGCAGGATCCTGCGAAAGGTAAAGAGCTTACTCTCGCTATGTATGACCAGGGTGCTGATATTACTTTTAACGTAGCTGGTGAAACAGGACTTGGTGGAATTGATGCTGCCAAAGACCGATCAAAATACACTTTTGGTGTTGACTCTGATCAGTATGAAATCCTCAAAGACACAGATGCTGACAAAGCTGCCAACATCGTAACTTCCATGATGAAGAATGTTGACAATTCTATCTACCGTGCTATTAAAATGCACATTGATGGAAACCTCGTTTATGGTGCTGCCGAAGGTCTTGGTATTGCTGAAGGCGGTGTTGGTGTTGCATACAATGAAAATTATAGTGCAATTGTACCTGCAGACATGCAGGCTAAGATCAAAGTAATTGAAGACAAGATCCTTGCTGGTGAAATCACCATTGGTTCTGCGTTCTAAATTTGATACATTAGATTCTTACAAAAAGGCTGTTCCGGATCCCGGGGCAGCCTTTTGTTGCATGAGGCGATTATGAAGAAAATCCTGGAAGTGAAGAATATCTTCAAAGTGTACCCTGATGGTGTTATTGCTAACCGCGACATCTGCATGGATGTAGAGGAAAATACTATCCACGCTCTGGTTGGTGAAAATGGTGCCGGAAAGAGTACCCTTATGAAGATCCTCTTTGGTCTCACACCCGCACAGGGTGGTGAAATTATTTACCGGGGAAAACCGGTACAGTTCAGTAATCCCAGAGAGGCCATTGCCTCCGGGATCGGTATGGTGCATCAGCATCTGATGCTTGCCCCAGATCTTACAGTAGCTGAAAATATGGTTCTCGGTGTTGAACCAAGAAAGCGTAAACTTTTTCTGAACAACTCCGAGGCAATTAAAATAACAAAGAAAGTTTCAGAGGAATTCGGTTTGAATGTTCCCGCTGAAAAGAAGATCAGAGATCTTCCCATCGGCGTCCGGCAGAGGGTTGAGATTCTTAAAGCTCTCTACAGGAATGCAGAGCTCCTTATCCTGGATGAACCAACGGCTGTTTTGACACCTCAGGAGACGGAAGTCCTCTTTAAGACCCTGGATGGTCTTAAGGCCAGTGGTAAGACAATCCTCTTTATTTCACATAAATTGAGTGAAGTTACGAGAATTGCCGACAGGGTGACCGTAATGCGTGATGCCCGGGTTATCACAACTGAACCCATTACCAATCTTACCGAAGAGAAGATTGCCCACTTGATGGTTGGTCGGGATATCAGAACCGAAAGGTTTGCCCCTGCCAAGAAGGTCGGTGATGTTAAACTATCGGTTAAAGACCTTCGTTACTCCGATGAAGAGGGGTATGAAGTTCTCAAGGGGATTAATTTTGATATAAGAGCCGGCGAGATTGTTGGTCTTGCGGGTGTTGAAGGAAATGGCCAGTCCGAATTGATTTCGGCTATTACAGGCTTGTTAGAGCCTTCATCCGGGGAGGTTATCCTGGACGGTGCGAGTTTGTTAAACCTTACCCCCCGGCTTGTAAGAGAGAAGGGTGTTGCCCATATTCCTGAAGACAGGATGGAAAATGGTGTCGCAGAGACCACCTCTCTGGAGGAAAACTTCCTTGTGGATAGGTACTACAAAGAGGGGTTTTCCAAAAGAGGCCGGCTTGACTGGAAATATATTGGTGAACATAGCCGGGATCTTATTAAAAAATTCAACGTTCTGACAAAGAGTTCAAAGACTTCCGTAGGCTCTCTTTCCGGTGGAAATATTCAGAAGGTTGTTGTTGCGAGGGAACTCACCTCCAATCCTCAGATTATTGTCGCTGCCCAGCCCACCCGAGGGGTTGATATTGGCTCAGAAGAGCTTATTCACAGTCTGCTGATTCAGGCCAGAGATGAAGGTAAGGCGGTTTTTCTTATTTCCGCAGACCTGGATGAAGTTCTGAAATTAGCGGGGAGAATTGTCGTTATTTATGACGGTGAAATAACCGCCCATTTTGAGGATGTTTCCAAGGTTACCGATATGGAGCTTGGACCCTACATGCTTGGGGTGAAAAAGGAGGAGAATGCAAGTGGAAAAATTCATTCTTAAGAATTTCACCTTAATCAGGGTCTTGATTGCCATCCTGATTGGTGTATGTATTTCCATATTTTTAATTTTTGTTATAAGCAGTGTTCCCGGTGAATCATTGAAATACTTTTTCACCGGTCAGCTTGCTTCCAAGGGGCGAATCTCTAATATTTTCGAAATGGCGGCGCCCATGATACTCTGTGGTGTGGCCATTGCTATAGCTTTTCAGGCTGAGCAGTTTAATATCGGAGCAGAAGGTGCGTTTTTCATATCCGCTGCTGTCGGAACTGCATTCGCTGTATCAACAAATCTTCCTCCCATTATTCATATCCCCATGGTACTTATCGTGGCGGGCATTACCGGAGCGGCCTGGGGATTTATTCCCGGTTTTCTGAAGGCAAAACTTGGTGCCAGTGAGCTTGTATCATCCCTGATGCTTAACTATGTGGCTTATTACCTGAGTCTTTTCCTTATCAGGACCTACTTCAGGGATAAGACGGCTGGATTTTTAGTTTCGCTCAAGCTTCCCGAGTATCTCTGGTTCCCCCAGTTCATACCCGGAACAAGGATTCATGCTGGTGTTGTTCTCGCCATCGTCTTTGCCTTTGCCGCCTATTATTTCCTGTATCATACTACTTCGGGTCTTGAAATTCGACTTACCGGGTATAACCAGAAATTTGCCCGATTCGGTGGGATCAACGTTGTAAAGGTTATTATCCTTTCCCAGGTTATGATGGGTGCAATCGCCGGAATTGGCGGTATGTCTGAGATTATGGGGATTCACCACAGATTTCAGTGGCAGATAAGCCCGGGGTATGGATGGGACGGTGTTATTGTTGCCATCATTGGGCGAAACCATCCATTGCTGATTATTTTATCATCACTATTTCTTGCTTATCTTCGTGTGGGTGGTCAGGTTCTTAACTTGATGGCAGATGTTCCCTCGGAGTTGGTTGCGGTCATCCAGTCTGCTATTATCCTGCTGGTTACAGCGGAAGCCTTCCTGGGGAAATGGAAATACAAGATAACCAGGCGTGAAGCCGAAAGAGAAGAGAGAGAGGAGGCTGCAAATGAACAACCTGTGGGATAGTATTTTTTCGGTTGAATTTGGCTATGCCATCTTCAGAGTGATGACGCCGCTTCTGTTTCCTACCATTGGGGTTGCAATTACAGCTATGGCTGGTTCCCAGAACATTGCCATGGAAGGAATAATGCTTGTTGCGGCCTTTTTCGGCGTTATCGTAAGTGCCTTCACCGGTAGCCTTTGGCTCGCTCTTTTAGCAGGTATTGGAGCTGGTCTTGCTTTATCGGCTATACTCGGGTACTTTCACCTAAAGCTCAAGGCAGATATCTTCCTTGCGGCTATCGCTCTTAATATGTTTGCTTCCGGAATCACCATATTCCTGCTTTTCCTCTTTACGGGAGACAAGGGAAGTACCTCTTCATTGAAGAGTCTGGTTTTTCCTGAAATACAGATTCCTCTGCTTAAATCCATACCTGTGTTGGGACCCATCTTAAGTGGACACAATATCCTTACATATTTTGCCTTCCTGTCGGCCTTTCTCTTTTATATCATTATTTTCAAGACCCCTCTGGGGTTAAGGATACGTGCTGTAGGACAGAATCCGCATGCGGCAGAATCTGTAGGTATCAATGTTGCCAAGATCAAGATGTATACACTCCTGATTTCCGGATTTTTCGGAGCTATGGGTGGACTCTATCTCTCTATGGGATATGTAAGCTGGTTCTCAAGAGATATGACATCCGGGCGAGGATTTATTGCGGTTGCAGCGGCTACCCTGGGAGGGCACCTTCCATTGGGAACCTTCCTTGCGTCGATTTTCTTTGCCTTCGTAAGCACCGTAGCGATCTATATTGCTTCCCTGAATATTCCATCAGAGCTTATACAGATCATTCCTTATCTGATCACCATAATTGCTCTGGCAGTGTTCTCTATTCGGGCCAGAAACAAGAAAAAAGAGAAAAAAGATTCGAAAAAAGACTCGAAAGAGCTTCCTGAAAAAATAACTGGAGAAGGATGATGAAGAAAATAATTCTCGACTGTGATCCCGGTCATGATGATATGATGGCCATAATGCTGGCAGCCTCCAACCCGGAGATCGATTTACTTGGGGTTACCACAGTCGCAGGAAACCAGACCGGTGCCAAGACTTTTGAAAATGCCAGAAAAATTCTTACCCTTATTGGTAAGAAGGATCTGGCTACCGGAAAGGAGATTCCTTTAGCCAGGGGGGCTGATGTTCCCCTTTTCAAACCCCTCACAGTGGCTCCCCAGATTCATGGTTCTTCAGGGCTTGATGGTGCGGAACTCCCCGCGCCCGATGTTGATGCCCTGGAAATTGATGCGGTTGATTTTATTATCAAGACTTTAAACGAGTCGAATGAGAAGATCACCCTCGTTCCCACAGGTCCTCTGACCAATATTGCCATGGCTTTTCTGAAAGCACCGGCTATAAAAAATAAGGTTAAAGAAATCGTCCTGATGGGGGGGGCTGTTTACGATTCCAATATTACTCCCGCTGCCGAGTTTAACATTTATGTTGATCCCGAGGCTGCAAAGATTGTCTTTGATTCCGGTCTTCCTGTGACTATGATTGGTCTTGATGTGACCAATAAATCCCTTATGACCTTTCCGGTAATTGAGGATATGATTGGCTGGAATGGCCCTGCTTCAAAGATAGTCGGTCCCTTAATGAAGTTTTTTGCCCAGGCTAATAAGGATAACTTCGGGATTGATGGAGCACCCGTTCATGACGCTCTGGCTGTCGCCAGGGTTATCGACCCTTCTGTGGTGGAGTGTGAGTTCCTCAATGTTGATATAGAAACCGCGAGCGAGCTTACCCGTGGGCAGACCTTGGCTGACCTTTATAAGGTCACCGGTAAGGAACCCAATGTTGATGTGGCCCTCAAGGTTAATGTGGACAGGTTTCTTGAGCTTCTTTTAGGAGCTATCAGAACCCTGGATGAGAAGCTTAAATAGTTCTTTCACTATTTACAATGTCATTCTTCAACCCTCGTCGGTTCTCCGGCGGGGGTTTTATTTTAAAATGATATAGATAAAATGGAACTAATAGATGAAATAATAAATATAGGTGTTTTTGAATTATCGTGATAGAATGCATGATAAATCTTTTTGGGGAGGGATTGATGGAGATGAGCTTCTCTTTTCTCAATTACTATGCCAAAGGAATTTGTGAAAAAGAGCGACGGCGCTTTAAACTCCTGAATATTCTTGTCATATTCTGTGTTGTTACAACGATGGCCTATTTGGGTATCTATATTTACCTTAAGGCTTCTGTCGCGATTGTCATCAATTCAATTTTAATTCTTTTCTATTTATTTACGATTTTCTGGATTGGTAAAAGGAAATTGCGTATTGCCGTGGATTGGATTTTTACATCTTTTATTCTTCATATTGCAGCATTGTGTATATTCATTTTTACGAAAGAAACGGGTTATCATTTTTACCTGTTCTGTGTGCCCGCATTGATTACATTTTTATCTGCCCACGAAAGATGGCCGGAAAAATATATATTTACGGCCTGCTCTGTACTCCTTTTCTTTATATTTGAGCTTTTTAATATCAATATCAGGGAAGTTGTGCTTTCGCCGTTTACAATACGTTTCCTCTATGTCTCTTCCATATTTGTGGTCTTTTTTATAGGGATACAACTTGTTGTTGTCATTTTTACTAAATATATTAATGATAATGAAAATGCTCAGGAAGAGCTGATATTTAAATTGAAGAAGTCCCTCTCGGAAGTACGGACTCTTCAGGGGTTTCTGCCCATATGTTCATCCTGCAAGCGAATCCGGGACGATAAGGGGTACTGGAATCAGATTGAATCTTATATTAGAGAACACACCGATACCGAGTTCAGCCACAGCCTTTGCCCTGAATGTGCAACAGAAATGTATCCTGATTATGATTTTTCCAAACCCTCTCGTTCTGATGATGAGGAACAGGAAGATAATCCGCAGGCAAAGCTTGTTTTGGATGACAAGAAAACCGGAGATTAATACTTTTTCCGATAGAAATACTTACATAGTGCCCCAAAGCCTGTTGATCTGAAGCAACAGCACAAATTCCCCGGTATTCCTTATTAAGAAACAAATTA
>JAEINK010000084.1 GCA_016342585.1 Spirochaetales bacterium
GAAGGGATGATGATATGACACTAAGACAGGTACAGAATTTCAGAGGACAGGTGACATTTAATTTGACAGGTCGGGATTTTGTTCAATAAATATTGAATAATAGTTTGTTTTGTACATATTTGCATAATTAGTTTTAGATTATAAAGAAAACGTTTGCACATTTTGAGAAGAATGCTTATGATAATAAATGTTGCATAATATTGAATAAGCCTGTGAAGTCGTATAGACTTTTGCTTTCAGGGAGTTAAGATTGGGATCAAACATAAAAGACGTGGCAAAACTTGCCGGGGTTGCCCCCTCCACCGTATCCAGGGTTATTCATGACAATTCAAGGATAAGCCAGGCCACCAAGGAGAAGGTCCGTCATGCCATGGACGAGCTGGGGTATGTTCCCAATGCTGCGGCCAGCTCCTTAGCAGGCCGAACCCCTCGAACCCTGGGGCTTGTGCTTCCTAATAACCCGGGGGAACTCTTTAAAAACCCTTTTTTTATTAACGCCATGCGCGGAATATCCGTTTATGCTCAGGAACGCGGGTATTTTCTATTATATTCATTCTCCAGGGATGAAGAGGATGAGGTTCAGTTTATAAGGAATTATATAAACAGTGGATGGGTTTCAGGGGTCGTTCTATTAGCGGCACGGAAGGAAGACCGATGTGTTGAATACCTTAAGTCTGTGGATTTCCCTTTTGTCCTCATCGGTCATGCTGAAGACCCCCTCTCTACCTGCTGGGTGGATAATGATAACTTTCAGGCCATGTACCAGGTTGTCACCTATCTCATAGAAAAGGGGCATCGAAAGATCGGATTTCTGGGAGGACCGGAAACCTTCCGTGTTACCCAGGATAGGTATAATGGGTATATTCAGGCATTAAATGGCCGGGGCTTTCCAATCGATGAGAAGCTGATCTTCATGGGGGATGATTTTTCCGAAGAGGCAGGAGAGAAGGGAGGGGGCATCCTGCTCGGTGAATCTCTTCCGGATGCCATTGTTACAACCGATGATCAACTGGCTTTCGGTCTTCTCAAGCATATGGAAGGTAATGGCATTAAAGGGGTTGATGTTACGGGATTCAATAATACAGTCCGGGGAATCTATCAGAAACCCGGTTTGACATCGGTGGATATAAACGCAGATCTGCTGGGAGAGAGGGCTGCGGAATTATTGATAAAACTTCTTGAGACAGAAGAGTCGGAGAGGAAGGATATAAATCCCAATCACTACCTGGTTGAAACCATGCTTATCCGCCGCGATACGGCCTGATCCGAACCGGATGAAAACCTTAATGGACAGCCGGAGCGTTTCTATCAATCTATAGTATACCTAATAAACCGGAACCTCATCCTTTGTTCTGTCCTGGCTGAAAATAACACCGAAGAGGACCAGGAGGGAAGCGATATACTGGATGAGAGTTAATTTCTCCCTGAGGATTACCATGCTCAATAAGAGGGTAATGACCGGGATAAGGTTGACGAATGCTACCGACTGGCTGGCGGGGATCCTGCTGGTTCCGAAATTATAAAATCCATAGGCTCCTATAGTAACAACAATACCAAGAAACAGAAGGATCAAACCTGAATGAAGGTTTAAGTTCATATCGCGAGCACCGGGTATGATGAAAATCAAGGGAAGAAAAAATGTTGTTCCCACAAAGGCCTGAGCCGCCGTCAGAAAGAAGGGGGAGTAACGGGTCGAAAGCTTTTTTAGAATTATCGTATACCCTGCGGCCGAAACCATGGCGAGAAATTCAAGGATATTTCCCAGGATGGGATTGGGAGACTCTTCGGTGGCCTTGCCACCCAAAGAGAGCCAGATAACGCCGGCTATGGCCAGGGAGAACCCTATGATTGTCCTGAACGAAATCTTCTCTTTTAAAAAGATGGCTGAAGGAATGGCGACCAGGACCGGGAGCATAGCGGTAATCATCCCTGCCTGAGAGGCGGAGGTGAGGGTAAGGGCCTGGGCCTCAAAAATATAATAGATGCATGGTTCAAAGAAGGCCATGAGGATAAGCCAGAAAATGTCCTTTCTGTGGATTTTTCGAAAATGTTTCCAAACCAGGGGCAGGAATACGATGGATGCCAGGAGCTGCCTTGCAAAGACAACAAAGAAGGGGTGGAAATACCGGAATGATATTTTCAGCGCTACGAAGGAGGACCCCCATATTACCATGGCCATAATCAGGGCCGTGTAGGGGGCGGCCGGACCGTTTATAAAGGCTCTCTGTTTTACTGTCATTATCTCTCCCTATTCAACTTTGCATAATATATCTGAAAAGGATTAGGAATGACAGTAGGAATAGGCCTGTTTGCTAAACCCTGCCTATGATTTGGTAGTTTAATATTAGTAAAACAACAATAAAAAAGCCTATCGGTTGTTCTACCGAAAGGCTTTAAATTCAGATCGATCCGCTGTACCTTTTAATTAAAAGGTTTCTAATAAAACTAATTGCCGCAGGCGGGGCAGGTTTCAAACTCGTCTTTGAAAACCTCACCACAGTCTTTGCAGACATAGGTCTCAACACCCATTCCACAATTAGTACAAACGGTAGCACCATCGTCGAGTCTGGTCTCACAATTCAGACAGATGGTATAGTAGAGTGTTTCCCCATGCACAAGGTATCCCGCCCCTTTGCATGTTGAACAGTCTGCAATACCGTCTACACATTTGCTGCAGTCCAATACCCCTTCGCCATGACATTTTGGACAGTCCAGGATTCCATCACCGCTGCACTCCGGGCATTCCATTGTTTCATCGTAGGCATATTTTCCGGTACCATCACAATCTGTGCAGGGAACAAACTGATCCTCTGACGGGACAAAGGCATTTCCATCGACACAGTCGAATAAGAGTATGGGTTCACAGTCGATAACACCGGTTGCACCGCAATGTTCACATGGACCTGTTTTATCCCCATTGCATGCGGTACAAACAAGTTCACCTGTTCCTCCGCAGATCTGACAATCGGGATCATTACAATAGATGAATTCCGACTGGACAACAATGTTGTCCTGGGTGCGCATTGAGGCACAGCCTGTTGTGGCAAAGATTACCGTCAGAACGGCAAGTAAAATCATGATGCGTTTCATTTTATCTCCTAAAATATAGATTGAAGAGCACATATTAGCATACTTTTCAGTATTTTAGACAAGTCTTTTCGAGAAAGATAATTTATACTTTTATGTTGAAATCGAACGTAAAAGAACATAAAAGAACATATAAATACTTAAAATGTGATTGACATTGGTTTTTTTTGGTGCTTTAATAGGGGCATGAACAGTAGCGCACAAGACGGCCGGCTTCCGGCAGAGAGACAGCAGAAGATTATAAGTATGCTTAAGGAAGAGGGTGCCGTAAGGGTTACCGAATTGAGTGAACTTCTGGATGTTTCCGTGCTTACCATCCGGCGCGATTTGGATCTTCTTGAAAAGAAGGGGGTTCTTGAACGGAGCCACGGCGGGGCTATTCTGCGTCAGACCATGATGGTTGAATCCCACTATATTCAAAGAGAGAAAGAGAACATAAGTGAAAAGCAGGCCCTGGCCGCCGCCGCTGTTGAGTTGATTGAAGATGGAGATACTGTTTTTGTAAACTCGGGCTCCACGAACCGGCAGGTTCTTCTTTATCTGGCACAAAAAAAGGTTCGGATTGTTACAAATCATGCGGCTGGCCTTGAAATCATGGATGGAAATAATCCGGATTTGAAAGTGATCCTTACCGGTGGAAGCTACCGGCATCAATCCCGCTCCATGGCCGGGAGTTTTGCGGTTGATACGATACGACGAATCTTCGCCAATAAAGCCATCATCGGCGGGGATGGGGTAAGTATGTCCAAGGGAATCACAACACCCATTCAGCAGGAGGCGGATGTTGCCCGGCAGATGATTGAGCAGACCACCGGGGATGTTATTGTCCTGGTCGACCATACAAAGATCGGTGTGGTCTCAAACTTTTCCACGGCGCCCATGGGAAGGGTTGATTTTCTTATATCGGATCTTAAAGCCGGTGGAATGCTGGATGGAGAGAGACTGAAAGAGGAGGGGGTGGAACTCATCCTCATCGATACGGAGAAACATTAAAGCAAGGCTTCGTCGAGGCGGAGTCATGAAATGTGATTGAACCGTTGGTTTTAAAACAACGGAATAATATAGAAATCTTAACCATTTTTCAGACGGAGGAACAAAATGGCTTATCAGGATCAGTACAAGAATTGCAGTTGGGTCCCCTTTGAGACCCTTGAAAATTTCATGAAAGATGCACTTATCGGGGCCGGAATACCAGCCGAGGATGCACAGGTTGTTTCTGATGTTTTAATCGAATCAGATAAAAGAGGGATCGACTCTCATGGAATCGGGAGGCTAAAACCCATCTATATAGACAGGATCGATGCCGGTATCATGAATACCGAAACAAAAATCGATGTCCTTAAAGACGAGAAGGGTGTTGCCGTTTTAGATGGTAATAATGGAATGGGTCATGTGGTCTCTAAAAAGGCCATGGAAATGGCAATTGAAAAAGCCAAAGAGTTTGGAATTGGAATGGTAGCGGTGAGAAACTCAACCCATTATGGAATTGCAGGTTACTATCCTCTGATGGCTATTAAAGAGGGAATGGTTGGAATAACCGGAACAAATGCAAGACCTTCCATCGCACCGACCTTTGGTGTGGAGAATATGCTTGGTACGAACCCCCTTACATTCGGGATGCCCACCGATGAAGAGTTTCCCTTTGTTATTGATTGTGCAACTTCGGTTAGCCAGCGGGGAAAGATTGAATCCTACGCCAGGGCTGGAAAAGAGCTTCCCGAAGGCTGGGTAATCGGACGGGATGGAAAGGGAAGAACTGATACAGATCAGATCCTCGTAGATTTAACTAAAGGGCAGGCAGCCCTTACACCCGTGGGTGGAATCGGTGAGACAACCGGTGGATACAAGGGGTTCGGCTGGGCAACCGTCGTGGAGATCCTTTCCGCAGCACTTCAGAATGGATCATACCTTAAGGACTTGAATGGTTTTGATGCGGATGGAAAGAAAATTCCCATCCTTCTCGGACACTTTTTTATTGCCATAAATCCTAAGATGTTTATGGGTAAAGAACTCTTCAAATCCGTGGCCGGTGCTATCTGTCGGGACCTTAGAAACTCTGAGGTTGCCCCCGGAGAGGAGAGAATCTATACTGCCGGTGAAAAAGAGTGGCTTGCATGGCAGTACAGAAAGGAACATGGTTGTCCCGTTCCCGAGGTGCTGCAGAAGCAGATGATAGAGCTTCGTGACCGATATGGTCTTGATTATAAATTTGACTTTGAATAAGGAATAATTTGATGGATGAACTTAAAGAAAAAGCATTGGCTTACCATTTTGACGGTAAGCCTGGAAAAATAGAGGTTGTTGCGACGAAACCCTGTCAGACAGCCGAGGACCTCTCTTTAGCCTATACCCCCGGTGTGGCAAAACCCGTGCTGGAAATTGCTGAAGATCCTGAGAATGCCTATAAATACACCTCCAAGGGAAACCTGGTGGCTGTTGTCTCTAATGGGAGCGCCATTTTGGGGCTTGGAAACAGGGGGGCACTTGCTTCTAAACCTGTAATGGAAGGTAAGGGGGTTTTGTTTAAAAGGTTTGCCGATATCGATGTTTTTGATATCGAACTGGATACCATGGATCCCCAGAAGATTATTGAGACAGTAAAACTGATGGAACCCACCTTCGGTGGTGTTAACCTTGAGGATATCAAGGCTCCTGAATGTTTTGAGATCGAACAGACTCTGATTAAAGAGTGTAATATTCCTGTCTTTCATGATGATCAGCATGGGACCGCCATCATCAGTACTGCAGGGCTCATCAATATTGCCGAGATTACAGGCAAAAAAATTCAAGAGATGAAGGTTGTCTTTAATGGTGCGGGTTCCGCCGGAATTTCCTGTGCAAAAATGTTCAAGGCGGCAGGAGTAAAGAAAGAGAACATCCTTATGTGTGATTCCAAGGGCGTTCTACATGAGGGCAGACGAGAGTCTCTTACAAAACAGAAACTTGAGTTTATCGCCGATACGGAAGCACGAACTCTGGCCGATGCCATGGTGGGTGCGGATATTTTCATCGGCGCTTCGGCTGCTGATGTGGTAAGCCCTGAGATGCTGAAGACCATGGCCAAGGACCCCGCTGTATTCGCCATGGCCAATCCTAATCCCGAGATCAAATATGAACTCGCTGTCGCCACCCGTGATGACCTTATTATGGCCACCGGCCGATCCGACTTTCCTAATCAGATAAATAATGTCCTTGGATTTCCCTTCATTTTCAGAGGTGCTCTGGATGTCCGGGCAACCGGGATCTCTGAAGGAATGAAAATGGCTGCTGCCCGGGCATTAGCCATGCTGGCCAGGGAAGAAGTTCCTGAATCTGTAAAGAAAGCCTACGGCGGAAAGGAGTTTACCTTTGGGCGGCAGTACATTGTGCCCAAACCCTTCGACCCCCGTGTGATTGAGTGGGAAGCTGTCGCCGTTGCCAAGGCCGCCTGCGAAGAGGGGTTGGCCCAATCACCCATTACCGACTGGGATGGTTACATTGAAAAACTCAAAGAAAGGATGGCATCCTTCTGGGTTTAAGGTTATGATATACCTGCGGGAGTCCTTTTGTCGGGATGACTGCAGGTTTTTTTTTGAATTTTATATTTTGAGGTTTATGAAATGAAGGAAAAATATGTAGGTGCAATTGATCAGGGTACAACGAGTACCCGTTTTATTCTATTTAATCATGACGGACGTGAAGCCGCCTCTCATCAGGTTGAACATAAACAAATATTTCCACAACCCGGCTGGGTGGAGCATGATCCCCTGGAAATATGGGAGAACACCTGCCTTGTGATACGGGAAGCGATGAAGAAGGCAGGCCTTACCGCTTCGGATATCGTTTCCATCGGGATTACAAATCAGCGGGAGACAACCCTTGTTTGGGACAAGAATACGGGGAAACCCCTGTATAATGCCTTAGTCTGGCAGGATACACGAACGGCAGGATTGATTGAAGAGTATACCGCCAGAATAGGACAGGATGGATTGCGGAAGAGGACAGGGCTGCCTCTGGCAACCTATTTTTCCGGGCCCAAACTTGCCTGGCTCCTTAAAAATGTTCCCGGACTTTCCGAGAAAGTTGATGCGGGGGATGTTCTTTTCGGAACCACCGATACCTGGCTTATCTGGAATCTCACCCGAACCGAGAGCGGTATTATAGAAAATACTGACTCACATATTGCCGGCGGTGGTGTTCATGTTACCGATATAACCAATGCCGGGCGAACCATGCTGATGGATTTGGCAAGCCTCGCCTGGGAGGATGAACTTCTTGAGTTCTTTGGAATCTCAGCCTCCATGCTCCCGGAAATACGGGCCTCTGTTGCGGCCAAACCTTATGGGTTTACAACCAAAGAGGGCCCTTTCGGCGGAGAAGTACCCATTTGCGGGATCCTTGGGGATCAGCAGGCTGCCATGTTTGGTCAGGCTTGTTTTGAAGCAGGTACATCCAAGAATACCTATGGAACCGGTTGTTTCTTCCTTTCCAATACGGGGACAGAGATAGTTCAGTCTGAACATGGTTTACTTACAACACCCCTCTATAAGGAAGGGACAGAACCGGCTGTATTCGCATTGGAAGGGTCGATTGCGGTGGCTGGTTCTCTCGTTCAGTGGGTCCGTGATAATATGAAAATGATCGATGCCTCCCCCCAGATTGAGGAGCTTGCCATGAAGGAGAAGGATTCGGGTGGTGTTTATATTGTCCCCGCATTCTCCGGCCTGTTTGCCCCTTACTGGCGACCCGATGCCAGGGGAGTTGTAACCGGACTTACTGGATACGCCAATGCGTCCCATCTGGCGAGGGCTGTACTTGAATCTACCGCTTTCCAGACCCGTGATATAATAATCGCCATGGAAAAGGATTCGGGAATTAAAGTTCATTCCCTGAAAGTTGACGGCGGGATGACAATGAACAACCTTCTCATGCAGTTTCAGTCGGACCTTCTGGATATTCCGGTGATCCGGCCGGTTGTAACCGAAACTACGGCTCTCGGTGCAGCCTATGCGGCGGGGCTTTCGGCTGGTTTCTGGTCGAGCAAGGAGGAGATCGCACGGCAGTGGGCACAGGATAAAATGTGGAGTCCATCCATGGCTTCCGAAGTTCGTGATAAAAAATGCCGATTCTGGGCAAAGGCGGTTGAACGTACCCTGAACTGGGAAGATTAGGGTCTCTTTCCCGGAAGATAGGTGAGATGAAGGTTGGGATATGGAAATAACAATGCAGGAGATACCCGTTTCGTTTATTTTAACGGTGGTCTACATCCTGTATGTGATCCTGCTGACCTTCATTATTATTCTGGATAATAAAAGTCCGGAAGTTGCCATCGGCTGGCTTCTGGCCATCATCCTGATCCCCTATGTAGGGGTCGTTTTTTATCTTTTTGGCGGAATTGACTGGAAAAGGCGGAAGATCGTAAAGTACCGCCCCGAAGAGGTTTTTAAAGAAGAGACTTCTGTTCTCATAGCGCAGCAGAAAAAGTTCCTTGCCGATACCCCCCCGGATATAGACAATGATACATACAAGGCCATCCTCCTTACACTGAACTCTTCCGGTTCTGTCATAACCCTGAATAATAAATGCGATTTCATATTTGACGGTGGTGAGGCGATGGAGCTTCTGCTAGAGGATCTGAGAAACGCTGAAAAATTCATCCACATGGAATTTTTTATCTGGCGATCGGATATTCTGGGAGACAGGATAGCCGATGTCCTAATCGATAAGGCCGGCAAAGGTGTGGATATCCGGTTAATCTTTGACGGGGTCGGCTCCTTTACCCGCATCAGCTATAAGTACAGAAGACGATTAAGACGGGCGGGTATTAAATACCGTTATTTTTTAGACCCTTTCAATCCGCTCTTCGGACGACTTTTGAATTATAGGAATCACAGGAAAATTGTCGTTATCGATGGTCAGGTGGGATTCAGCGGCGGGATGAATATTGGCCAGGAGTATATAACCGGCGGGAATAAATTCCCTACCTGGCGGGATACAGGCATGAGGCTGGAGGGGGAGTGTATCCAGTTTCTGGAAGGAGCCTTTCTTTCTGATTGGGCGAACAGCGGATCGGCCGAGGGCTCACCTTCCCGATTTTTCCCTCCCCATTTAAAAGAAGTGGAGTATAAACCCATGCAGGTTGTCTGCAGTGGGCCCGATTCAAAATGGCACGCCATCCAGCAACTTTTCTTTACCATGATAGCCAATGCAAACCACGAAATCCTGATCCAAAGCCCCTATTTTATCCCTGACGCGGGTATCCTTTCGGCCATGGAGACTGCCGCCCTGGCGGGGGTGAAGGTCCGTGTCATGATGGCTGGATTACCCGATAAAAAAATGCCCTTCTGGGCAGCTCAGACATATTTTATTGATCTTCTTGAAGCGGGTGTTGAGTTCTATCTCTATTATGAGGGATTTATGCATTCAAAAATCATGGTGGCTGATGAACTAATCGCTACTGCGGGAACATGCAATATGGATATACGAAGCCTTCATCTCCATTATGAAATTAACTGTGTCTATTATGATCATGCTACAATTACAACTCTCCGTGAACAGTTTTATAAAGATACACAATCCTGTTTGCAGATAACTCTGGAAAATATTAAGAAGCAAAACATTTTTAAGCGGTTCAGAAATTCATTCTGCAGGATATTATCTCCTGTGTTATAATCAGCTATGATTAACATTATTGAAAGTATCGAAAACGGCCTGGGGCTGGATATCATCCTCTGGTTTCAATCATGGCGTACACCGCTTATCTCCAATCTTTTTTCTCCATTTAATTATTTGGGATCCGAAATAGGGATGTTGATCATTCTGCCTCTTGTGTACTGGTGTGTGAGCAAAACCTTTGGTCGGAGACTCTTTCTGATAACCCTTATTTCCTCCTGGATAAACCTGTGGTTTAAGGATTTATGGATGAGACCAAGACCCTTCATGGTACCCGGGTCAAAAGTTGTTCCTGCCTTCGATTATCATGCCTCCTACGGTCTTCCCTCGGGGCATACAATGCTGGCTGCGACCACACTGGGGTATACCGCCTTGTCGCTTCGTAAGAGATGGGTGACAATCCTTACTGTTCTGTTAACACTTCTTATGGGAGTAAGCCGGATGGTTCATGGGGTTCATTTTCCTCAGGATGTGCTTGTCGGAATTTTGCTTTCTACTGTAATCGTTCTCACATTCGGACGTCTTGAAAAAACGATGGGGGAACTCTTTTTTAATGTAACCCTGCCTGTTCAGATTTTTCTTGCCTTTCTGATGGGGGGGCTCTTTTTCTTTCTCTTTTGGGTGACGAAGGCTGATCCCAAAGATTATGAGAACTGTCTCTCACTTTCCTCCCTTACGGCCGGGGGAGTAGCGGGTATTGCCTTTGAGTTCCGGTATGTCCGGTTTACAGTCCGGGGCTCTTTTCTGAAAAAAGCCGGCAGATTTATTGTGGGACTCACCGGCCTTTTCATTCTTTATCTGGGGCTGCGGTATCCCTCTTATGCATTAATGGAAAACTTTCCCGATGCCAGTCTATTGTCAGGTCTCCTTCGTATTATCAGATACAGCTCTCTGGGTTTATGGGTTGTCTGGGGTGCCCCCCTGTTATTTACCAAAATACGGCTTTCCGATCGTGATCGATAGGAGAGGTTTATACTGCTATTTTTTATTTTTTCTCCTTTTCTATCCCCTTTTAAGTCTATTTGCCGAACAAGCAGGGCCATTAAAAAATATTGACCTCTCTGATTTGCAGGATGATGAAGACCGTTTTCAATTAACTCTTAAAACATTCCCGGAGGAGTGCACCCTTTTTTCTGGCAGTGTTGAGCTTTCTCCTGTTCGTGAGTATCAAATTCCGGAAGGAACTCCCTGTGGCAATTTTAAGGAATACTCACTACCAGGTGAGTATGGCGTATTAACCATTACTGCTCCCGGGTACAGGCCGAAGGTTATTCGCCTTGATTCAGTTTCTTCGGATTATAGAGATGCCAATGCCATGAGTCTGGAAGTTAAACTTGAACCTTTCGGAACCGGTCTTCGCTTTCTGAGTCTGGCCGAAACCGGAGAACAGCCTAAAAGTGTAGAATTCCTACCTTATCCTGCAGGTCCTTTCGGGGATTTGCTGGCCGTAGCCCTGTTAAGGGGACAGGGTGTTGAGTTCTTCAACAGCCATACTGGTGAACTCGTAAAAAAGGTGAATATCCCTGAACCATATGGGAGTCAGCTTGGATTTGTGGAGAGTGTCTATCTTCCTGAGCGAAAGGAATTATGGGTTTCCCAGATGGATAGCCAGAAGATCCATATCATTAATGTCGAAACCCTTTCCTATATTGCTTCTGTTCCTTCCGGTGGCATATGGACCAAGGTTCTTACAGCCTCTCCCGAGGGGGACCGGGTATATGCCTCTAACTGGTTGTCTGAAAATTTGGGGGTTATTGATCCGGAAAGCAGGGAGCTTGAGATGAAGATTCCCCTCTCGGGAATCCCCAGAGGATCTGCCTTCACACCTGATGGCCAATACCTTTATGTCTGTATTTATGAAACCGGAAATATTGAAAAAATAGAAGCATCAACGGGCCTGAGTCTTAAGGTGATAGAAACGGGACCCGGAGCTGCGAGGCATATTGTCTATAATGATCTTGATAACCTTTTTTACATTTCCGACATGTGGCATGGCAGTATCTATACCCTGAATCCTGTCACGGATCGGGTTGTGAACCGAATGCGGGTTGCCCCGAATCTGAATACTATAAAACTATCTAAGGATGGAAAGTACTTGTTTGTCTCCTCACGAGGGCGTAATAATCCAGAGACCTACCTTATAAAAGGGGCTGAGTTTGGATCTGTCTCCGTTATAGATACCCAATCATTTAAGATCATCGACAGAGTATACGGTGGAAATCAACCTACCGGTCTTGCCCTTTCGGAGGACAATAGAACTCTGATTTTTTCTGATTTCCTGGATAGACGCCTTGAGTTTTATAATATAGATTCATTTTATTAAGAGTATAAAAGAGGTTATAACTTGAGTGTAAAAGATGAAAAACTGATGAACAGTTACAGGTTTTTCAAAAACATAAATTGCAAATATTATCCTTGCCATAAAGGGATAGATGTTCAGAATTGCCTTTTTTGCTTCTGCCCTTTATATACATTTGATGATTGTGGCGGAAATTACAGTATAACAAAAGATGGGATTAAAGATTGTGAGAATTGCCTTTTTCCTCATAGGCCGGCCAATTACGATAAAGTCCTTGAGAAGCTAAAAGCCCTGAACACAGGGCGTACCCGATAAGGAGTCGAGATGGAGTCTATTGAAAAACTTAAAATTGAACTTGAAAAGGAGCTTCATAATAATATTCTTTCTTATGCTATGAAGCGAAGCATGGATAGAAAATTGGGCGGGTTTTACGGAAAGGTCGATTTTAACGGGAAAGTTCACCCGGAAGAAGAGAAATCCACAGTAATGATTGGACGGTATCTCTGGACCTTCTCAAGAGCATATCGAGTCTTTCATAATCCGGAATATCTGGAAGCAGCCGACCATGCGTATTCATTTTTATCCGAGTACCTTCTTGATAAGGAGTATGGTGGGTTTTACTGGTCAGTGAGCCCTGATGGAAAACCCCTGCAGACTCATAAGCATGCCTATGCCCAGGCCTTCGGCCTTTATGGCTTTTCCGAATATGCGGCAATCACAAATGATATGGCGTGCTTGGATGAAGCTGAAAAACTCTTCGGTTTGATGACCAGGAATCTTTATGATAAAGAGTATGGTGGATTTATTGAGACTCTTGGCCGCGACTGGACCGCAGAAGATAGTATTGCTTTGAGTGATAAGGATCTGGTTTGCTCCAAGACAATGAACACCAATCTTCATGTCCTGGAAGCTTTGACTAACCTTCACAAATATTTTCCTGAAGCGGGGGCGGGACCTGTGCTTGGGCAGCTGGTTGAAATCTATATAAAAAAGGTTGTGAACCCCCAAACCAACCATCTGGAACTCTATTTTAACAAGGACTGGACGCCTGTTGCCGGGCAGAGTGAAAACCTGTTCGAAGGGGTAGCCGGTAGCCATATTCATCATGGACCTGTCTCTTATGGTCATGATATAGAGTCTGTATGGCTTTTAACAGAGGCCATTGAACTCCTTAAAGAGGATGCTTTAGCCGAAGGGTGGGCCTTTGCTTCTGAAGCAAGGTCTGCCATACTAAAGGTCGCCGGGGCTGCTCTAAGTGAAGGCTTCGATCAGCAAAAAGGATATTTGTATAATGAGTTCGAAAAAGGGCATATAGAGAATAGCTCTATTTGGTGGGTTCAGGCTGAGGCTATGGTTGGGTTAGTCTACACCTGGGAGATTACTGGAGAGCCAAAATATTATAAGATGATGGAAGCCGTATGGAACTTTATCAAAAATAACCATATTTCCGAAGAGGGACGGGGCTGGTACTGGGGGATTGATAGTGAGTTAAAACCTCTTGTCAACGAGCAGACCTCCGGGAATTGGAAAACCTGCTACCACAATGGTCGAATGATTATGGAGATTTTAGATAGAATTAAGGGCTGACAGGAGCTGACTTGGATATAAAGTATCTTTGTAAAAAAATGATATATCTGTGTAATTTTATATGCTAAGATATTTTTAATAGAAAATACGTACTATGGTGCGCATATAAAAATGGTGAAAGAATCACTTTATTCAGTGTGTTTCGGCGGCGGATAAAGCTCTCTCCCTCATATTTCTCCGGAGCTGCTAAAGGTTTGGTGAATCACAGAACCAGATAGCCTGTTCCAGGGTGTTGGAAGTAAGCAATCCTTTGGGAGGGCCCAGGAGAGTTGTGTGGATCTATACTTATTGAAACTGCCCTTTATATCTGGGATATACACTTGGAGAAATGGATATGAATTGGGGCTGATAAATACTTAGGTCAATCAAGACACAATGTGATTCACACTGAATTCGGGTCGATATAAAGTTAATGTTTATCTTTGCATCAAATCGTCCATTGGACTTAATACTCCCAATTTGTTTTTTTGAGCAATATGGGTGTATATCATGGTGGTTTTAAGATCGGCATGACCAAGCAACTCTTGAACTGTGCGAATATCATATCCATTTTCTATAAGATGAGTGGCAAAGCTGTGCCTTAAGGTATGAATTGATGCATTTTTTGTTATTTCTGAATTGATGACAGCATTCCGGAATTTACTTTGGATTGTAGTAGGGTATATATGGAAGCGTCTTATGATATTTAAACGGGGATCGCAGGATAATCTGGGAGAGGGAAATACCCAGAACCATCCCCACTCTTTTCCTGCCTGGGGGTATTTTTTTTCCAGGGCGTTGGGGAGGAAGACTCCCGGTACATTCTCTTTATGATCCTTTTCCCATAAAACCCTCGTTGATTTGAGGTGGTGTTTTAGAGTGGGAATGATAGAGTTCGGTAAGAGAGTTTGTCTGTCTTTGTCTCCCTTTCCGGACCTGATAATGAGACAGTTTCTATCAAAATCTATATCTTTTACTCTTAAAGATAGGCATTCGTTTAACCTTAGACCACCGCCATAGATAATCTCGACCATAGTTCTTGTTGTACCATTCAGTCGGTTAATGATTTGTTTTATCTCTTCTCTTGAGAGTACAAGAGGAAGTTTTCTACCAGGGTGTGCCCTTATGACATCATTCAGACCATTGATTTCTTTATCAAGAACAAAACGGAACATGAAAAGGAGGGCAATAAAAGCCTGCTTTTGGCTGGATGCGGAAAGCCCCTGAACAACCGCAAGGTGAGTAAGATAGTCCTTTACATCATTTTCTGATAAATCGTGTGGATCCTTGTTCTTATTGAAATTTCTAAATGCTTTTACCCAATAAAGATAGGCTTTTTCTGTGTTATAGGATTTATACTGAAATCGACATTCTTCTTTAATTGTATCCTGTAGTTCTTCCCAGGAGAGAGAGCCCGATTGGTCTATTGGCGCCTTTTCAGTATTAAATAGTTTATTAAACCGACTGTAAAATAGGATGGCTTTCCGGGCTTGATTAATTTGCCAGTCCTGCTTCTCTCCGGATAAAGAGTTGATAAAATCATTCATACCACTATTTGAAGTTTTATTTGAATATTGGTTATAGCAGCCAATCCAATACATGTAATATTTGATACTTTTTTCAGGAACCTTGCAATTATTTAACAAAAATTCTTCCAGTTTCATGGTTCTAATCCTTTTCTTAAGGTATATCTTCCTGCTAATGGAGCAGCAGCAGTTGTGTATAAATTAATACCTGATAAAATGGAATTGTACTTCATGATAATTGAAACTATTTTAAATTGTTGAAATGATGTAAATTATTTAAGATAGGTACAAGGGTTTAATATAGAATGTTAAATTGTCAGTGTAGTGGTAAAGTGGGGAATTAAAAAATAGAAGAATCAAAAAGAAATATAGGCTGTAATGCGA
>JAEINK010000085.1 GCA_016342585.1 Spirochaetales bacterium
AAACATAGTAACAGAGATTCATGGGGCTCTTTTTTTATCTTCTCATAGGGTGACAGTTAATATTAACATTCGGGTTAAAAACAGAAATAAACCATTTTGATTGACTTATGCTATCTTTGGACGTACAATATCAACAATAGAACATTGTTTTTGGATATTTTAAAGATATTTGGATCAAAATTGAAACAAAAGGAACCTAATTTTATGCTGAAAATGGAAGGTGTATGTAAATCCTTCGGTGGACTTCAGGCTCTTAAGCAAGTTAGTTTCGAGGTGGAAGAAGGTCGAATTCATGGGATCATCGGTCCTAATGGTTCAGGAAAAACCACCATGTTTAACTGCATTACCGGAATGTTACCCCTCACAGATGGAGAAATCTTTTTTAAGGATGATAAGATTTCTGAAATGGCTGCCGACAAAATTGCCAATCTTGGAATACGTAGAACTTTTCAAGCTGGTAAACTCGTTCCCTCTTTAACAGTTATGGAAAATGTTATGTGTGGAATTTCTCACTTTGGAAAGGCGGACTTGTTAGATACCTTTTTTCGTCTCCCCTTTGCAAAGTCTAAAATTGAGAATGCTTTGGAAGCAGAAGCTATGGAAATTCTCGAATCTATCGGGATGGCTGATTCTGCCGACCGCTGGGCAGCAGATCTTGTCTGGGCTGAGCGGCAGTTTGTACAGATTGTGAGAGCTATGGTTTCAAAACCGAAGATTCTTCTTCTTGATGAACCTGCCTCCGGAATGGGCCCGAAAGAGACCGAGATGGTTGGAGAGTTGATTCTGAAGATAAAATCCATGGGGATTACGGTTTTAGTCGTTAGTCATGATATGAAGATGCTGATGAATGTCACCGATTATGTTACGGTTCTGAACTTTGGAGCTAAAATATTCGAGGGAACACCCGATGCTGTGCAGAAGGATCCCCTGGTTTTGGAGGCCTACCTTGGAGCAGAATAGTACTATACTTAAAGTAGAGAATCTTGCCGTATCATATGGTCATGTCAAAGCCCTGGAAGGGGTGGATTTAGTTGTTAAAGAGGGTGAGATCGTCGTCCTTGTGGGATCAAATGGTGCCGGAAAAACCAGCATTATGGAAACCATCCTGGGAGTAAATCAGCCTGACACAGGCAAGATTACCTTCCGTGATGAAGATATCACAGGAATTCCGGTTGATAAGAATGTGCGTTCAGGATTAACTCTTGTCCCAGAGGGACGAGGGGTTTTTGCCACCATGACTGTGTTGGATAACCTCCTGCTTGGAGCCCATCATAATTTGAAGGATTCCAGTAAAAAGCTGGAACTTGCCTTTGATGCTTTTCCTGTTTTAGGGGAAAGAAAATCTCAGGTAGCGGGAACCTTAAGTGGTGGTGAACGGCAGATGCTTGCTATTGCACGTGCACTTATGTCTTCACCCAAAATGATTATGGTTGATGAACCATCCATTGGACTTGCACCAATCATAGTCAACGATATCTTTGACATCCTGGTGAATCTGAACAAGGAGGGTTATTCGATCCTCCTTTCCGAGCAGAATGTTTATAAGGCTCTTAAGTGTGCCCACCGTGGTTATGTTCTCGAAACCGGCCGGGTTGTAAAAGAGGGCAGTTCAGAATCACTTTTAAATGATCCGGCTATTCGCGAAGCCTATCTGGGAGCTTAGAAATTATGGAAGTATTAATTGCACAAATATTAAACGGACTCTCCCTTGGAAGTATCTATGTGCTTCTTGTGACAGGATTTAATCTCCTGCTTCTCGTTGCCATGATTATCCATTTTTCTTTTCCTGTCGTCATCGTTCTATCCATGTATATGGCATGGCTGGTTATGACCTTAACCGGGAGTGTTTTTCTTGGCGTTCTGGCCAGTATCGCTTCGGCCATTATCATTAATATGTTATCGGCACCTATTTTTCAGCACATAATGAAAAAGAGGGGCTCGGTAGATATAAATGCCACCATGGTCATTTCCATGGGAATGGGAATGATAATTACAGATCTACTTTCCCACAGTATCAATAGTGGATTTCCTATCTCATTTCCCGATGCCCTCACAGGTCAGGATAAAGGGGCATTATTTCAGGCGGGGCTTATCAGCATCTCTTTCGGTCAGGTCCTTACCCTGATTGTGGGGGTCATTGTTGTTGCCGGGCTCTTCTTCATTTTATATAAAACGAAGCAGGGCAGGGCCTTCCGGGCCATAGCTGAAAATCCGGATGGTGCAAGGCTTGTCGGTATTCCTATTTTCAAGACTGGAATGCAGTCCTATGCCCTGACCGGTTTGCTGGGTGGGCTTACGGCCATCCTTATGGCTGTTCTTCTCGGGTCGGCTTCTCCTGGTCTTGGTGATCAGCTGGGTCATAAAGTACTGGCCATCTCGATTATTGCGGGCCTTGGAAATCTCCCCGGCGGGCTGATCATCGCCCTCCTTCTGGGTGTCGTGGAAGCTGTCATTCAGGGTTACTGGGCCGGTTCATGGTCCAATGCCGTGGCATTCATCATCATGCTTGTAGCAATACTTGCTAAACCGAAGGGTCTCTTCGGTTCTAAACTTTAGGAGGACGGCCTTGTCTTTACCACTTTTTTACTACTTGGCGATTACCGCCATCTATATTCTGGTCAGCTGGGCAATCTATCTTCCCTACAGGGTTGGTCAGCTGCATTTCATGACCGTTGCCAATATGGCAATTTCCGCCTATTTTGCCGCCGTTGCCGTGCAGCAGTGGAACTGGCCGTTTATTCCGGTTCTTATTGTCTCTGTCGGAATTGGAGCTCTTTTTGGTTTTCTTGTCGCTCAGGGAATAGGGGATGCTCCTTGCTTCGCTGTTGTTATTGTCGGTTTTACACTTATTTATCTTACGAAAACCGTTGTAGAAAATACTGAGTTTCTTGGTGCAGCCTTCGGTCTTTTTAATATTCCGAAGATTCTGGATAAGTCCAAAGATAACAGGATGTTTCTACTGATTTTGTCCTATGCCTTTGTCTTTATATCCGGTTTCTTTATATTCCGTTTTGACAGATCCAAGCTGGGACGAGCAGCCTCGACTGTATTTGTAGATAAGCAACTTGCCGCCTCTCTTGGTGTAAATACCAAAAGAATGGGAATTATTCTCCAAACCTCCTCAAGTGCACTTGGGGCTTTGGCCGGGGTTCTTTATCTCTTTATAATGCGTGCTATTTCACCCAACCATTTTACCTTTCATCTGGTAGGAATCTGTATGACCATGCTTTTTGTAGGGGGATATACAACTCAGTGGGGAGTTCTTCTTTCGGCACCCGCTCTATGGGGTATGCCTCTTCTTTTTCCGGAGGGGCTCCAGTCCTGGAAGGTTGTAATATACGGTGTGCTTTTAATTACAATACTGGTTATAAAACCGGAGGGAATTGTTACTCGCCAGCTTCTTCGGAAAGTTCAAAGAATCTTTATTAAATCACCTTCGTAAGGTAAAAAAGTAATTGAAGATCTATGGAAATGGATTATTATTTTCTATAGATTTATTTTGATATGGTAAATTCCCCGGGAATTTACGGCCCTATGGTTTGTTATTTCCGGGTAATCAATAAAAATTGGAGGATTGAATGAGCAAAAAATTACTTATTGTTCTGGCATTGATTATTTCCTGTACTTTTGTCTGGGCAGGTGGTGGTCAGGAAGAAGCTCCTGCTGGTGATGCTGAAGCAGGTGGCGTGGTTGTCGATGAATGGGAAATTCCCTTTCTTAACGTTCTCACAGGACCCATTGCCAGTATTGGTGAATATCTTCAGTGGGGTGCCGAAAGGGCAGCCTGGGAGATTAATGAGGCCGGTGGTATTGCAGGGAAACCTGTTAAGATTGGAAGAATTGACACAGGGATGAGCCCTGAGCAGGGAACAGTAGAAATGTCCAAGCTTGTGGATTCCGCACTTGTTGTAATGGGCCCCGTACCCGAGCCTGTTATCATGGCCGCCGTACCCATTGCTGCCGAAGAGGGACTATACAGCTTTACCGCTACCACATCCTTCGAATATGCTGCTGAGTATTTTCCCTGGGCATTGAGCTATTTTCCCCCTACAGATGAAAAACTTCCTCCCATTATTCAGGCCTGGGCGGAAAATGTTGGCGCCAAAAAAGTTGTACAGTTCGTAGAAAATTACGGTGTATGGGCTGGAATGGCTGCGGCACACGTTCAGGGAATCACCGATGCAGGAGCTGTTGTTCTTAATGATGTGGAAGTTCCCGGTGATGCTATCACTTTTGGACCTCTCGTGGTTAAAGCTCTTGAACAGGAACCCGATGCAATCATTTTTGCCTGTAATGCAGAAAAAGTAGCAAAAATCATAATTGAACTCAAAAATCGTGGATGGGAAGACATGGCTAAACTGCTTGTATTCTCAAGTGCTGATGACGCACCCCTTTACACAACAGGTGGAGACAAAATCGAAGGTGTGATGGTTTATAACTATTCAGACCCCAGTTTTACGACACCACGATGGAAAGCATTTCGACAGGCATTCAAGGATGATCACGACGGAATTGAACCATTCAGCCTTTCCCCCAACTACTACGATGCTGTTTATATGATCAAAAGAGCAATCGAAGAGACGGGAGTTACAGGTGACCCCAAAAAACTCGAAGAAGAGAGAATCCTTATTCGAGATTATGTTAATGATATCTCCAACTTTGACGGCCTACAGTTTAACTGGGACAACAGAGGTGGATATCCTGCTAACAAACCAACCTACCTTTTTCAGATTAAAAACGGTGTTAAGGTTAAGATTGCTGAGATTATTCCCGAATAGGAAACGTTTCCTGCTAATCCAAAATGACCCCGGGGCTTGTCTCCGGGGTTTTTTGATTAATATTTCATAAAAGAGACTTACATGGATATGCGATAGGTTTCTGAATCATCCTCTACAATTAGGTTTGCATTTTCTTCATCGATTAATATTAGAGTATAACCATGGGTTGTTTTATTTTCAGATATTCTAAAAATATCATTGTAAATTCCGTCTTTGATTATAAACTCCTTTTTATATGTCTCTCCCGCTGGAATGGTAAAGCCTAAATAGATTAACCGGTTTGTATTCATGGGTTCCTCATTTTTCTGCGAAATCTTTTCCCACTCTTCACTCCTTGTTGTATCGCAATTTTTTATAACAACTTGGATTTCCGTATCATAATATTCAGATGCCCGGGGTAGCTGGAAAAGTGAAGCAAGCTCGGACGGTAGTTCGATTTGAAGAGGTGGGTCTTCTGTACTCGTCTCTTTCGCAACCCTTTGGTCTACCTCTCGTTTCGGACTTGTGTGAATGTCTATTTCCGAGACACAGTCTGAAAATCCTGATGGGTGTGGCAAGAGTATTGAGATAGATGTCATGATGTAGATTAAAATTGATATAATCAACAGTATTGTATTTATAAGTCGGATGACTTTCATGGGATGACAGCTTTAAAGGTAAAATGGTTTTGTATAAGCCGAACAAACTCTTTTTCTTTATTGTCATCTCTTTTTTTCTGAGAAGTTTCCAGAAGAAGGTTGTTCTCATCGAGCCTGTATGAGATTTCCGGGGCAGGTATAATGCAAAACTCTATTTCAAGTTCTACCTCTCTTCCTTTGATGTTAAGATGCCAGAACCAGGTCCTTGTTCCCAAATAATCAAAGACGGGATGGTTTGTATTTTCTATACCGAATATTTCGGGGAGGTTTGATGTTTCGATCCCTTTTATTCTTCTTTGGTTAATGATTTTCATATAGGACTCTTCCGGATTTGGAAGAGGATTTGATCCAAAATTATGGTTAAGAATAGCCTTCAGGAGTTCAGGTTTTATAAAGTTGATATTAAGGAGTGGAACCGCTGAAACCACTGGATATAAATGATTACAATCCTCTCCCAGGAAATCGAAAATTTCATTATTCGAAATTGTTTCTCTATTCTCCCTTTTTCCTCTAATTTTGAATCGAAAGAGTTCTGCTTCGGCAGGATCATCTGTCATCATATAATAGAGCTTTTCAAGGGAGGATTCATCGGCAATATTGAGGTTCCAGTATCCATGTACAGTGATAAGTTCAGTGATTGCCTCTTCCTGTAAGAGATACGGGAATACATTTTCAAGGGTGTTGAGGTTGGTAAAGAATCCGGTACTTGCTCTATATTGTTCTATAAGCTCCATACCAAATGGATCTGTAAAAAGGAGTAGGGGCAGTTGCCCCGAGTGGGTGATCTCATTCCGAAAGGTGTTTACATTTATCCTGCTTGAAATATCGGTGAGGGTGATTTCAAAATCTTCATTCATATCCTCCTCTTCATTTATTTCGAATTCTTCAATTGTCTTAAAAATCCTGTTGTGGGGGGAGTCTGGAGCATATGGTTGTTTTTCTAAAAAGAGAGGGATGAGTGATTCTGATATCTTCTGATATTTTCGGCAGATAATCATGTGGTGTGTCATATCCATTTTTTCTTTTTTTGAGAGGGAACCGGCTGGTGTTGTGACTCCTGCCAGAATGGAAATAAGAAGGGTGGAAAATACCACAATAATTAGAAAGCTGAAAATAATCGAGAATCCCTCTTCCATGGTATGTCTAAATCTCTTGTTATTCACTATAACCTACCTCATAAAGGGGTGATGTCCGGAAGAGGGTATGAAGTCGGTATACTTCTTCCTCATGAATAAACTCGATGCCAAATCCTATCGGTTTGTTCTTTTCACCTAAAGGAAAAAAAAAGCCATCTGAAAGTTTTGGAAAATAACAGTCCCCCATATTAGTTGTTTTCAAAAAAAGTGCCAGGTTCTGCGAATCGGGTTCATAGGGGGCATGCCTGATTGATTCAAAGGAGAGGATAAACTTTTCTTCAATATTCCCATGGTAATAGGGAAGAATCACTTTGTCGGGTGAAATTTCAAGACAATTCCCCTTCTCCCACCAGGGGAGTATTATGTTTTCTGTCTCACGGTTTAACAGTGCTTCACAGGATTTTAGTTCCCGTAAAAAAAGGGATGTATTGTTGAGTGAAAGAACAGTTTCAAATATCTTAGAACCAATAATGAATGTGAGCATCAATCCTGTAGAAATAATCACAAGGGCAGTCAGGGTTTCAAGGAGTGTAAAACCGGCATCCCATGAGTTTTTTAAGGACCCTTTATTGGTATTCATATTTTATCTCGCTCACAAAACCCTCCTTTTGCCGGAGGTCGAATTGTATTTGTTCTATTCTGGAGTTTATCAGCTGAATACTACTGAAAAGTTGAGCAGAAAAAGATAGTAAAAAGATTCCTAATATTATGAATCCAGTTATGGTCTCTATCAGTATAAATCCCTCTTCAAATTTTTGTTCTGCACCTTGTTTTCTAATTTTCATTTTCCCCAGCCGTATTTATTGCCGCTCTTACACTCATAATGAAGCTGTTTAAACCGGATGAGTTTATTCCCTGGCGTCCTATACTCTCCGCTTCTGAAAGGGCTTCTTCATTACTCCCAGTCAAAAAATAATAAATTGCTGAAAGGTAAAGGAGAATGGGATCCGCGGGTGAAATCTTTTTTGCTTTGTTCAGGAGGTTTTCTACTTCATCAAAAGCATGTATTTTCAGTTTTGCTTCTATTTGATTTTTATAAAATCGAATAGAGGAAATTTTAATATAGAGAACCTGTTTGGGATCCGTAAAATTAAAGTGAATATTCACAGTTTCATAGTTCTTTCGTGACACGTTAATGTCCCACTCTCCTGCTGGCAGATCAGTGAGAAGAAATCGTCCATCAATATCCGAAAATATTTTTTCCTCCTCTGACAGGTTGTTTATTAAGTATATTTCCGCTCCTGCTACCGGGTTGTTATAATTGTCATAGATCATCCCCGGGAGGTTCGCAGGAAAGGGCTGTTCTAATTGAATTGTGTTACAGCCGGGGAGCCCTGTAACAATAAAAAAAAGGGAAATTTTTAAAATAAACGATACATTTACCCTGTTTTGATGATTCATACATTTACTCCTTTTAAAAAAACATATCAGTAGAGAGATAGCCGGCTGTGAAGATCATTCTGTAACTTGTTTTCTCATTCGTGAGGTTCAAGGTGAATCTGCTTAAGGGGATATTCCTCTGGTTTGATTTCAGAGC
Source organism: Spirochaetales bacterium (assembly GCA_016342585.1). Lineage (GTDB taxonomy): Bacteria > Spirochaetota > Spirochaetia > UBA9216 > UBA9216 > JAEINK01. The sequence continues at coordinate 8,090 of JAEINK010000085.1, forward strand.
GTAAAGGTATGATAATAGTGCCTCTATACTGCCCGCTGCCGTAACTGATACTGATGGGGGAGTAGAGTTTCTCTCCGTCTCATACTCCTCAATTTTTATATTGTGCTTCTCTCCTTCAGATATAAGGAGATCGACAAAATCATAGTAACTGATTATATCTCTCTGAAAAAATTTATCCTGACAGGTCGATAGAACGTTTGTGAGCCTCTCCTTTTCAATAGAAAGGAAGTAAAGGGTGTCTGAAGAAGGTTTCTCTTCTTGAAGAATGGTAGCATATCTATCTATAAGGTTATTGTTGAGAATAATTCGCCGGATATTGATGGTATTCAAAATGGTTAAGAGGATAATCAAAATTATTAAAAATGTTATACTTGAAGGTTTATATCCGGTTATTTTTTCGGGTTTGAGATTCGATTCATTCATTATAGACTCCCCGCAGGGTAAAGGAGTATTTACTTTCAGATTGGCTGATATCCAGGATATTGATTTCTGAAAAACAGGTATTTTTCATAAGATTTCTGGAACACAGAATTGGAGCCGTTGAGTCTCCTTCCAGAGAGAATGTGTGCCCCAAAAGATCAAATCTTTTGACAGTAAGAAGAGGGGTGGATGTACTGTGAAGAGCGGCCAACAGATCATATGGGTGACCCGAGGCTAAATCATTTTTAAAGGCCAAAGAGATTTCATCGTTCAAAATGGAAATTGATTCATTGATTTTATCTGACTCATCCTCATACGCCTGATTCAGAATAACCCTCTCCTTAAGATCTGAGATTTCATAGTGCTGATAGGAGGTGTAGCGGTATGAGGCAAGAAGTATTGAAAAAAGAAAAAACACAAGGTTTGACAATAGCTTTTTTCGAGGAATCCTTTTCTCGTTTATATGGGTGACTCTTCCTCCTTTGGGGGATATCGGTTTGTTGAAGAGTAGGTCATCTGCAGGGATGGAAGGAAAATCAGTAGTGAAGTTTTTTCTTCTGAAACGCTCGGGAGAAGAGACAAACACCCAGGAGACCCTATGAGCAGGAGGCTTTTCTATCCATATGGATGAAATCGGATTTCCCTCGCCATTAAATTGTATAAGTTCCCCCGCTCCTTTCCACCAGATGACTATTTCTCGATGATTTTGCGGCGCGATTTTTTTTAAAATATGGGGGAGGAGGAGAGAGGGAATGGCTACCCTTTGGCGGGAAAAACCAAAAATGTTTGAAGAGCCAAAAAAACCGGTACCGCCGGTTGACCATGCTTTTAGTGTTTCCCGTTTTACCATGGCGGAAATGTACACACCCTTTTTCACCTGTCGGGTAAAGTGGAGGTAGTGACCATGTTTTCCCGGATAGATTTTAGTGATTGCCTCTTCAAGGCGGTTTTCTACTTCTGTGCTGCGTATTTTTTCCTGAAATCTGATAAATCGTATATCGTAGTTCTGGCGTTCCAGGAGGTTCACTTTTAATTCTCCCAGGAAGAGATGTCTTCCATAATACCACTACCGCCCTGAAGTCCATCTGCACCCAGACTGCGAATACCGAAGGGGAGGTTGTGTGGACCGGGTACCTGGTACTCATATTCATTGCCCCATGGATCCTGTGGAACAGGTTTATCCAGGTAGGGGCCCCTCCACCCTTCCGGTATCGGTGAGAAGCGGGGCTCCTCCCACAGGGCAGCCAGTCCCTGAGAGGCTGTTGGAAAACTCCTTGTATCAAAGAAGTAGGAGTTCAGGGCAAGGGTGAAGGTTTCTATCTGGGATCTCCCCGTGACGGTTTTGGCCTTATCAATATACCGGAAAGACATGAACCCCACAGAACTTGTCAGGATGAGGACAATGGCAATCACAATCAGAGTTTCGATGAAGGTCCAGCCCTCGTTCAGTTTGTTGAATCGATAGTTACATATCATTTTATTTGACTCCTGTATTCATCATTTGATAACCGTTCCGAATAGTGAAAAAAGAGGGGCAATGAATGTGAGAATGATATAGATAATAATAATTCCTACTATTAATATGAGAGCTGGTTCCAGGATTCCTGTCACTCTTGTTGTCAGATTTTCAAGCTCCGATTCGTAGTAGATTCGAAGTTGACCGAAAACCTGCCTGGTTCTTCCTGTACTCTCTCCAATTTCAAGCCAGCGTATAAAACGTTCAGGAAAAATCTTCTGTTTATTGAATGAGGATGGGGTGGTATGTCCGGAAATCAGATCGAGGTAAATCCCATCCAATGCTTTACAAAAAAGAATACTTGTACACACCGAAGAGCTCTCTTTTATCGAAACCAAGAGGGGGATACCGCGGCTCGTCAGAATTTCCAGGGCGAATGCCAGACTGTAGATGTTTTTATAAATTATAATATTGGATATGACGGGTATCTTCAGGAAGAGAATTTCCAGAAAAATCCTTATTTTATCATGACGTTTTCCGGTAATCATCAGAAGCAGAAGGAGTACTGCGAAGAGTGTTGTGGCAATAACAGTGGCTGAGAAGATTCTTATTTTTCGTCGTATCCTGAAAAGTTCTCCTTCGGATTGAAGCAGATCGGCAAAAACCTCTTCAAGCCCGGGAAGCAGAAGGAGTGATAAGAGCACCATTCCAACAAGGGTGAACGATAGAACCAGGATAGGATAGATCGACCCATTTATTATCCTGTCCCGGATCTTATTCTGTCGCTCCATATAGGCTGTCAGGGCAGACAGGATCTGCTTCAAGGTTCCTGCCTCCTCTCCAATTGAGATTAATCCTTTATAAATCTGAGGAAAGGGGGATAGGCTGCTGTTTATCAGGGAAGAGAAGGACCTGCCTCTTTTTAATCCCTCATTCAGCCAGTGTGTGAGTTCTTCTATTTCCCTCTCTTTTCTCCCGGCCCCGATCATCCCGATAGCCTCGGATACACTCAGGCCTGAATCCATGAGGAGGGATAGGCGCGCTGTGAAATCCAGGATGGTTCGGTTTTTTATGTGTCTCATAGAACCCTTTCGACCTCTTTAATATCTGTTGTCCCGGAAATTGTTTTAAGCAACCCATCCTGGAACAGGCTTGTAAACCCTTCATCTTTAAGGCAGGAGGAAATTTCACTGATCGGTGAACGATTTACAATCAGCCGTTCAAGCCTTTCACTTTTTAGAAAACACTCTGAAAGGGTCGTTCTTCGCCAGTAACCCGTTCCATTACACTTCGCGCAGCCCCCTTTTTCATAGGTGAAGGACGGAGAAAGGTCGTAGGTTTCATATAGTTTAAGCTCTGCCAAAGAGAGCGCTCTTTTTTTCTTACAGGCCGGGCAGAGGAGTCTGACCAGCCTCTGGGCTGTTACCCCCCGGAGTACCGCCGCCAGTAGGTAGGGTTCCACCCCCATATTGACGAGCCTTTGAATAGAGGATGCGGCATCGTTGGTATGGAGTGAAGAGAGGACGAGATGGCCTGTCAGGGCTGCTCGTACAGCCAGCTGGGCTGTATCGGGATCACGGATTTCCCCTATCATTATAATATCAGGATCCTGCCGTAAGACCCTGCGCAGGAGTGTACTGAAGGTAAGTCCTATCTCCTCGTTCACTGGAATCTGACTAATACTGGGTATGGAGTACTCTACAGGGTCTTCTATGCTGATAATTTTTTCCGAATCACAATCCATCCGGTTGATGATGGCATTAAGGCTCGTTGTTTTCCCGGAACCTGTGGGGCCTGTGAAGAGGAGAAGTCCATGTGGCATTTTGCAGAGTCTCTTGATCCGTGAGAGAACTGGTATAGAAAAACCCAGCTCCTCCAGTGTGAGGAGGGCATCCTGTCGGTTGAAAAGCCTCAACACTATCGATTCTCCTGTGGATACTGGAATGATGGATATCCTCATATCAAGGCTGACCTTTCCAATGTTGACCGAAAGCCGCCCGTCCTGTGGAAGTCGCTTTTCCATAATATTCAGGTTTGCCATGATTTTTATCCGGCTGGCGATGGAGGCAAAGAGGCCTGCCGGGTATTCAGCTGCTTCCAGGAGTACGCCATCGATCCTGTACCTCACCCGTGCCTTCTCTGTCATCCCTTCGATATGGATATCCGAGGCCTTCCGCCTTATTGCCTCAATCAGGATTGAATTTACAAGGTTAATCACCGGAGCATGATCCGTTAATTTATCGATTTCGATTTTTTCGGTAAAAATATTTGTTGATAGAAACTCTCCGGTATCTGAAATACATCCGGTGAGCCATGCAGTAAATTCCTCATAATCTATAAGGACAAAATCCACATCCGATTTATGGTAATCTTTGAGTTCATTACGTAATTCCCTAACTTCCCGGTTCATTTCATCGGGGTTGCAGATTCCCACAATAGGATTTTCACTCTCTTTGCACTCCAGGAGGATAACCCCCCTGTTTTCCATAAACTTTAAGGAGTACTGCTGTTCCTCGGAGGGCAGGGGGGTGTAATCGGTAATAGAGACTGTTTTCACAGGTATTCCTCCTGTGGAACAATTGCGTTTGTCGGGAAAAACTCTGTATATATCCTGTCAATCTCCTCGATAGGATCGAAATTAGACCTTTCTCCCTGATCGAGATAGGGAACGATATAGATGACAAGTTCTGTATTTTCTTCGGTCACTTTATTCTTCTGAAAGAGGAGTCCCAGGAGGGGAATATCTCCCAGAAAAGGTGTTTTTTCCCGACTTATATTCTGCTCTGTCTGCATGAGTCCCCCGATTATGATGGGCTCACCCGACGGGGTTCGTATATGGGTATTAATCAGTCTCTCTGAAGTGGGAGGCAGGGAGGATTCTGTGGAGTTGGCCGCCGTCCCTTTCTTTGAGAGGGTTGACGATATTTCCATGGTGATCATATCATCGCCCGATACCCATCCCGTAATATCCATGAAGAGACCTGTAGAGATTTCCTGGGTGACGCCTGTCGATTTAACCTCACCGTCTTCTCCAACCTCCAGCTCCTGATACCGGTAGGTGGAGGAATTCTGGAACCGGATGGACTCTCCCGATAATCCAAAGAGGGTTGTATCTGCCAGAACATTCGCCTTGTTTGAATTGATTGAGGCATCCAGGTTTATCGAAAAGAGGTACCCGAAGGTGGCCAGGATATCGAAGTCAAGACTTAAAATATTTCCTATCGTCCCGAGAAAGGCTGTCTCGCTTTCCGGCTGTTCAAGATTGGCTGATAACGAGATTTCATGGTTTAATCCATGGCTTTTTTGGTATTGAATGATGAGCAGTTTGTATCGGACCTGGGGTTTGGGGGTATCAAGCACATCGATTATTGACCGGAGATGGTGCCATCTTTCATCGGAACCCTTGAAATAGACGGAGGATTCGTTCCCGGTGGAGACAAAATCATGGGAGGTGAAAGGAGGGGGGATCGATTTAAGGAATTCACCGGCCTTAAGATAACGGAATGTGAGGATGGTAGTTTTACAGGGAATATCAAGGGCCGCTTTCAGGGTGGTCAGCTCCTCATACTGGTTAGGAGTTAGTAGAGAGAGGAATGAGTTCCCTTCGGGTGTAATGAGGGGCGGCGGCGAAGTGAGCCGCTTTGGCAGTAAGGCTATAAAACTCGATGGTTCCAAATAGTTTAAGGTAAAGGGGTAGTATTTTCGATCGGAAGGGGGCACATCAAGGGCCAGAATATGGTTTTTAACAGGAAGAGTCTCCTCCATGCTTCCACTCAGAATAATACCATTTCTGTTTTTATCAATCTTATAGAAAGAGGTTGAACTTAAGGCGGATGGCAGGAGACCGGGGATATCCTCTGCGGATAAATACTCAAGCTGGATGTATTCGGTCAGCTTAAATCTTTTTAAGATATCCTGCCGGTTAATTTCATAAATGAAATAGGTACCCCCCGAAACTGTATAATCTCCCCCTGACTGTATAAGAAGCAGTGAAAGCATTTCATCAAAACTTCTATTTCTGTATTCCAGGTTTTGAAGAGAGGATGATGATTTGTACAGAAGAGCATACTCCCTCTCGCCAGCCTTGAAAAGTTCATCGAGTATCGTGAATAAATCCCCCCGTTCAAGATTAATGGTGTAGCTATCCTCAGACTCCTCCCTACTTATAGCAGTGGAGATCTCCTCTTCCCTTTTATTTGCCTCTTCAGTTTCCGGGATCTTTTTAATATAGAAATAATCGGGATCCTCAATAAGTTTGTAATCGGGGAACCGGGTAAGAAGGATGGATAAAAATCGGGCGGGAGTCACATTTTGTGAATATAGATTAATCTGCTCCTCAGGCATTGGATCGAAGAGGATTGTTTTTCTTATGGAACAGGAGAGTTTTTTCAGGATGATCGAAACATCTACCTGATTTGCCTTGAAGGTCAGTAGATTCGACTCTGCCTTATAGAGGATTTTTACTCTTGAGACACTTATTGTACCCTGAGACGATAGATCAAAAAAAAGCCCATACTCCTGAGAAAGGAGGGCCATAAGCCTGTTCAGACTGGTTTCGGTAAAACGGTACGTAATATTCCCTGTGACAGTTTCATCCGGGAGTATTGATAAACCACCGATTTCACCCATGGCTAACAGAACATCTGTCAGGGGCTTATTGCGGAACTCCAGGCTGGGTATGGGTGTTTCCAGGTTGGTTTGCGGGTTGAGTGTGGTCGTCAGTGAGAATAGGATTAATAGTTTCAGTAATATACGATATTTACCTTTCATAAGCTATGACTCTAAATACCGGGTAAAGGTTGTTTTTAATTCACGAAACGGGGTATGAGTTGAAACGAATGTTCATATTATTTGGTTTGACTTCGTTCGGATAAGGAAATAGTATTAAATTGTGACTGATATGACTGTTTTTAACTATATAACACCTATTATCTATTGGTTATTAGTGATTTCCTGGTTATTCATTTTTGTTTTTTATCTTCGTAGAATAATCAATGATAAATTCAAGGATAAACTTCTCAACCTGCTATTTATCATTCTCTGTTTTGACTCATTCAGAACCTTAACTGAAAGTACATATTTTGGTGTCTGGTATACCTCTCTATCAGGTCTGATCAGCATAGATTATTATAATTTTCTGGCACAGCCCGAAATTGTATTTATTCCAAAGATTGTAAACCTTAATTAGTGCCCCAAAGCCTGTTGATCTGAAGCAGGAGCACAAATTCCCCGGTATTCCTTATTAAGAAACAAAT
>JAEINK010000086.1 GCA_016342585.1 Spirochaetales bacterium
CTTTCATAGAAACAGTCTACAAGAAATTTCCCTTTATGTCTAGTTTTTTATACGTCGTCCTGAGTAGTTACGAAAAATATACAATTGTAATTGTTACACATAACATGCAGCAGGCTGGACGCATTTCTGATACTACGGCTTTCTTTCTTCATGGTTATTTAGAAGAGATCGGAGCTACCGAGAAGATTTTTTTCAATCCGGAGAGTAGTAAAACAGAAGATTATATTTCCGGAAGATTTGGTTGAAAAAGTATTAGGAGAAAATGATGAATCGTATACATTATGCAAATGCAATAGCCGACTTGAATGTTAACCTTTTAAAAATGAGTGTGACCGTAGAAGAGGCTCTGAATAAGTCTATTTCAGCCTTGAGAGATCAGAATCCAGGCCTCGCTGAAGAGGTTATTCGGGATGATGATAAGATTAATGACATGGAGATGGAACTTTTTGATACCGTGACTACCCTCATGGCCACCGAGCAGCCTGTGGCCGGGGATCTTCGCCATCTGATTGGTGCCATCCGTATCATTACGGATCTAGAGCGGGCAGGGGATTATGCTGTGCATATTGCCAAGGGGGTTATCCGCCTTCAGGATGTGAAATATCTGAAACCCCTGACAATCCTGCCGGAGATGGCCGAGACAGCAACGCTCATGTTGAAGCAGGCTATTGAAGCCTTCATGAACAGGGATGTGGTGGTTGCAAAGGAAACGGCAAAGCTTGATAATGAAATTGATAATGGTCTTAAGAAAATATTCAAGAAACTGCTTCCAAGGATGAAAGAAAATCCTGATGATGTTGATCAGGCCCTGGAGCTGGTCTTTCTTGGCAGATATCTGGAGAGATTAGGGGATCATGTCGTTAATATCTGTGAGTGGGTGATTTATACCGGTACCGGTGATCATGTGGAGCTTTAGAAAATGAATAGTGAAAAGCAGACACTTTTAGTTGTTGAGGATGAGAAAGATATTTTGAATCTTCTCTCCTACACCCTTGAGAATTCCGGATACAAGGTGATTTGTGCGGAAAACGGGCTTCAGGGGTTAAGCAGGGCTAAAGCAAATATGCCGGATCTGGTTCTTCTGGATCTGATGCTTCCTGATCTGGATGGATTTGAGGTTTGCCGAAAACTAAAACAGGATTATCGTACAAGCGGTATCCCCATAATTATGCTGACAGCCAAGTCCGAGGATAGTGATATTGTATCGGGGCTTGAGATAGGAGCGGATGATTATATCACCAAACCCTTCAGTCCCAAGGTTCTGGAAGCCCGGATCAAGAAGATTCTTAACCGTGGCAGCAAGGCGGGGGCGGTTCTATCGGATAAAATAATAGTCCATGGCATTACAATCGATACGGCAAGGCATGAAGTTCTAATGGATGGGGAAGAAGTAAACCTCTCTGCCACTGAATTTTCAATATTGAAATACCTTGCGGGTCATCCAGGCTGGGTTTTTTCCAGGGATCAGATAATTGATGCCGAGAGAGGGGAAGACTACCCTGTAACGGAACGTTCCGTGGATGTTCAGATCCTTGGGATTCGGAGAAAACTTGGGGATGCCGGGGTCTATATTGAGACTGTCCGGGGTGTTGGCTACCGGATGAAGAGCGAATAATGAAATCCAGGACGATCCTTGCTCAACTTTTCTCTACTACCCTCATTCTTCTCGTTATGACGATTGGAATTCTTGCCTTTGTTTTTATAAATACAACCCGGAATTTCTACTATACCGAACGCAAGTCGGATCTGATTAATACTACTTTGATCATAAAGAACCTTATGGATAGCCAGGGTTTTCCCGAATCCCCGGATGAGCTGCGTGTCTATAGTGATATGGCTGTCACCGGCACAGAGACCCGGCTTTCGGTTATTGACCCTAAGGGTGTTGTTCTGGCCGATTCCGAAGGTGATATTTACCTGATGAGTAACCATGCCGGCAGGCCCGAGGTAAAGGCTGCTATGGGAGGAGATACCGGATACAGTCTGCGTTACAGTGCGACAGTCTCCCGGGTACTCATGTATGTGGCTATGCCTTTTTATGTGGGTGGAGAGATTGCCGGTGTTGTCCGGATCTCCTATCCGGGAGATACCATTGATGCCAGGATAGGGATTGTTATTCGAACGGTTATCATTATCAGTCTTATCGTGCTTATAATTGCAGCCCTGGTAAGTTTGAGTGCAGCAAGACGTTTTTCCCTGGTAATTAATGAGATTCGGCTTGCCGCGGATTACTTTTCAAGGGAAGATTTCAGCATGGTGCTTGAGCTCGATAAACCCGAAGAGCTCAAGGAGCTTGGAGCGGCCCTGAACGGGATGGCCCGGCAGCTGAAACTTAGGATCGAAACTATCCGTGCCCAGAAAAACGAACTCCAGGCTATTCTGGACAATATGTCAGAGCCGGTGATTCTTACGGATCCGATAATGAATATCAGAAAAATCAATGCCGCTGCCTGTGCCACCTTTGATCTGGGTGATGCTTCCTTTGAAGGGTTGAACATGCTTTCGATATTCAGGAATACTAAACTTCATGATTTCGGAATCTCGGTAGTGAAAAATCGGGAGGCCCGGGTTCTGGAACTCCCCCTTGAAAGCGGTAATTCTTTGGTTGTCATGCAGATTCATGCGACACCCCTGGTATCGGATACTGAGCCTGCCGATGGTATTCTCTTTGTCATGCATGATATTACTCAGTCCAAAAAGCTGGAGACCATGAGGAAAGATTTCGTCTCCAGTGTTTCTCATGAGCTTAAAACCCCTATTACTAACATCAAAGGGTATGTTGAAACACTGAGAGAAAATCCGGAAATGCCGGAAGAGCAGAGTGGAGAGTTTTTATCGGTTATTGCCAGGCATACTGATAGATTGACCTCCATAATTGATGATCTTCTCTCCCTTTCCGAAATTGAGAGGACGGAAAATGAATCGATTCGAACTGAGTTGTGTTCGGTCGGGGACCTCCTCTCCTCTGTAGTTCAGGCTTGTACTCCTTCCGCTGGTAGAAAGTCCATTAAACTGGTACTCGATTGCCCCGGGAATCTTGAGTTCAGGGTTCACCCTCTTCTGGCTGAACAGGCCGTATTGAACCTGGTGGATAATGCCATAAAATATTCGGCTGAAAAAACAAGAGTTACCATTTCTGCCGTGGAGACAGGTGACAGGAGGGTAAGGATCGAGGTTTCCGATCAGGGCCATGGGATCGAGCAGGAGCATCTTGAACGGATCTTTGAACGTTTCTACCGGGTGGATAAGGCCAGAAGCCGGGATGCCGGTGGGACGGGTCTGGGACTCTCTATTGTGAAGCATATTGCGCTTGTCCATGGCGGGACAGTTATGGCTGAAAGTAAGGTAGGAAAAGGGTCCGTTTTCACCATTATCTTTTGACCTATCCATTTTTTTTCATTAAGATTATATATGTGATGCAACTTTTGTAGTCACTTCGGAGATGAGATGAAGAAGAATGAATGGATTCCTGTGCGGAAGTCACATTTAAAATATTATGAAAATATAGAACTTTTTTATAAGTCCCCCTCGGGGAATATCGTCCTTTATAAACCTGTGGGCATGCCTTTTACGGATGAAAGTATAGCCAATAAACCTTTTATAGGTGACCTTTATATCAAACCAGAGGATAAATCAGCTACCCTGGAGGCCACACAGAAGGGGTTCAATGAACAGCTAATAAAGGATATTCAGAACAAAACACTGAATGAGGTCCGCGACTCCCTCTTCAATGTTGTGGATGAAACACTGGCCCAACCCAGGGCTGGTGGACTTAAGGCTATGACAGGTACTGTTCAATCTATTGTTGAAGGGTTCTCTTCTCAAAAAGGGATTATCAAGAACCTGGTTCGTATTTCCTATAACGATTATACAACGGCGCTCCATTCCATCAATGTGATGGCCCTGACGGTGGGTTACTGCTACTTTACGGGCAAGAGTACTAAGGTTACAGAGGAGTACGCTCTTGCAGCTCTCCTTCACGATGTGGGGAAGACTGAAGTTCCTAAAAATATTTTAACAGCCTCAAGACCCCTGACCGATGAGGAGTATAATCAAATCAAGGCTCATTCATCTCTTGGTGCGGATATCCTTGATGGGTATAAAGAGGAACCGATTAGAAAGGCAAAGGTAGGTGCTCTTGAGCATCATGAAAAATTGGATGGCAGTGGTTATCCTCATGGAAAAACCGATATTACCGAATGTGGCAGGATTCTCTCTATCGTCGACTGTTATGAAGCGATAACCAACGATGATCGGCCATACCGATCTGCCATGCAGCCCCTGAAGGCCCTTGCTCTTCTCAAGGAAGATATGGAAAAAGGGAAATTTGACAGATCGATTTTCACTGATTTTGCCTACAGCCTTACTGATTTTAAGTAAATACTATTTAAACGAACCCAGCTGGCAATTTCGAATCTTGAGTTTTAATCCCTCCGCAGCACATGCCGCATCAAGTTTTGTTGCTTCCGCTTCTTTAGCTGCAGCCCAGAGATCCTGGCAGGAGAGGTAACCCTGAGGTGCACGCTTTTTTACCGCTTTTTCCAGTGTGGCAGGGATATCTTCCAGGGGGAAGATGATTTTCTTTTTTTCACCATACCCAAACAGACCCAGCTGACATTTTTCAATTTTCCACTCCATGAGGTCTATGGTCTGACCGACCTCTTCCGCAGTAACATCAAGCTCCTCTGCGATTTTATGAGCGATTTCGCAGGCTATGGCGTTTTTATCTCCCCCTTTCCAGATCCTGTCTGCAATTTCCGGATCTATTTCAATCTCTTCGGGATGTTTTTCACCATAATTACCTGCATCTTTTCTTGCCATGGTTTCCTCCTGTAGCTATACCGCTCCCACGGTTTGGCAGGAGCCGTTCATATAATCGATGAAAATCGGCGAATATGCAACAGCCTTATTTGCAGTTTAAATGAAATTGAAAAGCCATTTTTAAGGAGGTTTTTTATAACTGTATTAAGATTATCCCCTATTCCGCCTATTCGGGAATCTTTCCTTGACTTCTGTACATTAGATTTACATATTTAATACATAAACAAAACAGGAGGAAGGCATGAGTGTAATTGATTATATCGAAGCCAGGGAGATTCTTGATTCAAGAGGAAACCCGACCGTAGAGGTGGATGTAGTCCTCGAAGATGGTTCTCTTGGAAGGGCTGCCGTTCCCTCTGGTGCTTCGACGGGTGTTCATGAAGCTGTTGAGCTTCGTGATGGCGATAAAAACCGATTCATGGGAAAAGGTGTACTAAAGGCCGTTGAGAATGTGAACAATGTGATTGCCGCTGAGCTTGTGGGGCTTGATGCCATGGAGCAGGTGGATATTGATAGAACTCTGATCGAGCTGGATGGAACGGAGAACAAGAGTAAACTTGGTGCCAATGCTATTTTAGGGGTTTCCATGGCGACGGCCAGAGCCGCTGCCGAGTATCTTGGGCTTCCCCTTTTCAAATACCTTGGGCCCTACCATTCAGTAACGATGCCCGTACCAATGGCAAATATTATTAATGGCGGTTCCCACGCGGATAACTCGGTTGACTTTCAGGAATTTATGATAATGCCTGTGGGTGCCGATTCTCTTCGAGGTGGTGTCAGGATGATAACCGAGGTTTTTCATAACCTGAAGAAGATTCTAAGTGATAAGGGCTACTCTACCGCAGTAGGAGATGAAGGTGGGTTTGCCCCCAATCTTAAGTCCAATGAAGAGGCCTGTGAGGTTATTCTTCAGGCTATCGACAAGGCCGGATACAGGGCTGGTGAGGACCTTATGATAGCTCTGGACCCCGCTACATCCGAATTGTATGACAAGGATTCAAAGCGGTACAAACTGAGCTGGTCCAGTGGAGATGAACTCACTTCCAGTGAAATGGCCGGATACTGGGCTGATTGGGCAAAGAAATATCCGATTATTTCCATCGAAGACGGTATGGATGAGGATGACTGGGATGGCTGGAAGGACCTTACTGAACGGATTGGAAAATCTGTGCAGCTGGTAGGGGACGATCTCTTTGTTACCAACACAAAGCGCTTGGAAAAAGGAATTAAACTTGGAGTTGCTAATTCGATCCTGATCAAGGTAAACCAGATAGGTACCCTGACCGAAACCTTTGAGGCTGTTGAGATGGCTAAGAGAGCTGCCTATACTTCCATTGTGTCACACCGAAGTGGTGAAACCGAGGACTCTTTCATTGCAGATCTCGTTGTTGGTCTTGGTACGGGGCAGATAAAAACAGGCTCTCTTTCAAGATCCGATCGTCTGGCAAAGTATAATCAGCTGATGAGAATTGAGGATTTCCTCGAAGGTATCTCTGTCTATCCCGGAAAGAAGACTTTCTACTCGATAAACAGATAATAAAAATGGGTTGTATACCCGCTTTCCACGGCGCCTGCCGTGGAAGGTTTTATATATCGGTAGCCGTCACCGGAACTGAATGTTGTTTGTTCAGCTCCTCTGGCGGCTTTCTTTATAAATTAGCGTGTACAGGTTGGATTACATCAAATCTGTTCGCTTTTATCAGCGGATCCATGATCTTTTTCAGCTCCGTATCTTTTTCGTGGAGCAGATAGACGACATCGGATACGGCCAGTTTCCACTCAAGGGGTTTGATGCTGTCTCTGAAGAAACGTGAGGAGATATACTCTCCCACATGCCTTTCTGTAACAACGCCATCAATATTCCTCATACAGATCATGGCCATTGCTTCAATATCATTGTTGTACTCTACAGGCTCCGCCCCCAAAGCCTGGGCTGTATGGTAAACATAGGAACCCTTCTGGTATCCAATCTTCTTTCCCTTGATCCACTGTACATAGTCTCCAGGAATTGATGAGATTTGATCTTCAAGAACAAAGAGGGATGTAATGAACTGATCATAGGGAAGTGAGGCAATCACCGGGAGATCGTCGAAGTAGCTGTTAGGCCAGCCCACATTACAGATAGCTTCTAATTTTCCATCTATCAGTTTTTGAAGGAGGTCCCCCCATTGTCCGGAAACCATTCGAAGGGGATCCTTCAGGTTTACACTTATCTCTTGGGAAAATTTGATGCTTCTCCCGGAGGCTTTTCCCCCATCAAGGCTGCACCATGGCGGGTAGGCCGCATCATGACCGATCCGGATCTCCTGTACTATTTCGTCTGTATCTACTTCGATTGAGGGGATCAGTTCGTTATTAAGCAGAAGGGTCATCTTATTTAAAATTGTCATTACCGTCTGGAGTTTTTCAAGATTGTATTGGATTAATTTTATATTCTGATCATCTATCTGGGACGATTGTTCAAGTGAATCCAGTTCTTCACAGGTCTGGCTGATCATCTCCGACTGGGTGCCGACAAGATCTATAATATGATTGAGGGATTCTGTTGAGGAACTCATCTTGTTTGCTGTGGTATCGAAGGCTTCCCTTGTCTCTTCAAGGGTGGATTTCAGGTCTTTTTTCTGTTCCTTACTGACATTCAGCATATCCTGAGAATCTATGATATAACCGTCCAATTGAACAATGGATTTACTGATCGATTCGGTATTCTGCTGGCTCCTGTCTGCCAGTTTCCGGATCTCCTTTGCGACAACCCCAAAGCCTTTTCCATGTTCTCCTGCCCGGGCAGCTTCAATGGCGGCATTCAAGGCCAGGAGATTTGTGAGTGAGGTTATATCTTCAATGGCTTTCAGTTTTGCGGTGACCTCCCCGGCAATTTGAGCAAGACCCTGAAAAACTTTTTCCAGATCATGAAAATTCGTCATATCCTCGGAAAGCTGTTTGAGGGATATGCTCATGGATTCCTGTGTTTCTCTGGATGTATTGTTGGTGCTTATCAAAGCGTCTTCGACTTCCGAAGTTGCTTCTACAATCCCCTGCACATGATCGGCTGTTTTCTGAAGTGTCCGGGCGGACGCCGATGCCTTTTGTGCACCCTGATTGATTGATTTGGCAAGTTCCAGGGACATCCCCGTGTTCAATGATTGTATCTGTTCAAGCTCAATTAATGCGGATTCAAACTGGCATGAGAAATTGTGCAGGTGTGTAAAGAACACCTCAGAGGAGATCGATGTTTTAACATCTTTGGTCAGGATAGACTCCATAATAACTCCATTTTTATCAATATGTTAACAACTATACACTGGAATGGGGAGGAAGACACTATTTTTTTTCTGTCCATTGAATATTGAGGGAGCATAGAAGAAAAAAGAATGGGAAACAGGTCTTGAAACAGGTAAGGGACTACTGAAGGATCCCCGATTTCAATCCCTTCTCCGCTGCAAGGATCTGGCTGATGAGACCATTCAGGCCGCGAAGGAGCAGTTCCTTCTCTGTATAATCGAGAACCCCGTCAGAAAAAAACTTTCCATAATCTTTGATAAAATTACCAGTCTGGGTAAGGAGTATATTGTTGAACCACTCTTCGAATGAACCGGAAATACCATTTTTACGAAGGGTGCCCTCGGCTTTCCAGTTTATGTCATTAAACTCCACAATGAACATTTCATTTTTTACACTGAATTGGGCATAAAATGGATTATCTCCAACCTGCATGATCTGTTTATACAGGAAAAAGAATCCGCCTAGAAGATCATCCAGCTCATCCGACAAAATATGGCGCTCCTGGCCGATGAGTTTATTATCATTATTCATAAGCCTCTGATATACCTTTCCCGCCTCTTTTATCTCTTCAATAATGGCGGAGAACTGTTCTTTAACTGTTTTGCTCTCCCGGATTCTCTGAGAAAGAATTCCCTTACCCTGCCAGCCCCAGTCGTTTCCGAAGGTGATGATGTTATTGCTCATATATTATGTATTATAGCTTAAGAATGATTTTCATGCAAAAAGAGAGGTGTTCTTCAGTTGAGACATACTTTTCCTTGAGATATGCCTCCGGATACATTAAACTAAAATTATATGGATTCGAGTTAGTTTAAAGAATCCATTTTTATGGCAGTTCCGCTTTTCATATATTACTCCATGCCATCGGAGGATTTATGATATTAAATAGTAGAACTTCCATCTCCAGATTTATAATCTCAGTTATACTTTTCTTCATCCTTTCCGGCTGTGATGTATTCTTTCCACCTGATTTTAATAACCCTGATAGTGAGCAACCCGGGATCGAGGATCCAACAGGAGAACCCGATGAAGGGGAGGCTTCCGGTGATGGAACCGAAGAGCCTTTTGAACCCGCCTTCCCTGATTTTAATATCACCTTTGAAGAGGGTGATTATTGGAAATTCGGTATTAAAAGCAGTTGGACCTCCGATTTCGGTTTATATTCGGGATTCTCAACAGGGTCATTCATACTCAGGTTGGGGTCTGCAGAGGAAATTGGGGGGGTAACAGTTTACCCTTTGGAGATCTTTGAAGCCGATTGTCTGGTTGATGATCTCCCCCGATGGGATTACCTTGGTATTTCCGAGGGGGTGCTTTACGGATCCGTAGATGGAATAAGCCTGATTACTCTATTTGATTCAAACTGGGGGATTTGGCCTGGAAGCGGCTTTTTTAAGGGGATGGATCCTGGTGTCCTTTATGCTGCAAAAGCAGGTCATTTAACAAATGATTTCATAGATTCTGAAGCTTTGAAGATAAGTGACAGCTTGAGTGAGAGTGACAGTTTCTACCTTCCCGGTTACGGGACTGTTTATGGGGGAGGAGCTACAATCAATGCCAACAGCAGTGAGTACTACTCTCTTGAAACAGGCCCTCTGGGATATTACAATTCCGAATCCTACATGGACTACGATTATCAGAGATCCGATAAGCTGGAAATAGGACTTATAGAATCCTCTCTTACCGGTGGAAACTGGGGCCCTCTGGCACCTCCTGCAAGTCTCACGGTAAGTCAGGGCGAGTTCCCTGATAAGATCGTGCTTGATTGGGAACCCGTTGCAGGCGCAGTAAAATACAATGTTATTCGTGAGCTTTCCCGTTCTTTTATCCAGATCGCGGAGATCTCCGGGGGAGAAAATTCTTCCTATACTATTACTCTGGATCATTTACTGGTGGGGCTGGTATCCGGTCAAATCTATACTTTCTATGTTACTGCGGAAAACAGTTTTGGTGAAGAGACCAGATACAGTCCTGAAGCTACCGGCTGGATTATGGATCACCCCTCCGATTTTTCGATGGCATACACATACTATAAGTATGTGCCTAACAACACTCCTGCCAGTGGTACTTTTCCGGATCTCCCCTCAACCCTCTCTATCGGGCCGGGAACTGTCGGCGCCAGGGAAGAAGCTGCCGAAACGTCTTCTTTTTCGATTACCGAAGAAGAACTGAACCGGATGTACACAGGGGTACTTGCTTCCGGGTTTATAGACCAGCCCCGTGTGGACGTTTTGGATGACGAGGAGGATTATTTCGATATAAGTATTGGAGAGGAGAGTTTTATTATAAATACCTTCCTTGCGGATGGAGGAGAGCTGGAATCAGTTAGCGGTATCCTGGATACATTACATTCGATTGTACCTCCCCTTGGCCCTCCCGGTAATGTAACGGGGAGTTTTATTGTAGATGAGAAGCAGTATATTGATCTCGACTGGGAGGAGGTGCCTTTCGGGCATGAATCCCGGATTTACTATTTGGGTTCTGATGGTCTGACAGAACCCATTTTGATATCCTTATCGGAAAATTACCTAGCGGGTTTTGGAGTTGTGGATTACGGCTACGGATATTTTATCCCCGGGGGTAACAATTACTACGCTGTGGCTATTACCGATGCATTTGGATTTCCCGGCGATATGAGTCCTGCTCTTAACATCCCTGTTGGTACTGGAACTGTAAACTTCATTTCCGATCCTGATGCTTATTATTCATTTATTACAAATGAATCATCCAATTATGAGCAGAGGAAGCACAGAGTACTATACTCCTCTGTATCTTTATATGCCAATCCGGAAACGGAGCTTGAATTAAAGAAAGAGACAGGCTGCGAATTGGCGCCCTTTGGAGTTTCCTTCGGACGGGAAGATGAGTCAAATTATTGTGCACTTCTTCTCCGGACTGATGGAAAATATTCAATTATAGGGGATTATGGCGGGGTTCTGACTGTATATCAGGGTTGGACTTCCATGTCGGCCATCAATCAGGGGTTAGGTGCCTCCAACACGGTCCGACTCACCTTAACCGGTCCATTTTCCACCCATCCCTACCGGTTTACAACCTATATCAATGGTCAGCAGACGGAACAGTACCTCTATTGGAATGAGCTTCCTGGTGGAGGAATCGGTGTACTCTGTGATGTGGGCAGTGAGGAGGAGGAGTCCTTCCCATTAATTCCTGTCCATTTAAGGATGAAAGTCCTGGAACCGGATATCAGGCCTGTTGTAGGAGATTGTTATTTGAGTATCTATTAATCGACGGAGAGTTGTCATCTTGATTGTATGTATAAGAGCTCATCCTCTGGACTAATTAAAAACTTTTATTTAGGATGTAATGGTCTCGAGACTGACGGATCAGTGGCAAAACCACGGGGAATCGGGATATGAATTCAATGTCGACCGTCTGGGCAGATTTTTGATCTGCCCGGGCGTTTTTTTTATCCAGGCAGACTATTTAAGGAGTCAGCTATGCGAAAAGAGTGGCAGAAATTCAGGAAAGGCCCATGGACCGAATCGATCGATGTCCGGCATTTTATCAAATCCAACTACACTCCCTATGAGAAAGACTGTTCATTCCTGTCGGGACCAACCGAAAGAACAGTACACCTTAACTCCCAATTTAATGATCTACTGGTTAAAGAGAGGGATAATAATGGTGTTCTGGCTATTGATACAAAGAAAGTCTCTTCTCTCTTGAGTTATAAGGCCGGTTACCTTGATAAAAACAGGGAGATCATTGTTGGCCTGCAGACCGATGCGCCTCTGAAAAGGGGGGTTAACCCCTTTGGTGGAATTCGGATGGCTCGGGAGGCTTGTGAATCCTACGGAGAGACCCTTTCCGAAGAGATCGAAAACCATTTCAGGTTTAAAACCACCCATAATGATGGTGTCTTCCGGGTTTACAGTGATGAGATAAAAACCCTCAGGAAAAATGGCCTGATATCCGGACTACCCGATGCCTATGGACGGGGACGGATTATTGGTGATTACCGCCGGGTTGCTCTTTATGGTGTGGACAGGCTCATAGAAGAGAAAATTAAAGATAAACGGAGTATCTCGAAAAGTTTAATGAACGAGGCGAGTATTCGCAGACTTGAAGAGTTATACCGGCAGATTGATTTTCTTGAAAAATTGAAAGAGATGGCTCTCCTGTATAATATTGATATATCCATTCCCGCTAAAAATGGAAAAGAGGCCGTTCAGTGGACCTATTTGGGTTACCTTGCTGCAATAAAGGAACAGAACGGGGCAGCCATGTCCCTCGGCCGGGTGAGTACTTTCTTCGATATCTATTTTGAGAAGGATCTGGAAGAAGGCTTTTGTTCCGAGGAGGAAGTGCAGGAGATTATGGATGACTTTGTCCTTAAGCTTCGCTGTGCACGGCAGCTACGGACACCCGATTATAATGAGCTCTTTGCGGGGGATCCCATGTGGATTACCGAGGTCATTGGCGGGATGACAGAAGAGGGAGTGACCATGGTGACGAAATCCTCCTTCAGGATGTTGCAGACCCTCTATAACCTTGGCAGTTCGGCGGAACCGAATCTTACGGTATTATGGTCCGATAAACTTCCCCCCGCCTTTAAAGAGTTCTGTGCCAGAGTTTCTATCGATACCGATTCTATTCAGTATGAAAATGATGATCTTATGCGGCCGATTTATGGTGATGATTACGGCATTGCCTGCTGCGTCTCTGCCATGAAGATTGGAAAAGAAATGCAGTTTTTCGGTGCTCGCTGTAATCTGGGTAAGGCTTTGCTCCTTTCTATTAATGGAGGCCGGGATGAATTGAGTGGCGAATATACAGGCCCCGCAAAAACGCCCTTGAATCAGGGGGTTCTTGATTATGATGAAGTACGGACCCAGTTTTCATACTATCTGAAATGGTTATGTGAAAAGTATGTAAACGCCATGAATATTATCCATTATATGCACGATAAATACGCCTATGAAAAAATCCAGATGGCTCTTCATGATACAGAAGTCGGCCGGTTTATGGCTTTTGGTATTGCCGGTCTTTCGGTTGTCGCCGATTCCCTCTCGGCCATAAAATATGCAACGGTTTCCCCCGTAACTGATGATACAGGTCTGGTTGTAGATTATAAGGTTGATGGTGTTTTTCCCAAATTCGGAAATGATGATGAACGGGTCGACTCCATCGCCGCCGATCTTACAGAAGAGTTTATTAGTCTGCTCCGGGAAACTCCCACCTATCGGGGTGCAGAACACAGCCTCTCTATTTTGACTATCACATCCAATGTGGTTTATGGGAAGAAAACCGGAGCCACACCGGATGGAAGGAAAAAGGGAGAGCCTTTTGCCCCGGGAGCCAACCCCATGCACGGTCGAGAAGGGAGGGGAGCCCTGGCTTCATTGAACTCGGTTTCCAGAATTCCTTTCGAGTGCTGCCGGGACGGGATCTCATGCACATTCTCCGTTTCACCCGAAACAATTGGCCGGGACCCGAAAACCTCCGAAAAGAATCTGGTAAATATCATTAATGGGTACTTTCTGAAGTCCGGGCACCACCTTAATGTGAATGTCTTTAACAGGGAGACCCTGGAAGACGCCATGGATCATCCGGAGAAATATCCAAACTTGACTATACGGGTTTCCGGTTATGCTGTGAATTTTCATAAACTTACAAGGGTGCAGCAGAAGGAAGTAATCGCCCGAACCTACTTCAAGAGCCTTTAATGATTAAAGGACGGCTTCACTCCATTGAAACTCTGGGGACTCTTGATGGTCCGGGGCTGCGGACTGTTTTCTTTATGCAGGGGTGTAATATGAAGTGCCTTTATTGTCATAACAGGGACAGTTGGAGCCTGAACGGTGGGCGGGAGTTTTCTTTGGATGAGCTTATATCAACTGTAATATCGTATAGGGAGTATTATGGGGAAGAGGGGGGCGTCACCTTCTCCGGAGGGGAACCTCTTCTCCAAGCCGATTTTCTGATCGATGTTGTAAAAGAGCTTAAGGCTATGTATATTCACACCGCTATCGATACCTCAGGATCCCTCTTCAATGAGAAAACAAGAAAACTTTTCGGGCTGGCTGATTTGATCATCCTGGATATTAAGCATGCCCGGAAAAATGAATATAAGTCTGTTTGTTCCTATCCCGGGGAGATGGCTTTTGCCAACCTGGCCTTCCTTCAGGAAAGTAATAAAAAATATTGGGTCCGGCAGGTTATTGTTGACGGGTATACCGATGATGAAAGGCAGGTTGAAGAATTAAAAAACCTGCTGCAATTCGGAAAAACAGGAAGGTCTGATAGCCCCTGTAATTCTGATTATCCTGAGAAATCTGTAAACAAACCCGAACGGATTGAACTGCTTCCCTATCACGCCATGGGGAAAGAAAAGTGGCTGACCTGCGGTATGGCATATCCGCTTACTGGAATGGAACCTCCTTCAACTGGGAGGATGAGGCTCCTTGAATCAATTATTCAGAGATAAAAAAACGCCACGTTTTGAGGTGAATCCAGTATTGG
Source organism: Spirochaetales bacterium (assembly GCA_016342585.1). GTDB lineage: Bacteria > Spirochaetota > Spirochaetia > UBA9216 > UBA9216 > JAEINK01. Next base: position 14,590 of record JAEINK010000086.1, read on the forward strand.
TGATATATAATTTTTTCCAGTGGAAATGGAAAACTCAGTTACATCTGTTGTAAGCTTCTCATACGCTTTGTCTGCTACAAAGTTCCGATTCATATGGTTTGGGGCTATTTTTCCCACTTTGCCCGCATAAGACCGATCGTACGTGGAAGGCTGAAAAAGCAGTTGAGTTCGGAGCAAAGACATCCCTGAGCTCATTTAAAAGTTTCAGCTTTATTGACAATTTTTTATAAAATAGTTTCAACCAGACAAAAAATCTGACTCTTCAAATAATGTTTAAATCATTTTCTAGGTATTTACGACATCTTCCTATATCGTCTGCATACATATAATTTTAGAAATTGCCTCCTGATTAAAATGGAATCATTTCCATAATACTAAGGAATTTATATCCCTAAACAGCTTTTCCTTCCGAAATTAGATGATCGTACAAGATTTTCCTTGACAGATCAAGAATATCAGATGAAAATTACTTTATCGATAATCGATAATCAATTATATCAAACTTTGGAGGTTTTATGAAAAAGAAAGTAGTTTTGTTGTTTCTGGTATTTGCTTTGAGTGTCACGTTCTTGT
>JAEINK010000087.1 GCA_016342585.1 Spirochaetales bacterium
CCCCTGTGGAGTCCCCGCCTGAGGAAACCCTTGTGGTTGAAGTAGCCCCTGTGGAGTCCCCGCCTGAGGAAACCCTTGTGGTTGGAGCGCCGCCGGTAGAAACTCCACCTGTAGAAAATACTCCCGTCGAAGGTCCTCCTGTTGAGGTTCCTGTGGAAGAGCCCCTTGTTGAAACAACGGAAGAGAATTTCCCTCCAATGGGAAGGCTTTCTGTTGAAAATAGATTTGAGAACTCTCCTGTGGTTAATCCACCGATAGAAACGAATATCGTGGAGTCTCTCCCTGCGGAAGATGTCCTTGAAAAGCCGGATTTGGATGAGATTCGTCGTGAAGAGCAGGCTAATTACGCAAATCAGGTGATCTCTTTAATCCGCGATCTGCGTGACCTTGATTTTTCTTCACTGTTATCTGGATCCCGGGATAATGAAGCCGATGATGCGGAGAGTGGAGAACGAGGTGGACGTTCTTCACGAACCAGTGAGAGGCGAATAACCCCCAGGAACTACAGCTATACACCTCCTCCCAGTATGCTATGGCCGGCGGCTAATCCTCCGGCGGTACCAAAAGAGCTGGTTATCAGGGAGGCTCCCTATTTATCCATCACCGAGCCCATGGATAAGGTTCTCTATTATGACAAAATAAAACTCTCGGGACTGGTTAGAAACAGTAGTATTGAATCAGGAAAAATTGACGGCATAACATCCTTAAGCTGGTTTTTACGTGGTGTAAGTGAACCTGAAGAGATCCTTTTATCGAGAAATGGTGATTTTACTCTTGAGCTTCCCATGGAAAATTTGGATTTTACCCGGCAGTTGATTGTTTCTGCGGAAAACAAAGAGGGGTTGGAAACCAAAGTCTCTTTAATCCTTAAAGAGGATATACGTCCGCCGGCTATTGAGCTTTTATCACCGGAAAATGGCGATTTATTCGGAAGGACAATAAATATTACCGGTAGAGTCCTGGATTATGAAGGGGCTGACTCTTCGGATAGAATCGCAAGCACCTGGATTTCTATACCACAAACAGGGGAGGAGCTGCAGCTTGAATTACAGTCCGGAGGGTATTTCCAGATAAGTATAGAGACCCCGGAAGATGAATTACTCTTTATTAAATGTATTGCAGAGAATACTCGTCAAATTCAGGGTGAATCTTCCATTATTGTATATAATGAAAACCATGACAATTCAGGACCCTTTGTAAATATAACAACACCTGTCTATCATGATTCTTACGGTGCTCTTGTAAATGTTGAGGGCTGGCTTTGCGCCTCCTCTTCTGAATTGAATTCACCTGCCAGGTTCAGTGAACTCAACTGGGAGATTCTTGGAACGAATGACGGTGGTAGAATCAGGCCGGACCGTGATGGTAATTTCGATTTCGGTTTTTCCACGATAGGGATGGATAGAACAATCTGCCTTGTTATACGTGGGAAGAGCAGGGAAGGGCTTAATTTCTTCTCAGAAACGATCCTCCATGCTGATCAAAGCAAAGCATATTCAGATCTTATCTCCCCAATCGACAATACTCTCTATGACGATGATTATGTCTCTGTCCGTGGTGTCGTCGGTAATTCATCTGAGGCTGTCGGACGGATTGATGAACTTAAATCCTTATATTGGTGGGTTCCAGGCTTGAGCCGGGAGAAAAACCCTGTCTTTTTTGAGGAAGACGGGACGTTTTTATACTCAATGGATCTGTCAGGTATGTCTGGACCGGTGATCCTTGAGATCCTTGCTGAAACCATCTCCGGGGCTGTCTCTGAAAAGACTTTCAGGCTATATGATGGTACCAGGAGTCCGGAAATAGCCTTGACCTCACCCGGAAAAGATTCCAGATATGGAATGGGAGTCATTGTTTCCGGGAAAGTTTTTGATCCCTATGCCAATCTTGAACGCTATGGCGGTATAGAGGCTCTGGAATATGAAGTCGTTCCCATGGAGTATGATTCGGAAAATGATACGGCTATTTTTGGCAGTATTGTCCCGGAACAGAATGGGGATTTTGAGTTTTCCTTTGATTCCACCAGGATGAAGGGACCTCAGGCGATCACCTTGATGGCCAGGGCATCCAATGGAAATCAGGGCGTTTTTTCGTTTACCATGCAGCCTGGAGAAGATGATATCCCTACCTTTATGGTTATAACGGAAGGCTCCGGAGTACGTATGTACTGGGAGAATATTCCTCAGGCTCAATCTTATTCTGTTTACTATACAACCGATGGGACACTACCGGATGAGAATAATGGGCGTAAAATTGATAATGTCACCTCTCCGACCAGGATAAATGGACTGCCTATTGGAAATATCTGTTCTTTTGTTTTAGAGGCTCATACGGCAAATGAGCCCGGTTTATCAGGTATGAAAAAAACGATTCCCATTGGAACTAATGGTTTTTCATTAATTGCCGAGGGTGAGTATGAGGCTGTCACTTTAAGCTGGGCTGCTTTTCCTCAAATACCTTCCTACCATATTCTTCGTGAAGATGGCGGTTCCGGTGTTTTTCGGGATATTTCCGGTGCCGTGAGTGATGAAAGGTATATCGATCTGGATGTAGAGTATGGTATCGAATATAGATATAAACTCTCACCTGATGGATTTCCTGATATTTCGGGAAGGACTGTATCGACACAAACACTGGCCATCCCTGAAAAACGGATTGCATCCAAGGCTGATGTTTCCGATTTTATACCAAACTCCCTGGTTGTCCACGGTGGGTATGCCTATGTCGCCGCAGGTGATGCGGGGTTTAAGATTGTAGACATAGGTGATCCTAATCAAATTGGTTTGATAGCCGGCCTGCACGATTTCCATGCCGAGCGGATTTGCATTTATGGCGACTATGCCTATATAGCCTCCGGTCCCGGTGGTATAAAAGTTTTAAATATCCAGGAGGCACGGGATCCGATCCTTTTGGGCTCGAGATCCAGCACCAATGCTCTCGACATCCAGGTTGTTGGAACAACAGCCTATCTTGCTGACGGTGAAGGCGGGCTCCGGGTTATCGATGTATCAAATCCCAGAGTACCAAACCGAATCATTAGCTTTTCGGAACATCTCTCTGAGAGGCTTGGAATTGAGGATGGATATCTCTATAGTACACACCCCGATTCAGGAATGAAGATCTTTAATATTAACGATCCTGAATCTCCTGAATTTATAACAGAATATCGGGCGGAAACTGCCGGGAATCTCATAATTGATAAAAATACGGGATACCTTTCTCTTCGCTCCGGGAGTATTCAAATTATAGATTTAACTGATAAATCGAATCCCAAGTTAATTTCCTCTTTAGAGATTTCCACTCCCGGGGAACTGAAGGTCCAGGGGAACTATCTTTTTGCAGCAAATGGAGATTCCGGATTTAAGATTTTTAATGTTGCCGATCCAGAGAATCCAACCCTTGTTGATGAAACTGAAGATGTAAATGTTCTGGGTCTGGATATCGATGGAAATACCCTGTATGTGGCAGGACGGGAAGGACTTCAAATCCTGGATGTACATCTCCAGGGGGGGACCTTTCTCGTTGCTTCATGCAATCTCCCGGGTAGACCGGTTCGGGTCAGACTCAACGCCAACAGGGCTTATTTAGCCGCCGGTTCGGAGGGTGTTTATGTTATCGATATATCCAATCCTTCAAAGGTGGATGATACTTCCTGGGTTGGTTATGATCCTGCCGAAGATGCCAACGATTTTGCTTTCTATAAAGATTGGGTCCTCCTGGCCGATGGTGTTGAAGGTGTGAAGATTTTTGAAGATAAAATTGCTCCTTCCGATGATCAACCATCCTCGGATTCTCGAGGCTCTTTCCCTGATAATGGAACCGGTAGTTTTGGCTTTCTTCATACCGCAGGCTGGATAGAGGTTTCGCGGAGTCCCGATATTCGATCCATTCTTGTTAACGATAATTTTGCCCTTCTCGGAGATTATAATAATGGTTTGATTGTGGCAGATATTTCACCTCTTGATTCTCTGGAAAGGGAAGAGGACACATCTTCAGGGATCGAGTATTTAACTATAGTGGAGCTGGACTCTCCCCGGGCTCTGTTTGCATTTGGAAATATCCTCTATGTGGCCTGCAGGAATGAGGTTGTCGTTTTAAATATCACTGAACCTTCATCTCCTGTTCGAACTGGGGAAATTCCTTTAAAAAGGATAACCTCAATTTCAGGTTTCGATCAAAAAATCTTAATGACAAATTCATCTGGAATTCATGTGTATTCAGTGAATGATCCTTTAAACCCTGTTTTTCTCTATAAAAGGGATTCCGGATTTGCTGAAAATGTATGGACAAATGGAAAATTTGCATACTTTAGTGAGGGATATCTTGGCCTGACTGTTCTCGATGTCTCCTCAAATGGGGTCTTAGAACCTGTCAGTATTTGTGATACAATATATGCTGTAGCATCGGAAGCCGAAGGAAATTATGCCTTTGTTGTTGATGCGGAAAAATTCAATGTGGTTCAGATTTTCATCCCGGAATGGCTGACCCGTTAGGACCTTACAATGAAAAATACATTTTCACTTATCATCTGGGCTTTAGTTCTATCTCTCTTTTTTTCATGTGCTCCATCGCCCTCAAAAGAGAGGCTGAAAGCATTGAATTCTGTTTCACCTTCGGATCAGGATATCGCTTTCTGGTATCAGGCCGGACCGGATGAGGAGGCGGTTATTGAGGAGCTGCTCGATGAGTTTAATATATCCAATGACTACGGGATTAAGGTAACCGGAGTGAATAAGGGTTTTCATGTCGACCTATGGAATTCAATTACCGTTTCAGATGAAAAGCCTGATATTTTCTGGTTCACGGCCGATGAAAACAAGGGGCTTCCAGGAGTAAGAGACCTTGCCGATCTTTTTGCTCTCCTTGTTCATTCAAAGTGGGGTGTTCCAAAAGGTGATTTACCAACTGTCACCGAAACCCTGAGCAAAACAGCCGGTGGTTATCTTGTTCAGGATGAATTTTCCGAATGGACAATCCCTTTGATCCCCATACTGTATGATCCCTGTCTTGTCTATTGTAATTTGGATCGACTGAATGAACTTGGATATACGGATTTTCCAGAAAGCCGTGATGAATTCAGGCAAATATGCGAGGCGTCTCTCCTGCTGGATGATGTTAAGGGGATAATCTATCCTCCCGATTCCAGAACTCTTCTGACAACAGCCTATGCGGATGGCTGGGTACCCTCAGGTGAAAATGGTGAATCTCTTGAGGAGGAGGAAACCCTATTCTCATCAGGCAATATCCTCATAAATCTCCACAGAGCCGGGGCTTCTGCTCCCGCATTGAAGAAGTTCGAGGGACAGATGGAATTCAGTGGTGGTCACTTTCTATTTTCACTGGATGCAGTTTCGGGTGCCCGGTACTATGCCGATTCAATTCAAGCTTCCGCTAAACCTTTCCAATGGTCTGTCTTTCCCTTTCCCCTGGAGGAGACGGGGCAGCTCGGGTCCTGGGATAGATCTGGAGCTATTTTATCATCCTCACCGGAAGAGGAGCTTGCTTCATGGATATTTCTGAAATGGAGTCTCTCCCGGGATGTTCAGGCGAAATTAGCCCTGGGGTCTGGTTTAATCCCCGTGAATCCTGATGTTATCGCGATGTTGAGGACAGATTCGACAATCAGTGATGTATACAAAGACATCCTTAAAATTGGCGGTGAATCTCCCATCCTCTCTTTTCCCTGGAAACAGGATACAGAACTCTTTTACAGGCTTATTAGTGAGGAATTTCTTGATATTTTAGCAAATCAGGACAATTAGGGTAGCAGAACATTGAAAATAAATAGTTTTTAAATTATTCTATTTTCTATGTTAAACTGATTTACCTTTCTATTACATAAAAGTGACGACAATTTCAAAGAAAGGAGATTAATTATGAGTATTCAAAGAAAATTACTTCTGTTGATAATCGGTATTTTAATTGCTTTTGCTATTGCAACAGGACTATATCTATTCATGACGGCTCCGGTAGAGAAAATCAAAACTGAGAAAAAAATTCTCATAGAACTTTCAACCGCAATGCGGGATTTGAGAGGAGAGATGAGCCGCCTGAATAATTCAGGATTCGAGAATCAGGTCGAAGCTATTAATAACAGTAAGGCTGCTGTCGATCGAAAATTTGAAACACTATCCGGATTGGAATATCTACCAGAAGCAAGTGATAATATCAAGAAAGCTGTCAATTCGATTATCAGTCTCCAGACACTTCTCAATCGAAATTGGGATAAGTTTACTACTCGTGTACCTACCATGAGTGATTTGGCATATAAGCTTCTTCTTTCCAGAAATGCGATTATTTCAGAATCAAAGCTTAATGGGGCTATAACGCAAAGATATTTTGATGATGGTACCGTTGCATCAGCCCTTTTCGAGTGGAATTTAATTGCCTCTTCCATAGACATAATTGATTCAAATCTAACTGCATCAATTGATGTTATCGATGAGCAGTTTGTTTTTGTTGAAAAGGAAATTGAAAAGATCAGTAGAAATTCGATACTGATTTCAATGGTACTGGTTGTGATCATATTAGTTGTTGTCTTTTTTATTGCTTTCTATGTTACCCGGCGTATCACCGCGAACATCCGTAGGATCGAAGCCGGGATTGTCAGCCTTTCTACGGGGGACCTGACGGTAGCGGTTGAGATTACTTCAAAGGATGAGTTATCGGAACTATCCAGAAATCTTAACTCATTTGTGAGGGAACTTAATTCGGGTGTTCAGGATATAAAGGTCTCTTCTGATAAAAACAAGGATATAAAGGATCACCTTGCCGTGGAAGTAGGTGAGACAGTAGCCCAGGTAGAACAGATTAAAGAGAAAACCAGGAACATATCCCGTGGGGTGGAGAGCCTGAATGAGAGTATTGCCGGTTCGAGCCAGGGGGTGAAGGTCCTTGGGAAAAATGTCGAGACAATGACCCAGGTTGTAGCCAGTCAACTTGCCATGGTTGAAGAATCTTCATCAGCTGTAACAGAGATGATATCCTCGATAGCCAATGTTGGTGGGATTACTGAAAAAAAAGGAGCGGCCACGGAAGTTCTGGTTGAGACGGCCCGCAGGGGTGGTGAACAGCTTGCGAATACGACTAGAATTATTCATGAAATCCACAATTCAGTGGATGAAATCAGTGGTACTGCTGCGGTAATTCAATCGGTAGCCAGCCAGACCAACCTCCTTGCCATGAATGCAGCCATAGAGGCGGCCCACGCCGGTGATGCCGGAAGAGGATTCGCTGTCGTTGCCGATGAAATAAGAAAACTCGCAGAAACATCTTCCCTCAATTCGAAGAGAATCAGTGGTGTCATTAAAGAGGTCATAAAAAATATACAGGAAGCTGATTCATCCGGGGCTGAAACACAGAAGGCTTTCTCAGATATAGATTCTGAAGTTAAGGGAGTCAGTCAGTCCCTGAAAGAGATCTCTTCCAGTATGGAGGAGTTGAATATCGGAGGAAAACAGATACTCCAGGCTATGGATGAGCTTCAAAATGTATCGGTTGAGGTTACGGGGTCAAGTCAGGTCATGGCCGATGTTTCCGGATCATTTGATATGAGTATCAAAAGTATAGAGATGATAACAAATGAAGTGAAAACCGGAACGAATGAAATTGAAAATTCTATTGATGAGATTGCGAGTTCCATGGATCAGGTGAACGACCTGGCTGAAAATCTTGATGAAATATCTGAAAGTCTTGGTAGAGAGGTCGATCAATATAAAACCATAAAATCTGTTCCTGACTATAAAGTTAGCGAAAACCATAAGGATGAAGAGGCCGTTTTGGTTGATTCTGAACAGGGAGATGAACTGTGAGTATCCAACGAAAATTTTTAATCCTTATAATAAGTATAATAATTGCCTATATCCTCTCTGTAGGATTTTATTTCCTTATTTTAGATCCCGTTAAAAAAATTGAAAAAGAGGAAGCCATACTCATATCAACAGCAAACTCCTTCAGGGATCTTCGAGCAGAGATCAGCAGACTTGATAGTGTTAATTTTGAAAGTCAGGTGAAAACCATAAAAGAGGCAGAAGAGGCTTTGAGTCGAAATTATGCGGCAATCGAAGGGATGGAGTATCTGCCGAAAGCGAATGAGGATGTAGCAAAAGCGATTTCGATTATCTTTAATCTTAAAGAGCTTCTTTATTCAAACTGGAATGATTTTGTTGAACTCCTCCCCGATATGATTAACTATGCAGATAAGCTCCTTATGACTACTGAAGTAAAGCTTTCTGCTACGAAACTTCGGCAAACGGCTATCTCAAAATACCGTGAAGATGGGACGATGGTTGCGGCTGAACTTACATGGATGCGCATTGAATCATCGATTGGAATTATTGAAACAAATCTGACATCCTGCATCACGGTTATAGATCAAGAGTTTGTTGGGATCCAAAAAGAGATAAAGCGGATAGAGCGTAGGTCCGCTTATATCGCCCTTTCCTTCATGGTCGTACTGATGATTGTTGTATTTATAATATTTGTGGTTGTAACAAATCGAATATCTGCCAATATCAGAAAGATTGAAGAGGGAATCTCGAGTTTATCAAAAAATAATCTGATTAATGAGATTGATATCACCTCCAGGGATGAACTTTCTCACCTATCAGGGAATTTGAATGCATTTATACGGCAGCTGAGAGCAGGAATGCAGGATATAAAAAATTCCTCGAGTGTAAACCAGGAGATAAAGGATATACTCTCCGGTGAAGTCGGAGGGACAATTGCCCAGCTTACTCAGATAAATGGAAAAACCAGAAATATATCCAATGGCATAAACAGCCTTGAGGATAGTATTTCCGAGTCAGGTAGAGGTGTGAAAACCCTGGCAGATAATGTTGAAAAAATGAGTACCCAGATAGAAAACCAATTAGCCATGGTGGAGCAGTCCTCGTCCGCTGTTACTGAAATGATTTCATCTATAGGAAATGTAGCGGCTATTACTGATAAAAAGGGTGTCGCTACCGAAGTCCTTGTCGAAACGGCTCGAAAAGGCGGGGAACAGCTTGAAAACACCACCAGGATAATTCATGAAATTCATAATTCGGTTGATGAGATTAGCGGTACCGCCTTTGTTATTCAATCCGTCGCCAGTCAGACAAACCTCCTTGCCATGAATGCCGCCATTGAGGCTGCCCATGCAGGAGATGCCGGACGTGGATTTGCGGTAGTTGCCGATGAAATAAGAAAACTTGCTGAAACCTCCTCCCTGAATTCGAAACGGATAAGTGGTGTAATAAAGGATGTAATCAAAAATATTGAAGAGGCTGTTTCTTCGGGGGGCGAGACTCAGAAGGCATTTTCCGATATTGATCAGGAGGTTAAGGGGGTAAGTCAGTCCCTTAAGGAGATTTCATCAAGTATGGCTGAGCTTAATATTGGTGGTGAGCAGATCCTCAAGGCTATGGATGAGCTTCAGAATGTCTCCTCGGAAGTTACTGTCTCCGGCAGGGAGATGTCGGATGTATCCACCAGTTTTAATTCACAAATTGAGAACATTGTCAGGATAACAAAAGAGGTTACATCCGGAACAGTAGAGATTGAAAATTCTATTGAAGGTATTTCCAGCGCCATGTCAAAAGTGAATGGCCTGGCTGAAGAGCTCGATGAAGTCTCCGATTCACTCATCTGTGAAGTTGGTCGATATAAAACAAAAGCAGACGAGTTGGATTCAGATGATACCTCCTGTTCAGATACTGAGTCGGAGGTTGATAACGGCACAGGTGAAGCATTTGAGGATGATGAGCTTCCTCTATTTGAAGAGTATACAGGAGAATCTGTTTGATGGAAGAGAATTTGACTTTAGAGCAATTCACCCTTGGTGAGTGGATGACCAATTGTTATTATATCGGTTTGAAGGAAGAAAAAAGGGGCTGGGTCTTTGATGCGGGATTTTCACCCTCTCCTATGATTGATTTTTTGAAGCAGGAAGGGATTCTCGTTGAGAAGTTGATTTTTACCCATGCTCATCTGGATCATATAGCAGGAGCAAAAGATATATTATCGATATATCCTGAAGCCGAGATTCTTATTCATTCCGATGAGATGGATTTTCCTGTAAACCCTGATTTAAATCTTTCTACTATGGCGGGAAGGATGGTTATCGGTCCTGAACCGGATAGAGGGGTAAAAGATCAAGACCTTATTGGTGATAAAAACCTCTCCTGCCGAGTCATTCATACCCCGGGGCATAGCCCCGGAGGAAGCTGTTTTTATTTTGAAGAGTCAGGTTTTCTCATTGCCGGAGATACCCTTTTTCAGGGATCGGTCGGACGGTATGATTTTCCGACTTCGGATGGAGAGAGTCTGTTTAAAGCTATCAGGGAAAAACTCATGATTCTTCCAGATGAAACTATCGTCTATCCCGGACATGGACCTTCCACAACAATAGGGGCAGAGCGGAAAAGTAACGCCTATCTATAAGGATGAAAACAGAAGTTGAGCTCAAGTCAGTCCAGGATCCTAATTTCTATATTCTCAATTTTCCTCGTTATCATCAGTGGTATAAATCCTCTTTACTCTCTTGAACTTATCTGGGACCTTCCTACCGGAGGGAAGGCACTTGGTAATCCTGTCGTATCGGAAGCAGGGGTTATTTATACCCTTTCGGAAGACCGGCACCTTTATGCCATCTCGCCCGAGGGGCACTTCCTGTGGAAACACTATTTGTATAATCTACCCGAGGGTTTCTTAACCCAGGGGTATGACGGATCTGTTTATGTTCCTCTTTTTAATCGTGAACTGGCTTCGATAAACCCTTCAGGCCGGGAAATATGGCGTTTCAGAACCGAAGGTCGGATCCTTTTTGGACCATCCGTCTCTTCTCTTGGTTTTATCTATCTGGCTGATGATGCACAGAATCTCTACTGCCTGGATAATCGAGGAACCCTTCGATGGAGGGTTGTCCTCTCCTCACCCGTTTCGGCCCCCATTACAGAGGTTCCCGGATGGGGAATTCTGGTTTCCCAGAATGGTGGACGCATCTCTGCCCTGGATTTACGGGGTAAAGTCCTTTGGCATTTTCTTGCGGCCGGGAATACAGAACCACCAGTGACGGATGGGGAGTATTTTTATACCTGTACCGACGCGGGGACTTTAGTCTGCATTGATGTGGATGGGGGAAGAGTCTGGAGCCGGAATCTGAATGTTGACCGGGTGTGGGATCTTATCTACAGGGATAGTTCTCTCTTTTTCCTGGCAGAGCAGTCAGATGTGAGTGACCGATTGTTCAGGTACAGCCGTCATGATGATAAACTCGAGTTCATTGAGCTGGAATCAAAGGATGGATACCTGGCGGATTCCAAAGAGTATCTCATCATTATCTCCCCGGATGGTATGATTGAGCAGATCACATCCGAACTCGTTTATATACGCTCCCTTGATTTCATAAAAAGTGATAAAGGGATCCTTTTTCATCCCAATGGCATGATAGTCATAGGGGCGAAGGACTGGCGTCTTAAAGGCTTCGGTCTGAATCTTTCGGGAAGTTTTGAGTGGAATCAGCGCCGGGGTGGACCCGCAAGGAGAGGCAGTTCCTTAGCTCTGAATGATGAACTGCAGGGACCTCCCGATCCGGATGAGCTTTATCTTCGAGAATTTCTCAACAGCAATGATGAAAACATGCTCATTTATGTGCTCAATGAGATCGAAACCGGTTTTAAGGAGGGTACATATTCGGGTTGTGAAACCTATATACTTGAGATCCTTGAGCGGCTTGCCGGGGAGGGGGTCCTGAATCCACAGTATGAGGAGTTTGCTGTTACTAACGATTTTCCCCGGGTCAGGATGAAAGCGGCACGGTTGCTTGGTGAGTATGGTACACTTCAGAGCCAGGAGTTGCTTCTGGCGGTTTTCAAGTATGAATGGGAAACTGCAGCTGAGGCTGCCCAGATGAAGGCTCTGGGCGGGATTGGCAGCGACCTGAGGGGGAAAATCACCCGAAGCCTCTTTGAAAAGATGCCTAAAGGGGGAAATTTCAATGAGAGGCAGGTGTATGCCATTTCTGCCCTTGAGTGTCTAAAGCAGTTGGTTGTTTATATGGGAGATATTCCCGATCCATCAGCTTTGGAGATGATAATGACCATCTATCGTGGTAATTATGGCCGGCAGGCCAGAGAATCCGCCTTGGGGTTCATAGGAAATTAAAAGAAAATGTCTTTCAAAAGATCTCTTACGTAGTATAATATGAGTATTGAAATACATAAGTTGAGGTCTGTCATGAAAAAGATAGTTTTTCTAATAATCTGTTTATCTCTACTCACACCACTTTTTGCACAGGTTGATAAGAGTGAGCTTGAGTCCGCCAATTATGGAGGTGTTGAATTCAGAAGTTATCAGGGTCCTCACACAATTATCGATTCTCTGGCAGATATCCGGGATATTGGAATATTTCTTGCTGGAGCAAGCCTAACCGGTCGAAAAGAGTATTTTGATAAATATACGATGATTCATGAATTCGACGCCGATGAAGACACACTATTCTGTGGTGATATCCTGATTTTAAATGATCAGGCTGGTGTCGATCATATCGATAATCTTCGTCATATACTTGCTGCTTATCTGGAAAAAGCTTACGACTACGCCAGCGATGATGCCCTGGTTCTTGCCAGGTTCATCACCTTCTATAATGCTGTCTATCGCGGAAATATTGATTATTTCAATGGCAAATACATCCCTGCTGTACTCTCGCATCTGACAAAAGAAAAGGTTGGTATTGATGTTGAGTATACCCAATGGCCGGGAAAAACGCAGCTGGTTATTCCCATTTCTCCTCCCGGAAGGGCTGGTACTGGCTCTGTTCTGGATACGGATGCCTTGACCGAAGATGCTGTCATTGAATCCCTGCGAGATGATGAGGGGATGAACCTTGAAGTCCGGAAAGAGATGACCGAGATCAAAGAGGAAGAGATTCAGGAGGAAGAGGCCGCCATAGAGGAGGCCCGCACCGTAATTCAGGAGAAGGAAGAGGAAATCGACCAGGAGAGAGAGGAGATCGCTTCGCGGGAGAATGCCCTCGAGGAGAAAGATCAAACCGATCCCGAGGTAGAGAAGCAGATAGAAGAAATTGAAGAGGATAAGGATGTTCTGGCCGAAAAAGTAGCCGAGCTTGAAGCTGATAAAGAAGAACTTCAAGAACGGGAAGAGCAGCAGGAAGAGCGGCTTGAGCAGATTCGGGAAGAGCGGGAATTGATAGCTGCTGATGAGCAGACCGTTATGGAGGAGGGGAGTAGCCCTGTTAAGAAGACAGTTAACAAAGATGAGTTTTCTGAGGTTCCCTTTTTAGTCCTTTCTGTAAACCCCCTGGATCCCGGTAGTCTGGCCCTTATCCGGGTCGATTCCGGAAATACTGAGACCTCCTCATCTATGACAGATGTTCATGGTGGTCGATTTTATGAGTTCGCCGGGGGGTACCTTGTTATTGCCGGTGAAGAATCGGGTAATCGGATTATAAGTTTCGCCCTCCTCGATAAAGAGACCCTGGAGCTCTCCGTTTCAGCCAGTGAACCTGTTTCACCATTTACCAAGGTTCTGATTGATGGTGACTCAGCATATGCCGCTGTGAGGATGGATGGGAAGTGGGTTCCCGGTAGATTTGATTTTGAATTGAATCTGATTGGTTTTGTCGACGACTCAATTCTCCCCCACAGTAACTTTGTTGTAAAGGATGGATACCTCATCTATCAGGATTTGAGAGCCAGGGTTAAGAGTGTAGCTGTTGAGGATATGAAAACACCGTAATTTAAGAATAATATAGTGCCCCAAAGCCTGTTGATCTGAAGCAGCAGCAGAATTTCCCCGGTATTCCTTATTAAGAAACAAATTAGTAAGGAGTATCGTATGGAAATCCCCTGTTGTCCTAACCCAAAATGCACACATTTTCACAATCCTGATAAGAATTCCTGGTATGTTAAGTATGGAACCTACCGTTCAAGAGCCTTTGGTACAGTTCATCGTTACCGCTGTAAAGCCTGCGGCATGACTTTTTCTTCCCAGACCTTCTCAATCGATTATTATGCAAAAAAGAGAATCAGTTACGTCAGGCTTCTGCAGCATCTCAATTCAGCTTCAGGCCTGGGCGATATAAGCCGCTTCTTCAATCTGCGGGTGGAAACACTCGAAAACAGGCTGGAACGAGTTGCCCGTGTCGGTCTGGCGATTGAGGCGGCTCTTGAAAAACACCTTCCCTGTACAGAAAACATGACTGCCGATGGGTTTGAGACCTTTTCCTACTCCCAATACTATCCTTGTCATGTAAACACCTTCGTCGGCTCTGATTCCGAGTATGTTTA
>JAEINK010000088.1 GCA_016342585.1 Spirochaetales bacterium
CAGGGAATTAATAGAATCCCGGAAGGAAAAACTGTTTCAACCACCGGAAAGATTGTGAAAGACCCTATCTTAGGGGGGCTACATCATAATTATTACAGGAGCAGTGCCTAAAAGTTGAAAAAACTATAGGACGGTATGCAAATTCAGTTTTTAAATCGGGCGCTGAAAATTGTAATATCATCCTCCCTCAGAATCTTTTTTTCGGTGCTGATAACCGTATTTAAAATGCTCCCGGGCAGATCGGAACTGCCTCTCTTCTCATTAAGAAGCTCGTGAAAAACATTCTTATCAACATAACGGATCTCCTTTCCCATCGGGTATATTCCGTCGGTACAGAGAACAAGGACATCACCGCCGCTCAATGTATAATGCTGTTGATTATAGATACTCTCGGGATTAACACCCAAGACAAGATCCTTTGACTCAAGTTCAGAAACCCCTGATTCAGTTACAATCATCAGCGGCGGCAGCCCGGCGTTGGAATAAACTAATTCACCGGTTTTCCCATCTATAATACAGGCGCTGAATGCAAGAAAGATATCGGGCATCTGCTCAAGGACCTTCCCTATCCGGCGGTTCAGCCAGCTAAGAAGTTCTGCGGAGAAGCTCCTTTCACGTCCCTGCCGTTCCATTATAAACTCCGAATGTATAATCGATTTAAGTACAGCGACAATGAAGGAGGCCCGGAGACCGTGTCCGGCGACATCCCCGAGAAGGATCAGGAATATTTCTTCCCCAAGGGTGATAATATCAAAGTAATCCCCCCCGAAAGAAAGCTCCAATGCATGCTGCTGTGCAATTTCGAAATCGAAAACAGCGCTTTCGGGAATATCGAACTTCAGAAAGAGATTCTGAAACTCGAAGGCAAGCTGCATTTCCGACTGTATAATCTTCTCCTGTTCAGAATCTCTGCGCCTGAGGGAATAAAACTGATACGCCTTTTCAACTTCAGAGATAAGGATCTCCTTTTCCCAGGGTTTCTCGAGAAACGAATAGATACCTGCCTTAATGAATGAAGATATATCTGAGGTATCAGCGTGACCGGTAAGAATCATCGTCACAATCGATGGATAAAGGGCCGCAGTCTCACAAAGGAACTCGGACCCGGATTTTTCCGGCATCTTCTGGTCAGAAATAATCACCGCCGTATTCTCATGATGCTCACAGAGAAAGGTAAGCGCCTCCATACCCGAAGAAGCCGTCTCCAGTAGTACTCCATGACCGGAAGCCCACTTCCGGAGGTTTCGGAGAAGTGAATTGCGAATATCTCCCTCATCATCTACTATTAAAACTATGTCTTTATTCATGTACAATCACCAGTCCCCTTTCACTGTCTATATTCTTCCTCAGACTTCTGAGACGGATATTAATATTGCGGCCGTTTAATATAAACCTTCCGGCATCCTGTCCGTCGTTTCTGCTGAAACCATTATTTATAAAGCTGACTATTTCCGCAGTGAATATACAATCCAGAGAAATAGAATGATCACACTTTTCAACAGAGGTAAGCATTGCCGCCCATTGATTCATCTTAATAATATAACCGTCGTTATTCACTACAATAATTCCAAAAGGCAGTTCTTCCAGTATTGAATCCGACAATTGAATAGAAGGTTTTCGTTCCCCGGACTGTTTTGAACCATCTTCTACAGAAACCAGGATCTTCTTCATCATTTTTCGATTTTCTTCAAGAACATCATAATGATGAAGTCCTTCAAAAATATAACTCTTAAGTTCTTCCGCATCCCACGGCTTGGTTATAAACCTGTAGACTTCACCCTTGTTTATAGCGTTTATAAGAAGTTCGGTTTCAATATAGCCGGAAATCAGGAGCCGGATAACATCGGGCCACTTTCTCTTTACCTGTCTCAGAAAATCAACCCCGCTCATTCCCGGCATTTTCTGATCGGTAATTACAAGGTGTATAATGTTCGTTTCAAGGATGGACAATGCATCCTGACCTGAAGAGGCGAACAGGAGTTCGATAGGTTCCTTTCGGAGCTGTCTTAGAAGTACATTCCTGATATCAGCTTCATCATCGACAATCAATACCTTTTTATTCATGCTTCATCCTTCTAACTCTTTATTTATCGGCAGTTTTATTGAAAAGACAGTCCCCTCACCAAGGCTGCTCCGGACTGACAGCTCACCATTATGACTTTCTATTATGCTGTTTGAAATTGACAGCCCCAGTCCTGTACCTTTTCCGACGTCCTTGGTTGTAAAGAACGGATCGAAGATATTTCCCAGATGCTTTTCGTCAATACCGTTACCGGTATCCTCTATTTCAATAACCATAGTCCCGTCTTCGACTCCGGTTCGGATTGTGATTGTGCCTTCTTTATCAATGGCATCCGCCGCATTCGTCAAAAGATTAATAAAAACCTGCTCCAGTCGCTGGATATTGCAGTCAATTTCGGGAATCTTCCCGTACTCTTTAATAAGTTCAGCCTTATACTTAATCTTGTTCCAGGCGATTTTTACCGCTTCATCAAGCCCATTATTGATATCAGCCGGACAAAAGATATCATTATCGGGACGGGCGAAGTCTCTTAAACCGCGGACGATATCTTTAATCCGGGCAGTACCGCGGTTCAGTTCATCCATTATCGGTTCTATATCGCTGAAAATCAGAGTCATATCCTCTTTATCCTTAATCCCATCCATTTTCTCAATGCATACTTTGATCAGCTCTTCGTCCTTCAGTGAAACCGCCCGCGCCAGGTCTTCAGAACCGCTGTAGTACTCATGAAAAACATCAAGATACTCCTTCAGGATACTGAGATTTCCTATCACAAAACCGGTCGGATTATTTATTTCATGGGCTACCCCGGCGGCAAGCTCTCCGATTGAGGCCATCTTCTCCTGATGAATAATTGTTTTCTGAGCATTCTTCAGCTTATTAAGCGATGAATCGAGATCACGGGTTCTGTTCTCCACCATCACCTCAAGGGTTTCGGAATATTCAGCCAGCTCACTATTCTGATGTTCAATTTCACCGAGCATTCGCAAAAACATCTCACCGAAACGTTTAAATTCCCAGGGTCTCTTGATATTGAGACCCGGTTTGTAATTACCCCGCTCCGCTTCTTCCACAGTATTAATCAACAGGCTCAGCGGATTCTTTATTGTAATGCGGATAAACATGTGTGAAATAAAGGCAAGAATCAGCGCTATAAGTATTGAAGCCTGGATTACCGAGGTCTGAAACGGTAGAAAAGCTTCAGAAAAGTATCTACTGTCAGCGGAGATAAACAGGACAGCAGATACATCGGAACTTGACCGAGACTCATAAACCTCACTATGCACCGGTAGTGCAAAACAGCTGGAAGCAGCACCTTCCGCCCACTCTCCAAAGAGTTTCTTTTCCTGAATAATCTCATTGAGCAGTTCATTCTTCTCATAAATACCGATCTCAAGGGGGTTTCCCGATGCGATTATTACCGAACCGGGTGAATAGAGTTTCAACTCCGCAACAGCTTTCGACGATCCGATATTTTCAAGGAGGCGCTGGATTGTATCAATTTCCTGCTCATCCATAAACTGCGGAATCGCCCACTGAAGCGAAGACAAAACAAGCCGGTTTGATTCCCTCATCTGATCAGCAATAAGAATTTCAGATCTCTGTCTACTTGTGAGAATAACGGTTCCCATAGCTATTATCAGTAAAACGAGAACAAAGGCTATCAATTTTACTTCGATACCAATTTTCCGCATAACCTGCCTTCTACTCCGCGAGTTCTTCAACTATATCAGCTGAATACAAAGAACTGACTTCAGCCTTCTGCGTTATTGCATTATGCTCAAGCAGAAAATCATTCATCTCTTCAAGCCGGGCCCGAAAGGCCTTCGAATTAAAAATTTCAACATTCTCTTCAGGAGAGAAAAAGGTAAACCCATCGTAAAAGGCTTCAAAAACATCAGCCGGCATATCTTCATTCGCCGCCATCACGGCGAAGACCTCTCCTCGTTCGGTTCTGATATAATCCTGGGCGTCATACCAGGCGGAGATGAGCTGAGCAACATCCTTCCTTCGGGTCTCAAGAACCTTATTTCGGACAATGAGAACATCTATCATATACCCGGGCAGTTCTTTGGTAGTCCAGATTATATTTCCACTGCCCTCCTCTGCTGCCTGGGTGAGGAAGGGTTCATAGACGAAGGCCGCATCCACTTCACCGTTAATAAATGCCTCAGAGGCCTCATATGAAGTCATTGATCTGAGCTCAACATCCTCTTCACTGAGTCCATACTCATCAAGAGCCTTTTTAAGGAGAAAATGCTCATCAGTATTGATTTCAACCGCTACCAGCTTGCCTCTGAATCTATCAGAATTGAATCCTGAGTCTTCGATAAAACCGCTGCGGACAACCAGACCGTCACTGCCCTGTATAACATCAGTAGAGAGGATTATTGTACCGGCTTCACCCTTATCATGAAAATATACTGCATTGAAGTATGTTGCATGAGTAATATCGATATTCCCCTTATACAGAGAGGACATATTATCCGTCCAGGAGGAGAACCGTTTAATTTCAACCGGTACTGATTCAAACATACCCTGCTGCTCTGCAACATACCAGATTTCGCAAGGAGGCCAGGCGTTGGTCCCGATCCGGATAGGGGCCTTATCCTGGACACAGCCGGAAATACTGATAATGCTAAAAAACAGAAATAAGAAATTCCTATGTTTTTTCATAAATGCCTGCTCCTTTTTATATCAGACTGAATTATAGTCTCTGAATCTGCTGTATTCAAATTTCGCTCCATCACAATAGTATAGCAAGAAATATGCCAAAAAAGAGCAGCTTTTTTGGTCTAAAATGGCACATAATTCCTGAAAATTTTATAAATTCAGCAATACCTCTATCAAATTGATAGATTTACCTTTGATTTAATAAGAATCCGTATTATCCTTAATACAATATGAATCGGAAAAAATTCAATCTGCTTATTGCAGATGATGAACCGGATATGATCTCCAGATTACGAAGGGTTTTCAGAAAAAAGGATTATGAACTCCATTCCGCGCTAGGCGGTACCGAAGCGCTTAAAATTATCGACCGCGAAAACATCAATGCTGCGCTGATTGACATGAGAATGCCGGGAATGGACGGTCTTGAATTGCTGAAGGCTATAAAGAAAATTGACAGCAAAATACAGGTTGTCATTATGACCGGGTTCGGAGAAATCGAACACGCGGTTGAAGCAATGAGACTCGGCGCTGTTGATTATATAGAGAAACCGGTTCGGAACGAGAAACTCCTTGCGCTTATTGAACAGATCGAGATTATATTCAAGCTGGAAAGCGAGAACGCCAGCCTGAAAGAGCAGATGGATTTTACCTTCGGCTTCGATCACCTCATAGGGAATTCAGAGGCAATGCTTAAGCTGAAAAAGACTATCAAACAGATAGGCCCGGCAGACACATCTGTCCTGATACAGGGAGAAACCGGCACCGGAAAAGAGCTCATTGCCCGGGCTCTGCACACAAACAGCCTGCGAAAGGATCAGGCGTTTGTGGCTGTGGACTGTGCAGCGATAAGCGAGACCATGATGGAAAGCGAGCTGTTCGGACACACCAAAGGATCGTTTACAGGGGCGCTGAACTCATCACCGGGACTCATGAGAGCTGCGGACCGCGGCAGTCTTTTCTTCGATGAGATTGGAGAGCTGCCTCTGAACGTCCAATCAAAACTCCTTCGCAGCATCCAGCAGCGAGAAGTGAGGCCGGTGGGCAGCACCCTCCCTGTTTCTATTGACGTGAGAATTATCGCAGCAACTAACAGAGATCTTCTTGAGGAAACACGCGCAGGCAGATTTCGGGAGGATCTCTACTACCGTCTCAATGTGATTACCCTGAAATCCCCCCCCCTAAGGGAAAGACGGGATGATATTCCAAATCTCGCGAAATACTTTCTTAAAAAATTTTCGATAGGTAAAACTCAAAATCGGGTAGAGAAGCAGGGGCTCGATTATCTCTCAGAGCAGAACTGGCCTGGAAATGTCCGTGAGCTGGAAAACTGCATCCGAAGACTGATAGCCTTCGCCGGGAATAAAATAATCAGTCTGGAAGAAATAATCGAGCAGCTTGATCAGACGGAGACAGAAGTAAAGAAACCAGACAATATAGCCGGTGCATCTGCAGATATGCCTGACGGAGAAAGTCTTGAAGATTATGAGAAAATAGCCATCATGAATGCTCTCGAAAAATGCCATGGAAACCGGAAGGCCGCAGCCGAGCTTCTCGATATCGGAGAAGCTACCCTCTATCGTAAGATTAAGAAGTATTCGTTTTAGCTTCCCCCGCCAGTGCTCCCTCCTACAGTATTTCCGGAGTCAGGAATATTATCAGTTCCTTCCTGACATTCTCGGCAGTATAACCCGCATTACGCATACTCGTCTGTCTATGTTCTTCGATAAGACCTCCAAGCATGAAAGTTTCCATTGATCGAAGTTTTACTGTGGTACTAGTGCGCCTGGTGTTAATAACAGGTAGCCCGCTGCTGCCGGAAGTACCGCTCTGATCACTTACAATAGGCTCTACCTGCAGCAGTATTTCACCGTCTCTGGTAATCCGTGGCAGAACCGTTAGGCTGATGCCTGAACTGATTACCTTTACATCAGTCGATGAGAGGTTGTCGCTGCTGTCAATAATCGGCATATACTGATTTGTGATAATTTCCACAACTGCTGACTCTCCATCTAACGCTACAATCTTCGGATTTGCACGAATATCAACACTCCCCGTTTTCCCCATCGCTAAAAGAGTGATTGAAAGATCTGCGCCCACAGCTCCGGTTAGAAGCGGCAGGCTGCCTGTCTGCGCTTCAATCCCTGCTGCTGAATCTATGGAAAGAATAGACTCTCCCCAATCAAGGCCGGCAGCCATTCCTTCGATCATAGTAACCTCCGCGACAACAACATTAACTGCTATAAGCTTCCTGGCCTTATCTACCGCACTTACCGCCTGCTTTATCTTCCATAATAGATTCTCTGGTGCATTAATTGTCAGTCGGTGCCCTATTGAATCCGGAACCGAAACATAGCTCTGATACATTGCCGGAAGCCCCTTTCTAACGCTGCCCGCAGCACTGTTTGTAATTAAACTTTCAGTAACCATCAGCCTTGCCGATGCGGGATTATTCGGATCAGCGCTTCCTATCAGATAGTATCCATTCTCCTTCTTGAAAGCCCACCCGCCGGAATAGAGGATCATATTCAGAACCTCTTCAAGCCTCATCTCGGCGAACGACAGCGTCAGCATTCCCTGCACGCTTTGATCCGGAATGAGTTTTATCCCGGTTTTTACCGACAGTTCCATAAGTACTGCCCGTATATCGGTGTCAAAATAGCTTCCGCTCACAAGCGGGCCGGATACTTCTGTCTCCGCCCTTCTTTGTTCCAGCTCTTCTATCAGAGGATCCGGGATGCCGGGCATGCGGCCGATAACTGCTGAATTTGGCACTTCGATGGATGTCTGGATTTTGGTTGCGCAGCCGCTGAAAAGCAGGGCGGAGAGAGACAGGCCAGCTATAAGGAGTTTCATAGTTGTTCTTCTGTTCATTTAACCCTCCTCAATCCCTGTCGATGACAACGGGAACTTCTGAGCTCAGTCCACCCGGAACCTGGCTTATAATCAGCGGATGAATGCTGCCGCCGGCTTCGATTGATTCCGGAACTGTTGACATTATCCCGATATTCCGAAGACTGCCTTCCGGAATGGATACTTCGGAATTAAGCACAGTTATCCAGCCTTCCTTGTTAAGTATTCTAAGCGTGATCGATTCAGCGCTCATATTGTAGACCGTCACCTTCTGAATTTCGGTAGTGCCCGGCTGAGAACTTATATTGATTTCTTTCGGCTCGAAGCTGTAAGCCTGAAAATCTTTGCTTTCGGTATTCTCCTCTACCCTGAACTCCACCGCCTGCTTCGGCTTGATATACGAGCCGTAATCATAGATCGTCTCGGCAATGTAGTCTCCGGCCGGCAGAGGCCGGCTCAGGAAGCCTTCAAAGTCACGGAGACCTTCCGGAAGGATAAAAGCGCTGCCGTCGGGCTGCGAGCCGGCCGGAGTCAGATCTATCTCGGCAAATACACGGCTGTCGCTTTTCCTGCGGATAAAAGTTTTTCCCTTCACATTCAGATGCACATTCCCTGAGTTCCTGAATGCCGAGAAGAGTCTTATACTGCCCTCTCCCTGGTATACTTCGCCGTCGAAGGCGCTGCCGCTTTTCACTGGAATAAAACTGCCTGTTATCTGAATGCTAAGTCGTGCCGCTATGGCAAAATATACTGCAACCTGAGGCCTGTCACTGTTATCTGTTTCCAGAGGCGTAATATCACGAAAATGGAGGGTCGCGTAATACTCGCCCTTCGCGTCAATGGGGGGAGACAGGCGGAAAGAAACTTCTTTTACCTCGCCTTCGTTAAGATTAACAACGGGTGCTCTCCGGGTGACCATCTTTTGTTCAATTGTGTCGTAATAGGTGACTTCCTCTGCTGTTGTGAGGGGTGAGATCCACTCTTTAGCGGAGTTTCTGTCACCCTCCTCAGGTGCTTCGAAGCCTACCGTGCCCCGTCTGTCGATTATGTAGTCTCCGAGGTAGAGCATAACTTTCTCGGTCTTTGTCCCGACAAGACGGATAGTGATAGTTTCCTGCTGTCCCTGCCCAAGCTGAATAGCTTTTGACGCCGGGGTTACCTGAAACCCATGGGCTGTTGGTGCAAGAAAAAGCATGATCGATATAGTTATTAAGAATAATTTATTAGTCATCTGGTCCTCCCTGATTTCCCAGCTCGCTTACATCCGGAATATTAGACAGATCGAGGGCTGAAAACGGCGAGATATCCAGCGCAAAAAGAACATCATTGTAATCTTTGTCTCCGCCGCCGGGAAGGTCCTCCCACCCGATGATGATCCGCTCCCTCTCTATGTCCGAGAAAATTGCAGCATGCCTCAGGCTGTCTGAATTTGAATTGTCAAAGGTATAGTAGTACGGACTGCTCGGATTACTGTAGCCGTTGCTCTGAAGCCAAAACCCGATATTATTATCTGAATTAAATATGCCGACAGGCGCGGTATCTCCCGGCATCAGCTGTCCTCCGGAACCGGCCATCGAGGCATTTTCATAGATAACAGACATGGTTCCCGGAAGCGGCTCCTCTAAGTCGCCGAACAGGAAATATCCGGCGCGGTTTCTGTAGCCCGCCCCCTCGCCGATGAAGATCGAACTCATGGATATATCACTGCTGAGATAAAGATTAGGGTCTGTCCCAGGAGCAATTATAGCCGGATCAGGCAGCCCCCGTTCCGCGAAAAAACTTTTATAGAGATTTACTTCCTCAATAGTGATTCCTCCAATCTGTACAGCAGTTATAATGAAAACCGCTGTGTATTCACCGGCATCATGCTCCCAGCCCACTTCAGCACTGACATTAAGCTCCGCATGTATTTCCCCTGTTGTGGAGGTTATTGAAGTAGACCCCGGCAGCAGAATAATATCTTTCTGCTCAACAGAGGGGCTTGTGTAGAAAATATCGTCACCCCCGTGGCCGTAAAGCCTGAGGTCATAGACAGCGGGAATTATATCTGGATTCGGCTCCTGAGAACTATGCGGGCTGTTTGCCTGATATGAGAGGGTGGCAGGCATATTACAGTCGAAGTAGCCAATGTAGCCTTCACCCTCCGCAATAGCTGTTGCCGGAGACGAAGAAAGAACCGATGAAGAAATGAAGATTGTGTTCCCGGCCGGATGGGCAATAATGGAAGGGGGAATCCCAAGGTGTATATCTGACTGAAAACCATCAGCTGATATTGCCATTGAAGAAGCTGCAAATATGATTGTTATGATAATTAGCTGTATGTTCGATTTCATTTATCAACTTCTCCATTTTAAAATTTTAACAGGAACAAAACAGATGAATATTTCAGAAGATCGGTCAGTCTCAACGGCCGAAGTTCTTAATTTACAACAGCAGTTACTACAAATTGTGAGCCGTATAGTCCGGCATCATCTTCCCACTCTACGTCGGCTTCAACATCTAAATCGATATCGATTCTTCCGCTATGCGGGACAACTGTCCTTGTGCCTTCCAAATCGTCAAGATCCGGATTCTCAACATCGCCGCTTTCATATGGATCTACCGCGTCACCGCCAAATCCTGAAAAGCTTGCAACATACCTGGTTGTCATTACATCGTCACCGCCGGAAGCCTCATTATCAAGCGCGCTTGCCTGAAACGAAAAGCTTGTTGACGCATTTGAATCGAAGTATCCAATGGAACCGGAACCGGAAGCCAGGCCTCCTACATCGGCAGGATCATCTGAACCTCCAAGTACATCAGGTAGACTCATCACAATATCGGCCTGCTTATGGGCAACAATCTGCGGGTCTACAGTCAGGCTGATATCGATTGTCATCGAATCTGTCTCTGCGGCAAAAGTCATTCCGGCTACTATTAAAGCCAGTAACATAAAAATTATGATTTTTTTCATTTTTGCACCCTTATCATTGATAGTTATTTTTTTGCTCCTACGGAGCATTTCTTTACAGAATGCCGTCATGACTGCCAATCTTATCTCTGAAATATCCTTCTCTGTCTGCTCTGTCAAAGAACTACTGTTCACTATATATAAAGCATATAGCGTGCCAAAAGACGCACTCCTTCAAAAAAACTATAATTACATACACAGTAACAAGTTAGAACGGAACTACTAAATTAACAGGCTTGTATACATGATATTTTTGGTAATGTTTATTAAATTGATAGACGAGAATAAATCAATCAGTCATTATGATAGGAAAACAGCGAAAATTTGATAGTTCCTGTGATTGATTTCTACCGAAGAATATGAACCGTTGGTACCGGCGGAAATAGGTTTAAGTCAAGCTCTGCCTCTTCCCCTGCCTCGAGATCGATACTGATTACTTTTTCATCTATCAGAGGATTTCCGGATCTGATTCTTTCAAGGTACTCCGAGGAAGAATACCTCAGGAGCGTCTGCTCCGCGGCCGAGACAGGAACTGAACACCTCCACCTGCCCGGAAGCAAATTATCAAAGGCAAAGCTTCCTCTGCTGTCAGTTACGGTCCAGAGTGATATGCTGCCGTTTGTCAGAAACACATCCTGATACCCGAAAGGCTCCGATCTATAGGCTTCATCAGCATTAGTATCTGAATCATAGATGGATTTCACGGCGGCGGCGGGGGATCTATATGAATACTCTGTTATGCGGCCCCCCATGCGAGCACTATCGATAAGAGCTATCCTTACTGTTTCAGTTTCCTTAGACTCGATGTCTATCCGAAGAGGCATCTCCTGAGCCGGACGGACTGAAGTGTCCAATGAACCGCTCTCGATCTCGAGGCTGTAACTTCCGGTAATAAGAGCGGGAAAACGGAAAATCCCGTCAGCATCCGTTACCGCCGCATAGTCTTCCAGCCGAACAACTATGCCTCCGGCAGGCCTATTCTGCTGGTCAACAACAGACCCCTCCAGGCTGCCGTATTCCTCTCTTCTGCCGCCCTTGATATCAAATCTCTGAGAAAATGAAAGACTGAGCGAGAAGTCATTTATATCTGTCGATTCAGAGTTAAGACCTCCTGCGGTATGGGCTGCGGAAAACTCAAACCAGCTGCCGGTATCGGGTAATAATGAGATCGACAGCTTTGAAAGCACAGTTAAATCGGAGAAGCCGATATCCGCCGCTGAGAGTCCTATTGAGCCATGGACAAAGATAAAGCCGGTATTAAAACTGCCTGCAGTCTTCAGATTAATCTGATTGACAGGGGTATCCGGAGCATACATCTCCTGTAGATAGGCTGCTTCAAACAAAGCAGACAGCCTATCCATTTCAAAATTCACCGTCAGACTGTGTTCCTGCGCCAAACCCGGAAAATTGTCTGCACCCCGGAAATTACGTCCGAGTTCCGATCTCAAATCAAGACTGACAGCATCAAACTTAAGGCCCAGATCTATTCGCCCGCCATCATAGACAACAAGAGTCTCATCGCTGCCTTCATTCCTTTTATAGATCCTATGCTGATAGATGCCTCCGGCATCAAACTGAGGGAAAACAACTCCTGCTCCCGCACTAACTTCAAAAACCTCCAGTCCGGACCTTTCAGCAGAGGCCTCCGCGTTATTTATCATTACGGCGGCCACATTGCTTTTTACGTAAAACTCCGGGCCGAAGGGGCGTACATCAAGATTCCCGTTCAGATTCCAGCTGTCAGGATTTGCTCCTGAAAATTCGGCACCGGACAGAGATCCGCTGCCGGCAAACTTCAGTCCCGGAAACGTCAACTCCGCCTCACCGCCCACTGCAGTATTATCAAGTGAAAACGAAGTTTTTCCGATGTGCTCAAAGGTCTCAATCCCTGATGCCAGCTCAAGAGAGAAGTAGTCGTCGTTCAGGCTTCTCACATGCTGCAGGAGGCTGATTGCCCCGGGCATAGACAGATCTGTGAAATAAGAAGCCCTGGCTGAATAAAGGGGAAGCCCCTTGCCGGAGACCGCATCCGAAGATGCTCCGAGAAAACCCGCAGCCGATGTGGAGGAAGTCTGCCCCGATCCGGTCAACTGGTATTGCCCCCCGAAGAAGACGGGACCGATATTAACTTCTGCATCAATGCCGCGACCGAATTCATCGGCCTTAAGCAGCGGTGTTATGCTTCTGCTCAGATCACCTGCCCCAAGACGGCCGAAGGGTCCTGAATATTCCAGAGACAGCCGGTCCGCCGGGTCTGACAAGGTATCAGGATGATTGAATGAAACTTCATTGATATCAATCCGCTTCCCGACTGAAAGATTATAATTGTGTTTTTTCTCTTCATCTAAGAATCCAAAAGCGAAGGCATCAACAGCCAGCAGCGGATTATCTCCGCTATGGTCATCAAATTCGAGCTTTGTTCTTGCCGAAGTATGCAGATAGTACCGATAAAAACTATCGATGCCGGTGGAAACCGGCGATATCAGCTCTACCGAGACTGAATCTTCAGCCTCTATGCCATATTCGGGCGAGAAAGCAATAAGCTCCAGCCGATCATTTACCGGTCTTCCAATATCATTCTGCGTTGACACAACCATCCGGCCTTCGGTTATTTCTCCGGGATGCAGGAATACTGCCTTCTCAGGAAAATCAGTGAATATAACCGATGAACCGTCCGAACTTCTCGCTTTCAAACTGATATTCAGCGGAACATTGCCCCGGTTTTCAATCCGCAAGCCGGCGTCATAGGAGTCTCCGGCGACAATAAAGGCCGGGCTCTTCATAATCTCAAGGCCGATCTCAGGCAGTTCGGAAACTTCAACAGTTATACGGCCGGTCCCCCAGGTATGGGCTCCGGCATCAGAGATAAAACTGTAGCCGTATTCAAGCATTCCGGCCGGAGCAAAATCGGACACTTGAACTGCAAAAAGAATCAATTTTTCAGAATAAGCTTCCAGTTCAATCTTCCCCGGCAAAAGAAGGGCCCTGATTCCCCGAGGCAGATCAAGTTCGAGCTTTCCCCTTACCGGCTCAGCATTTTCATTTGCTATCAGCAACCCATGACGCAAGACTGAATCATCTTCAGGGCTGATACGGGTTTCTCCGATAAGCCGAACTGAGATTTCCGGAAAAACCGGCTGTACTGCGATAAAAAACAACAATATCAGTATTTTCGCAGCATTTTTTGATACTGATACAGTAACATGGACAGCATCCTCCAAGGGGTTTTATAAAGGCAGGTCTGAAATATTCAAGGGCTTTG
>JAEINK010000089.1 GCA_016342585.1 Spirochaetales bacterium
AACAGAATCTATTACCTGATCCATTACAAAAAAATTCCTGAAAGCACATTGGAACTCATTGTATGGAATGGATTTTAAATACGGCGGAACCGACTACGCCGCCCATGTTAAAGGAATGGAAATGGCGGCCTACGATCCAAGAGCAGGTTGGGGCCAAGGGCTTAACTATGCCGTGGCTAACCGCGGTGGATGCCACCTGAACGCCTATCCCATCAGCCTGGAAGCTCTTTTTAAATTCATCCCCCCCTATACAACTGTCAGCAAGGCAGCCTGGGTGGATTATAACGAAAACTTATTTAGTGCCGTCAATTCCATACAGACATGTCAGTTCACAACTTATGGATTTATGTTAGAACCATTAATTCCGAAGTACACACCCAAGCCCTTCTTAAAAATGGCTATGTTTCTTCTACCCAGAGTAGCACAAATGTTGTTGGATTTAAGTGCCCTTTCGGGACTTATGACTGCCATCACAGGAAGGAAGCTAACCCAGCGTACCATGCTGCTGGCGGGCAAACGAATCCATGTATTGGAACGGCATATGAATTGCCTGATGGGAATAAGCTCAAAGGATGATACCTTGCCGAATCGATTTCTAACAGAGGCAGAAACCAAGCACCCGGATAAAAAGGTTGTCAATCTGGATCCCATGATTAAACAGTATTATCGAATAAAAGGGTATGGCAAAGATGGTATACCAAAGGAACAGACTCTGCTAAAACTGGGCATCGACAATCCTGTCGGGAAATAGTCATAGAAGATGAGGCAGGATCTCTAAAAGTCTAATCCTTTATATATAATGACACCCGACGAGCCTCGTCTTTGTCGGGTGTTTGTTCTGTAGAGCGGAAAAAGCAGGTGTCCTCCCGTTGGGATTACTCCCCCTTGCTCACCAGATTTAATCGATCAGATAAATCTATTTCTTATACTGCATCACATAGTCGATCAGCGAATCAAGTGAAACAGTGGCCAACCCGATCGCTGTGTCACAGCACCCGTAAAAAATATGAAGCTTGTCATCAACAGCCACAGAGGCTGTGGGAAATACAACATTGGGTATGTAAGCTCCCACCTTTTCATAGTAATGCTCAGGCTCCATGAGGTAGCCGGGGCATCGGGCAATAACCTTTGTGGGATCGTTGATATCAACCATGGCCGCACCCATGCGATAGCAAACCCTGTTGATTGATTTATCGATGTGCTGTACGCCGTGATAGAGAATCAACCACCCATGTTCTGTTCTGATGGGAGGGGAAGATCCTCCAATCCGATTGTCTTCCCACTCGAATTGCGGCTGCATCACTGTTACCGGTTCGGTCCAGTTTTTAAGATCATCAGAATAGCTCAATTGGATCCCCGGGGTTTCGGTGAATTTTACCTCTGTGTCCACAAACGGGCTCGGTCTACGCAGAACCGCATACTTACCGTTTATCTTTTCAGGAAACAATATAACGTTTCGATCGTCGATTTCACCTGCGGCGACCCAACCGACAAACTCCCAGTCAACCATGTTTTTAGAACGCAGTACCCCTGAGCGGCTCTGATTATCCTTTGTGTCCCTGCTGAAACCGGGATATTCGTGCTGAAAGGATCGGGGGACGCCGTAGCCGGTGGTATTGGTATCGTAGGAGTAAGGTCGCAGGGCAAAGGTCATGAGGTAGTCATCATCGATTTTCACGATCCTTGGATCCTGAACACTCCCGTAGGGAAAGCCTACCAGGTCCCCGGTGACCACCGGTTCTTCGAATTTGTGGCTCCAATGGATGCCGTCCTTGCTTTCCAGCATTCCCAGGCTGCATTTGAAAGGATGCAGGCTCCCCGCAGCTCGTTCGAACATGGTAAATGTCCCGTTCTCATAAATGACAGCAGGATTCATTGTGGCAACCATTCGCCAAGGCAATCCTCCGGGCTGAACTACGGGATTCTCGCTGCATTTATCTATTTTCAATTCCATGGTATTGCTCCTTCAATGTCAATTAATTCTGATCCCTCCTCCCTGGAGAGATCAACGGAAACTCCAGGCTCTTATTTCAATAAAGCAGGATCTAATCGAACGATATCACCCGTCTTCGCCGACTCAGAAATGGCATCAAGAATCATCATATTTCTTAGTCCGGATAAGCCGTCTGATATGGGCTGCTTTCCGGTTTTAACACAATCTATAAAATGATCTATCAACAGAGCTCGAGGATCATCACCGTTATCCCGGAGCGATAATTCGGTAACCAGGGTTTTGTTTTCCTCTTGATTGATATACAGACCAGTGTCTCCATATAAACTGGCCCCGCCCTTATTCCCCATAATGTGAAAAGCCTCTTTGTTTTTCGGATCTGTATTTGCCGCCCAGGATACTTCCAGGGTAAGGGTGCTGCCATCCTCCATTTTTATCATCGCCGTGGCCATATCTTCCACATCAAAAAAACCGTCCCAATTCGGTGTTCCCCAGGAACCAATTCCTTTCTTTGATGGACCGAATTCAGCATAGGTAGAGCCGAAGACCGATACGGGAGTGGGATTTCCCATCATATAAAAGGCCAGGTCCAGGGCATGTACGCCTATGTCGATTAAGGGCCCTCCGCCGGATTCCTCTTTTCTGGTGAACCAGCTGCCCCATCCGGGTATGCTGCAGGTCCGCCACATGGCAGCCTTTGCATTGTAAATCTTGCCGATTGCCCCTGCTTCCCTTAGATCAATAATCTGCCGGGTCAAGTCATACCATCTCATCTGATGGGCAATCATTAGGGTAGTCCCCGCCTTTTTTTGGGCCTCAACAATTTCCGCAGCTTCTTGCGAATTCAAAGCCATCGGCTTCTCCAGAAGGACATGTTTGCCCGCGGACAAGGCACTTATAGCCATCGAAACATGCTGCTTGTTGGGGGATGCGATAACCACCGCGTCTATATCGGGAGAACTGAACAGCTCATCCTGATGCTTGTAAACTTTTGATATGGAATATTCCTTGGCTGCGGCTTCCGCTTTTTCCGTGGTTGGATTGAATATCCCCACCACCTCGGCTTGAGGATGATTCAAAATATATTGACAATGCATTCTCCCCATGAATCCAGCGCCCGCAACAGCGATTTTAATTTTATCCAAAACAGACCTCCATTTTGTTTCTATTCAATTTATAAACAGTTCTTGTTATCCGTTAACAAATTTTGCCAACTTTTGACCATCGAAAAATCAGAGATTCCCCACCCTAAATAGAAAAATTGATCTACCCAGAGCAACGAACTGGGACAGGTTTTTAGGTGATCAGAGACGTTCCGCCGTCGATATGGAGTTCCACACCGGTAATGTGCGATGCCCCCTCACCGGCGAGGTACATCACAGCATCCGCTACCTGATCGGCGTTTGCCCATTCTCCCTGGGAAAGCGGCGGGTTCCCGTTGGGAAACTCAGACCAGAGAGTCAGGTCTTCTATATTTCTCTCGGACATATGATCATCGATATCAGTTACAGTTGCCCCGGGACAAACCACATTCACACGAATCCGGTAGCGCGCCAGCTCAACTGCGGCAAATTTTCCAAATGCCGCCTGGGCCGCCTTGGAACTGCCGTAACAGGAGGTTCCCCTGTTCGCAAAAACCCGGGTTCCATTCACCGACGAATCGATGACGATGGCCCCCCCATGCTCTTTCATCAGGGGTATTGCATATTTCACGGTGAGAAAGGTCCCCTTCATGTTTATGTCATGAGTCAGGTCCCATTCCTCAACGGTGATATCTTCGATAGGCGCCCACATTCCATTGATTCCTGCGTTGGCAAACAGCACATCAATCCGGTCCCAACGTTCTGATACGGCAACAAATGCCTTCTTCATGTCGGAATCACTGGAAACATCAGCCTGCACCGCAAGGCTTGAACCGCCAAGCTCATCAATCTCCCGGCAAACCGCCGTCAGTTTCTTCTCAGATCTTCCAACAACGATAATATCTGCACCTTCGGCGGCGAATTTCAAGGCAACCGACCTGCCGATTCCTGAACCTGCCCCGGTTATGAGAACATTTCTTTTCTTCATCCCTCGCTACCCCTCTCCATTCTCCTAAACCTATGAAATATCCAGGCTGTGTTCGGAAACCTTTTTCTCGTCAATCTCAATGCCCAGGCCCGGAAGCTCTGACGGCCTCATATAGCCCTCATCCCAGATGAAGGGATTCTTAACAAGTTCCGCATGAAAACCATCCATGCGTTCAATTACTTCCTGGATGATAAAATTGGGAGAACAGGCTGCCAGCTGACTTTGAGCCGCATACATCACCGGTCCCGCCCAAAAGTGAGGCGTGATTTGCATGTGAAAGGCCTCGGCCATGCCTGCAATCTTTTTCGCCTCCAGTAATCCCCCTACCCCGCCAAGGTCGAGTTGAATAATATCCGCCGCCCCGCCGGTCATCAGAGAAGCCAATTCATATTTTGTTGTGAGCCGCTCTCCGGCGGCAACAGGAACTCGGGTTACCGCGTTGACCCTTGCCATCTGAGTCGGATTTTCCGGCGGAACAGGCTCCTCAAACCACAGCGGGTCATATTTTTCCATCCGGGATATGAACCGAACCGCCGAAGCCGCCGTATACTGTCCATGGGTTCCAATGATGATGTCGCATTTTCCGCCCACCGCATCCCGGATGGCAGCAATGGTTTTCTCAGCCCGTTCAAGAACCGGTAGGGATGCATGCCATGGCGGGGCAATTCCCTCCTGATCGATATCTACCGGATCCAGCTTTATAGCCGTGAATCCCTGGTCAACATAATCAAGGGCCCTCTTTGCAACCGCTTCCGGATTGGCCCAGAGTTCCATATGGTTCGCTTCGGGATCCTCGGGATAGATATACGAATAGGAACGCAGCTTGTCATTCACCAACCCACCCAGCAGTTCGTATACGGGGCGGTTGGATGCCTTGCCCTGGATATCCCAACAGGCTACCTCGAGGCCGCTCCAAATCCCCATTTTCGTGAGATCCGAATGCTGAAAGCAGACCTGCTTGAAGAAACGCTGAAACATTTTTTCAACATGAAAGGGAGACTGTCCCATAACAAAACGGTCAGCAACCTCTTCAGCAATTTTGATGAAGGTCTGGGGAGAAAGGCCGTTCCACCACATCTCGCCCCAGCCTTCAATGCCGTCATCGGAGACCAGTTTAACCAGATACCAGTGGGGGCCGCCTTTCATGGGACATTGATTTTTTACAACATAAAACTGACAATCCACCAACTTCAAAATACCGCCTCCTTGGCTTACCGATGATACGGTTCAGAAATCCGTTATTGGTCATTTCTTTTACAAATGTTCATGCCAAACGAGCACCGGAAATAATGGGTAATATCCGTCAATCGTTCCAGTCCACCACAACTCCGGTGTACCCGCCTGTCTTTGTGCGCAATCCTTCATAGGCCTCTTTAGCCCCTTCCGGTTTTACCACATGGGAAAGCAGTGGTTCTATCTTTAGTTTACCATCTCTGATTAAGTTCATGGCGATCTTTGTATTCCGTACAAAACTATGCTTGGCGAAAGGTATTTCCTTCACAGGATACACCCATTCATGGGCCCCTTTAATGGCGACATTGGTACTGCGCAGGTGCACTTTCCTCAATGCGGGGGTCAAATCTGTGCTGTGTTCAGCTCTGGGAGTTCCCAACAGCACCAACTCTCCGTTTTGACCAATCAACTCAAGTCCTTTTTCAGCTACCTTGGAGATCCCCGTAGCCTCGATAAATGTTGAAAACATCGCCCCATGGGTTATTGATTTAACAACCGCCGTTAAATCCTTGTGATCAAAGGATTCAGTGTGACGAATGCCGCACGATCTGCTCTGTTCCAGACGCTGGGCGTCCAAATCAAAAGCCACAACTTCACCACCCTGAAGAGAGGCAAGCTGGGCGGCAAGATTCCCTACCATTCCCTGGCCGACTACAGCAACAAAATCCCCAAGCTCGATATCCGAAATCCGCAGAGCTGCCATAGCTATGGTGGCAATTCTCAGGAAAGGAACATGTTCACCACGGATTCCATCGGAGACCTTCACACACAAAGTTTTATCAGGATTAATCACGGAGTAGGCAGAATGCGCTCCATAGAAGAAGACGGTGTCCCCCACTTCAAAATCGCTGATTCCCGATCCTTTCTCCTCAACCGTACCCACCGCAGAGTATCCCGGATTGAAAGGAAAGGCAGCCCAGCTCGACTCAAGCCCTGCCAGACAGGCAAGCTCGGTTCCGGAGCTGATGATTGAGTATTGAGTCTTTATTACAATTTCATCTTCCGTCGGCTTGGACTCAAACTCTTCGGTCCACACCTCCACCTGGCCCTCGGATGGAAACATTATTTTCTTGTTAGTCATACACTATCTCCTTAGCTTTATTCCGCTAGCTCCGCCCATTCAAGCCTGATTACTCGTCTTTAAATTGGTCGGTGAATCGGAAAATAAAAAATGTCAGAATGAATGTGAGGATCATCAGCACCCATGACATGGCCGATGCATAACCCATCTCGTAGAACCGAAACGCCCGGAGGAACAGGTGGTAGGAGAATAGACGGGTTGAGTGATTTGGCCCGCCCTGTAGACCTAGCGCCAATACCGGGGCGAAATTCTGCATGGTAAAAATGATACCCATGATGAGCTGAAACGAGATCATTGGCCTTATCATGGGAACCGAGATATGAAGTGTCTTTTGAAACCCGCTGGCACCATCCATGTCCGCCGCTTCGTAGAGAGACTGGGGAATGCCCTGCAAAGCAGCCAGATAGAGAAGCACATTACTGCTGCCGATAAAGGTGTTGAAAAGGACGATGGCCGGTTTTGCCCACAATTCAGACTGAAGCCATCCGGGGCCCTGAATACCGACGAACCCGAGAATGGTGTTCACCAGGCCGGAGGAAGGATGGACCACCCAACGCCAGAGGATGGCCATGGCGATAATGGGAACCACCGGAGGCAGAAGGTAGGGCAGTTTCAGGAAGGACAGCTTCTGTGCCCGGGGACTGTTGAGCAGCAAAGCCAGAATCAGGGTGAAGGCGGTTCCTAGGGGCAAGCCGACGAAGACCATGAAGGCATCGTTTAAGAGGGCTCCGGGCACTCGCTCATCCTCTGTGAAGATCCGCACGAAGTTTTCCAGTCCGATGAATTTCGGCGAGGTAATTAGATTGAATTTTGTGAACGAGTAATACAATGACTGAAAAATCGGAATCATTGTGAAGAGGAGAAACCCTACAATCCAGGGTAAGATAAACAAGAAGGCCGTCATGGCATCTTTACGTTGTCTGTTCATGGTAAACCTCCTATACCTTATTTAAGACCAGTGGTGGCAATACCACGCATAAAACTTTTTTGAACCACGATAAAAACCACCAGCACCGGCAGGGTCATACAGGCAGCCACAATGAGGAGCCGGTTATAATCCGGAGTCAAACTTGACATCAAGGACTGAACCTTCACCGACAAGGTGAAGAGATTTTGATCGGATATATAGAGATAGGGCTCCAGAAAATCCCCCCAGACCTGAAGGAAGGTGTAGATACCAACAGTCACCAGTGCCGGTTTTGAGAGGGGGAGAACAATTCTGCTATAAATATACCAATGTCCGGCCCCGTCAACCGTGGCCGCATCGGAAAGTTCAAAAGGTATGGTTCGAAAAAACTGTCTGAGAAGGTAAATGAAGAATGGTAATCCCAGAACTCGAGGCACAATCAGCGGTGCGTAAGTGTTCAGCCATCCTAACTTGGAAAACAGCACAAACCGCGGTACCATAATGGCCGGGACGGGCAGCATCAAGGTGGCCAGTACAAACATGAAAACCTTATCCCTGTATTTCCATTCAATCCTGGAAAAACCATAGGCCACCATGGAGTCGAACAACAGACTACCGATAATAGTTGTTGCAACAATGAACAAGGTATTTCCGAAATGCTTGAAGAAATTGACTCTGCGAACCTCTTCAATAAACGTTTCCAACTGGGGATCTGCAGGCCACCAGACCGGAGGTGCCGCAAAAAGTTCAGAGGAGGTTTTAAGAGCTCCGGTAAATAGCCAATAGAAGGGAAGCAGAAAGAGGATTCCCATGATAATCAGAAGGGCATTAATGCCGATGGTCTGCATTTTATCCCGGGCAATACTGATCGAATTTAGTTTTTTGTTTCCCTGTATTAATAGCATTTCATAACCTCAGTTCTGATATATATCTTTGAATATTGTATCCAATATTTACTTCACACACACTATCAGAGTAAAAAAAACTGTATGCATCTTTAAGGAACCCCGGAGGAAGCATCCTCCGGGGCTATATAGAACAGTTAAAGTTTAAAGCTTATTCATCTCTGCCTGAAGGCTTGTTTCAATTCTGGTCAGCTCAGCCATGATGTCTCCCACAGCAATATCACCATAGGTAACGGCATCACGAAGGCTCATCAGCTCTTCCTGAAGCTGCTGGCTCACAGGAGGAAGGATGGGATGGCCGGCAGCATCCGCATTGGATGTGATTTCTTTCATCGTGGCCCATACCGGGTCGCCATTCTGCTCCCAGACGATGGCATCGGACTCACCTGTGTAGGCTGACATAGATCGCCAGGTATTGATATTTTCCGCAACGATGTCGGGCTGTCCACAGAATTGGGCAAACTCAACTCCACCCTTGGGATTCTTTGCACCTTTGGGGCTCAAGAATACATTCATGGTTAGCATACTTCCACCGACTCTACCATACTCAGGAGCAGAGATAGGACTTACTACGTATTCCAGTTCAGGTTTAAAAATCCGTAAAGCATTGGTGTACCAGCTGCCCATGAGTACTATGGGTGTCTTACCTGTCATTAAACCATGGTCAGGAGAAAATGCTCCGCCCAAAGTGGCGACAAAGGTATCAATCTTTTCCCGTCCACCCAGTGATTCGGCAAACCGAGCCTGCCAGGCCAGCATATCCACCATCTTGTCGTTGGCAACATTTATTTTATTGGTAGCAGGATCGTAAACATCTGCACCGAACATATAAGCCCAAAGAATGGGATCGGCACCGTCGTCCAGCCAGGGGACAAACCCTATACGTTCAATATCACCATCGGCGGAAACCTTGTTCAATGTGGAGATATAGGCATCCAGTTCATCAATGGTCTCGGGGAGGTCCACGGTGCTGAGACCGGCCTCTTCCAGGGCGACTTTATCGTAGAGCATCAGCCGAACCAGACCCAATTCAGGAAGCAGGTAGTAGCTGTCGTTGGCCTGGAGCATTCCTCTATAGGTCGATGAGATATCCGAACCTTTGAGTCCGATCTCTTCCATATACGGATCCAGCTCCTGGAGAGCATCTTCAAAAATAAGACTAAAGGCTGTGGCATAATGGTTAGTGGCCACCACATCCGGGGCATTACCGGAGGCCATGGCGGCTAACAGCTGTCCATCCAGTACTCCGCCTCCGTCACGAAAAACGGGGATAACATCGTACTGAGGATTCTGTTCCTCGAACTGGGCAACTCTATCCAGATCGAAAGTCTCACTTTCGCCGGTCCAGGGATACCAGTACACAATTTCGATTTTACCATCAGCATTGGTTTTCGGTTCTTGAGATCCTGCGCCGAATACCGGTGCCACGCAAACCATTGTGAATAAGACTATGCACAAAAAAGTTGCAGCTCCTAAATTCATTCTTTTCATCTTGCTCTCCTTTTGTTGGTTAATAAGAGTGGCTCTGCACCCCTATATCTGGATTATACTATATCAATCAGTAAACGGTCAACCGTTTTTGTTGACTTGTTACTGTTTTGCCGTTTTATCATCTGGTTACTATGCTTGGGCAGTCACGAATCTTCAGAAAACGTGAGATCTCTGGGGTTTCTATCAACGAATACGTCCATTGGATGGCCTTTTACACCGGGTTTAACCGAGAAAAGCGAGCCCGCCAGGGGATACCGTTCCAGATCATCATCACTCATCCCTGTCTTTGCCGTGGTGATAAAAAGCGTATCAAGCTGCTCACCTCCGAAGGCACAGGATGTAACATTCTTTGCCGGAATATCTATGGCTTCCAATAGTTCACCGGAATCAGGATCCCATCTGGTGAGACAACCCCCGTTCCAGAGGGCAATCCAAAGTTTCCCCTCCCCATCAATGGTCATGCCATCGGGGTATCCCAGATTGGCAGGGACATGAATCACCACCTGCTTATCACTGATGCTTCCGGTGGATTTCTGATAGTTATAGGAGACGACTGTCCTGGTGGGGGTATCAATATAGTACATGAGGCTTCTGCCGGTATCCCAGACCAGTCCGTTGGAAACAGTTACCCCTTTCTCCATCACACCAACAGAGTAATCTGCCCCCAGGCGATACAGGGAAGCCTGGCTATCCGGTCCTATTGTCCCTGCCCAGAACCTGCCCGCGGGATCACACTTGCCGTCATTCATTCGGCATCCCGGGGGAATACCATCGATGATTTTAATAGCATCCATACGGTTCTCTTCAGGAGTGTACCTGTAAAAGCCATTATCTGCTGCAGCAATAAATCCGTAATTAGAGGCAGGAACCACAGCACCTATGGTTAGCGGCGTCTTATAGGAGTTGTTTTCTCCTGATTCAGGATCATAAATATGGAAGAGTTTACCCTCTATATCGACCCAGTATAATAACCCTTTGTCACGGTGCCAAAACGGCCCTTCCCCTAAAGCAGACCTGGAGTCTACTTCCAATGTTACATCATAGCCCATAGTTGCTCTTCCTCAGGATTTTCTGCTGCCGCGCAGCTCAATTTGATCGAGAATGATCTCTGAATGGCGGTCGAGGAAGTTGAAGGAAAATCGAACGTTGTGTACGGATTCCAACTTATGGTCATAGGTCATTTCGAACCTTTTCAATTCATCATCCAGGACAACCACATCTGAGGTCCAGACCACAGGCTCATTTTCCGGGGCGTG
Organism: Spirochaetales bacterium; assembly: GCA_016342585.1. Taxonomy (GTDB): domain Bacteria; phylum Spirochaetota; class Spirochaetia; order UBA9216; family UBA9216; genus JAEINK01. The sequence continues at coordinate 10,895 of JAEINK010000089.1, forward strand.
GCCCAATTGGACCTGCAGACGGGCGGATCCCACCTCACATCTGGCAAAAAACGAAATTCGGTAACGGCTGCCTTCCCGCAATTGAAGGGTATACTTATTGGCCTGAACCTGCCCTTTCACGGTGAATTGCCAGTCCGGCTCGTATTGCTGATACAGGGCGGGAGTCATTTTTCGTTTCATTTCTGGATCAAAGGTATCCATGGGAACAAAGGGAACATGAACTCGAATGGCCCGGGATCCATCAACCCCCTGGCCGTCGGCTGTTCCTTTTATGGCATAATCTGTTGTGTTCCAATCCGCAAGATCAAGCTGAAAATCCGTATTTACGATTTGATTGGTCGGGGGAACTTCCTCGGGCGGTTCAATCCCTGTCAGATTCTTTACAACACCTTCCACACCGGCGAATCCCCACTCGGAGTTATACAGGCCGTAGGGCCAGGCATTGCTGAACACTCCGCAATAGTAACACCATTCAATATCTCTTTTGATAAGCCCATCCATCATGAAGGCGGTATACTCTTCCAGATATTTGATCTCATGGTTGATCCTTGCCCCCCACTCACTGAGATAGGTCCGCTTGTTATGCTTTTTTGACCAGGCATCCGCTTCATCCAGGTCGGATAGAATCTGCTCCCGCCAATCCGGGTAATCCTTGTTCAGATCCTGATCCTTCGACGCGTGAGTAAAGGCCGGGGGATTATAGCAGTGGAAAACTCCCCAGATGTTGGGGTCATCACTGAACCCGCTGCCGTCCTCCAGTTTGTAGTCCAGGTGTTCCGGAGTCACATAATTTGTCAAAAGTTTGACGCCGTTATAGTGAGGCCCGCCCACAGCCAGCAGCCTGGTGGGATTTGACTTTCTGATCTCCTTGATACATTCTCCGTACCACTTCATGGTTTCCGCTTCTTCGCCATCGGGATGACCGGCCATCTTGGGTTCGTTGAGAATTTCAAAAACCAGCTCCGCCGGGTAATCTTTATAATACTCCGCCACTTCACCCCACCATCTGATAAGACTTTCCTTGCCCCAGCAGTACATGGAAAAGGGTACAATGACAATTTTCAGATCAAGATCCAAAGCATCGTCTATACAAGCCTGATAAAACGCGGGATCCCAGCCTTGGCGCAGAAAGATTCGTACCGAGTCAAAGCCGGCGTCTTTGGATGCTGTGTAAAAACCTTTATCATAGGCTACTTTGTTCACTTCCGTGGCGGTGAAGTCCGTATTGATTCCACGTCCCAGGGATAATTTGCTGTTTTGGATGGTAAATTCTTGAGTCACGTCTATTTCTCCTTAACCATTGCAATGGAAGCATCCAAGAGACCTGCAGAGATGCTTTCTTTTAGCATTATGACATCACCATCCGGTAACCGTCAACCATTTTGGTTAACTATTTACGTTTAACAAAGGCAATGTATCAGAAGATGTTCTTACAGTAATGATCACGGGGCTACAGCCAATCAGGCTGATTTGCGACTGCAAAAAGTAAATATAGAGCCGTTGATTCGCCTTATTGAGGTAGTAGAAATATTTTAGGACAGTTTCAAGCTTCATCAGAATGGTGTTCGAACCTACTGGAACGAACATCTTTCGAGACACTTTTTTACACCGATCAAGGGTGAGTCAGACTCCAATCAGTGATTCATCTGCTCCCGTTGAGAACCGACCTGGCTGAGGAATTAAACTCTTCCAGCTCACTTGACAGGTTCAATGTATCCTGGAATTCCCGGGTAAGACCCTCTTGTTCGGAAAGGCCGCCTTTTTTTTCCAGAAATTCGTTGACCAGGATCTTTCGGGTTGTCCCCAGATGATGGGTAAGAATCTGAACGGCCTCGTCAGTTTTTTTGCTATTGAGCAAGTCGATTAATTTCTGATGATCAATCTCTATGTTGCGTTCATTCCCGTGAGACCTGCCCCTTATACTCAGCAAGAATGATACCATGGCCAGGTTTTCCCAGACCGACAGGGCTCGAGCATTTCCGGAAAGAAACACAAGTTCGTGATGGAATTTCATGTCCAGCTCGGCTAAGGCTATCTTGTTTGCGGTATCATCTGAAAGAAGTTGATCAATATCGTCGCAGATTGTCTGCAATCGCGTAAGGGGCGGAACATTTTCTCTATCCGTAATCATCTTGACAGCTAGTTGTTCCACCGCAAGCCTGAGTGTATAGATTTCTGACACATCCTGCTCATTAATTTTTACAACAAATGCACCACGCCTTGGGATTCGTATTATCAGGCCTTGATTTTCCAGAATGGTTAAGGCTTCTCTCACCGGACCGCGGCTTGTGCCGACTTGGCTGGCTATCTTGTGCTCAACAACCTTCTCACCCTCTCTCAATTCATTGGTGAAAATCTGATTGCGAATGTGAGAGGCTATACGTTTTGTCATCAAGTCTATCTTAATTTCACTCATAAATGAATCATAACAGGATACTACCAATTAGTAAAGCATTAAGTCTACCAAAACAGTTTACTGTTAACTTTTACTGTGATGGATTTCAATAAGAGAGCACCCTCTCGCTTTGACACCAAAATGGAACGAACGACTCTATAATTAGAATACTGCATTAACCTCATCGAACAAAACCTTTTATTCAATAGTACAAAGAGTGCATTAAAATCAGCAACACCCAACACAACATGATGTGCTGTCGGATGCTATTGATTCATCATTATTAGACACTGATATTAAATGCCCAATCCAAATGAAATGATAGGAACTGTCATTTCGACTTTATGACGATTTTGGGTCGGAAAATGGGATTCCTCCCGCAATCCAC
>JAEINK010000090.1 GCA_016342585.1 Spirochaetales bacterium
CTTTCATAGAAACAGTCTACAAGAAATTTCCCTTTATGTCTAGTTTTTTATACGTCGTCCTGAGTAGTTACGAAAAAACTAATTAAGAAACAGAACGGCTGGCTGCAAAATCTGTTATTTGCACAATTTGTTTTTCTAATGTATATTTTTAAATATCTTATTTCCCGGAGTCTCCATGAAAAAAGGTGTTTTTTTTATTGCTTTAATAATGTTCACATTTTTCAGTTTATCAGCAACTGATATCTGGCAGGAAGGCGTCTATGCTGAAGTTGCTTTTCCCTTTTCTATTGGTGAGAAAAGCATTCATTTTGACGGGTTTGAAATAAATGGATTCTTTGGAAATATCGGATTTGGAGTTACACTTTTACCGTTTAAAGCTCAAAAGGTATTAGCTATTAATATGCTGTACATGTTTGAATTTCCAGTGGATACAATTACAGGATGGTTTACTCCTATGGTTGCTCTCCGTATGGGAATATTAGGAGGTGGTATAGGTATTGCCCCGGGAGCAGGGGCCAAGTTTTACTGGGATTATTATGAACGGAATTACATAACAGGTTCTGCAATCTTTTATTATGATCTGTCATTTGATGGTGGTGGTTTCAATTTCGAATTAGCCCCGGCCCTGGGTGGTGATACCGTCGGAGATATTCTGACCTTCGGTGGTGGCACAGGGAATTATACTTATACATACAGTTATTAAAATGAATATGAAAACTACAATAAACAGCAAGAAAATCTATGATGCCCTTTATCCTGAAATCCTGAGGATGAACGTCCATCTACAGCCCGATGTTACCGAGGTGCTTAGTGAAGTCTCCAGGACGGCAAAAGACCTTGGTGCCAAGGTTCTCGGAGCAATAGGTGAGAATATCAAACTCGCTGGAGAAAAGAACATTCCCCTATGTCAGGATACCGGGATGGTCCTCTGTTTCGTGGAAATTGGAAATGATGTCATTGTGGCGGGGGAGTCCCTCGAGACGACCATACACAACGCCGTAGGGGATGCCTACAGGGACGGATATTTCAGGAAATCTGTTGTTGCTGATCCCTTGAAAGACCGAACAAACACAGGAACAAATCTGCCCCCGGTAATCTATTATGACTTTGTCGAAGGCGGGGATATTAAAATCTCGATCCTTGCAAAAGGATTTGGAAGTGAGAATTGCTCCAGAATTGAGATGCTCAAACCCACCACCGACAGGGCGGGAGTCATCCAAGCCGTAAAGAAGATCGTCAAAACCGCTGGAGGGTCCCCCTGTCCTCCTGTCATCCTTGGAATCGGCCTGGGCGGTACCATGGATTATGCTGCCAAACTCTCTAAAAAAGCCTTCCTTCGGGATCTCGACGATGAAAACCCGGATGAATATTATGCCCTCCTCGAAGAGGACATCCTAAAAGAGGTGAATGAACTTGCCATAGGCCCCGGGGGGCTTGGGGGAGCAGCCACCTGTCTGGGGGTAAAGATAGAAAAGTACCCGACACATATAGCAGGTCTTCCCTTAGCCGTATCAGTAAATTGCTGGGCAGACCGGAAAATTTCGGTTGTCATCGAAGGTATGAAGACAGAAAAGGCTGGTCTAAATGAATAGCATCAAAATCCCTCTTGAACCCGGAGTCAGCGAAGAGTTACGAGCCGGCGACGAGGTCCTGCTCACGGGAACCATGTACTCCGCCCGGGATCAGGCCCATGCAAGACTTGTTGCCCTGATTGAAAACAATCAACCCCTCCCATTGGCGCTTGAAAATCAGGTTATCTATTATATGGGGCCATCGCCCACACCCGAAGGAGCCGTCATCGGTTCATGCGGTCCCACAACATCCTCTCGAATGGACCCCTTCACACCAGCCATCCTTGCAGAAGGTGTCTCCGGAATTATAGGAAAAGGCCCCAGGAGCCAGGCCGTTATTGATTCACTAATCAGAGAAAAAGCTGTCTATTTCTACTCCTTCGGAGGCTGCGGTGCCCTCTATTCTCAAAAAATCAAGGAGATGACACCCGTTGCCTTTCCCGATCTCGGCCCGGAAGCAATCTATAAACTCGTAGTAGAGGATTTTCCAGTGATAGTCGGGATAGACTCAAAAGGCAATTCTGTTTTTTAGTTGAAAGAGTTACTCCGGGTCCCCAAGCGGGGCCCCTTCGTGATCGAAGCCTAATGTGCCACGTCTGTGAAATGTTTGGATTAACATCAACTTTAAGAAGCTGACCAGGTTTGGTTAATTTGAGAATGGTGAAAATATAAAATTAAATGTTTTTATCACCATGAATCAGAACTTGGAATAGTTCGTTCATGATCCTTTCACTGTTATTTTCCGGAAATCCTGCCAATAGTCTCTCTGGCTACTCTCTCACTGTATGAGTTTATCTTCCAGTGGCCAGGACTCCATCCCTTCAGGAATCTGTGAAAGTCTGTCCAGGCGACGGGGTAAAGGGACCGCCAGGATTCCTCAAGTTTTTCAAAATCTATATCCTTCTTATACCTGTGGACGGCCGCTTTGAGCTCTGAAAAATAGTAATCGAGAATTGCCCCTTCCCGGGTTTCACAATCTCTATCATTATAACAGCTCCCCGTAAAATAGGCCAAATCCTTCATCCCGCAGCCCCCTCCGACATACTGGAAGTCGACAGCCGCGACGTCTCCACGGGGTGAAAAACAGAAGTTCGCAAGTTTTGCATCCCCATGAAGAAAGGTCTGGTAGGGACTTTCGTTTAAGATCCGATCAATTTCGCCCGCAGCAGCCTTCAGGAGCGAATCGTTAAGTACTTCCAGCTCTTCCGGGCGCGTATCCAGATGCCAGTAGGTACCTCTTTTCCACAGACCTTCAGGCAAAGGAGCCGCGGGGCCATCATTTAGGAACCTCCCATGAAATGAGGCCAGCCAATGGAGGCAGGATTTAACCTCATTCCAGGAAACATACTGCCGTCGCCCATCGAAACCCGAATCATCAAGATCCTCAAGAACCATAAAGACCTCGTCTTCATGGGAATCAAGAGCATAACACTGGGGGACGCGGCACTTATCATCACAGAGGGTACTGTAATTCTCATACCAGGCCGACTCCACTCTGTAGGATTTAATCTTCCTTTCATGGGAAAGGTTTGAGTTCCAGCCTCGCGGATGACCGCCTCCCTGATCAAGTTTTACATGTTTTACTACCACACTCTTCAAGGAAGAGCCCGAAAGGCCTATCCGGATTATGCTTCCATAACCGCTCCAGAGGGTCTGGATCCTCTCTAATTCATAACATGCGGAAGCACCTACCGAATTTAACAGAAGAGATTTAAATTGATCTTTCATTGAACTTTTACTTCTACCATACGAAATACTAAGATTTTTTTTCCTTGCATGGAATACATACCATAGCCTCTGGAACAGCTTTCAATCTTCCTTCGGATATATCCTTACCGCACTGAAGACATTTACCGTAAGTTCCTTCTATAATCCTCTGTTGGGAACTTTTTAATTTATCAAGTCTTACTCTATTCTGGGAGAGAATTGCTTCGTTTATACCTTTTTCTCCCAGGGCTTCCATCCGAGTGAGCCGTCCAAGCGAAATGCTGGGTTCTATGGGTTTACATTTTTCTTCCAGGTGGATAATACTTTTTTCGAGCTCTGTTATGGATTCTTTTATAGAGTTATAGAATATGGAAATCTGTTCATCCGTCATTATTATTCCTTTATATAACCAGAAATTCAGGCTATAGGCTTTCAGAATAGCATTTTAAAACTTATTCTTCAAATAATACCGGGATATGTTTTAAAATCTGTTAATAAATCAACACTAATAGCTTGTTATAGAAAATCCACAGGATGGTCTCATATGCTCTTTCTTTCCAGTAATTCACCCTTATTTAAACAGACCACAAGAATGGCACCAATCAGATACCCCGCTGAAACATATATTAATAAGGGTAAAATATCAATTATTACTATTTTCAATAAAAAATTAAACCAGAAATGCATCCACATAGCTATCATAATATTTTTACTTCTATTATAGAAATATGTAATTATAACTGAAAATGAAATTACGGCCACCAGGAAAGCGACAATGTAGTATAACAATTCTAAACCTGAATACCCTGATAAAATCATTAACGGAAGATGCCATAATCCCCATATTATGCCGACTATCAGGCCGGCTGTAAGCGGAGTATATCTCTTTTGCAGGATATTTAAAGCGTAAGCTCGCCATCCAAGCTCTTCACCCAGGGGGCCGCTTGTTAAATCAATGATCAGAACCGGTAGAAGGGAGGAAGAAGCTATAAAGGTCATAGTTTTTAGCGGCCTATTAGTAACTATGAAGAATGCAAGAACAGCCGCGGCTAATATTGTTACCTGTAAGAGGAAAGAGGAGAGAAACTCTCGCGGTTTAATTTTTTTCAAAAAATGCAGTTTCAAATATTCTTTTAAGGTCATATCAGGATACAATTTCTTGAACATAATCAGAATAACGAATGTAGGAGTCCATGCACATATATTTTTAATTACAGTCTGAAAGAGCAGTGGAATATCCAATGATATTAGATACCCTGTTAAACCAAGTAATGACCAAAAAATCAGGTAGGTGAAAATGAAAAATTTCTTCAAATTTTTCGTTTCTGTCTTGTCCATGCTAACCCCTTAAATCTCAAATTTTAAGGTGGCTAAGCACCTTATTTAGTCATATGATAAAGGTTGGTCTAATGCCAGGGTCAAGACTTTATTTTTTTAGGAGCAGAAAAATCTCAAGGTAAGATTTTATATTACCATCCTCTTTAGTTATAAACAGTATATTGGCAAAAGCTGTGCCTGTAACCGCAAGACCATTCTCCTGAATAAAACTCAGGAATGCCCGCTGAATATTCTCCATCAGGTTCCCGATTTTTCTTGAATCTTCCCTGACTGTGTAGAGACAGTTTCCAGGGCTGCAGATATTACCTGGAGTTGTTTTGTTTTCATCCATCACCGGGCCGGTTATTATCATTTTGTTCTCTGTGATCCGATTATCATCGAAGACAATTTTTCTCGTCAGCTTCCTGATAATCGGTTTGTCAGGGTGCTTTTTAAGAGAATTATGGATTTTCTTGTACTCCTTATAGGAGCGGAAATCGGCAAGTTCATCGTAGATCTGGAAATCATCCATTTTCCGAATTATTACCTTATTAAGATTGTCCTTTATGTTTTTGTAATCGACCAGGAAACCTGAAATGTTTTCGCTGATCCGGGTGAGCTTTCTCAGCTCATTATCCACCACCTGTTTCTTCTGGTCGATTAGGACCTTTATCTCTTCCAGCGAGCTGTCTTTAGAAATTTCGTTAATGCTGTCTATACTGAGGTCGATGCTACGGTAGAATTCAATAAGAAGCACCGTATCTATATCATCAATGCTGTATTCTCTATAGCGGTTTTCCGGGTTTTTCACAGGGGTCAGGATGCCCTTTTCCTCATAGTTCCGTAACCTGTCCCTTGAAATTCTGGTTATCTCCGATACTTCACCGATTGAGTACATGGAAGCCCCCTTTGGATCTTTCGCTGTAGTTTTGTAATAATACCACATTCCATTAATAACAGGGCTGTGAAAGAAGTTTCTTCATTTATGCAAAATGTTTTATTTTGATTTTTTATATTTAATGAACTATAATTATGAATAAGGACTATATATAAATTGATAAAGAAATCGTAGAATGTAACCTTCGGGATAGACGTTTTTCTTCAAAGTAAGTCCAGCATAAAATAAGTCTGAAAATCTCTGCGATATTGAACTGATTCCTGCTTTTTTATTTAGCGGCGGGGGATGAGGTAAAAGATGAAACAGAGAAGTATCAGGTTTGTTTTCTTGGTTGTCCTGCTTATTTCTTCAGGATTGCTATTTTTCGGGTGTGATGGTTTTCTATCTGTTGAAATACCACCACGTGATAACCCTGAAGACCCCCTTGCTGAATCTCCCGAAGGAACAGCTGCTATCAGTATAAATCTTCAAGGAGTAGAGTATAGTCCCGGTAGCAGCTATGACTTTGGAGATATTGCACCCGGTTCTAACCCTCCTGAACTGACTTTTTCAATTACCAATAATGGAACCTCGACCCTTTATCTGACCGGAGACAATCCCATTTCTTTCTCTGGAATAACTCCATCTGCATTCAATACAGCCGGGCCTCTTTCCCAGGCTATTAATCCCGGTAGCAGTACAACATTTAATCTTGTCTTCAGTTCGGTCACGTCTTCGGGCGCATATACTGCTGTATTAACAATAAATAACAATACTTCGGATTTTACCTTGAATCTCTCTGCTAATGTTTTGAATTCTACGGGGAGTCCTCCTCCTACACCGGCGACTCTAAGGATTGGAATTATTACACTGACATCCCTTCAGGTCGACTGGACCGAAGCGGAAGGAGCCGCTTCTTATATTCTATATAGATCCGGTACATTGGAAGGTAGTTATAGCGAAGTCTATTCTGGTTCTTTGACTGAATACAACGATACGGAGCTGACTTCCGGTACTGCTTATTATTATAAGGTGAGTGCAGTCAATATTGACGGAGCAAGCCCCCTTTCAGATGCCGCAACAGGAACAACAGGTGCACTGCCTGATATCCCCCAGAATCTGAGGATCATAGGAATAACCAACAGTTCTCTGGAACTTGCATGGGATACTGCTGCCGGTTCGACAACATATTATCTATACAGATCTGAGAATGAAACCGGTCCCTTCACAAATGAGGTACATTCCGGAAGTGAACTTTCCTATCTAGATAGCGGATTGACTGAAGGTTCACCATATTACTACAAAGTGAAATCTGAAAATATTTATGGAGAAAGCCTTCTCTCTGATGTTATTTCTGGTACTCCAGGCAATCTTCCTGCTACTCCTTCCAATTTAAGAGTTACCGGAATGACTGGAACTTCTGTTGATCTTGCATGGGACGCGGTAAGCGGAGTCGAAAATTATAATCTTACCAGATCCACCTCTTCCGATGGTACATACGTATCAATATATAAGGGTGTGCAATTAACATATCAGGATACCGGATTAATAGAAAACACGGAATATTTTTACAAGATTGAAGCCGAAAACACTTATGGTACCGGAGTCTCTTCTTCCTATTTAAGCGTAACGACTTCGGTTCCGGAGATCTATGTTTATTATGGTGTCAAACCCTCTGAAACGGAAGTAGTGCATGAAAGCAGTTATGATTTCGGTTCCATCGGATCGGATAATTCTGCCTATTACGATTTTTCTGTAGGACCAATAGTTTTCACTCTCGAGAACCTGGCTACAGCTTCGGCAGATTTGTTGATTACAGGAATAGAGATAACCGGTACTAACGCAGGTGAATACTCTCTTGTTGAAACGCTTCCTGCATCACTTGCAGTGGGAGATAGCGATACCTTTACAATTGAGTTTGATCCTGTCTCGTATGGTGCTTTAAATAACGCATCTCTGACAATTACGACCAATGATCCCAATTACCCCAGTTTCAGTATCCTGCTTGAGGGTATTGGTGAAGAACCTTCACTGGGAGGAACCATTACCGACGGCAGTAATCCAGTTTCCAGCGCTTATTTAAGGCTCTACAATGCTGGTGAAACCATTGACGAGTATGCCGCAACCGATGCTGCCGGATACTATGAGTTTTTTGATATCCCAGATGGAAATTACTATCTGGTAGTGGAGCGAGATGGTTTTGTGCCATATACACAGGAAGTGACGATACCTTAAGCTCGGAGATTTAATAAGTATGTACGAATGGATGATTCTGATAATTTGCATTCTCTTACTGGTCTCTGGTTGTGGATTCTTCTCTGAACTCGAAGGAGAGGCGAAAATATCATTCGAACATGATCTTTATATGGGTATTGGAGAGAATGCTCTTATCACCGTTGAGGATACATGGGCAAATCTTGATTCATCAGTAATCGATCGGGTAACTGTCAATGTGTCCAGTCAGGAAACCGATATGCTTGGAGAAGAGATTGAACTCCTGGAAACCGGGAAAAACTCAGGGGTGTTTAATGGAACTTTGGGGTTTGAAAGAACCTTCGATAACGAAGGATATGCTCCCCTTGTAACAGGAGATGGCCGGGTGGGGGTATATGCCGACGGTGGGGCAGATGTGAGGGAATGTATCAGTGCTCAGTACCTTCCCCGGGAAGATAACTCAATTATTATTGGTACAACTTTTTATGAAGAACCTCCATCCACTGTATCCGGGATCGTTAAAGACCTAAGCGGAGAGATTGTTACAGGAGCATCGGTCAATCTCTACAATAAATTACGATCAGTTGATATCACCGTCGGCAGCCGGAGTGATGGTGTTTTTGCCATTTATGATATTCCCTCGGGGAGTTACACCCTTGAAGCGGATAAGGATAATTTTATTTGTATTATACGGACGGTATTTGTTCCATAACAGACGGAGGAAAGTTATGAAAAAGGTTGTTTTTTTATTAATCATTCTGGCTCTATTATTCAGCTGTGATTTTGGTCTACAAAATGATCTGGATTCTACAGGAGTATCCGGTGTGATTTCAATTGACGGAACCCCGGTCGAGGGTGTACGGATTATCGCCCAGGAGCTTATGCCTAACGGCCAGGTGCGATCGGTCAATGAAAGAACCCTTGTAGCCGAAGGCCTTTATGTGACTACCTCCGGCAGCGACGGGAGTTACTATCTTGAACTTCCTCCAGGAGACTACACTATCGAAGCCTCCATGGAAAATACTCTTGGTGCCGTGGAACCTGGTATAATTGTTCAGTCCAGGGCCGTGACCGAGGTGGATATCGTTCTTACAGCGACCGGTACTTTAACCGGTACTGTTGTTCTGGACGGTGTTGTCGGAGACGGATACGGGACTTTTGTTGCCATTAAAGGGACTTCATATGTGGCCTTAACAGATAATTCGGGTGTTTATACAATTTCCCGGGTACCAGTTGGTGCACACAATATTGTCATTATGCGGGATGGATATTGGGATGAATCCTTAGCCGCTGTTACTCTTGCCGCTGGTGCTACCGTCGAAGTGGGAGAGACAGATCTCACTCGTTCCTCACACACAGGTTTAGTTGCTCCTGGTGGCTCCCTCTCTTTTCTGCATGAACGCAACGACGCAGATATTGACTTCAATGCCCAGGTGGCTGTCGACGGCTTGGTGTACAATTTGGGGGAGTATAATACTATGTTTCCCGGTAATCCTATCGAGATTGACGAGGATCTGGACAGCAACGCCCAGATTACAATGGCAAGCTTGGGGGGGGGGATATTCTTTTTGCTTATGTAAAACATGATGGAAGTGAATATGATGGTGTATATAAAGTCTGGGATGAATCGGAGGAAACGTTTATCAATCCGGGTGTTTTTCTCAGTGACAGTGCCATTGTTGACGGAACTATGCCAAAAGCCTTGTCAATGGCAACCCTTGGTAATGGGAACGTTATACTGGCATACTCATATCAAAGAATTGCATCTGCTAGTATGTGGTGTAGTTACTACCGGGAATGGACCGGGAGTTCCTTTAATTCGGAAGTAGAGTTTTTATATGGGACTGCGAGCGAGACAAGTTCTGCTAGCGATACTAAGGTTATACCCATGTCTACTAATGATTTCGTTTTGGTTTATATGCGTGATAATTATTATGGAAAATACAGGTATTTCTCCGGATCATTAGGGACAGAGAAAGAATTCTATTATAATGCAGATAATTACTGCTATAGCGTTTCCGCTGCACCGATTAGCTCCTGGCAATTTGTTGCTGTTGTCTCCTACTATAACTATGTTAGCCCGACAGATGATGAATTATGGATCGCCTTTCACTATTGTGATACAGACGGTCCTATTGGGGGGCTGGAGACGTTTGATTCCGTTGAAGATTCAGCTATGGATGAGATTATAAATATTTCTGCAGCTTCCCTTGCCAACGAAGATTTTGTGGTCACCTATAAAAAGGAAGTTAATATGGGGGCTGACGAAGAAGGCTGGTACATGTTCTATGATAAGAGTTTGGCTCAAAAGAATACGCATAAATTTTCCGATGGTCCCAATAATATTTGCTTGACCAGCCTTACAAATGGAAATTTCGTCATCACCTATGAAAATTCATTGAATGAGGGCTTGTACAATGTCTATGATGACACGGGAAGCATACTCTATTCAAATTCGGTTTTTGACGATAATAATCCAGGAGAGTTATTTACCATGAGGATAGACAACTATATCGTTATCTCCTACCTGGATTTCATGTCTGATGGTTACTTTCAGGTGAAAACAGAGAACCATGGAGTCCACTTCGAAAGAACCAGCTTGAACGAAGTAACACTTTACAACAATACGACAGAAACCCTCGAACTGTACATAAGCGCGGTGCAATAGGGGTGAAATGAAACAACTATTAAGGAGGCTGCTGTGAAAAAAACTTTATTGATTTCTCTTATGCTGCTGTTAATGTTTTCCCTCTTTTCCCAGGAGAAGAAGGTTATAACGGTTCTGGACTTTAATATCAATAATATATCTGAAAATGATATGAAAAGTATAACCTCCTTTCTCTCCGCGGCCCTTTTTGATACCGGAATGTATCAGGTAATCGATGCCAGCCAGAGAAACGCCATTCTGGATGAATTAAGCTTTTCCGCCTCTGGCTGTGTGGACGAAAGCTGTCAGCTGGAAATAGGTAAAATGCTCTCTGCCGAAATGATCGTAGTCGGTGATATAGGTTTGCTCGGCGGACGTTATTTAATGACGGCGAAATTGATAGAGACAGAAACCTCTAATACAATAAATACAGCCAAGGGCATCTACGCTGATCTGGGAGAACTCATTGATGGAATGTATGTGCTTGCAGAAAGTCTGGCCGGTGTAGAAACGCTGGAAACCACGGTAATTCCTCCTATGGAAACCTCGGATGCTCAGGATAACGAAGGTGATTTCGTCGCTGATGTCGGGGGCGTTGAAACGGTAGAATCGTCACCCGATCTCCTTGCTGTACCAGAAGAAGAGAAGAAGGGGTTAAGCAGCCGTAAAATTGCCGGTTTATCATGTCTGGCCGGAGGAGTTCTTGCCTCCGGTTTCGGTGGATATCTTATGGTCGATGCCTACTCTTTCTATTCCAACGATCTTCTGACTGCCGAGACAGCTTACGATAATGTTGTCACCGATTATCCGGGAGACTGGTCTGCTTTAAGTTATGAAGAAAGAGAGGCTTTATTTGATGCTGCCTATGATGTTCTGGCAGATGCGAAAACAACAAAGAACAATAAGCTATTCTTGTCTGCCGGTGTTGCGGGGGGAGGCCTTGTCCTGATCGGGGTTGGTGCCTTCTTGTTTTTTTCTCCAGAAAAAACAGAAGTACCCGGAGATTTGGCTGACTTCTCGTTCAATATATATCCCGGATTGGGTTATACAAGTTTTCAGGGGACCCTATCATTTTAGGAAGATTATAGTTTATCGGTATGATAACCTATATACCTTCTGATTACGTATACTGACTGTTTTTCCATTCTCATCGAGAACCTGTTTACATCGTTTTTTATAATTGGAATTATTTAAAGAGGTATAAAGCGATTCAGAGATAGAAATAGTGCTGGATGGTGATCCTGGATCGGTATGACCTAGAGATGCAATAGCTCCTACGGTATTTATATCTTCACCCAATATAACCGAATCGAATATAAGAAAAGTCCCAATATGCATGCAGATCTCGATGTGAAGGGGAGACTCAATATTCTCAAAAACATAGGAATCCCAGTGAAATAAAAAATCGATTATCGCCTTTATTGATTTATCCGGATCTTCAAAGGTTAAAAGGAAAGAATCTCCCTCTCTTCCCCTTATCTGTCCTCCATTGTTCATACATATATCTTCGTGAAATCTTCGGTGATTAAGAATCAGTTTTTCAATAGTGGAAGTTGATTCGTTCTCAATGAAATGTGTAAATCCTTTTATGTCAGTCATTACCAGGATTTGATTTTGAACTTTTCTTGAATGAAAAATATCCATTATTTTGAAAATACGGTGTTTATTTTCAAAACCTTTAAACTCAAAACTCTCCACATATTCGGCGTTCACTTCGTTTTTATTCAGAATGTTATAGGCTGTTTCTGAGAGGTAAATTTCATTTACAGGGGTTATCTGCTCTAATCTTGCTGTGAAATTTACTGAATCTCCAAAAATATCATTATCCTGGATAAGAACATCTCCCACGTTTAAAGCTATTCTAATGGCTATAGATCGATTATTGGAAGAATCCTGAAATGATTCATTCACAGACTGCTGAATAAGGATGGCGGCTACACAGGCATCTGTCACACTTTCGAAAGTTATCCAGAATGAATCACCCTCTCCCTTTATGATCGTCCCTCTATGCCTGGCTATGACCTTCTTAACCGTTCGGCTATGCTTTAATAGCATCTTATCCAGATTATCACTGGACAGCTTTGATACCTGAGATGTGAAATCTCCAATATCCGTTTTCATGATAACTGTAGTCTTAAGCATATGTTCCTCCGGAAAATAACAGTTTAAATTTTATAACATCTTTTTATGAAAATCAATCAAAGAAAAATTTCAGGGAACATTGTATTAAGCCAATTAAATAGGATATTATGAAAAAAAGGTGCAGGTTATGATCCATATCTATTACTTTTCAGGAACCGGAAACTCTCTCTTTATCGCCAGGAAGCTGAATGAGTCCCTGGCGAACTCGAAACTTATCCCGATTTTAAATATTTTAAAAAATCCACAAAATAAAGTAGATGTGGAAAAGGTTATCTTTGTTTTTCCCGTATATGCCCTGACTATCCCCCTGCCTGTCCGGGATTTCCTGGCTTCTTCTGATTTTAGTAGTGTACAGTATTTCGCGGCTGTTGCGACTAGATTAGGATTATACTTCAATGACTTCAAACGAATTGATAAACTTTTAAAAACAAATAAATTGAATTCGTATTTTCTTCTTAATATGGGGAGTAATGATGTAAAAATTAAAAATTACAGCTGTCCCTCTGAAGAAAAGATACAGGCGTTAGAAATATTGAATCTTTCTGAAATAAGCAGAATTATAAAAATAATAATAAACAGTGAGAATTCAAGAGAAATTGATTCAACATATCTGGAACCCGAATGTTAATATTAACTGTCACCCTATGAGAAGATAAAAAAAGAGCCCCATGAATCTCTGTTACTATGTTTC
>JAEINK010000091.1 GCA_016342585.1 Spirochaetales bacterium
CACCGCCAAAGGGCAGGATAAAAAAATCTTCAAGCCTTCAGATGGCATTACTATGATTATTTTGGACAGCTATGATTCGAGACTGATTTATTAAAACCCTTAAAGCTTTGTTCTTCGTAAGCTGAAATCGTTCATCATCTATAAATATGACAATAGAGTCTTCCGCCATAACTTCCATGTATCTTTTCCCCAGATTCTTTTCCTGAGCTGTTTGGATTGATATTCGAACTCCCTTGTAAAGAATGGAAAATGAGACTTCCCCCCAGTTTTCAGGAAATACGGGATAGAAGGCCGGACCTTCATTGGTGATTCTGTATCCGGCAAAACCGTAGAGCAGAGTTATTCTTGCTCCTGCCATGGCGGCAAGATGTATCCCGTTGTCTGTATTCCCCTCAAGATCTTCCAGATCGAGCATCAGGTTTTTACGGAAATGGTGGATGGCCGCATCTTCTCTATCTGCCAGAGCTGCGACTGCCGCCTGGATTGCCGAAGAGAGGGAGGAGTCTCCGCTCGTGAGGGGATCATAAAAATCGTAATTGGCTTTTAACTCTTCGGTTGAAAAGCGCCCTCTTTCCAGAAGGAGACCCATAATAACATCCGGCTGCTTCATAACCCTGTGACGGTATATTTTCAGGGGGTGGTAATGGAGAAGGAGGGGGCGGTTCTCTTTCGGAGTCTTTTTCCAGTCCCAGGGGCTCTTTTCCAGAAAAGAGTCATCCTGCTTAAAGATGGCGGTATCCTTAACCTTTGGTAGATAGATGTTATCCGTGAGTTCCTTCCATCGGTTCTCCTCTTCTTTCGTGAGGTTTATATCAGCCTTAATCTTCTCGAAGGTTTCTCTCTTATTACGATCTTGGGTTTCAAATTCCTGAGAAACCATCCATGCGTATTCAAGATGGGTTTTTGCCATAAGGTTTGTATAAAAATTGTTATTGGCCAGGGCTGTATACTCATCCGGTCCTGTTACACAGTGAAAACAATACCCCTTATCCGGAACATAAGCTGCAAAATTTGCCCAGAATCTGGCTGTCTCAAAGAGCATCTCAGCTCCACCTTCAAGGAGAAGCGCCTTATCCCCTGTGGTCCGGATATAATCCTTCATACCCCAGATAATGTCTGCATTGATATGGAATTGGGCGGTTCCCGCCGGGAAGAAGGCTGAAGATTCATGTCCATTGATGGTTCGCCAGGGGTAGAGAGCTCCTGCTTCTGAAAGTTCCCGGGCTCTTTCCCGAGCCTCTTTCAGATGATCAATTCGAAACTCTATTAAAGACCTGGCCCTTTCGGGCTGTATATTGTTCAGGGCTGCCTGTACATAGATGTCGGCATCCCAGAAATAATGACCGTTGTAACCGCTGCTGCTAAGACCCTTTGCTGCGGCACTCCACCGCCGATCTTTACCTGTGGACTGAATGAGACCGAAGGTATTGTACCTCAAAGCCAGTGTGAGTTCGGGGTCTTCGGATATCCTGATATCACTGCTTTCCCAGAGGTTTTTCAGATAGGCCGCCTGTTCTTTCTCTGCCTTTTTCCACCCTTCTGACAGGGCCGTGTTCAGTTCTTCAACTGTCCTCCTGGATAAGGATTCTGTTTTAACTTCAATGGAGGTCATGAAAACACAGGCCATTGTCCAGGAGGCTTTTCCTGTTTCGGAAAGGTTAAAATCCTTACTGATCCGGATATCTCCTTGTCGGTTCCAATGATCTTCCCATATGGTCGGGGATTCATGTTTTCCATGGGTCCTTTCTGAATTCTGTTCAAATCCCAGACTGCAGCTGTATGAAAGTTTTGTCTCTCTTGTGGTTTCCTGAATTGTGAACACCGGGTGTCCGGGGTTTTTCTCAATGATTTTGTTTTGGCTTACCGCGAAAATTTCGGCTCCCAGACTTTCAGTCTTTCTGGGATCTGAACTCTCTTCTTCCGAGTTGTGGGGTTTCGATATTATCCTCACCCCCCGGTACTCTCCCTCACCATCCAGGCTTGTTCTTATCAATACCCTGTGGGGATTGGTGAGGCTTGTGAGTGTTTCTATTCGACAAATAAGGGGGATATCCTGATCATCGCTCAGGTGCATGGTCAAAGTCCGGATACCCCGGAGCATATCGATTTCGATCTCACCTTTCCTGAAATTCAGGGGGAGCTCTCCTCCCGGAATTTTTTTAAAAATATACCAGCCCGAAAGGTCTACCAGTGGAATCATCACCTGCTGCAAGGCCGGGTAGCCATAGGCTTTTTCACCGTATGTTATTGGAGTACTCTCATAGAACCCGTTGATAAAAGTTCCTGCGGGCCTGTTGTCGAAGGGGAGGCTCGCCTGAACGCCCAGATAACCATTGCCGGAAAAAAGAAGTGTCCTCAGGTTTTCCGGCAGCTCCGCGGATTTAATGTTGCGTGTAATCTTCCACGAAGATGGTTTCTGGTTCATGCTTATCTCCAAAAAATTAACCTTTAACGGATCCGGCTGTTAGACCGCGGACAAAAAATCTCTGCAGTCCAAAGAAAACGGCCAGGGGAATGATCATACTCATGAAGGCCCCGGAGGTTAAGAGGTGCCAGTCCGCTCCTTTCTCACCAACCATGGCTGCCAGGGCGCTGGTGACAACCCTGTTTTGATCACCCAGGAATACAAGTGCTACCAGGTAATCGTTCCATACCCAGAGGAACTGGAAGATGGCAAAACTCGCAAGCGCCGGTATGGAGAGGGGGAGTACCAACCGTACAAAGGTAACAAAGGGGGTAGCTCCATCCAGATAGGCTGATTCAAAGATATCCTTCGGCAGGGTGCTTATGTAGTTATACAGTAGATAAACCGCCAGGGGGAGTCCAAAGCCTGTATGCGCCAGCCACATCCCAACGAAGGTTCCGTTTAAACCCCATCGGGTGAAGTCTCTTAAAATGGGAATGAGGGCGATCTGAAGGGGGACGACCAGGAGGGCCACTACCATGATGAAGAGGGGGCGCCGTCCGGGGAATTCCATCCAGGCAAAGGCGTAGGCTGCGAAAGCCGCAATCAGAATTGGAATGACTGTTGCCGGGATTGCTACAGCTATGGAGTTCAGTACAGCATCGGCAAAATTGTTTCCCTGACGGGTGATCGTATTTCCCTGTGCATCCGTGAACTCTAATGTACCACCGGAAAGGACATCCCTGTAATTCTGCAGGGTCATGTTCGCACCGAAGCCAATCCATTTTTCTTCGAAAACTTCAATTTTTCTCGATCTCTTGTTTCCGTACCATCGGATAGTTTTTCCTTCTTCTACCTCAATACCTTGCCGCCACTCTTCAAAGCTTGCCGTATATCCTTCAATCACAATAGGTACATTGGGATCCAGATCTGCCGAAAGTTCGAACTCTTCGGTTTTTACCAAATCCTTATGTGGAAGTACAGACCACCAACCGGAACCGTAGATATCTCTGGAATCTCTGAAGGAGGTAACAAATACGCCCAGGGTCGGTATGGTCCAGGCTGCCACGATTATGATTAATATGGCTGTGATTATGAATTTAACCGAAGCTTCTTTCTTTTCATCTATTGATTTGCTCGTTTTAATACCAGCCCCGGTTTTGGGTTTTGTCTTTATTGCTGTGCTCATTTTAGTACCTGCCTTCCCCGGAACTCTTTGAGGTTGTATGCTAGAACCGGAATTATAACTACCAGAAGGACAACGGCAATGGCCGATGCCTGACCTGAGTGTCCGTATGTGAATTGTCTCAGATAGAATTCATTGGCAATAACATTGGTTCCGAAGTTTCCTCCGGTCATAACGCGGACGATATCGAAGAGTTTAAGACTGAAAATCAGAATTGTGGTCGTCACTGTTATTATTGTGGGCATTATGTAGGGGATAGTGATTTTGAAGAAGATAGTGAAGGCATTAGCACCATCTACCCTTGCCGCTTCGTTGATAGATTCAGGAATAGATTTTATGGCTGAGGAGAGGATTACCATGGCATATCCAGTCTGAAGCCAGACCATGATGACTATGAGGAAGAAATTATTCCAGAAGGGGACGAGCAGCCAGGCTTGGGCCTCTCCTCCCAGGGAAGTCACAATGGCATTAAGTAAACCGATTTCGGTAATATTTACCCCTTCACCCTTATAGGCGTATACGAACTTCCATATTACACCGGCACCAACAAAGGATATAGCCATGGGCATGAAGATGAGTGATTTAAACACCTTCTCAAATTTGGATTTGTCCGCAAGAACAGCAATAAGGATTCCCATTATCACACAGAAGGAGGTTCCGAAAATCATCCAGAGGAGATTGTTCTTGAAACTCTCAAGCATTATCGGATCAGTAAAAGCGAATTTGTAATTGTCAAAGAATACAAATCCCTTTCCATTTGCGTCGGCAAAACTCAATCTAAGGGACCTCAGGGTCGGAATTACCAGTGCCCAGAAAAGCAGGATTACTGCGGGACCTGCGAAGACCATGGCTACCGAAATGGATCTGATTTTCCGCGGCATTGACTCTGCCACAGCATTCAGCACAAAGAAAAGAAGTGCTGCTGAACCTAAGCCCCAAATTACTGCAAACAGGGTCATCAGGATTTTAAAGTTCTGCAAATTCTGCAGAAGGATAAACCCCCCACCAAGGACGACTGCCGTTAGAACAACCAGACCAGTCAGGGTGAGTGGATTCCATTTTGAATCGATTGCTTGACTCATATTGAACCTCCCGGAAAACAATTTTTTTCATAATATCCTGAGTTTTCAGGTTCTATGAAAGCTCTAAAATGGTTTTTTGAAAAATGTATGTAATTGATAATTTCCTGTGCTGCCCATGTATTATCCAGACTTAACAGACAACAGGAAGAGAGGGGGCGTAAAAGCCGCCCCCGATTTTAAACGTTGGTTAACAAGATTATAGGTCTATTCGGGCCAGGATGAATCGATTGCCTTGAGAGCATCATCGAGGCTTTTTGCTCCGGATACATAAGCGGTCATCTCTTTCCAGAAAGAACCTGCACCTACGGCGCCGGGCATCAGGTCGGAACCGTCAAATCGTACGGATGTAGCATTCTGTATAACTTCGGCAACCTTTCTGTCAACTTCATTTGTATACCAGGAAAGCTGTGAGTCCTTGTGAGGAGAGATGGCTCCTCCCGCTTTTACCCAACCCTCAACCGAGGCGCCAGTTGCAAAATACTGCATAACCATCCTGACTTCGGGTCTGTCGTTAAACATGGCGTATATATCACCTGCAACAAGTACGGGTTTTCCATAGGCAGGATCTACACTGGGAAGGTAGAAGAAGTCATAATCTGTTCCGGCAACAAGGTTGTCAGGGAAGAAAGAGGTTATAAAGTTACCCTGCTTATGCAGCCAGGCTTTGGGAGGGTTCTCAAACATTACTTTAGGAGCATCGCCAAAACTTGTTGTAGCAATACCTTTTCTGCCGCCGTATACCATTCCGTCGGCAAACCATATTGATGCCATAGCTTCGATAGCACCTCTGACTTCGGGGCTGTCGAACTTGAGTTCGCCTGCTACCCATCTATCGTAGTTTTCCAGACTTGTGGTTCTAAGCATCATCTCTTCTACCCAGTCGGTAGCGGCCCAACCGGTTGCTGCTCCAGATTCAATTCCAACGGCCCAGGGGCTGTCTCCGTCTGCGAGGATCATTTTCTGGAGTTCTACCAGTTCAGTCCATGTTTCAGGTACTTCATAACCGGCGGCATCGAACTCTTTCTTGTTGTACCAGACGAGGGATTTTCCATTTACACGGCCCCATAATCCGGCCATGATGTCTCCGTCAGGAGCAGCCATGGTAGCCATATCAAGCCAGCTCTGGATGTAGTTTGCTTTAACTTTGTTCATATCAAGAACTTTGTTGAGATCTATTACATATCCCTTTCTAACAAAGTTATCAAGAAGACCGGGCTGAGGGAAATCCACGATGTCAGGAGGATTTCCACCTTCAACTGCGATACCAATTGATGCTTCAAACTCCTTGGAGCCTTCATACTGAATGTCGATACCAGTCATTTCTTCAAAGGATTTTACAGATTCCTCGAATTTAATGGCATCATTATCAACGAAAGGACCAGACATTGTCACTACTTTTCCCCGAACATCAGCATAGGGATCTGCAGCTGCTTTTTCGGTTCCAGCGGCTGGAGCCTCTTCTTTTTTTTGACAGCTAACGAAGGTGAAGGACGCAATCAGCATCAGGCTGATTGCTACTAAGACTACTTTCTTCATAAACATTCTCCTTATTTTTTTCGGCCATTTTGGCCATGGATTCCAATTTTAAGTGGTAGATCGCTCTATCAAACCTACCTGTAAGTTGGTCTTCTGGACGTTCTTTGCTTTACCGGATATAAGATCCATCAGAAGTCCTGCGGCGATCCTTCCAGAATCTCCCAGATGCTGGGATATGGTGGACAGATCCATCCACTCCGAAGAATCAATGTTGTCAAATCCAAGGATTGCCAGTTCCCCGGGGATTTGTATATGCCTTTCCCTGGCAGCCTTCATTACTCCAATGGCTTGAAGGTCACACATGGCGAAGAGAGCTCTGGGCCGATTCCCCGCATCCAGATACTCACCGAATACCCTATGGGAATCTTTCACTGTGGTGTCGGCGAACAAGATATTATCCTCGGCAAGTTCGATCCCACCCTGACTTAAGGTTTCTTTAAACCCCTGATGCCGTGCCTCCGATGGATGACAGCTGTAGGATATCTTCTGGTTTTTATCCCCCATAAAAGCACAGTCTATATAATTTTTCTGTAAAAATAGTTCGGCAGCAATCTGACCGCCTCTATAGTCATCCGCCAGAACCCTCGTATAGTTTTCGTTATCCGATTCAACCATGACTACATGGAGTCCGGAGGCCGTTATGATTCGATGCTGTTCCGGCGTGAGATTAACAGACATGAGAACAAGCCCATCGATTCGTGAAGTAAAGGGAACTGAACTGAGATATTCATCCAGCTGATCAGCACCTTCTATTGTGTAAATAACAACTTCGAAATTATTTTCTTTTAATGGAGGAATCATTCCTCTTAATCTCTCTACGAAAGAGGGCGCAGGGAAGAAGGGGGTTAGAACCCCAATCCTGCCTACCATGCGGCTTGCCTGGGTCCCCGCATTTCCCTGGCGGATATAGTCAAGCTTCTCCATGGACTCGGCGATACGAGTTCCTGTTTCGACTTTTACACTTGTTGGATTATTTAAAAACCGGGATACCGTAGTAATGGAGACATCTGCCTGATTGGCAACATCGTAAATAGTAGCGCGTTTCATCCCTTTTTTATTCATCGAATTCCTTTTTTTGTGAAAGTTCTTCCTGAAAGTACTTTCATTGACAATTTCAGAATAACCCCGTATCTCTCCTTTGTCAAATTTTATTTTACAATTATGTAAAATTTGTGAATTACTGATTATACAACTTGCTAAAAGAGATGTTGAGTGTTAGTGTAGTAGAAATCTAATACACGCTGAATGTATTAATAAAAAGGGAAGCTTCTTTCGGAACCATTGTTCACAAGCCGGAGATCATGATAAAGTCTTCATCATACTAAAGTTTCCCATTGGAGAATGCCATGAAAACCCTTATTCAAAACCTGTTTACACCTGGAAACGATAAAGCTGACCATATCTGGTATGCAGGTCCCCTTGTCATACATCTTCTTTGGCTGACAGCCCTTATTGTTACCATCTTTACGATTCCAGTTTCACTTTTTTCAAGTGGATATGTGATTTTTTCTATACTGATACGGTTTTTACTTGTTCTCGTGGGCCTTAGGGGCTTGAAGAGGTTTTATCTGGATAAGAATATTGATGCCGGATATTATGAATTCTGGAAACATTATACCGGTTATGCCATTGTTGTAACCTATATATTCTGCATTTTTCCCCAGGTTGTCCGGGATTTTCATAAGACCAGTGTGGCTCCCGAGGGACTTGGGTTTATAATCGGTGTTCTTCTAACGACACTTTTTCCTGCACTTCTCTACCTTCTCCTTTCTTTTGACAGAACACGATTGGCAACTGGAGCCTATTCCAACGCTGCCCTTGAAGAGAGGAGGGTGCTTAAGAAAGATAAAAAATTACAAAAGGAGAAGAGGAAGGTGCTGAAGAAAGAACGAAACTTCCTCCAAAACCTCTGGTATGAGTGGGTTGAGCCGATCCTTGGTGCTATTATCTGGGTTCTACTCATCAATCACCTCCTCTTTCAGCTCTATCAGATCCCAACCGAATCGATGGTTCCCACTTTTCTGACCAAGGACAGGGTTATTGTAACGAAGACCCAGTATGGACCTACCATTCCATTAACCGAATACAGGCTTCCATCTTTTTCAAAACCGCAGACCGGGCAGATTGTCACATTTTCCAGCCCCGAGATGGATGATGCTGATTCAGATCTCCGGTACAAGAATGTCTTTACAAGAATTTTTCAGCCTTTCATCTATATTATCACCTTTACAAAGGTGGATATCGACTCGGATGATGCGGGTAATCCAAAAGCCAGGCTTCTTGTAAAGCGAGTGGTGGCTGAGCCCGAAGAGAAACTCTGTATTCTTAATGATCAGGTTTACAAAAAGACTGAAACGACCGAATGGACCCTTATGGATGATATTCCCGGGGAGAGTGAATACGGCCGGACAAACCTGTATTACAATGAAAATCCTCTCATGCATTATCAGAGGATTAATCCCTCTATTCGTGAGATCACAAACGGTGTGATAACCCTTGTGGAGGGATTTGACAGCGGTGAGATCCCGACCCTCCTGGAGCGTGAAAAAAGCCGATTCCTCAGCCTTATATCTATAAGGGGGGCCGGTGAACTCCAAAAGGAGCTGGCGATAGTCCTTTCACTCCTCAGTAAGCCAAATGAAGAGTTAAAGTCAGAACTCTCCTACTTTCTACGCTATATGTCCTACATTAATACCCTTCAGGCCTCTCAGGGAGAGAAGGATGAGTTGATTGTTCGTTTCGGTCAAACCCTTGAGCGTTATCCCGCGGTAACCTTCTATCGAGAGCTCTCCGAACTCTCATTTTTCCTCGAGCAGGAGGCATCGAATTCAGGGTACCTTAATGAAAACATCCAGACCTCTTTCGAGCCATCAAAAGCGTCCGACCCATATGATGATTTCATGATACGGGTGAATGGATTGTACAAATATTATCGACTTGTATTCTATAATGGTCTACTTGCATCTCCTGCAGGAACCCTTGAACAGATGCTTACCGAAAAAGGACTTGTACTCTATCAGACTGAGAAACCTCTTCTGCCTGAAGGTCTTGAGGAACTCTTCGGACTGAATGTGTATACAGATGGACTGGAACGGGCTTCAACCGGTGGCAGGGGAGACTATTACAACTTCTTTGAAGTCATGCAGTTTCCCGCCTACCCTGCGGCTGAAGATGAGTATTTGGGGGATGGTGATTACTTTCTCATGGGAGATAACCGTTATAATTCTCTGGATGCGCGGTTAGGACGTACAACCCATTATGTCGCATTGGATAAATCGGATAATAGTGCCTTTGGTAAGTCTGTAGAGGTTTCATGGGATGGCCATGTAATGACCCGTAAGCATATTCAGGGAAGAGTCCGGGCCGTCCTCTTTCCCTTCACACGGTTTAAGTTCTTCTAAAGCCAGTCGAGCTTGAGCCGTAAAAGCATGATGGTGGACTCTTCCTTTACATCATCGGGAAGGGTCATTGTCAGAAGTCTTTCGAAATGCTCCTGAGCCCGTAATTTTTCACCCCGGTTAAGATAACCGAAGGCCAGGGCGTAAACTGTCCTGTAATCCTTTGCATCAATGAGGTAGGATCTTTTGAGGAGTGAGAGGGCTTTGGCGGAATTGCCTGCCTTCTCTTCGATTATCCCCAGATTTCGCAGGATGGAAGGACTGTTGCCCCTTAGAGAATACGCTGTAAGGAGACACTCCTTCCCTTTTTCCGGGAATCCTTTTCTGAACCATGCACATCCCAACGCTTCCCATGCTTCGGAATTGGCATCGTTTTTCATGTTGTAGTACTCCAGAGCCTTAATGGCCTGGTCTTCCCTTCCAGTTTCCGTATAAACAATCCCCTGAAACAGAATAGCTTCCAGATTGTCCGGTTCTTCTGTTATAATGGAAAGAAGCAGTTCGTCAGCCTTTTTAAGGTCACCTTCTAAAATGAGTAATTCAGCTTGTCCTATTGAGTTCATCATTACACACCTTCCTCTACATTAAAGATAATAGAAAATCTGGCGAGATCCATTATTCCAGGAAAAAAATATTACTTTTTTAAGCATATAAATCAAATTGATCCAAAATGGCAGAATGGAACCTGTAATTTTACGGAAAATGTGTCAAAATGAAACACGGTAAAATCATATTGACTCACCTGTGTAAAAATAACCCATTTGATAAATCTGTCCGTACCCTAAGGATGGCAAAATTTCTATGCAAAAACAGATAACTCTTTACATCTAAAAGACTTATCTATTTTTAACTAAACTTGGCACGGTACTTGCTTTAATATGTATGGAAAAAATAAACACGGAGGTGTGTAATGAGATATGTAGTAGCGAACAAACCAGTAAGGACAATGAGCGTCATGAGTGAATTGGACAGAATGATGGATTCTTTTTTTAAGGATGTACCCCAGTGGGAATCACGACACCCCAGGGTAGACATTGCCAGAGACGAGGAGCATTACCTCCTTACAGCCGAGCTTCCCGGAGTGGATGAAGAACAGGTTGAGATCAAGGTAGAAGAAAATCTTATGACCATTGCAACCAGGGCGGAAATAAGAAAAGTAGAATCTGCCGGGAACGAGGAGAATGGTGAAGACTCCGGAAAAGAAGTTATGAAAGAAGAGGAAAACAAAGGTGTTAAATACCTTCTGAAAGAAAGATCTTCTGCTCCCTTTAGAAGAAGTTTTGTTCTTCCCAAGGATGTTGATACAGAAAATATTGAAGCATCATTTCACAATGGAATTCTGTCGCTGACTATGAAAGTTGCTGAAAAGGCAAAACCCAGGACAATTACTATCAATCAGAAGTAAATCCATCCTGAAGGTCAGCTTGGTTTTCCTGATTTAATGAAAAGTGGACAGCCGGGCGGACCGGCCACTAAAAAAGGGGCATTACCAAATCGCCGGATTGGCGAAGGGTAAGCCCCTTTTTCATATTGATGCGGAAGTAAAGAACCGGCCTGGCCGGTGATTATTTATAGTTGAATCTCCGGATTTTCATGGTGGGAGTTTTGATGAACTCTTCAGCATGGGGTTCCAGATATAAAATCTGAGAATAGGAGGGAAGAATCCTATTAATATCCTTTCGGACCTCTTCCAGCTCTGCCTTTATCCCGGCTTCATCCAATCCTTTTTCTTTGATGTACTCCTGATCCAGGTATACCAGACCAACAACCTTATGTTCCCTGTCAAGAACCAGAGCCTCGGTGATAATACCGTAATTGTTTAATTTGGCTTCCAGTTCTTCTGGGTAGATATTCTGACCCGCAGGACTCAGGAGCATGTTTTTACATCTTCCCTTGATATAAATATGCTGATCAGCATCCATAACACCCATATCACCGGTTCGAAGCCATCCGTCTTCACTGAGAACTTCCCGGGTAGCCTCTTCGTTCTTATAGTAACCGAGCATGACATTCTCACCCTTTACCATGATCTCACCAAGCTCATTCTGTGGGTCCGGTGAATCGATCTTACCTTCAAGATGGAACATGAGTTTTCCGGCAGAACCACCCCTGTACTGATCCCAGGGGGAGTAGGATATTAACGGACCGCATTCGGTCATACCGTATCCTACGGTAAATCTGAATCCTACCCTCTTCAGGAAGGCCTCTACTTCCGGATTGAAAGCAGCTCCTCCTATAACGATGGCAATGAAATTCCCTCCAAAGCTTTCGGTAAGTTTTTTACACATGATTTTTCCCAGAATCTGTTTAATTCCCGGAATATTGGCAAACCATTTGTTCAGGATGGGTTTGAGCTGTTTGTGGTAGACCTTTTCTATTACCAGAGGAACCGAAAGTATCAGCCGTGGGTGGATTGTCTGGAAGGCCTTCATGATGATCTGCGGGGCCACCCTCTTACTTAAAAATGAGATATGACAACCAGTCAAGAACGGGAATAGGAATTCAAAGGCTCCGCCGAAACAGTGAGCAACCGGTAAAAAGCTTACAATGGGATCCCCGGCCTTAAGGCCAATGGATTTCTGAGCATAGTCGACATTGGCGATAAGGCAATTATGGTTGAGCATAACTCCCTTTGAAAAACCTGTTGTCCCGGAAGTGTAGAGAATTGCCGCCAATTCGGCATTATCAACCTTATCGAAAGTAATGTCCTCCGGTTTCAGCTCGCTTTTCAACCTTGCTGCCAGATCCTTCTTGCCGTCTTCAATTAATGTCTGGGCTATGTCTCCCCTTTTATGAAGGAGTTTGTAGGAGTCTACCTCAAGCCCCGCCATCAGGCCGGAGAGTTTCTCAAAATCAAGATCTTTCCACATGGATTCCGGAGCGAAAAAGAACTTGCTGTCCGAGTGATTGATTATATTTGTAATATCTTCGGCATTGAAGTCGGGCATAACAGGGACGATTACCGCCCCATAGGTGACTGTGGCCAGATAAACCTTGACCCAGTTGACCGAGTTTTTTCCACAAACGGCAACCTTGTCTCCCTTCTTTAGTCCGCTCTTCTTATATACCTCATGAAAAGCCAATATACTTGCTGCTATTTCCTTATAGCTGTAGGTGTCTTCTTCAAAATTGCTGAAACAGGGACGATCCCAATGTTCACGTAATGCGTTTTGTATATTATCTACAAAATTTCTCTCTATCATATTTTCTCCTATAAAAAGTCAACCACAAGCTTTAAAATACAAGCTTATAGCTGAGTCGGACTTAGCCGACCATTGCGG
>JAEINK010000092.1 GCA_016342585.1 Spirochaetales bacterium
AGTGTTTCCACCCGCAGATTGAAGAAGCGGCTTATATCGTCCAGGCCTGAAGCTGAATTGAGGTGCTGCAGAAGCCTAACGTAACTGATTCTCTTTTTTGCATAATAATCGATTGAGAAGGTCTGGGAAGAAAAAGTAATGCCGCAGGCTTTGCAGCGGTAACGATGAACTGTACCAAAGGCTCTTGAACGGTAGGTTCCATACTTAACATACCAGGAATCCTTATCAGGATTGTGAAAATGTGTGCATTTTGGGTTAGGACAACAGGGGATTTCCATACGATACTCCTTACTAATTTGTTTCTTTATAAGGAATACCGGGGAATTTGTGCTGTTGCTTCAGATCAACAGGCTTTGGGGCACTATGTAAATCTTAAAGTACAAGATCACATGCTTCCGGGGGCATCCAATGTGCATCTTTTCCATCCCACTTCACATTGCATCCTACGGGATTAGTGGCTTCTATGGAAACCGCCTTTCCGGAGGTTAGCTCATCCAGGGTGCGCTCCAGATCATTTACCATCATCTTCGACACATCCCTGGGATTATCAACACCCCGCCCGGTGTAAACGAGCTTTCTATCCTTATTAAAAATAAAAAAGTGAGGAGTTCGCAGAGCACCATACGCCATAGCCGTTTTCTGGTCCTCATCCCAAAGGTAAACCCAGGGGAAATTGTGTTCTTCCATTCTTTCAATCATATGTGGATAGTCATCTTCGATATAAGTATTTTTACTATTGGCATTAATAGCCACAAAACGAACACCTTTTTCCGCATATTTATCAGCGGTAGCCCTTGTAACTTCATCCGATCCGATTACATAGGGGCAATGATTACAGGTAAAAAAGATCACTAGAACTTCAGATAAACTAAAATCCTGCAAGCTGTATTGTTTCCCATCGGTGGCTTTCAAAGAAAAATCAATTGAATCCGAACCTATATTTAACGTAAATGCCATATTATCCTCCCAATATTTGTATTCAACTCGTTTAATAATACAAATTAATTATTATATAGGCAAATACTGCAAATATTTTCTATCGGGATCCTTTTTATGGAATATAATGGGATTACAGGAGGAGAGGATGACAAAAAAGGAAGAAAACTGGGCATACTTCACGAAAAACCATAGAGATATATTCAAAGCCTATTCCGAATTCGGGAAAGCACTCCATACAGTGGGAGGCCCCCTTGATGAGAAACAGAGGTGGCTGATTAAAGTTGCTGTTTCTGCGGCAGGGAAACATGAGTTAGCCTTAAAAACCCATGTGGAAAAGGCAAGGACTGCCGGGTGCACAAATCCGGAGATTGAACATGCAATCCTGCTGACAGCCACGACCGCAGGATTTCCCACCATGATGAACGCGTTAATGGTATTCAGGGAGATGCTTTAGATTCTAAGCCCGACTAATAACCCTCATAATAGAGGGCAAGGACCTCATTTTCCGTAAGAGTCCTGTTGTAGATCCTTATATCATCCATCATCCCGCTAAAACAATCATAGTAATTTAGAGAACTATCATTAAACCTTATACCAACCATAAAATAAAGCGAATTTGAATCACTATAATCTAAATAATCACAACTGAACATCTCAGCCCGAGCATCTCCATCGATATAAAACATTAGATTAAAACCGTTATTATAGAGATAAACATGATGCCAGTCACTGTTTGTCAGATAGGTATAACGCAATTCCTGATTATCATAATTTGAGCCAATGTTCAGGTTGGATGTATCCAGAACTAATCGCCATCCATCCCCAGCTCCATAATATGAGTGCCCAAACAGTGTACCACCACTGGTGGTTTTAACCCAAAAGGAGATGGACTGGTATTCATTTATATCGAATTTCGCTAAATCAGTATTGGAAATATCAAGATAATTTTCATCTCCATCGAAATTCAATGCCATTGCCACCGCTCCAAATCTATCAGGGCCATAGGTACCTGGATTCCCCGTACAATCATTACCATTACCGCTGGAATCGGCAGTACTGCCTTCAAAAAGGTATTCGGCAAGAAGTCCATCGGCTGGTATCTCCGGAAGCTCGATGTGCTCAGAATTATCGGGATCCCATCTATTATCAAGAATTGGTTTTGTGTTAAATATTCCTTCATAACATGACACAAGAATTAAAAGCACAGTAATTATTAAAAATGCTATCCTCTTCATCATCATGCCTCCTAATATATAAACGACAGACAAACGGAATTATAACCGGGATAGACGGCAAAACTTATATTGCTATCGGATCTCCGATTTGATCTATCCATGTTACCGAACCACAATATCGCCCCGGCGGTAAGGGCTGCACCACCCAGAACGGCGGCACCAATGGAAAGGTATAATCTACTGTTTCTAACATCCAATTCATCAAGATAAATATTTTTCAGTTCTTCATATGTCAGATAATCAGCATTCTTATAATCCTCGTAGGCATCTGTTACATTAGGAGTATAATTATTTGTAAATATAAAACCTGCAACACTGGCTCCAGCGAAGACTACCCCAGAGAAAAAACTCGTAATCCCCATATTTCTTTTTAATCTGTAATTACCATTATCAACCTCCTCAAGAAAAAGCTCTTCTTCGGGAATCACTGATATATCTAATCCAAAGGTTGATACAAAAGATGAAACAAGACCAGGGATTACATCATAGGCTTCTTCAATTGAGGTAAACTTTTCCTTTCCTGTATGTTCAATCTGAGCAGTTTCAACATTGATCATCTGGACATTTATTGAGAAAAGTTCACCAAGTTTTATAACCGAGCCGTAAATCATATATTCAAGGCTGAGGATCTGACCTACCTCTACAGCACAGGAGGAGTCGGTACAACCTGAAAGCTGGAAATCCATCTCTTCCAGTATATTCTTGATATTCTGGCGATCAACAATGTCAAATTTATCCGTCAAAACCAATTCGGAGGTAAAAATCTCTCCTACAGCCTCCGCATCCATAACAGAGACACTCTTGGCAGTAAAATTCAGAATACCAATCCTCGGTTTTAGCTCATCTTCGGAGAAGATATAAAAACAAACAGTAATGAGTAATATAATAATTAAAATTCTTTTTTTCATCGCTTACCCCTTCCCGGTAAACAGAAGGCTGAATTCTTTTAGTTCTCAATTATATAATACCGGTTTTTTTTCTAAATTAATTATAAATCAGATAACTCATAAAAACAAATAAAATTATCTCCTCAAATATGGACCCCAAATATGGAACCCAAATATGGAACCCAAATATGGAACCCAAATATGGAACTCAAATATGGAACCACCCCTCAAATCGCTTACCAGGTGTAAAGCGGTAATGGAGATACCCAAGAAAAGCAGCGATTGGGATAAGAGAAAATCCGACGATCAGGGACCAAAAGAAGGAGAGACCTCCAGAGAGATGGAATGAAAGGATATTCTCAAGCCCGATACAGAACAGGGAGATCCCCACAAGAATCAGTCCCACAGTATTGAGACCTTTACTCTTTAATCTCTTAATTATAAAGGTGCCAATTGTAATGAGCAGCAGGAGCAGGATTAAGATGGGAAGAGCAATAGAGAAGAACCACCACCCTCCTCCGGTATAAAAATCTATGAAGTATAAAAACAGTGTTAAAACAACAACATTACAGAGAGCCGTGAGAATTGTATATTTACCAATCAAAAAAATGGCTGTGAGACCGCCCCATATGGCACCAATCGCGGATAGTGGAACAGGAGACCAGGTTAGTTTACGGTTTGTTACCAAATCAATTGATATAATTGATATAACCGCAACAAGCAGAAATATGGATAAAAGCTCCCACACTAAAACCTTCTTCTCGGCAATTTTCTTAAAATCATTTTCAACTTTTATTATTTCCGTTTCAGGATAATTTGGCAGTTCAGGATTTTCACCCTCTCGCCTTTTCTCTATCGGGGTGTGACAAAGAGGACATATTTTTTTATCAGAATCGACCTCGACTCCGCATCGCGGGCAATAGGACATGGCATTTCTCCTTAATCCAGGGCTAATTTGTCTCAATTTTTACAGGAACGCCCATTTCTGACATTCTTGAAAAAAAGAACCGTTCCACATTTGTCTCTGCAATCACTCTTCCAAAACTAATATACATACTCTCCTCAAAGCTGATGATTGAACAATTTTTCTTGGCGATAGGACTGGGAACCTGAATGAAATCAAATCGTTCTACATGTTTAACCAGACAATCGGGGAGAGACACCCGGCCGATATTCGAGATACTTAAGGTTGTAAGGAATTCACCGAGCGTTTTAAAAACAGTGGCAAAAAAAACATCCTTCAGAACCCTGGGAATCACACGACCAATAACATGAACCTCCCCGCCTACATTCCGGGAAAGTTGCCGGGAAAGGAGTTTCTCAGTCACTTCCATGGCCAAATAGTGGTGAACACCTTCCAGGATTTCCTGAAAAGTATAATCTCCCAGCCGGGGATCAATTTCCGGAGTAACCATGAGGGTAAAATTTCTCATGGTTTCAGAGGGGTATATCTTTCGCATATTGACTGCAAGGAGCAAGCGGATAACCCTTTGCTGTTTTGAAACCGGCAACTCCTTATACATAGAGTAAATAGATTCGATCAGTAGACCCGAAAGAAAAACACTGATAGAAACGTTATACTCCTTAGCCTTATTTAAAATAACGTTCGAGGAAACAGTTCCTGTAATGATCCTGTAGATACCCCGCTTCTCGAGCTTATAAGGAATATGAAAGGCTTTACGTAGTTTAGGTGGTCCCGGAATATTCTTCCTGTAATGCTTCCGGTAGGCATATTCAAACTCTTCCGCCTTTGGCTCATCATCTTTACGGAAAATATCTCCCCAGTCGTCTATCGGAACACCTTTTAGACTCAGGTATTCAGCAGTTAAAGCCTTCAAAAAGGTAAGAACCCCGGCCCCATCGGTCAGCATATGGGACACTTCCAGGGCAATTCGACGACCATAGGCTATGACCCGAAAGGGAAAAACATGCCGGGTAAGATTAATCCTGGAACAGGGATAGGGGTTTTCCATTTGAACTTCGGGAGTTCCCGGGTTTGTCTCAAAATAGTACCAGAACAATCCCCGCCTAAGATGTACACGAAAATAGGGAAATCTAGGCATAATATTTCCAAGAGCAGTCTGTAGAACTGAGACTGTCACCGGTTCCTTTAAAGTCACAGAAATCCTGAAAACAGTTGTCACTCGCGTTGATAGAACAGCCGGAAAAACCTTAGCCGCATTATCAAGGCGAAACCATTGATACTCCTGAGCTCCCGGAATGTCGTTTATCTCTTCATCTAACATTGCAGTATGAATAATAATCTATACACAATAAAAACAAAATAGATTATTTCCACTTTAATTTGCAGATAGGGAGATAATACGATATAATCCAATTCAAATATGAAAGTTATCAGTAAATTACTTGCCCCTTACATGGGAATGAGCAGAGAGATATACATTATCGTTATCTCAAAAACAATTAACGCAATGGGAGCCTTGATTTTTCCATTTATGACACTTCTTCTCAGCACAAAGATTGGTCTTTCCGGAGCAAAAACAGGCTTTTACATCATGCTGATGGGAACCTTCTACGCACCCGCCAGTATTATCGGCGGAAAACTATCGGACACCTTCGGTCGCAAAAAGGTTCTGATTATTTTTGAGCTGATAGCGGCTGCAGGATACGCATTCTGTATTTTCCTGGAACCCTCCATGTTTATGGTGTACATCCTTATGGGGGCCTCATTCTGCTTTGGAGTCGCCGGCCCTTCCCACGATGCCATGACCGCGGACCTTACCACACCCACACAGAGGGATGGTGCCTATTCACTTAATTACCTGGGTTTCAACCTGGGGTTTGCCTTTGCCCAGATTATTGCCGGGCTCCTGTTTCAAAACCATCTTGAAATTATGTTTCTGATAGACGCGGGAACCGCCGTTATGGCCATCCTGCTGATAGCCTTTCTGGTCAAAGAGACAATGATAAAAGATGCGGGAAAGGTTCAAACACTCCCTGCAAAAACCAAAGTCCCGGACGGCCACAATATAGAAATGGTGGATCTGGAAGCCAGAACGGACAAATCTATTATCTCAGTACTTTTTGCCCGCCCCACACTGATCCTTTTCGCTTTGGCAGCTTTCGGATACAGGTTCGTCTACTCTCAATGGTCATTCCTTATCCCCCTCCATGCGGAATTCAACTTCCCCACCGAAGGGGCAAAACTATTTGGGATGATGGGAAGTTTTAACGCGGTTACGGTTGTGGTATTTACCCCGATATATACGGCTCTTCTGAAGAACCGAAGTAACATAAGAAGGATATTCTACGCAGGAATCCTATTCACCCTGGGGTTTGGAATGCTGGGTCTGATATCAACCAAAGCGGCATTTTTCATTGCCGTCTTTGTTTTTACTACCGGCGAAATCCTTGAAGCCGTATCCTCCATGCCATTCATCATGAATCACACCCCGGCCTCCCACAGGGGAAGAATGAGTTCTATCCTCCCCCTTATCATGGGAACCGGATACGCTATAGGTCCCATGATAACAGGAGCCGTTCTTGATGAAACCTCTTTCAAGTTTACCTGGCTGATGGCTGCTTCGGTAGTTCTAATCGCCACAATCGGTATGAAGCTCATTGATTGCGGTGAAGAAAAGAAACGAAGGGTTTTAAAATAGACTATTGAGAAAATTCCAAGTATTAAGGGGTTCCTATGTACAAAGAGTATTATGATAAAATAGCAGATATATTACTCCATGCCATTAATTTGAAAAAGGGTGATAAAATACAGTTGAGTATTGACTACGACTGCCGGGAAGCGGCAAAGCACTTCGTGCGAAAAGCCTACGAAAGAGGGGCTCTCTATATTGAGCTGAATTATCATGATCCCTTTATGAGGGCGGAAGCAATAAGGGGGTCCAATGAAGAGATATGGTTCCCCGAATACCTTCTTAAAAAAGACCGGGAAGCCATACAAAAGGGTTGGAAATCCGCCGCATACCTGAGTGAATCCGAGGCTGATGTTTATGAAGGATTACCGGCAAAAAAATCTTCGGCCTATTTCCAGGCTCTCGGTGAATTGAAAGAAACAAAGCTAAAAGCTGCCATGTCAAACCAGTACCCCTGGACTCTCACCTACCTCCCTTCTGAATCTATGGCTCACAAAGCCTTTCCGGATCTTCCTGTAGAAAAGGCCGTCGAGAAGTATTGGGAAGCGATAATACAAATAATGAGACTGGATCAGGATGATCCCGTTGCATTCTGGGATGCAAAGATGAAAAGAGATGCTGCTCGAAGTGCTTTCCTGAACGATCTTTCACCGGAATACCTCCATTTTCAAGGCCCGGGAACAGATCTGATGGTTGGCGCTAATCAGGATGCAAGATGGGTAGGAGGATACGATAAATCTATCCATGGGGAACCCTTCATGAGCAATGTCCCTACCGATGAGATTTTCACAACCCCCGATTTCCGAAAGGTTAACGGCAAAGTTTCCCTCACAAAACCCTTCACAATGCATAATCAGCTGGGTCCAATCCCTGAAGAGGCATGGTTTGAGTTTAAAGAGGGCAGGGTTATCGATTATGGAGCTGCTAAAGGGGTCGAATCCCTTAACAATCTTTTTGAAACCGATGAACGAAACAGGTATATTGGAGAACTGGCCCTGGTAGATCCTCACTCACCCTTTGCAGAGACGGGGATCCTCTACTATAACGGCCTCTACGACGAAAACGCGGCATGCCACCTTGCCCTGGGAAAAGCATACCCGTTCACCATGAAGGAACCCAGGGAATTAAGTGATAAAGAGCTTCAGAAAATTGGATTTAATACCTCTCTTATGCATGAGGATATGATGATAGGAGGGCTTGAAGTGAATGTCACGGCGATTTTGAAGGATGGTACGAGAAAACCAATTATCAAGGATGGAGATTTCCTCATATAAATCTCTCCGGGAACTCAGAGCCTGGGAGGATCAGCCCAAAGGAAGCAAATCCTCAATCATAAGATAGAGCGCTGGTTTTTCAAGCTCATCCCGGGTGTTCAATTCATCATTGAGTTGCGGCCCTACCCAGCGGACAATAACACGGCACCCCTTATTGCGATCTTCCTTTACAGCTCCGGGGGTATAATCATAAAAAATTATGACGCCCCTGCCGTCCCGGAGTATATTTTCCCGGGTTCTGTTTTCCGCTAAACCAAGGATCAGATAGTCCCCCTGTTTACTAAACCCCGGGATAGTAACGGCGAGATTAGGAGAACCATCAAGGTTTACCGTGGAAACCGCAGTCGCAGCGGGATAGGGATATAAGGAAAGAACCTCTTTCAGCTCTTTTAAGGAGTACGAATTTGCCTCATAGTAATAATTCCCCGAAGCAGAGGTTACCCCATCGACAAAAGTTTCCCCTTCACCGCTTTTCGAAGACGTCTGGCAGCCTGTAAAGTATATCAACAGACTTATCACAAGAAAAAACAAGGGAAACAGAGAGTAGCTCCTTACTCTTTTACAAATCATTTTTTCTCCGTGGTTTTATTTACAGGATCTCTTTCACCCTGCCAACGATTCCGGACTCAAGCCGAACTTTAATTCCATGGGGGTGGTTAGGAGATTTAGTAAGGAGATCCTTAACGACACCTTCGGTCAGTTCACCGGTTCGCTGATGTGGTTTCTGCACAACAGCCACTTTTATACCGGGTTTAATGTCTTTTCTGTTTGTTCCATTCATATGGCACAGTATATTACCGGAAATGAAAAAAGAGAAGCCTGTTCGGGGCTTCTCTTTAATATATGGTGTAGAAAATGAGCTTACTGTTTTAAAATGATAGACCGAAATTAACACCAAAGTTGAAACCAGTCCGGTTAAATCCATCATCAAACCCATCCGGTTTTTCATTAATCGTGACGCCATCGGAATCCTTGTAACTCCATCCGCCCAAACCTCCAACGGGAAAATAGAGCCTGTAACCAAGAAAGGGTTCGGCAAATAGTGAAAAAGAATCTCCCCAGATAGCATATTTTACACCGACATTTACACCACCGCCAAGACCAAAGAAGGTAGCATCATAGGTTGTGACCCCAGAAACATAGTCATTGGCTTTAGCTGTAACACCACCAAGGAATACCCCGGCATAAAGCCCATTGATAGCATTGGCAAACAGTTTTCCGGTAATTTCCTGTCCGATTGGAAGCTCCTCAGCAACATCCTTAAGATGAGCGCCAAAATAATATCGTCCTTCAGCCTGAACATCCAGGTAGGAAATTTCTGAGACCCAGAAAAAATTGGGAGAGTACGTTACGGCGCCTTTTACCGAGATTAAATCAGTAAAACCTCGTTCATAACTGACTGACCAAAGATTAAATAAGGCTGAAATCGGGTCAAAACTGACTGCATTTTTTTTAGGGGGCTCATAACTGAAAAGCGAAACCGAAGGAACGAGCAAAAGGATGAGGAGAAGAATCATAGTAATTTTTTTGAACATATAAACCTCGCTGAAAATATTTTTTAAATAAAAGTAAAGCATGAATGAGGTGATATATTCAAACACTTTTTATAATAATTAGAAATGAAGAAATTACCCCCCCCCTATTGGAGGAAAAATAGCAAGGACATCTCCAGCCTTAAGGACCAGCTCTCTATCTGCATGTATGTTATTTACAAAAATAATGGCAATTTTATTTGCAGGAATCCCTAACCGATCAATTACGGTTCCAACGGAATCAGCAGCCTCTAAAGGATACTGCTCATACCCGGGATATAGTTTACTCAGAGTCGCGAAGGTTTTTACCTGGATAAATCCCATTGAATTAAGATTCATATTCTGCCGCTGGGATATAGAATCCGGTTTTTAATATTCGATTTTTATAATTAATAAGGATTGTATTGAAAAGCTTAAGCCTGAGGAAAGAAATATTCGGATCTTCTTCTGATAGAGGTCCCTCAGGGATCTTATTCGAAAAGGAAGGTGGTTCAGAGGGGCTTTCATTCGGTTCAGCCCCGCTGATCTCTTTTCTCATGGCCTTAATAGGACTTCCACTCCTAAGCATTGCTCCCACCAGGCCGGGCATGGCACCCGAAAGAACCAGAATATCACCGTACTGGAGACAAGTTGTATCAGGGTCATCAACCACCCGGCTGTTAAGAAGTAGAGTTTGTACTTCTGCATGCATTTTCTTTTTATCTATAGAAAGGATCCGGTGAATGAACTCGGAAACGGTTTCATCAACCTCAAACTCAACCCAGACACCTGTCTGAATAAGGGTCAGAAGATTCACATCGCCCCCGTTGTTTTCATCAAGCCGGATCCATTCCATATTTACACTCCTACCAGTTGAAAACCTGATCAAGCTCTTCGTCGGTAACATCAAAGGTCGCATTATGGGGAGGGAGTTTTTCACGCTTAAAATACATAGGGAGTCTGTCATGAGCCTTGGTAAATCCTGCAGCCTTATTAAAATTCCTCTCGTCGGTTAAAATGCTCTTTCCCAATGCGGTCACATCATCAGCTGTTAATTTCAGATCATAAAAAGCATTCAGAAGATCGATTAAAGCCTGAAAGGTTTCGGGCTGATCAAGAATTGGAAAAGCTATGAATAGACACATTCCTGTAGCATCAATGGCTGCTGTAGCGATCTGGAGATTTCTTGACAGTTCAATCTGCCCCTGGGGTTTTAATGGATCAACAAATCCTCCTACCTTAAGGATGTTCGTGGCAATGGCATATCCGGCCGTGTGATCGGCACCCATGGGCGTTGTAGCATAGGTTACCCCTATTCCCTGGATTGGTCGGGGATCGTAGGCGGGCATGGCCTGCCCCTTTACTACGGGCGCTCTTTCGATACCAAAGGCCTTGGCAGTAACAGCTGCACCGCTTCCAAGGATTCGACCAAGAGGAGTTCCGGCACCAACCTCTTTCAGAAGTTTAATGGCACCTTCGGCATCGCCAAACTCAGCAAGTCCCGCATCCATTGCAACCGCAATGGTGGCACCCATTTCGATTGTATCCAGTCCAAAATCATCATCCATCCGATCCATCTGAGCGATTGCATCGAGATCATCAATACCGCAATTAGGACCATGTGCCCATACGGTTTCATACTCGGGTTGCTTGGTAACATATTTTCCGTTTTTATCCACATAGGTTCCGGAACACTGAATTACACAACCCCGATGGCATCCATGTGTAGCAAGCCCGCCTCGCGAAGTTTCCGTCTCGGCCTGGGTTTCACCACTGATCTTTGCAACATTGGGAAACTGGCCCATCTTAAAGTTATTTGTTGGAAACCCACCAGCTTCATTTATAACATTAGCAAGGACGTTGGTTCCGAAGGCAGGTAAGCCCTCGCCGGAGACAGGATGACTCTTTATACCATTGATAAATACTTTATTGGCAGCTTTAAATTTTTCTAAATCTGCTGGCTTTCTGACTGGGCAGTCGGTATCATCGAAAACTAAGGCCTTTACACCTTTTGCCCCCATAACAGCACCGACCCCACCACGACCGCAGTGCCTGGTCGGGCGTAATTCAATATCGGTACAGGCGATTGATGCTGCGGCAAGTTTCATTTCACCAGCCTGTCCAATGGACATATAGGCAGGCTTCTCACCATATTCGGCGATCAACTTCTCAACTGTGGCATAGTTTCCCAGACCTTTAAGATGATCAGCACTGACAATGCTTACCTGATCTTTTTTGAAAACGAGGGTGTAGAGTTTGCCGGGATCGGCTTCACCTTCGATAATGATTCCACCAATGCCGATTCGGGCGAGAACCTGTGCAGCCTGTCCACCGGCATTTGATTCCTTTATTCCGCCGGTAAGCGGACTTTTACATCCCACCGAAAGGCGTCCGGAAATCGCTGCGGCACTCCCACTTAAAAGGCCGGGAGCAATAACCAGTTTGTTTTCAATTCCAAGGGGATGACAGAGTGGTGGAACTTCCTTGACAATAACCTTCGAAGTGAGGGCTCTTCCACCTAATCCGGCATAATCGCCCATGGTTTCGATGGTGTATTCCGGGGAAGCACCCATTTTGATACGTACTACTTTATCCATATTATAACCTCCGAGTTTTTTCTCCTTTCCAAACACGGGAGGCCGGTTCATTTCTTCCGCGGCCCTTTCGGTCATAATTCCCTGGGATTTTAAGAAATTTCATCAAACTTCATCCTTTAGAAACTAAGACTCGGAGAGTAATAATACAATTATACTCTGCTTTCGGTGGGATGTAAAATTATTTCTTGAGCGGTAAGGTTAGACCCGAATGTTAATATTAACTGTCACCCTATGAGAAGATAAAAAAAGAGCCCCATGAATCTCTGTTACTATGTTT
>JAEINK010000093.1 GCA_016342585.1 Spirochaetales bacterium
ATTCGGTGGATTGCGGGAGGAATCCCATTTTCCGACCCAAAATCGTCATAAAGTCGAAATGACAGTTCCTATCATTCGCCAAGGGAATGGCCGCCGATTATCCATTCAGTAACTTCAGGAAAAGCAGGGCGGATCTTATCTGCCCTTGATGGAGCAAGGACGGCAAGATCAAAGGGCATCTTAACTATGTAAACCGATGCCCCCTCCAAGGCAAGAAGAGATCCAAACGGGATATAGCTCGCAGGCTTTACAAGACCGCCGGGATAAAATATCACACCACGCCCATCAGTATTTCCGGAACCTGAACTTTTGATTTCAGGGCTAATAAGATAAAAATTTCCTTGCTCCTGAATTCTCAATCCGAAAGGAGGTGCAGAAATAAAATCCTGTTCCGGAGTATAGGAAGCGCAGCTGTATAACAGAATGGTTAAAAGAAGAGAGATTATTGTTAAGGTAATTTTTCGATTTTTCACAATAAAAATATACATACAGAAGAGAATAGAGACAAGGGCCTAAGGGCTGCGAAAAAGTATTCGATTTGAGATATTATAGCTGTGGAGCGGTAGATTCAACCGAAGCAGGAAGACCGCTGATCTCGGCGGTGTAATCTCTGGAAAGGAATATTGCCCCCCCCTTGCTTGTCGTACCCATCCTAATCCCAACATGCCATTTAATCTGCTTCTCTCTCGTTCCGGCTGTTTCGGCCAGGGAGACTACCTCAAGAGCAAGCGCCTCCTCAAGATAATCACAGGCATCCGAATATTCTTCAAATGTTCTTGCTTCCCCTAAACCGATAACCTGAAAACCACTGCTGCTTGAAGGAATAACCTCGGCGGAACAATCCACCCGAACAAGACTTGTTACTGCACCAACCGCATTTGCCACATCACCGTCTTTCGGAAGGATGAGCTCGGCACCTAATTCCCGGGCAGTTTTTTCAAGTATGAAAGGAGCGGCGGCCCCTACACCGATTAGCTCAAGATTCAGGGATGGAGTTATACTCAAGGCGGAGGAGTCGCCTTTTAATTTAATAAGCAGTTTTTTAAAGACAGGATCCGCAAGATATGTCTCTGCATCCTCTCCGGATATACTTAATTCCTGAAGGACCAGAGTCTTCAGGATATTGGTACTGATTGTTTCAAAAACCTCCTCCATCAGGGAGGTTTCCCTGCCGGACCAGATTTCCCCGAAAAACTCCATAAGCTTCCGACTGTATTCCGTGTCCCAGAGATCCAATTCCCCGGAGGCCACCAGGAGGTCTGTAGGTGTTAATCCATAGCGTTCAACGACAGAAGTCTGCTCCAGCCGTTCGGTGTTTACAATTTTCCAAAGCCCCAGATTAAGCCGTGAGCATAGTTCCTTTATCGAATAGGGGCGTTCCGATAATAGCTCCAGATACTGTTTTTCATATTTATTGAGTTTAAAATCAGAAGCTTTTCCGGTAAGTCTTAATATTTCCATTGGGGCTGTGGAGGTAAAATAATCAGGGTCGGGTTCCGAAATAAATTCCAGAGCCGCCTTACTTCCCGATACATCCTGAAGATGACAGATGGGCGTAATCCTCCGGGGTCCCACTTTAATCTCAAGATCGGAAATAAGGATTCTGGAATCACCTCCAGTTCCAAGGGTAGACATATTTACAGCCTTAACATGGGTTCGCCATCGACCGACCCTGGCCCCCTCCCCGGTCAACCGTATTCTACCGTTTTCGAGAATACCGATATCCGATGTTGTACCGCCCACATCGATAATCATGGCATCTTTCTTTCCGGTCATGAAACTTGCCCCGGATATGCTGGCGGCAGGTCCGGAAAGGGTTGTCTCCACAGGATGCAGCACTGCCTTCTCACGGTTCATCAGAGATCCGTCTCCACGGACGATCATTATCTGCCCGGCTATCCCCCGGGATTTAACAGACTCCTCAAGATCACTGATAAACTGTTCCAGAAGCGGAATAATCCCGGCATTAAGAACTGCCGTATTTGCTCTGACATAAAAGTTGAGAATGGAGGAGAGCTCATGACCGCAACAAACTCCCATGCCGGTATCTTCTTCTACAAGAGCCTTTACCTCAAGTTCATTTCCGGGATTTATGGTCGAACCATAACCGGAAACGGCAAAGGCCTCGACCCCTTCTTTTTTTATCATCTCCCTGCAGACCGAAAGAATCTCCTCCTTATCCACAGGTTCAAGAATTTCCCCGTCGATACTTACACTGCCTTTCACAACAGCGAAAGGATAAGATTGAACCTTCCCTCCGTCTAAATTGGCGATAGGCATTAGAATCAGTCCAACCTTTCTACCCGTCTCTTCAACTATGGCATTGGTAGCCAGGGTGGTGGAAACCACAGAGATATCCACTTTTCTTAGAAGAGCCGAATCAAGACCTTCCAGAGCGTTGGAAATACCTGCTGTAAAATCCCACCTGGTAGTCCTGGCCTTTGATTTTGCAAGAACCAGCTTCCTGCCGAAATCATAAATAACTGCGTCGGTATAGGTTCCACCCGCATCAATTCCCAGCCCGAGACCACGCCGGGACACATTTACTTCACTATCAGTTTCTTCGGAAACAGGTG
Source organism: Spirochaetales bacterium (assembly GCA_016342585.1). Classification (GTDB taxonomy): domain Bacteria; phylum Spirochaetota; class Spirochaetia; order UBA9216; family UBA9216; genus JAEINK01. The sequence continues at coordinate 2,577 of JAEINK010000093.1, forward strand.
GTGGACGATGCCATGGGTCATCCCCCTGATTCTCGGGATGGTGACTGTAAATTCCCTTCTTCATAGGATCCCAGCCAATAATATGACCCGGAGGAACAATAAGAATATCATCCCCGGAAGTTCTATCGGTCACCATGGATTCAAAAAAAACTGAGGAACCTTCAATTCGCTTATATTCCCATTTAAGCCCAGATGCCAGCGATCTTGCATAATCAGCATATTTGCTGTTCTCACCCTCACCATTATCGATGAAAACAGAACGGGTATAATTCTTCTGCCAGGAGTTTAAAAACTCATAAATATTTTCCGCATTCTCCTGACCGTATTTTTCCTTGATATCCTTATATCCTGCGATTATATTCCAGTCATTTCGATTACCCGCCTCCCGGGATTTTCCTTTAACTGAAACCGGCTGGGTTTTATGTTCGTACCAATCCCGGGTCATATAGAGAGTACCTGGATTACCGGCAAACTCTTTCCGATAAAGCTTTGAAGAGCCCAGAAAGAGAGAGATACAATCATGGACCCGGGGAATAATAAGGGGGATAGAACCTGCCTGGAGACCTAAAGTTCCACCACCGCAAATTCCGTAACCTATAAGTATCGCATCAAATTCGGATTTACCTTCGGTAATCTCCCGATCTGTTCTATCGATGGCGGCCTGAAGTTCCAAAGTAAGTCTTTTGGGGTTGTCATGAAGGCCCGCCTCAAGATATTCATTTACTACAGTTATATTATTTTTCTCTGCAGCCCGGGTAAGTTCCGTTTCAAGAACCCTGCAGGCAATAATTTTGATCCTGTTTTTCATGATCATATTATAATAGGTTCCCGATCAAATAATATTGAAAAATATAGAGATTTTTATAATTTTCCTGCTGATAGAAGGCCTCATTCCCCCAAAGGTTCTCCTGGTTCAAAGAGAATCCTCCCCTCCTCCTCCAACATTGGTATGGCTATTTCCCTTAGAACATTCTGATTAAATACTTCCCATCCAGCCACGGCCCCTTCTTTGGATCTCCTTATCCCCCCCTTGAGGCTTAAGGCCGCAAGGCTGCGGGTTAAATGGCGATAAGAGGAGCCCATCCATTCGGCAAGCTGCCCGAGGTTCGATGCAAAGAGGTCGGAATCGGTGAAGGTAAGATAATAATGGGCAAGCCGGACTTCCAGAGGATAGGAGGTGTTCAAGGCCTCAGACAGAGAATTCTCATGGAGTTTTCTTGCAAGCCCTCGGCCCAGATAGAAGATCAGCCTTGAATAACGATCCTTATTTGTACGGATACTATCCATAGTGACAGAGACCGTTTCAGCATCTGTAATAAACTGAACGGAACAGGAGGCCTCTCCTTCGGAAAAAAGCTCAATATCTCCTATTATAGAACCTGGTACATATATTCGGTATAAAACCGTTCTACCATTATTCAGATCCCGAAAAACCCGGCACCGACCGGAAATAAGGAGAGAAAGACGCTCTAAATCCAGTCCTTCCATACAGAGATACTCTCCCTTTTTCCATCTCCTGCCAATCATTGAAGGATTTTCGGAAAAAAAACTTTTTATCCGACTAATATGGGACATATGTCCTACCTCCTCAATTAAATATATGCGAACCTGACCTTGAGTACAAGGAGGGTCCATATGTTTCTTTTTCTTTCGATTTTTGCAGGATTCATGGTTGCCCTGATGATCCAGTTAAACGGAATCCTTCAGGATGCGGCAGGAGGATTAAGTGCGCTTTTAAATATCCACATTTCCGGACTGCTTGGAATACTCGTTCTTACCCTGCTCCTTAAGATCCTTCCTCTAAAAGGGTTCAGGAATCAGATACAGGCGGGAGGTGAAATCCCTGGAAAATACAGCCCGGAAGAACTAAAGAAAAAGGCTCCGTGGTATTACCTTACGGCAGGAATGCTCGGATCTGCCATCGTATTTCTTGCAAGTGTCTCATATTTAAAAGGAGGCATACTGGTATCCTTAAGCGGTTCCCTGGCAGGTCAGACCCTGGCCGCTTCGATCACCGAAAGCCTATATTCAAAGGAGAGGGACAAGTCGCCCCTTTTACAGCGGCTGTTAGCTCCGACCCTTCTAATCCCCGGCTCACTTATAATCGGCTTCAAGGAGGAGGTTGCCCTTCTGTGGATTCTCATATCCTGGACTCCGGGTATCATTCTTATGATTCAGCAGAGTATGAATGCCGGGAATACCCTGAGGTGGGGAACTCCAAAAACAGTCTTATTCAATTATATATCAGCCCTCACACTCATAATCCCCATCTTTCTGATTTTCGGTAGTAGCGCGGTAAAAGAGATCTCCGGCCTTCCATGGTATATAATTTCCGGAGGCGGTCTGATAGGAGTTTTTACTACTGGAACGATTGCGTTTCTCCTCTTAAAAGCTCCAGCTCTGATGGTCATCCTTGGAATTTATACCGGGGAATTATCCGGAGGGATAATATTAGATTTATACAATGGAAATCCTATCGCAATTGAAAAAATAATGGGTATTCTTCTTATTGCCGCGGGGCTGGCCTCTGGAAAGATAAACTTAAAACAAAAAAAGGTTAAAGCTACCTGAAATTCCTGTAAATCATATGAAAAATCTATTTTTACTTTTAATCTATTCTATCGTACTGTATAATTTGATTATAAAGTGGGGAATTTATGAAATTGAAATTATTAGTATTACTAATGATATCTGTTTGTACTACCTTAGCCATTTCAGAATCAACCGACAGATATAAAAGTTCATTTGGATTAAGAATTACTCCGGGAGCAGATCTCCCATTAGCTGGTAGCGAGAGATATTTTGAACCTGGCCTTCTTGCGAGGGCTTCCTTTCTCTTTACCCCCGAGCCAATTTATCCGTTCAATATATCAGCCAGCATGGAATATGGCAGAAATACAAGGTATGGGGAAGATGAGCAATTCCTATCAAAATTTGCCCTGACAGCAGGTGGAGGTGTTAACCTGAAACTCCTGCCATGGCTCTCTTTCTTCGCCGGGGCAGAGGGCGGATATTCTGTCTGCATGATGGATACGGATGACGGAGAAACCGGGACAGCAGGAATACCTGTAGTAACTGTAACTGCAGGGCCGTCAATTGATTTCTTACCGGCCTTAAGCCTGAATATTAATGCGTCCTATCAGGCTTTTCTGGGCTTGTCTAACAGCCTTGGAATATCAGCAGGATTAACATACAGATTTAAAGATAAACTGAACATCCAGGGTCGTCCCATCCTCGAAGGACTCCCCCCCAAAATAATAAATCTGGAATTCGATGAAATATTCCCGGTCTTCTACAAGTACTACGACGACAACCCGGCTGGAACTGCAATAATCCTTAATCCAAGGGAAGATGAAATAACAGATATAAGCCTGGATTTTTATGTTAACCAGTATATGGATTCACCTAAAAGATGTACTGTCCCGGAAACACTTGCCCCGGGAGAAACAGGAAATGTGGATATCATGGCACTGTTTAATAATTCAGTATTAGGAATAACCGAAGGAACAAAGGTTGCAGCGGAACTTACCTTGAATTATAAGATTGATGGAGTTCAGTATACTGACGCTCATTCGGAAACAATGAGAATGCAATACCGGAACGCCATGACCTGGGATGATGACAGAAGAGCTGCGGCATTTGTTACAGCCAAGGATCCTGCAATAATGGGATTCGCAAAAAATGTCGCCTCCATGCTTCATGAAAGCAGGTCTTCATCGATCAATAAAAACCTCCAGCAGGCGATTGCAATTCATAACGCCCTTACCTTATACGGTTTAACCTATGTGATCGACCCGACAACATCCTACGCCGATCTTTCAAGCTCAGAAACAGCCATCGACTTCCTTCAGTTTCCCCGGGAAACCCTGGAGTACAGAGCTGGGGACTGCGATGATCTTTCGATACTGCACTGCGCCCTCTTTGAAGCTCTGGGAATGGAGACCGCATTCATAACTGTCCCCGGACATATTTTTATGGCCTTCGCCCTGGGAATACCCCCAGCGGAGGCATCAAGAACCTTCTACAACAGGGAAAATCTTATTGTTATGGAAGGGAAGGTCTGGATCCCCATGGAAATCACCGCATTGAAAGATTCTTTCATTGAGGCCTGGGATCTTGGAGCGAGACAATGGAATGAACACAATCCCACAGGAAAGACAGGGTTCTTTCCTATAAGGACTGCCTGGCAATATTACGAACCGGTTGGTCTTCCTGGAGAAGGTGGTAGAATATCAATGCCTCCTGTAGAAAAGGTAGTTGAAATATTCCAGGAGGAATTATCGGTATTTATTTCGAGAGAGATGAATCCACAGATTGAGAGATATAAAGGGGAAATTGAACGTAACCAGGGGCGTCCGAAATCCTATAATAAATTAGGAGTTCTCTATGCAAGATATGGACAGAATGATGAGGCTGTTAAACAGTTTGAATCAGCACTGGAAAACGAGGATTACTTCCCTGCCCTGCTTAATTTGGGAAATATCAATTTTATAGAAGATCGAATGGATGAAGCCCGGGGATATTATTCCAGAGCACAAATTATTCAACCTGAAAATCCATCCGTAAATCTATGTCTGGCAAGAACAAGCCACTCCCTGGGTGATGCCGTTTCCACCTCCGAATACTATGAAATAGTTAAAAACCTTGACTCGGAACTCGCTGCAAGATTTTCATATCTTGATTCCGATAAAGCAGATAGCGGCAGCAGAGCATCCAATATAAATGATTCTGAAGGAATCGTCTTATGGGAAGAAGAGGAGGAGGAATGATGGTAAGAAAAGGAGTCTTTTTTAGTCTTATCCTGCTCCTTCTTGGAGTACTTGCGGTATTCAGCTGCAAGAATAACCTTATGGATATTCTCGAAGCACCAGAAATATCGGTCCTTTTTGACGGTGAAAAAATCAGTAAAACGGATTCAATCCGACTTGAAAATCTTCCATTGGGCGGGACTCTGGAATGTACGATCACTATTACAAACAAGGGAAGGACAAGTAAATTAGTTTTCCCGGAAACCGATGCTCTGGAACTTACAGGATCGAATACAGATCAATTCTCTATCTCTGCTCTGGAGGATAGAGAATTGAATCCTGGCGAAAGTCTTACACTAACACTGACATTTTCTCCAGTGGGTAGTACTGGAGAAAAACAGGCAGAAATTATTATTAAAAGCAATGATGGGAATGAAAGTGCATTTTCATTTACCGTGATAGGACCTGCCGTTGCTTCCGATTCTGATCTAATTTCTCCAACAGTATTACTGGCATCAGAGATTCCTTCTATCACGAATGCAGCACCGATTCCTGTAACTATGACCTTCAATGAACCTGTTGTCGGCTTTTCTACCAGTATGCTTACTGTCACCAATGCAAACGCAGAGAATCTTATAACCGAAGATAATATAATATTTACCTTCAATTTAACGAATCCTTCAAGTGAAGGGGTAATTTCTGTATATTTACCATCAGGAAAAGTTCCGGATATTGCCGGAAATTTGAATGCGGCATCGACCTTGTTGAGTTTTAATTATGATTCAACATCGCCTGAAGTCAGTATAGAATCGGATAACGGAAGTCCAACTAATATTCACCCGATCCCGATTACAATCACATTCAGTGAAGAAGTTTCCGGTTTTGATGAATCAGACATCGTAATTTCTCCAATTGGTGCAAGCATTAATAATTTTGATGACTCGGCTAACCCGATCTTTACAGCCGAAATCAATACCGGGGAAACAGCTATGGATGTGACCCTTAATATCTCGTCCGATGCGGGAACCGATACCGCGGGCAATGGGTCCTATGCTCTTTCTACCCCGATTACCATCAGCTATGACGACAGTATTCCAACAGTAGAAATCAGCAGCTCCGCCGCTCCTAATACAAGTTTGATCACCATCCCCCTTATATTCACATTCAGTGAAGAGATGGTTTCCTCTACATTTATTATAGATGATATTACAGTCTCAAGTGGGACGATAGAAAATATCAATACTAGTGATAATATAACCTTTACAGCAGATCTATATAATCCTACCGAAGGAGTCGTCAGTGTTTATCTTCCTTCAAACAAAGTTTTAATTTCAAGTGGCACAGGTAATAATGCTTCCAACCATTTCACATTTATATGTGACAGAACAGCCCCTACTGTATTAATCCAGGCGTCGGACTATGTAGGAACCGCCATTTTTCCCATTACCGTTATCTTCAGTGAAGAGGTAACAGGATTTGATGAATCGGATATCGATATCGCAGATGACTCCGGCACATATTCAGCTTCTGTTTCAAGCTTCGAATCCTCAAATAATATAAGATACAACATCGAAATCACAGCAACCGGCGGCCCTCTTGAAATAACAATAGATATACCGGCAGGAGCAGCCGCAGATCTTACAAGTAACGACTCATCCGCCCTGGCTACTGAGACTGTTGTAGGATTCAACGATGATTATCCGACAACAACTATCTCATCAGAAAATGGACATTACGTTAAAGTAAACCCGATCCCGATTGAAATAACCTTCAGTGAACAAATGGATAATTTTGAGGTTGGTGATATCACCCCTCTAAACTGTTCGATCTCCAATTTTCAGACAACCGCAGATCCAACCATCTATACAGTCGATGTGACCTTTCCCGAAAACCCTTCAGTTTCATCCATAGAAATCGCTTCAGGTATTGCGACAGCATCAACAGGAGATCCGCGATCTAATGCCGGGTCCGGGATATTTGATTTAACCTACGATGCCACAATTCCAACAGGAACAATGGTGATCGATGATGAAAATGGGTACACAAACCTCACAACAGTAAATCTTACACTGACAGCAGACGGTACTGGTACAGAGGATCCGGAAATGATGATCTCTAATGGTTCCGGCTTCTCCGGAGCCGACTGGGAAACATTCACAGAGACAGTAACAGATTGGGTCATAGACGACGCAGGAACCTGGGATGTGGAAACTGAACCGACACCTGTAGTCCGAACCATATACTATAAACTTAAGGACAAGGCTGGAAATGTATCAGAAATAGTTTCGAAAACTATAACCCAAACCCCCTATGGAGTAATCGGAGTATCAGTTTTCGGTGGGGCGGTATTTCAATAGAGATAGAATAGATGATTATTTAAATTAAAAGAGAAAAATCTGCGGGAGGATTTAATGAAAAAAGGTCTTAAAATGACTGTCAGTGTTTTTATATTTCTTATCATACTGTTAGCAGCCGGGGCGGAAACCATCACCTATCCCGGAGACTATTCCTCTGGAGATTTAATTGGTGCAGCAGGGATGAATGCCCGCTTTTCCCTGGTTTATTCACTCTTGAATGGTCATCTGGACAGCGACAACCTTGCAGATGATGCTGTAGGTTCTTCTGAGATAGCAGATGATGCTGTCGGTACTTCTGAGATAGCTGATAATGCTGTCAGTTCATCTGAGATAGCTGATGATGCTGTCGACAGTTCCAATCTTGCAAGTGATGCGGATTCACTTACCGAGGTCTCCGGCGGTATGATGTTAATCACCGGTGGAAAGATTGGTATTGGAACTTCATCTCCAAACACCAAGCTTGAAATTTCCAGTGGGGGCTCCGGTTCACAATTAGATTATACAGGTCAGCTCTCACTTTCGGGCTGGAGTGGCCAATTAGATTTGGTTGACACTGACGCAGGATTCAAGGATTATGCTCTCCGAGTAACTGGTAACCGCTTCTCTATAATCAGTTCTCCCTGGAATTATGATCATTTTGTTCTCTATGATGATAAATTAGGATTAGGAACTGAAACACCACTAGTAAAACTGCATATTATTGGCGGCACCGATGCAGCATTAGGATCCGGGGGATATATTCAAACAGGAGCATCTGCATCTCCCAATATTGTAATGGACGATAATGAAATTCAAGCCAGAAATAATGGGGTGGCCAGTACCTTGAATATTCAGAATGAAGGTGGCGGTATAACAATTCATCAGGCAGTATCGGGGACAGAGATCATCATCACCGATAGCGGCTCTATTGGTTTTGGAAAAAGTCCTGCCTATACTGTGGATGTATTTGGAGCAATAAACTGTAACGGTGGTTTTTATAACTCAGGTACCTGGGTCGCTGATTACGTTTTTCAGGATGATTATTCAATACCCTCCATTGAAGAACATGGAGAGTCTATGTGGATCAACAAACATCTTCCGAATGTTTCCGGAAAAGATGCTCTTGGCGATGAGCCTTATAATATGTCGGAACGTCGGGAACAGATTCTCTCCGAGCTGGAAATAGCTCATATATACATTGAACAGCTTAATGAAACAATAATGAATCTTGAAGAACGGATTACAGATTTAGAAAAATTCTTTTAATGGTGCAGAAAGAATAGAAAACATATTATAATATGCCCATGACACCAACAGATATCACTGGAGGAATACAATGGGCAACTTTATAATTTCCAATAATAAAATAACAGCCGAATTCAAGAGTCTTGGAGCAGAACTGACAAGCCTTAAGGATTCCGACGGACATGAATACCTCTGGCAGGGCCACCCGGATCACTGGACAGGTCAATCCCCTCTTCTCTTTCCCATAATAGGCGGGCTGGAAAATGACTCATATGATTATGCTGGTAAGACATGGAACATGAAAAGCCATGGTTTTGCACGAAAATCTGAATGGGTGCTTGAATGCCGTGACCGGAATTCTATCATTTTCAACCTTAAATCAAATGCCGAAACAATGAAAAACTATCCATTTGAATTCAAGGTATCGCTTATTTATTCGATACACGATAACTGTCTCGAAGTTGAGTACGAGGTTTGGAATATGGATAAAAAGAGTCTGCCCTTCCAAATCGGCGGTCACCCGGCATTCAACTGTCCCATTGAGGGGAATAAAAGGTTTTCAGATTACAGACTGAAGCTGGGAAAAAAGGAAACCTCCAGAACTCTTCTTAAGAAAACTATACTCACAGGAGAGACGGCCCCCTGTCTTGAAAACAGTGACACAATAGACCTTAATCATAATCTTTTCGATAATGGAGCCCTCATCTTCCGAGATCTTGTATCCCTCAGGATAACCTTAGAGACAAACGATTCGACAGGAAAAAAGATCACCATGGAATTCCCCGGATTCACCCATTTTGGAATCTGGAAAAAACCAAAAACAGATGCTCCTTTTATCTGTCTGGAACCCTGGTACGGCGTTGATTCAACCGAAGGCGGTCCCGGGGAAATAGAGAAAAAAGAGGGAATAATAAACCTTGAACCTTCAGGAATTTTTAAAGCAGGATACAGAATTATACTGGAATGAAATATCAATTTTATCTGTGTAATCATGTTTTAACACCCGGTCCCGTATGATTTCTGTATCTAACAACCTCAAATGCGGGCTTTAATCATTTCTCCAGCAGGAATTTCCGGATGGTAATACTGAAAAGACCTTTTCTTTCGACTCATCCTTTTGAATTTAACCGCTTCTCCGGGACAGTAATGGAGACAGGAAAAACACATGGTACAGTTTTTATCAAATATTATATGAGGCTCTATACCGGATTTTTTTTTACAGAGTCCTTACTATACTTAAGGCAGGATTGAAGATTGATATCTTTATTAGAATCTATTGATATATGTAAATCTACTGCAGATATATTTCCAATTCGTTGTCGTAAAAAAACTTATATTATCCG
>JAEINK010000012.1 GCA_016342585.1 Spirochaetales bacterium
GAGATTGTCTCATAGATGCTCCAACTTGTCTAGATATTTTTCAAGTCTTTTTTGCTCGTCATATAAAGAACTGCTGCTTAATGCTTTATTTAGGATACGACCTCTCCCTCCCTCATATTGACATTCCACCCATAGATAAATAATATCTACCCATGACAGCTAACGAACTTCGCAAGAAATATATTGAATTTTTTAAATCAAAGAATCATCAGGAGATAGCCGGAAAATCTCTTCTTCCTGAGAATGATCCCACGGTTCTTTTTACCACCGCCGGTATGCACCCCCTGGTACCCTACATCCTTGGTGAGGCCCATCCGGCTGGAACCAGACTGGTTAACTTTCAGAAGTGTATCCGAACCGGAGATATAGAGGCCGTTGGTGATCCCCATCATCTTACCTTTTTCGAGATGCTTGGAAACTGGTCTCTCGGTGATTATTTCAAGAAAGAAGCCATTACCATGAGCCATGAGTTCATTACCAGCCCCGAATGGTTGGGAATTCCTGTTGAAAAACTTTCGGTAACGGTTTTTGAGGGTGATGATCTTGTTCCCCGTGATGATGAATCGGCAGACACCTGGCGTTCATTAGGTCTCCCCGAGGAGAGGATCTACTTTCTTCCTAAAGAGGATAACTGGTGGGGGCCCGCTGGTCAGACCGGACCCTGCGGTCCCGATTCGGAGATGTTTATCGATACTGGACGTGAGGCCTGCAGCTCCGACTGCCGACCGGGTTGTTCCTGTGGAAAGTATTTCGAAATCTGGAATGATGTTTTCATGCAGTACAATAAAACCGAAGCCGGCACCTATGAGCCCATGGAAAGGGTTTGTGTTGATACCGGGATGGGTGTTGAAAGAACCAGTGCCATCCTTCAGGGAAAGAAGACGGTTTATGAAACAGAGGGGTTTACACCCATAATTGCCGCAATTGAAAAAATTTCGGGTAAGAAATTTGGGGATAATGATGAGGATGATCTCTCTATCCGAATCATTTCCGACCATTCCAAAACCTCATCCTTCATCCTTGGTGACGAACGAGGCGTTACTCCTTCAAATCTTGGACAGGGATATATATTACGGCGTCTGATTCGTCGGGCCATCCGGCATGGCAGAAAGCTTGGTATCGAAGGAACATTCCTTTCGGTTCCCGCTTCCGCTGCTCTTGAAATCTACAAAGATATTTATCCTGATATGTATAGTCGCAAGGACGAGATCCTAGCTGAACTTCTGGCAGAAGAGGAGAGGTTTTTAAAAACACTCCAGAAGGGTGAGCATGAATTTGAAAAGATGGTTCCCAACCTCCTTAAGAATCCTAAGAAAATAATCCCCGGCCGCATGGCTTTCAAGCTTTACGATACTTATGGCTTTCCCGTGGAAATTACTGAAGAGCTGGCCGCCGAACACGGTCTTACCGTGGACAGGGAAGGTTTTGATACGGCTTTTGAAAAACATCAGGCCCTTTCCAAACAGGGAGCCGAGAAGAGCTTCAAAGGTGGTCTGGCTGACCATTCGGATATGACTACGGCCCTGCATACGGCCACTCATATGCTTCACAAGGCCCTTAGAACAGTCCTTGGGGATCATGTTCAGCAGAAGGGGAGTAACATTACTCCCGAGAGGCTCAGGTTTGACTTTACCCATCACGAGAAGATGACTCCCGAAGAGATTCAGCGTGTTGAGGGTATGGTCAATGAGCAGATTCAACGTGATTTGAAGGTTGAGATGAAGATTATGACCCTTGATGAGGCCAAAGAGACAGGTGCTCTTGCTTTTTTTGCTGACAAGTATGAAGAAAAAGTAAAGGTTTATTCAATTGGTGATTATTCAACCGAAGTCTGTGGTGGACCCCATGTCGAGCAGACCGGCACCATGGGAAGTTTTAAAATTAAGAAGGAACAGTCCTCTTCGGCCGGTGTGCGAAGAATAAGGGCTGTTCTGGAACAGTAGATATTAATAATTTGGATAAAAAAAACCGGAGCTTCCTTAAGTAGGAGTCCGGTTTTTTTTTGCTGCTATTATGAAAAAGGAAGGATGTCAAAAAATATCAGGTTGCCAGCTGACCGCAGGCTCCATCTACTCCGCGTCCCCTTCTGAATCTTCGGGTTACGGCTATATCGTTTTGTTCCAGAACCTGGTGAAACTTTCGAATTCTATCTTCGGTTGTCGGTTTATGAGTGTTTCCCTGAACTGGATTCCAGGGGATCAGGTTTACCACTACATTTAATCCGGGAACGAATTTGCAGAGTGCCCTTAAATCCTGATCTCTGTCGTTCACCCCACCGAGCATGACATATTCGAGGGTTATTCTTTTCCCCCTCTGTTCCTGATGGTATCTTAAAGCTGCCTTGAGATCGTTGATTGAGTATCTTTTGGCGATGGGCATGATCTCTTCACGGATGGATTGCTTGGCCGAGTTTAAAGATACAGCCAGTCTGACCTGGATACCATCGTCGGCAAGCCTTTTGATCTGCGGAACAAGGCCGCAGGTCGAAAGGGTCATCCTCCGGGGACTCATTTCCCGGCCTGCAGGGTGAGAGATGAGTTTTACTGATTTTACGAATGATTCATAATTATCCAGAGCCTCTCCCATCCCCATGAAAACAATATGGCTTATCTCGCCGCCCGCCGTTTGTTCCAGGTGAAGAAACTGTTCAACGATTTCACCGGCTTCAAGATTTCTTTTTTTTCCCATTTCTCCGGTCCTGCAGAAGGTACAACCCATTGCACATCCAGCCTGTGTGGAAAGGCAGGCTGTTTTTCTGCCTTCCTGGTCGGTGAGGAGTACTGCTTCAATGAAAAGTCCATCATGAAGGCGGATCCGTAGTTTCAATGTTCCGTCTTCATCGAGGTGCTCCGATTCGACGGCACTGGAATAGAGGGGAACTTTCTCCTCAAGTTGTTCCCGAAGGAAGGGCGAGAGGTCTGTCATCTCTTTATAATCGGTTTTTCCGCGGTATATCCAGGCAAAAATCTGCTTACCCCGAAATCGGGGTAAATTTACAGATGGTAGAAGAAGTTTAATTTCCTCTACCATCTCGTCGGGTGTAAAGTTTGTAAGGCTAATCATTGGCCCCTGTCTAATTGGTTCCGAATCTGAGCTGTTCCAGATACTGGGACACTTGTGTGTCTCTGAGGCCGAGTTTCTGAAAATCCATAAGTATGGAAATTGCTTTTTGTGTTTCCTTCATGGAGACATAGCATTCGGCAATTTCCACATATAATCTGTGATTTTTAGGGTCACTTTTGATCAATCCTTCAAGACTCACGATCGCTTCCGCGTAGTTTCCCTTCGATTTGTTGATCATGGCAAGACCGAGGACGGCATAAACATCCATTTCAATATTTAATGCCTTCTTGTAGAAGATCTCTGCATTGTCGTAATCATTCATATTTCTGTAGGCATCACCGCTTCTGGTAAGAATAACCTTATTCTGGGGATCCATGGCGAGGATTTTTTCCCAGAACTGAAGGGACTCTTTGTGCATGTTTAGACCGCGGTAACAGTCTGCAAGACCAAAGAGGGCATAAAAATTTGTAGGCTGTGCCTGGTATGCCATCTCAAAATAAACAAGTCCCTTTTCAAAGGTTTTGAGTTTTCTATGGCAGTTTCCAAGGGAGGTTAAAACTCGTATATCCACATGATCCCTGGTCACTTCCAGCATCCGTTCCCAGTATTTAAGGGCATCGGCATATTCGTGGAAGTCGTAATAGAGGTGACCGATACCTATGAGGGCATAGGCATTGTCTTTCTCCATTTCAAGAACTTCAAGATAAATCTCTTTGGATCGTTTAAAATCTTTTACCTTCCTGTAGGCATCGGCCACACGGGTAAGTACGGTGATATTGGAATTATCATATAGGAGGTACTTTTCCCAAATTCGTATGGCCTGACTATACTGTCTTAATGCTTTATGGCAGTCGGCCAGTCCGAAGAGGGCGTAATTATTACCGGGATGATGCTCAAGGCAGGTCATATAAAAATTAATGGCAGATTTATATCTATGCCTTTTTCTTTCCGTATCACCCATACCCACCAGGGCATAATTATTTTCAGGCTGTTCCTCCAGAATTTTGGAAAAGCATGCTTCCGCTTCCTCTGTCCTGTTTTCTTTGAGCAACTGATAACCACGCTTCGAAAGTTCTGAGATAGCATTCTCTTTTTCGTGATCCTGGTTCATACCTCGTAGTGAATCTGGTTTATTTCCGTCAAAAATCTCATCCATTTTTTCTATCCTATCCCTATGGTGCTATTGATTTATTATTCTGTCTTTAATACTAATACATCTATCAGGGAATGCAACCCCTAATAGTTTATCCATTTTCTGACAACCGATGCTATCTTTTCCATCAGCCTCTCGGCCTTCTCTTCGGCCGGTGCTATTTTATAAAGCCTTAAGGCTTCAAGAGGGTCCGATGACAGGCATTTGTCGGCAATCCTTATGATCCCGTCGGAATATCCCGTTGTAAGAAATATCTTTTTAGCCTGTTCCAGATTCCCCTGGTTAAACAATTCATTTCCCTTCCGAATGAGAGCAATTCTCTGCTGGCCGGTCAGGCTATGTACTCTTGGATCTGAGACTTTTATGAATCCCTCTTCAGGAAACTTATCCCTAATCCTGTCTATATCCTTATTCATCTTCTAATATATTCTAATTAAAACCTAATAATAAATCAATGATTTGTCTAATAATTGATAAGATAAATAGAGAGATTTAACTTATTTTACATATCTTACAAAGTTAAATCTGATAAAAACAGAAGATTGTATTTTAGCCTATATAAAATAATTAAAAATATAGGCTAAAACGATATATTCTTATAATTTTCCTTTAGTCGAAAGGATAATATTCCCTTCTGCCGGTGAGAATGCCTGTCCCAATGCTTTTCCGAGTGCTTTGAACAGGGCCTCGGCCATATGATGGGAATTGTCTCCATATCTGCAAACAGCATGTATATTCATCCCCCCACGATTTGCGAAGGCGAGGAGAAACTCTTTAAGGAGTGATATGTCAAATGTCCCGGCCACAGGCTGGGGATAATTCGCATTGTAGACCAGATAGGGGCGGCCTGCCACATCTATTGTAACTTCCGACAGGGCTTCATCCATGGGGATAATAAAATGACCGAATCGTTTATGGGGACCATCTGCCGTGCGGATGGCGGTAAAAACATCTCCCAGTACAAGGCCTATATCCTCTACCAGGTGGTGAGGATCCACATCAATATCTCCACGGCCGGTGATTTCCATATAGAATCCTCCATGGAAGGCCATTGAGTAGAGAATGTGGGTGAAGAAGGGGAGTTCTATATCGATTTTGGGTTCTTCCCGGGAATCAAGATCTATCAGGATTTTTATATTCGTCTCTTTGGTCGTTCGGCTTATTTCAGCTGTTCTACTCATCCTTTCCTCCATCCTTAATCCTATCGACCATTTCATTGATTCTCTTGTAGTGAATTTTATAATAGGCTGGATTTGCGATGAGGTGAACATTTATATCCGCAAGCTTTTCTATCACTTCAAGGTTGTTTGCCTTTAAGGTATTTCCTGTTTCTACGAGATCCACGATGTATCTTGTAAGCCCAAGTACGGGTGCCAGTTCCACAGAACCGTTGAGTTTTATGACTTCCACGGGGATTCCCATTTTACTGAAATAATCCCTTGTAAAGTTGGTGAATTTCGAGGCAATTTTGAGTTCCTTGTCGGTATACTCAAGAACGTCCCCCTTATGCCCGGCAATACACATGGCAGTTCCGCCAAAGGAGAAGGTTTTCAGTTTATAAAAAGGGTATCCCGCTTCAAAAAGTACATCATCACCGCATACGCCCAACCCCGCGATCCCATGGTTGATATAAGTGGGGAGATCTGAATTTTTGACCAGATAGATCTTCAAAAGCCCCTGTTTGTCATGGGCTACCAGTTTTCTGTTTTCAAAGGAAAACCCCATACCATTTTCTTCAAAGAGCTCTTTAACCTGTTCGGTCAGGCGGCCTTTGGGAAGGGCCAGGGTGAGTGGTTCTTTTTCGATGTTTTTCATAGTGTGACGATTCTCCCCTCTTTTCTCAATTTTTCAGCGTTTTCAAATCGCTCTTTCCAGCTGCAGCCTTCGGCTTTAACTGGTTTCAGTTCAAGTTCTTCAAAACTGCTTTTCTTTAATAAAGCTTCCACTTTTCTGAGCAGGATGGAAAACCCTACAGAAGGTGCATCGAAACCGAAGTGTGCCAGGAGATCATTATAACGACCGCCAAAGGCTACTGCCGAGTCCAGCCCGTCCATATAAGCCTGGAATACTATGCCGGTATGGTAGGGTTGACTTCCAATCTCCGAGAGGTCGAGTCGAAGCTCTCCTTTTATTCCGGTGGAGTTAAGCTCTTCCGAGAGTTTGATCAGATATTCGGCCTCCTTTAATGCTTCCACCGGGAGAAAATCCTTACCCCGTGTGAGTAAGGTCTTCATTTCGGTGGCGTTTCCAATGAACTGAAAGAAGGTGCAAAGGAAGGCACTCTTTTCCGGAGTAAACAGGACGGAGAACTCGCTCCTTAAAGATTCTATATCCCTTTCCGAGAGCGCTTCTATCAGCTTGATGCTTCTGTTTTTTTCTTCAATAATGAGGTTGAAAAGGTTACGGGAGCCCAAATGGAGATAATAGGGGAGTTCCAGTTTCGACATGGTTTTATTCAGGAGGAGGAGGATTTCCATATCTCCTTCGAGACCGTCCGAACCGATGAGTTCAACCCCCGTCTGAAAAAACTCGTTTTTGGAAATATCTTCCCTGTGTTGATGCCGGAGGATTATATCTGAATAGCAAACCCTGGTGGGGAGTTCTGTCTCTCCTAGGAGGAGTCCCATTTGCCGTGCAAGAAAGAGGGTGATATCGGATCTGAGCATGAGAAGATCCCCATCTCTATCCATAAGTCTGTAGATATTATCCTTCCCCTTGCCGGTGAGAAGCTGGCGGTAATTATCATAAAAATCGAATACCGGTGTTTTTACCGGCAGATATCCCCATGATGTGTAGAGGTCGTTCAGTGTTCTGGTGAGCGTTCTGTGCTGAAGCGCTTCCTCTAAATGTATGACTTCTGTTCCCTGGGGTAGATTTAAAATCTTTTCACTCTTAAGTGGCACAATAAACTCCTGATAAATCGGATATCAAAGGTTCTTTTAATAATTTTGAAGATATTTAATCTGTATGTATTGTTAAAAGAGCCTTATGAAAGAATATCAGAGAATAGTATTTTTGGGTACCCTTGGATAAATCCAGATTATATTTAAAATGATAAGGATTTTTTGGATCTGAGGTGTCGATGAGTTATAATTCAATTGGATGTGAAAAAATCTTCTGATAGAAGGAGTATGGGTATGGTGAAGAAGTTGATTATTTTTATTCTTGTTGTTTTTACAGTAATACCCTTTATTTTTGGTGAGAATAACCCTGCTGAAGAGACGGTTTTTGATTTGCACAAGGAAGCTCTGGGGTTTCAGGCCGGAGAGCTTGCCGGTTATGGTTTAAGCTATTTTAAGGAGATGGAGAATGGAAAGTCCATTCAGTTCGCCGGAGGGGCCTATTATGGCGCCGATATAGGTTTTTTTGAATCACTTTTAAATTATAACCTTGGTGTCGAATTGCACTTCCCGGTTTATAGGGATGAATATTCCCGTTTTTTTGCCGGACAGCTCTATATTTTCACAGGTCTGAACCACAATGGATATATCAACAACGAGTGGAATACCATATCAGAAGAGTATGAAAGGGGCGGTTTTAATACTGCTTTTTCCAGTGGTTTTGGTATCGGTATTGAACTCATCCTTTTTCGTCATTTTTCGATACCCCTGGAGCTTGGGTATGTGGCCTCCTGGACGCCAACGCTTGCCGGGGACTTTCTTGATCAGTTTGGTGTGAACTTAAGACCCCAGGGTGGATTCCGTTATAGATATTAGGAAAAAATTGGAAATTGTCATGAAAAAATATGCAGATTGGACTATATTAGATGACAGAACAGGAACGGGCCTCCTTATCCCAAGTGGCTCGAAAAGGTGTGAACATGTTAGAACATTCTGAACAAGATTTGTATTTCTTGCAGCTTGCAGGTATAGCCGAAGAGGAGACCGTCCGTCCCGATCAGGAAGAAATTGTTCAGTCAATTATTCCCAATAAACTGCAGTCCAAGGTTGAACGCCTGGGTAGATGGATTGATTCTGTAGATCAGTAAATAATTCCATGTTTCTCAAGGGATATTATTAATACCATTTACTTTATTCCGGTTTTTTAAAGAAAAGCAGGATAGATCTTCCGTATTTTCGTTTATCAATCAGTTCCAGATCATCAACTTTCTCCGGCCAGACATCCTCTTCAGGGTAGTGAATGATGATCAGGCCACCGGGTTTTACGATCTTCCTTTGAGATACTTCGATTACCATTTTTACTTTTTGGCCGAAGGGAAAGGGGGGATCCAGGTAGACGATATCATAATCCGTCTTAAACTGTCTCAGGAATCTCTGGACCGGCATGAGGTAAAGTTTGATATCCTCCTTTGCGATCTCCATATTTTCTCTTATGACCCGTTTCTTGCCAGGATCTTTTTCCACCAATACAACGGGTTCTGCTCCACGACTGGCTGCTTCAAGGCCCACAAGCCCGGAACCCGAAAAGAGATCCAGGAATGATGATCCTGACAGGTTACCAAGGATCGAAAAAAGTGACTCCCTCATTCTGTCCATGGCAGGTCGAATTTCGCCCTTGGGGCATTTGACAGTTCTGCCTTTGTATGTTCCACCGGTTATTCTCATGCTGTGTAGGATATATGTGAAGTAAGATTAATTCAACAGGGGGCCGTCTAACCGGATTCCAAAAAGATTGAAGGGTAGGGGGGACATCTTTCGAGGACCTCCCGAAGGCCTTTGTTGTCGGGCGAAAGAAGGCCCGGGTCCTGCTGAACCAGGTGGAAGGCGTCTT
Source organism: Spirochaetales bacterium (assembly GCA_016342585.1). Taxonomy (GTDB): domain Bacteria; phylum Spirochaetota; class Spirochaetia; order UBA9216; family UBA9216; genus JAEINK01. The sequence continues at coordinate 8,948 of JAEINK010000012.1, forward strand.
CACGGGCCTGGGTGAGGAGTTTTGTATCCAGGGTTATGTCGGCTATTTTCAGCTGAAGGAAGCCGGACTGGAGTTTTCCTGTCAGGTCTCCGGGGCCTCTTATTTTAAGATCTTCTTCGGCAATCCTGAAGCCATCGGTAGACTCTTTCATGACTTTAAGTCTCGCTTTTCCGTCTTCGCTTAGAGTCTCACCGAAGATTAGGAAACAGTAGGAGGCGGACTTGCCACGGCCGACCCTTCCCCTCAGCTGGTGGAGAGCGGATAGACCAAACCTTTCAGCGTTGTGGATGACCATGCAGGTGGCATTGGGAACATCGACTCCGACCTCCACAACGCTGGTTGCCGCGAGGATTTTTGCCTCCCCACTGGTAAAAAGACCCATACGGGATCTTTTTTCTTCTTCGGGGATCCGGGAGTGGATCAGGGTCATGGGGATGCCGGGGAAAATCTTTTCCTGAAGAAGCCTGAAGCCCTCTTCGGCGTTCCTCAGATTTAGTTTTTCCGACTCTTCTATAAGTGGAAAGACAAAATAGATCTGATGCCCCGCATCAATCTCCCTCCTTACCCATTCGAACACTTTTTCTTCCCTGTCATCCCGGCAGAGGTGGGTTTCAATGGGGATCCTTCCGGGGGGCATGGTTTTAATGAGTGACACATCCAGATCGCCGAATGCTGTCATAGCCAGAGTTCGTGGAATAGGTGTGGCTGTCATGAGCAGGAAATCTGGTGATTTCCCCTTTTTTTTAAGGGCTAGCCTTTGGTTAACACCGAACCTATGCTGTTCATCAACAATGATGAGGCCGAGATCCGGGAAGTGTACATCTTTGGTAAAGAGGGCATGGGTTCCAATGAGCAGGTCTATCTCCCCGTTTTTAAGGGCTTCGAGGAGATATTTACGGTTTTTGTCCTTAAGGTTGCCCGTAAGGAACCCAAGCCGAATACCCAGGGGTTCCAGGAGTTTTGCGGCGTTTTCCCCATGCTGTCGTGCCAGGATCTCGGTGGGGGCCATGAATGCCGCCTGCTGCCCCCTCTCCCTGCAGTAAAGGACGGCTAAAAAGGCGATGAGGGTCTTTCCAGAGCCGACATCCCCCTGTACGAGTCTTGCCATGGATGTTCCGCCGGACATGTCCCCAAGGATCTCCTGAAGAACCATCTCCTGATCCTTCGTAAGGCTGAAAGGAAGATTTTTAAGAAGTTTTTCAACCCACACTCCCGTCAGGTTGGCCCTATCCCTGGTCTGGCTTCTCCTCTCCCATGCTCTTCGTCCCACCATCAGTTGGAGATAGAAGAGCTCCCTGTATTTCAGGGTCTCGGCGGCAAGCCGCATTTTTTCAGGGTTTTCGGGAAAGTGAATATTTTTTATCGCTTCCGACAAGGGGAGCAGGCCATTGTTTTTGATCACTTCCAGGGGGAGCTCTTCCTCAAGGTATTGGGCGAATCCAGTCATGGCTGAATCCAGAGCTTTCCGCAGGACTCCCTGGGTGAGTTCTGCATTCAGGCTGTATATGGGGAGAATACGACCGAAATTCCGGCTCATCTCTCCCCCCGGAATTACCTCCTCAAATTCGAATGAAGAGCTTTGGAGTTCCGAAAATTTATACTGGAAGAGTCCAGTCAGCCTGTGGGTCGTCCCGTTGCGAAGTTTATCTGCCAGGAAGTTTCTTCCATAGCAGACCAGAGTCGCTGAGCCTGTATCGTCTTTAACCCAGACTTTGAGTGTTTTTTTGGGTCCCCAGCCGAAATATTCCTGACCGAGTACGGTTATGATCGTGTTAACCCGCTTTCCATCTTCCGCTTCACTTAAAGAGACAGAGGTTTGTCTATCCTCATAACTTCGGGGATAGTACTGTAGAAGATCTGCTACTGAATGAACACCCGCCTTCGCCAGGGCTTTGCTTGTCTTGGGACCAACCCCTTTGAGCTCATCAGGCTTACGGGCGAGTTCATTCAGATACATTGAGCAGTTTAGAAGGGGAGCTCTGCCAGAAATTTCGTCAGGTATCTCATAAGAAAATTTCCTCCCACAAGAAGAATCAAGAGGACTATAGCTGAGATTCCTGTCATCTTGTTCTGGGCCATGAACTTCTGCTTGAAAAGGAGCCTTCGAAAGAAATCGTTTATGGGCTCAAGCATATTCTCAAGGGTTTTGGCAAAGGTCGAATAGGCGGAAGTTCCAACCAGATACATGATGTACCGGACAACCGCAATTATCAGAAAGATGGTTAGAAGGAACGAGGCCGCCGACCAGAGGGATGATACTATAAGGGCTAGTACAACTCCCAGGGTGATCTTACCATAGGCGGCAATCGTTGACGTGATATTCAGTACGACACCGATGACTATGAACGCCAGCAGGGGGGAGAAGTCAAAATTCCCCAACCTTAAAAAACTGAATCTTCGGAACCAGTTAAGGTAAGGATCCGTTACCATTTTCAAAATTTCTACGGGTTTTCCCATGGCGGGACCCCTGAACCAGGTTAACAGCACCCGGATGAATAACAACAACATGTAAACGGATAGAAGGCCGTTTAATAGTTTCATGAATAGCTGCATTTCTTACTCCTTCCATATGTCCCCGGTTAAGGGGTGTGTTTTAATTAATTCCAGTATTTCACTCTCTCCGCTCAATTTAAGCTGTCCGGAGGCTTTTACTATAATTTCACCGTCTGATGCCGGTTTGGGGACGTGCAGATAGATCGGAAAGGCTCCCGCATGGGGGATCAGGAAATCCCTGTAGTCCAGTAGATCATCCTCACTGCACTCTCCCCGACTCAATCTGATATGAAGTTCCTTTTCATTCACTTCTTTGAGTTCATCCGGGTTCAGGATCTGATCAACGAGGAGCTGCGGCGTACCTCTCTTTTTGTCCATCTTTCCTTCAACTGCTATGATGGCATCTACCTGTATTCTTTCATAGACCAGGGCCCAGGTTTTCGGGAAGAACGTCATTTCCAGGGTTCCCTGAAAATCTTCCAGCTGAACGAAGGCCATCTTATCACCTTTTTTGGTGAAGATCTCTCGCCTGCTTTTTATCATACCCAGGACAGTGTATGATTTTCCGTCGCCCGCACGCTCCAGGTTGGCGAGATCGAGGTTTGAACATTTTCGCCAGATATCCCTGTACTTATCCATGGGATGACCTGAGAAGTAGAATCCAAGGTTTGCTTTTTCATAGGTTAAAAGATCCATCTCCGGCCATTCGGGAACGTGGATCAACTCTATTTCATGGAACTGGGCATGTTCATTTGAATCAAAAAGTGACGATTGCCCGTTGGCCAGGCCGCTTTTTGATGCACTCACAAACTCAATCAACCGATCAAGGTTATGCATCAGTGTTGCTCTTGTTACATCCATCCTGTCAAAGAGACCCGACTGGATGGATACTTCAAGAACCTTCCTGTTTACAGTTTTAAGGTTAACCCTCTCCAGGAAGTTTGTAAAGGAGGTGAAAGCTCCACTCTCCTCACGGCATCGTATAATTTCGTCGACGGCCGCTCCTCCTACACCCTTGATTCCCATCAATCCGTAGACAATCTGGTTATCCACAACCGTGAAATATTTATCCGAAAGGTTTATATCCGGAGGCAGGAGATCTATGCACATCTCAGCAGCTTCGGCAATGTAGGCGGTCAATTTGTCCGGGTTGTTTATCTCATTGGTAAGGTTGGCTGCCATAAACTCGGCAGGATGATTTGCCTTCAGGTAGGCTGTATGGTAGGCCAGAACCGAATAGGCCGCCGCATGGGATTTGTTGAACCCGTATCCTGCAAAGGGTTCGAGCATTTCAAAAATCTCGATAGCGTGTTTTTCTGAATGGCCTTTTTCTTTTGCTCCGGCAACGAACTCGATTTTCATCCTGTCCATTTCGGCAACTTTCTTTTTACCCATGGCTCGACGGAGGATATCTGCTTTACCCAGGCTGAAACCGCCAATGATCTGGGCAACCTGCATTACCTGTTCCTGATAGACGATAACACCATAGGTTGGTTTCAGGATCTCCTCAAGAGAAGGATCCGGGTATTTTATAGGCATTCTTCCCATTTTTGAATCAATGAACTGGGGAATGAACTGCATTGGCCCTGGTCTATAAAGGGCATTCAGAGCGATAAGATCTTCAATGGTGTTGGGTTGGGCCTGTTTGAGGATTCCCTGCATACCAGAACTTTCAAACTGGAATATACAGGTACTTTTCCCCTCCCCAAGCATCTTGAAGGTTGCCTCGTCTTCCTCTGAAGCTTCAGCTATATCAAAATCGGGTAATATTTTCTTAACCAGTGTTTCGGCATTTTTTATAAGGGTTAAGGTCTTAAGACCCAGAAAGTCCATCTTTACAAGACCACAGTCTTCCAACCTGTCCATGGTGTACTGAGTTGATATGGCTCCTGTTTTTGAGTCACGGTAGAGGGGGACATAGTCGGTCAATTCTGTTTTCCCGATAACGACTCCTGCCGCATGTGTTGAGGAGTGACGGTTTAAACCCTCAAGTCTCATGGCGACATCTAACAGTTCTGCATAAACGCCACCTTGCTCGGCAATCTCCTTAAGTTTCGGTTCCTTCTCCAGGGCCTTGGTCAAGGTCATTTTCAATTCGTCGGGGATCAATTTGGAAATGGTATCTGCTTCCGCGTAGGGAATATCCAGTACCCGGGAGACATCCCTGATAACCGCTTTGGCTTTCAGGGTTCCAAAGGTAATGATCTGCCCAACCTTATCTTTTCCATATTTTTCAGTAACGTGATCGATAACGGTCTGTCTTCCCTCGAAGCAGAAGTCAATATCGAAGTCAGGCATGGATACACGTTCAGGATTGAGGAACCTCTCGAAGAGGAGTCCATATTTCAAGGGATCTATATCCGTGATGGTCATGGCATAGGCGACGATGGAACCCGCTCCCGAACCACGTCCGGGACCAACCGGAATGTCATGTTCGCGGGACCAGTGGATATAATCCCATACAATGAGGAAGTATCCGGTAAAGCCCATATCGATAATAATTTTGAGTTCAAATTCGGCCCGTTCTTTTATCGCTACGGTAACTTCACCATAACGGTCCTTTAAACCCTCATAGGTGATATGGCGAAGATAATCACTGTCCAGGGTAAAACCTTCGGGTAAATCGAAATCGGGTAGAAGCGGTCCGGGGAACTTTATCTCAAGATTACATTTTTCAGCCAGCTCGACCGTGTTGGCGATGACTTCAGGGTGATCGGGGAAGAGGGCTGCCATCTGTTCGGGAGTTTTCATGTAAAACTCTTCCCCGTCAAAATGCATCCTGTTTGTTTCGTTTTTCTTTCTGCCTGTTCCAATACAGAGGATTATATCCTGGGCATTGGCATCTTCCCTGGTTAAATAGTGACAGTCATTTGTTACTATCATGGGGATGCCGGTCTCTTTCGAGAGTTTTATTATGGCCTCATTGGCGATTTTCTGTTCCGGGATTCCATGATCCTGAAGTTCCAGGTAGAAGTTTCCCTCTCCGAACATATCACGATAACGCAGAGCAGCCGCTTTTGCCTCTTCTGGCTTTCCGTTCAGGTAATTCTGAGGGATTTCACCACCGATACAGGCTGAGGTGCAGATTAGTCCTTCGCTGTATTTGGCCATTATTTCATTATCTATTCTAGGCTTATAGTAAAAGCCTTCGACAAATCCGGCCGAGGTGAGTTTGAGAAGATTTTTGTATCCAACCTCATTTCTTGCCAGGAGTACCAGGTGGTAATACTTGTTTCCACCTTCGGTGCCTCGTTTTATAAGTCTTGAACCGGAGGCGACATAGAATTCACAGCCTACTATGGGGTTGAGCCCTGCTTTTTTACAGGCTGCATAGAATTTCAAAGCACCGAACATATTCCCATGATCGGTTAACGCCAGATGTTTACAGCCGAGCTCCGCAGCCCTTGCGGCCATTTTTTCTACGGATTCAGCTCCATCCAGGAGTGAAAAATCGGAATGATTGTGAAGATGAACAAATTCTGGCAAATACTTCCTCCGGATTGCGGTTCAGAAGGCAGTTTTATACTCATTGTATTTCCCTCAAAACCACCTAATAATAATATATCCGCAAAACGGTAAACTGTAAAGAAAGGGCTGTATGGGTTATCCTCGATATGGTGAAGTAAAAACCAAATATGTGAAAAAACAGAGAGGGACAAGGAGGTTGAATCAGACCGGGGGGTGAGGAAAAAATTAGATTTCCTCGATCCCCTCATCGAGCTTCCGGGTTATGAACCAGAGAACTGACCGGGAGGCCAGTTTTTTCTGGATGGAGGTCAGGGGTGGCTTTACATTCGCCAGGGTCTGGTCCAGGAGCTCCTTCATCGGCTGGATATCCCGGCTGTTAAGGGGCAGTTTTTTACCCTCCAGGGTATTTTCAACCTCCCTGTTTCGAATTATCAGGCTGCCATGAGCGCCCAGGGCAAGGCGGAATCTCTGAATATACCCTTTCTGAACATTCGCAATACCACAGAATGTAAGGTTGTTTGATTTTCCGAAATCGACGCTGGAAAATCGGCGGTATTCCTGAATATTCCAGGTTTCGAGGGGGATACGAAATCGGGTTATCAGTTCATCGCAGGCCAGGTGTGGTGCTTTTTCAAGGTATTTAACCATGGACAGCCAGGAGGTATTCCCCTGCCTTCGTATTTCGACCCTTACATCCAGCAGCAGCATGACTGGAATGAGATACATCCATCTCTCCCTCATTGAGAGGTTTCCACCGAGGGTGGCAAAATTCCTGGTGACAGTGGTCCCGATGGAAGATATGGCCTGGTTTAATGCCGGTGTCAGTACATGCCGTCCTATCCCGAGGAGGCGATTTAAGGACACACAGGAACCTATTTCAAGGTAACTCTCGGTTCGTGAAATATGATCAAGTTCCGGGACTCCTTCTAAAGATATAATTTCTCCTGAAAGTTCTCTGGTTCCCAGATTTCTCATGATTTCCGTTCCGCCAGCGTAAAGGAGAGCCTGGGGAAATTTATGGTAAAGGGTTATAAGGCTATTCAGAGATTCCGGGGTGTAAATATGGAGTATATTATCGCTCATGAACCCTCTCCTCTCGAATTCGCCCGGCTTCTATCAATCCTGAAAATAGGGTTGTGAAATCGATACACCCACAGGTAATAAAAGACATAAAGTTTGCGATCTCCTCCTGAGAGGGACGGAATGAAGTCTCCAGGAGGGTGTGCGCTGCCAGCATCCGAGTGGATTCGCAATGCCGGCAAGGGTAGCAGCCTGCGTATTTAAATCCTTTGGTTATATCTTGATATCCTTCACTCTCCTGGAACCACTCATAGGTGGCAACATTTTTCCCCTTTGCCTTGAATGCGGGAATAAGACAGGAGTAGGTGAGTTTATCGTTCATAAGGATTGTGCACCTTCCGCATAATCCCTCCCCACATTCATGGTGAATAGAAAAGAGATTGAACTCTTCCCTTAATATATCAACGAGTCTTTTTTGAGGAGGAACATTTATATTTACCGCTTTTTCATTGAGATTGAATTCAATTATCACTCTTTTTCTCCTTTTCCGGAAAAAATATGATTAGGAGCAAAAGGAAGTTTATTCATGGAAATTCCCGAGGCCTGACTTACCGCGGCCAGAAAAGCTGCAGGGACTGTATTTGCCGCCAGACTTCCAAGGCCCCCCGGCTTGTTCTCTCTGCTTTCATAGAAATGAATATGGATGGGTAAAGGGGTTTTTGATTCAAATGCTGAACCGCTCTGAGGAAAATCGCTGATTTTTTTCAATCCCCGGATATGGTTATGTAATGTGCTGTAGATAGAGGATTCCACAACCGACCGGGCATAATCGAGATCCATTATTCTTCCACAATCAAGACTCATCCATACACCTCTGAGCTCGGGAATAAAGCTTACCGGATCAATTTCAACTTCCACGGCAGCAGAAGCCCAGGACATGGAGATGAAAGGTTGCCCCTGGAATGTCTCCCTGTTCCATGTTCTGCTTGAAGGTAATCTGAATGTTCGTTTTATGGCAATCGGCAGGGGAGCCCTGAACCTTTTTTTCTTGATTGACTGACAGCATTGTTCGATTAATCTGGGGATTATGGTAATATTATTGGAAAAGAGGGCTGGTCCCGAGTCGGGAACCTTGGTTGTATCTATACTCTCTATTGTAATCTGGGTGGAACTTACCTGCAGAATTTCCGCCGCGGTTTCTTTCCATATCTCCTTTGTCCTGGGGTAGGCCGGGACGCTGGATGTCCTTATAGAAACCTCTTCGTTGGCATTAAGCTGTACCGATACTGAAAACCGTCCGGGAGGAACACTTATAAAACCGTTTCCCTGAAATGCCAGGGAAATTCCAATTCCTCTTTTAGGATTGATAGGGAAGGGTCTGCCGGTACTCCTGCTGCGAAGCTGGTAGGAACCGTATTTTCGCCTGAAATCCGACATCTCTCCCGCTTTTTCCAGGAGTTCTTCGGGTTTCATTTTAATATCATAGATGCCGCCGGTCAGGAAAGGTTTTCCCTGTGTGAGGCACCAGGTTTTTTTCCTTTCCAAAGGATCCTCGTTGAGGAGTGACGCCAGATGATTTTCATGGAGTTCAATGGCACAGAATCCCTGAGCCATTCCCAACCCTTCGAAATTATCAAGCGGCGGGTTTGAGGTTTTTATCAGCTTGACTACAATCTCTGTATGCCCCAGAGGGTAAGCGCCCATGACCGATAAACAAAGTCTATCCAGGAGTTCTTCCGAGAGAACCTCCGTGGAGCCGGCATCGATGTCGACTTCAACCTTTCTTGCCGCCACTCTCCCCTTGGGGGTAAGGGTGGATGTGAATTTAAAAGTGGCCGGGGATCTCTCCGGGCAGTTTAAAAGTGATTCTTTGGCGGGAATAATGATTCTACACGGTTTTCTGGTGATAAAAGCTGCCAGGGCGGCCTGAAACATGAGAATGCAGGGATACCAGATGGGACTTTCTCCACCCTGTGTTCCAGCTGTTCCCTGTATAATAATCTTTTTGGGATCGAGATCGAGTCCTTTTGCCAGGGCATCCTTTATGAAATAGGGCCATTGGGAGGCTCCCTGTATAAGAAGTTTCGAATTTTCTAATACGGCGAATCCTCCGAAGATCGTGTCATTAGACGATTCGAGGGCAAGGTGATACTCCCCCGATTCATAGGTGTATTCAATATCTTTTCGGGGAAGCTTCCCACGGCTGACTTTTTTTTCTTTTAATATTTGTTCTGGCGTATATCCCCGGAACCCATAAAGGGTAAAATCGGTTTCATATTCAATTCGGATTTTTTTCCGGAGCGTATTGACCATGTTTTCATCGGGACCATAGAGCAGCCGGATAGTCTGCCCCTCATAATCGAGTTCTTCGCCGGCAAAAAAGGGGATGGTGTCTCCCATTATTTCCAGCTCCTTTTTCCCGGGGATATCATCGGGCCCCAGGATTCCATACCCTTCCGGAAGATTATGACTGATTATCTTTTTGATCTTTCCCCGGGGAATACTTGAGGTTATAGGCAGGACATAAAGCATATCCTTTCGATTCAAATCATCAATGAAAAGGTTTTCGTTATGAATCATATTCAACCCCGGTTACAGATCTTTTGACTGAAGCTCCGATTGTCGTTCGAACTGCCCGGACAACCCTCTCTTTCTGTTCTTCAGTCATTCCCGGGTATATGGGAAGACTTACACAACTATTGAATATCCGTGTCGAAACAGGGAAATCCTCTGGGGATAGATTATATTTTTCCTTATAGTAGGTCATCAAATGGAGGGGTTTATAATGAACCGAGGTTCCTATTCCCTCTTCCGACAGAAAATTCATAAATTCATCTCTTGAACATGAAATGCGATCCAGATTCAGTCTTATAATAAAGAGATGCCAGGTGTGACCACCCGCTTCGGCTGGTAGAATCAGCTCCGGAATATTACGGAAGGATTCCAGATAGAAGCGGGCTATGGATATACGCTCCTTCAGAAAAGCTTCTGCCCTCTTCAGCTGCACTCTCCCCATGGCCGAGGATATATCCGTCGGGTTGTATTTATAACCGGCAGCGACCACATCGTACTCCCAGGGGGCGAGTTTTTTACTCTGATACCTGTTCCATACCTCCCTGTCAATTCCATGGAGGCGTAAACATTTTATCCTGTCAGCAATCTCATCATCATCGGTAACCACCATACCGCCCTCTCCTGTGGTTATGGTTTTGGTTGCATAAAATGAGTAGACCCCCGTATTTCCCCAGGTTCCGGCCGCCTTACCTTTAAAGAAGGAGGGGAAGGCATGGGCTGCATCTTCCGTAACAAAAAGCTCTTCTCTGCCGGCAATGGCCATTATCTCTTCCATGGCACAGGGGTGGCCACCCGTGTGAACAGGGATGATTCCCCTTATGTTTTTCTCAGTACCGGTCCGTTTAATGGTATCTTCAATCTTAAACGGATCTATATTGAGAGAAATCTCATCGATATCGACAAAAAGAGGGTGAGCGTTTTTATACCGAATTATCTCCGCAGTGGCTGTGAAGGTGTAGGGTGTGGTGATTACCCATGAATCCTCCGGGATATCCTGGGTTTCAAGTGAAAGGTGGAGACCCGCTGTGGCCGAATTAAGGGCTATGGCATGTTTTGAACCAACCTTTTCGGCAAACTCCCGTTCGAAGGCGGTGGTCTCTTTTCCTGTGGTGAGCCATCCGCTTCTCATTACCTTGATAACGGCTTCTTCTTCCTCCTTTCCCAGACATGGGAGGGCGAAAGGGATGAAATCAATATTCCGGCTCATCTTCGGGTATTTCCAGACTGGGTATATAACGGGAGAGGAATTCACGTACCTTTATCCTGTTGCGATAGTTGCTTTCCTTACCGGGGTGGAGATAACATGTGGTATTCAGATCATCAAGGAGAGAGTTTAACTCTCCATTAAATCTCAGTGATCTCTGGAGAAGAGAAATCCCTGAATATTCGGTTTTTTCCGGAGATTCATCATCGGCCCAGAGTGTTTCTGTTATTTTTTCGCCCGGCCTTAAGCCTATGAAGTTTATATCGATCTCTTTATTCGGTTCAAATCCATAAAATCTGATCATCTGTCTGGCAAGATCCTGGATCCTGATGGGCGCTCCCATCTCAAGGATGTAAAGGTTGCCGCCAAGACCAACACCACCGGCCTTTAGAACCAGGGAGGAGGCCTCGGGTATGGTCATAAAAAATCGGGTGACATCCGGATGAGTAACGGTGACAGGTCCTCCTGTCAGGATCTGTTTCTGGAAGAGGGGGACGATACTCCCCCTTGAGCCCAGGACATTCCCAAAACGGACAACCATGAAATCTGTGTTGCTGTTTTTTTGGGAAAGGACTATCTCCTCTGCCAGGGTTTTGGATGCGCCATACACACTGGACGGGTTCACAGCCTTATCCGTCGATATGAGGACGAAACGGGAGGCTCCCGCCTCCTGGGCTGCATCCACAAGGTTCAAGGTTCCGAAAATATTATTTTTTACGGCCTCTACCGGATTGTGTTCCAGCATTGGCACATGTTTATAGGCGGCGCAGTGAAATATAACATCCGCCTTAAGCCTGTTGAGAATGAATTTAGTGTACTCCCTGTCCCTGAGGTCACCCAGGACCGGTACGATGGTGGCCTTTTCGCCAACACCCTCTTTCTGGAGGAGTTTCAGCTCTTTTTCTATTTCATAAATGTTGTTTTCACCATTGTCAAAGAGATAGAGCCGTTCCGCCCCTCCAGAGAGGAGCTGTCTTGAGAGTTCACTGCCGATGCTTCCACCGGCTCCGGTTATTAGAACCCGTCTGCCACGCAGGTATTCAAGGCTTTTTTTCAGGTGAATGACTACCGGGTCCCTCCTTAAAAGGTCTTCGGCGGATAACTCCCTAGTCTGGATAAGGTGAGCGTTGCCGTCAATAATCTGGGAAACAGTTGGTAGAAACCTTGTTTTACTGATCCCGCTTCTGGTCACCAGATTATAGATCCGGCGAAGCTGTTCATGACTCGCCTGAGGAACGGCTATGATTGCTTCATCGGCCGGATTGGCTTTTTGAATTTTCAGGATGGAGCTGATTGGTGTGTATACAGGAACTCCCGTTAAGGTTGTTCCCCCAAGGGTTTCATCATCGTCCAGGTACCCCAGGAGGTTCCCGAAAATATTTTTGTTTCGGATCTCTTCCCCAAGCTGCCTGCCGGCGAAGCCTGCACCGATAATATATATACCCTTATTCTTTGTCTGTTTCATCACTCTTCTCTGCCGGTACCATCAGTTCAAAACCCAAATCTATGGGAAAACACTCTTTATAAAGGTTTAATACAACCCTGGCCCGTTTTTTCCTTTTATCTACCTTGACGATTTTCCCTTCAAGCCCCTTTAGAGGGCCGGCGATAACCTGAATCATATTATCATTATCAAAAAATACCTTTGATGTTTCTGCTATATCACCAAAAGAGATGAAATGAACCAGGATCTCCTCGTCCTCCCTGGATAGAGGTTCGATATTTTGATTGTCTTTTAAAAAACGGACAAAACCGGGGATTTTTTTGAACATCTGATAGATGTCCATTTCAAGCTCGGTACTTCTATAAAAGAGGTAGCCCGGATAGAGGGCATCTGTCCTCGGGTTTTTTACACCCCGTTTTTTCCTTTCCAGGGTGCGTCGGGGCCAGTAAAGCTTATCCTTTTCCGATTCGTACTTCCCCATGGATCTTAAGGCATTCATGGTGAGGGATATAAACTTTTCTTCACCCTGTGAGAATACCTGAATTACATATATTTTCATGTTCTTTTTAGCTGATTCCTGCTGCATCACTGTAAGAATATCACGGAATAACAATACCATCAATCTGATATGGTCATTCATCTGCCTGGTCAACTCTTTTTTGTTTTGGTAAGGTCGATTTAAGTCGATAATCAGAATATGAAAAGAGTACTTTTATTATTGATCTTATTTATATCTCTGTTTTCACCATTTTTATATGCCGAAACGGTTATGATCTTCTCCATTGATTCCTGGTACACCAAGGAGAGGCGGATGGGGGAGGAGTATATCATTTATGCCATCGAAGACGGTTTGATGGACAGTTTATTTGATGCCGGACATATTATTTACAATGACTATGCGGATCCTCTTACGATTATGGATTATACGGACAGAAACAGGGTCTCTTATAGACTCGCCAGGTCCGGAGGAGCGTCCTGGCTGCTTGAGCTGGAGATAGGTTATGAAAACGAGGGGGAGGAGATCAATTCTCTTCCGGACAGGATTGGTTTCAGGTTTACCAATATCTTAGAAGATGAGGTTCTCAGGTTCGGTGAATATGCGGTTTCTGATTTCATAATGAATACAACCGATTCTGACAGGGATATCTGCAAAAGTATTGGTATAGCTTTAGCCACAATGGTGAATGGAATTCTATAAAAGCGGGTGAGTTAGGAGCTGCAATGAAAAATTTTTCTCAGTTACCCTTAAGATTATGCCGAAAAATGATAAGTGAGAGGATTAGTCGGGATTTTATCCCTTCTCCATTGTGGAGAACCTCCTTAATACGGGAATATCCCGGGAGTCAATTATGATGAGAAATATAAAATGCGTTTTTAGACGAAAACATCTATTTAGAATGACCTTTGGATTATTGTTTCTGATAGTTCCGTTCATTCTGGGGGCACAGAGCCTCTGGGAGGGTAGTGCTACCGTAGGTGCCTACGGTGTACTGCCTGTTCGGGGACTATATGGTGCTTCCAACAGTTTCCCAAGAAACACTCTTGTGGAGATTGAAAATCTGGAAAATGGAAGCCGGGCAGAGATCATAATAGTAGACAGGCTGCAAAATAGTAGTTTTCTCGTGCTTCTGTCCCAGGAGGCAGGTGAGGAACTTCAGATCGGACCCACCGGCGTTATCCGGGTGAGGGCCACACTTGGTGAGGCCGATAAAACCGACAGCTACTCGCTTAATACAGATCAGGTCTACTCCTCTGATCCAGATATAAACCCTGCAGCAGCGGCGGAATATTCTGCCACCGACCAGGCCGATACGGATGATATCCTTGCTCTCTCTGTTTTCCCGGTGGAAACGGCAGTGGAACCCTTTGCAGCCGAGGCCGCCAAGGGTATTGTTGCGGCTGAGTCGGTAACAACCGAGCCTGAACCGGAACCCCTGCCTGAAGTCGAGGTTGCTGAGACCGAAGCCATCATTCCTGATGAGCCTGCTGAACCTGAAATTGTTGAGGCTGTTGAAATAGACGATACCGATGACACTGCAGAGATACTCTCTATAGAAGTGGAAGAGCCAGAGGTTAAGGTTTCAGAAAAGGAGTCTAAACCCGAAGGATTTAAGGGTGATCCCATAGTCGATGTGGCTGGCGAGACAATTGAAACCATAGCCGAAGAGGATACGCCCGAAGCTCCCACTGAAATAGTGATGAATGAGGTTGCTGTTCCTGAAGTGGCCCCGGCCGATGAACCCGAAGAGATTCCTGAGCTTGAACCGGTGGAGTATGAGTATGCCGCAGAACCGGTTCTTACCTATGTTTCCGGTGATATGCCCGAACCCGATCTGTCTCCCGAGGGAAGCTCTGTGGCGGATCTGGATATACCCTGGCTCACCGAAGAGACACCAATAGAACAGGAGGCCGAAGAGGTAATTGTCTCTTCCTTCCCCATTGTACAGCCCGATGTGGAGATCGCAGGCGCTCTTTTTACCACCCAGTTACCCCAGGAACCCGAGATTATTCGTGGTTCGGGAGATGCCGCCCTGGCCCAGGAGGATATTCCTGTGGCTGAATCTATGACGTTCATGGATCTTCCAGGAGAAGAGCCCCTTCCGGCACCCATTCTTCCTGTTATTATGGAGAGTCGAGGTGGTGTTGAGGTCGCGGAGTTAACTCGTGAGGATGATGCGGTTATGCTGGTTGAATCGGGATACTTAGCTCCCGGCAGGCAGATTGACAATATGGAGATTTCCCATTTTCCAAATGCGCCTGTAGATGGCCGGCTTGCCGATGAAAACCCCGGTGAAGATGAAATGCCTGAGTTCATAAATGGATATACCGTACCGAGTATGTCGGAAGAGTATTTCTTTGCAGAATTAGCTTTACCCTTTGAGCCTTCACTCTCTTCCTCCCTCGAAAATGGGGATGATTCGGATGAGACTCCGGTACTTATAAGTGGATTAATGACACCGAATATCGATTTACTGGATCGAAATATTCGACCGGCACTCCCGGATGACCCCAGTGCTGTGGAAGTCGCTGAAGTACTCGAAACCGAGACCCCTGTTGCGGTAAATGGTTTCATGGAACCTGCTGCCGATGAGAGGGTGAGATTTGCAGACGTTGATCTTCCTTCAGCTCCCGAAGAGGACATCCCCGAACCAATTAATGGTTTTATGAGTCCCGGTTCGGTTGATTCGGCAGAGTTTGCCCTTGCCTCAGCGCCAGAAGAGCCGAAAGCGATTGAAGAGGAGACTCCTGATGCTTTCGATGGGTACCTTACTCCTGAAAGTGAAGAGGTTGGAGAATTAGCTGCAGCAGATGAACCAGTAATCGGAGCCGCTGAAGAAGAAGTGGCTGAAAAAATAGAAATCGAGGTCCCTGTTTATGAAGGTGAGGTAGAGATTACCCTCGAACCTGCCGAAGACAGACCCCCCGAAATCCTTGATATTCCGGATGTCGTGGAGAGTGAAGGAGCGGAAGTTGTGGTCGTCGATGATGGTCCCGATGAGATTGTCGCTGTAGATGAACCTGTTGAACCAGAGATGCTGCCTTCTTTGACCGTGATCCTTGGGGAAGATGATGGCGATGCCGATACCGATACCGATACCGATGTTGATGTAGAAATCGAGGTCGAGGTCGAAGTTGTTCTGCTTCCTGGCGAAGAAGAGGTCGTTGTGGATGTCGTTGAGGTAGTAAAGGCCCCTGAGCTTTCGGATGCCCAGGTTCCTGCCCCCGTTGTGGCTACCCTGGAAGAAGGGTTCCATTATATCCAGGTTGGCGTCTATGGTGACCAGGTGGGAGCCTCCTCGGCTGTGAACAAACTGAAAGGTTGGTCTCCGGTTCCTGTTGTTGTCTGGACCCCCGAAACCACAGATCGAAGGTTTAAGGTTATGGTTGGTCCTCTTACTCCGGATGAGAGCGGTGTGATGCTTTATAATCTAAAAGGAAAAGGATATCGGGACGCATTCTTAAGGAAAGTTGTAGAGGCAAACTGATAATTTGGCTATAATTCGGGCATGGATTATACCCTTTTTGAAGCAGAAAAAGAGATAGATAGACTTTCGGAGTTACTTCGAAAGTATCAGTATGAATATTATGTGTTAACCAGGCCGACCGTCTCCGATTTGGAGTACGATCGGCTTTTTGATCTCCTGACTAATCTGGAAAAAAAGTTTCCTGCCCTGGTAAAGGGAGATTCTCCCTCCATGAGGGTCGGGTCAGATCTTGGATCGGATCTTCCCGAATCAACTCACTCAATCCCCGTATTATCCCTGGATAAAGCCTATAGCTCTGAAGAGGTTATCGGATGGATGGAAAAAATCCGGAAGAATAATCGAAGTGATCTCTCCTTTTATATAGAAGAAAAGATCGATGGAATTTCCATGGTACTCTATTACAGGGATGGAATCCTTGAGCGGGCTGTAACCAGGGGGAATGGTTTTGTCGGGAATGATGTTACGGCTAATGTAAAAACCATAGGTTCAATTCCCCTCCGGCTCCCCAGACCGTATACTATGGCGGTCCGGGGAGAGGTCTATCTGCCCCTGGATAAATTTTCAGAGATCAATAAGGGGATGGAGGTGCCCTATGCAAATCCCCGAAACCTTGCGGCGGGAACTATCAGGCGGAAAAAGAGTTCGGAAGTTGCCTCGGTTCCTCTGGATTGCTTTATCTATGAAGGATTTCTCGAAGAGTCCGAGGGGCTGACTCTCCCTGTAACCCATAAAGAGGTTCTTGACGAACTGGAATTATCCGGTTTCCGATTGAATCCCCGAAATCATATTTTTACCCCTGAAGATACAAGTGATAATATCAGGAAATTTCTTGATTCCGAAACAGAGGATAGAAGCGAACTTGGTTATGAGATTGATGGTCTGGTTATAAAAATAAACGAGCTTGATATTCGAGAAGAGCTGGGGTACACAGGGCATCATCCCCGGTGGGCTTTAGCGTATAAGTTTGAATCTCCCCAGGGGGAGACGACTCTCCTTTCTATAACTATCCAGGTTGGCAGGACCGGGCGGATAACCCCTGTGGCCCGGGTTGAACCTGTCCTCATCGGCGGTTCAACCATTTCAAATGTAACCCTCCACAACCAGGATTATATAAATCTCCTGGAGCTTGCTGTGGGGGATCGGGTTACCGTTTCCAAGAGGGGGGATGTGATCCCCGCGGTGGAATCGGTGGTTGAAAAAAATGAGGATAATTATCCTGTGTGGAAGATTCCCGATAAATGCCCTGTCTGTGGGGCAGAACTCACCCTTAAGGGGGCTCATAATTTCTGTCCGAACCCATCATGTCCTGACCAGGTGAGGGGACGCCTCTTCTTTTTCGTAGGGAAAGGGCAGATGGATATTGAGAATCTTGGTCCCGAAACGGTCGATACCCTTATGAGCGAGGGGCTGATACAGGATATTCAGGATCTCTTTACCTTTGATCCTGCCGCCCTTGAGGGGCTTGCAGGATTTAAGGAAAAAAAGATCAAGGCGATAAAAGAGGGGATAGCCAAAAGCCTTAACCGTCCCTTCAAGACCGTTCTCGCCAGCCTTGGGATCCCCGAATTGGGAAGTCGGAGCGCTGAACTCCTGATCGAAGGAGGATTCCGCAGTATGGATTCTCTTCTGGATGCGGCGGATAAAAATGATATAGAAGCCCTGGTGAATATTGACGGGGTCGGAGAGGTGACTGCCGGGATAATTGTATCGGAATTAAACAAACCGGAGGTGCGAAAGAGGATAGATGGATTAAGATCTGCCGGTCTTCAGTTTTATGCTCCCGAGGAGGAGGCTTCCACTGAACCGCAAATTTTTGAAGGTCAGACCTGGTGTGTTACCGGGAGTTTTGAAGCCTTCAAACCTCGATCTCTGGCTGTGGAGGAGATAAAAAAGAGGGGGGGGAAGTCTGTCTCATCTGTGACGGGAAAAACAACCCACCTGCTGGCAGGAGAATCCGCCGGAAGCAAACTGAAAAAAGCCCGGGAAAACGGGGCTGAAATTGTGGATGAAGCAGCATTTCTATCCCTTATTGGTGGTGTGGAATGAGTAAAGAACCTGAATCCAATGATGGTCTCCCTGTGGCTGACGGGACAAAAGGGGGCTCTCGCATTAAATCGATGGATGGAGTGGACGAGAAGGTTCTTTCCAGGGCATTGAATCGAATAGGATGGGGAACCATTCCCCCCGATCAGTGGCGAATCGATTTAGAGCCGGGATTCCTTGAGATTTGGGACAGGGTCAAACCTTTCACTATGACATCAGCAGAGCGTGGTTATGGACTTTACAAAGGAGTTGAGTATCTTCATGCGAATAAGATTTCCGGGGCGCTCGTTGAGTGCGGCGTCTGGAAGGGTGGTTCCTGTATGTTGATGGCCCTCAGTTTTATGGCCAGAGGGGAGATGGACCGGCTTCTTTATCTGTATGATACCTTCACCGGGATGACAGAACCTACCGATGAGGATGTAATCGCCTGGAATAACCTTTCCGTTTCCCGGAAGATGGCTGAAGAAAAGCGGGCGGGGCGGGACTCTTTTGGATCCTGGGCTGTTGGATTCGAGGATGTGCGACAGAATATCCTTTCTATCGGTTATCCCGAAGAGAGGCTCTGTATGATCTCCGGTGATGTGGAAAAGACCCTGAAGACCGATCCATTCAATCAGGAGATTCCTGAGAAGATTGCTCTTCTCCGACTTGATACGGACTGGTATGAGTCCACGAAGGCGGAACTTGAAATCCTTTACCCGAAACTTGTTCCCGGTGGAATTCTTGTTATTGATGATTATGGCCATTTCAAAGGGGCTCGGCGTGCTGTTGATGAGTACTTTGAGGGCCTTCCTGCCGGTGCCCGTCCATTTTTAAGCCGTCTGGATTATACCGGACGCATGGCGGTTAAACCGGGTCCTTTAGAGTAAACACAGATTATTTTCAGTTTAAGAGTGTGATCCCCAATCCCGCAGAGACAAGGGGGGGATTATCCTTATTAAAATCCAGCCGGCCTAATCCTGCTATGAAGACACCCGTTCTGGGGATTCTCAACCCCAATTCCAGACTACTCGAAGGGGAAGATTCCAGGGCTAACCTTTCAGAAAAAGATTGTGTCCTTACGGATACGGAGAGGCCTGTGATAAAATATCTGTATTGCCAGAGAACCCCCGCCTTTAATCCTCCGCTTATAAAATTATCATCTTCCCGGATTATAAAATTCAATAAAGGAGTTAAAAACATCCTTACCTTCCCCGGGCCGGAATGGGAAACGCCGAATGAGAGTTCCAGTGGAATCCCCGTTGAGATTTCTGTTTCAGAAGTTCCACCCCCGAATGCGGAGTCCCCGGATATCTGCCACTGAAGGCTTAAAAGTCCGGCCCACTGGAAGGTGGTGTAAGGGGCCGGGAATTTACATTTTACCGAGCTCCCTGCCGAAAACACCTCCGAATCCCCTTCAGAACTTTGAGAATAGGCACCATGGAGGGAGGCTTCCAGACTTTTAAGGGGGGTATATCTGAACCCTCCGGCAACTGTTACCGTCTCGCTGTCATCCGAGGCAGAGAGCATCAGAAGGCTTCCCGCCTGGAAGGTTTCAACCGCCGCTACTGAGGCCGAAGGGGCAAGGAGGCTTCCTCCTGAACCAATCGCCGATGGGGAGGCGTAATCATTCACATGGGAGTCGATCTCTATCCTGTATTCCGCTTCTGTCTCTCCGGTTTTTGCAAGGGGGCCCGTTATGGCGAAGTTCTCCTTTTCAGTATAAAATTTGAACTTGAAATTATACTCTCCGTCGGGTAATCCTTCCCCTCGGCTATCCATCCCATTCCAGGTAAAGCTTTGTAAGTTACGGGTAAAGGGGCCCAGGTGTATCTCTTTGACAATCGCTCCCTTATCATCGGTAATTTCGATAAGACCACTCCCCGGGGCGGAGACCCTGAATGAACCTTCAATCCTCCCCGGGCCATCTGTCAGTGAAGGTGTGAGTACGGCCCTGCGAAATTTTATTTTTTCGATCCTGAAGGTGAGGGGAATGAATTCCGGAAACAAATTATGAACTCTGTCGGGGGTAAGTTTCATCTCCAACTTGACTGGTTCATAACCAAATCTTTCGATCTCCATGGTGTAGAATCCGGGCATCAGCTGTAACTCTCCGTTCCCTTTCTCCAGGACAGAACTCAGGTCAATTTCCGTTTTATTCAGAAATATCCGGGAATCGACAGGCAGATTGGAAAGATTCACTCTTGCAGGAAGGGATAAGAGTTGAAAGCTTAGTTTGTAATCTATATCTTCCCGGACCGTAAGATCATAGGTGAGATCCTCGTATCCAGGAGAGGCGAGCTCAATACGGTAGGTCCCTGCGGCAACTTTTCCCGGGCCAGTCGCTCCGGGAGAGAGTTCTTCTCTGTTGAAACGGATTCTGGCCCCTGCAGGAGTCGTCACCAGAGTGACAACACCTGTCCCCACGGTTGTCTCAAGAGTTGTCTCCTGACTGAAGAGGGGGTGAAAAATAACGAAATATACGATTATCAGGATGAGAAAATACCTTTTCATGTGAAAATTGTACTACTGCAGGTGAAAAATTACAATTCACTTACCGATAATCAATGTATGGCTAAACTAAGGATCCTTTTTTTGATGCTGATCACATCCCTTTTTTTCCTTGCGGCAGAGGAGAACCTTGATTTTCAACCCCTCCCCAAGGGATTTCAGGATATTACTCTCGGGTTGAGTATGGATGAGACCCGGGCGGCCCTGATGGACGATGCCTGGTTTCTTTTTCGGGGTGAACCGGATGTGAGTCTTCTATCTTCCCCGAACCAGACTCTCATCGATTCCAGAGGGGCCGATTATGTTTCCCGGGGACTTTTTCAATTTAAGGATGATTTCCTTTATACAATTACAATCATTCTGAATTCCGAGAGAATGGATTATTTCTCCATGTTTACATCCTTCAATCAGAAGTATGGCGAATTCTCATCCCTTAATCCGGATATGGCCGTGTGGGAAGATGATACGGTAAGGATCTCTCTGGAAAAGCCCCTCTCGGTAAAGTATATTCATAAGGAAACATTTGAGACCCTCCGCAGGGAAGCTGCCAGAGGGATAAATCTGGGGACAATGAACAGACAGGAGTTTATAGATCAGTTTTGAAAAATAAAATAATTATTATCGCAATCTTCTTCATCTTTTTTTCCATAACGGCTGGCTGTACGGGGCGCCAGGAGGAGCGGTTGGAAGAAATTTCCATTGAAATTAATGGTCATGGTTTTCTGGTAGAAGTGGCAGACAATTCGGAAGAGAGGCAGCGGGGGTATATGGAGCGGGAAGGTATCGGTCATGATGAGGGGATGCTCTTTGTTTTCAGGGGGGATCAGAGACTCTCATTCTGGATGAAGAATACACCCAGCCCCCTCTCCATCGCTTATATCGATTCCCGGGGTGTCATCCGGGAGATTCATCACATGGAACCCTTTTCAGAGAAACCTGTTCCCTCTGCCGGTTCGGTACGGTACGCCCTGGAGGTGAATCAGGGGCGCTTCAGTGAATTGGGGATTGTACCGGGAGACAAGCTAGAGTTCCCGGGGGGTAAACTCCCCACCACCTCCGAGTGAAATTTTAAGTAAAACTACTCATCCAGATCGGGAAAGAGATCCAGGGCAGGTTTTTCTCTCTCCGATGAACCGGCCCCTCTGGTTTCTTCCACCGGGGGAGTGTTCACCAGGATTTCTACCTTTCTCTCTATTTTTCCCAGCTCTTTTTCCAGTCCCCGTGAGATTTTGATTCCCTCTTCAAAAAGACCAACAGCCTCTTCAAGGGGGCACTCTTCGTTTATGTTTCTGCTTATTTCTTCAAGTCGCTGAAGTCGTTCTTCAAAGCTTTTCATTCTTTATTTCCTCTACTATGGCCGAAATATCTCCGTCAGCCATCTCTATCTCTATTTTTCCGCCAATTTGCGCCTGGTCCGGCCGGGTTATAAGTTTACCAGTCTCCGAATCTTTCAGCAGGGCATACCCCCTGTGTAAAACCGTGGTGGGGCTTCCGGCTTCCAGGGTGGATTGAAGGAGCTCTATCCTGTGTTTTTTTATGCTGATAAGGTTGGCCATACTCCTTTCCATGGTCTCCCTTGCATCATCAAACCGAAGCAGTTTATTCCGGATGAGGGGTTCCATGAGCCGCTTCATCTCTTCCGGTTTAAATTGATCAAGAAGTAAGCGGATCCTCTCCATTCGCCCCTTTACCTCCCGGCGCATGCTCTCTCTGCAACCGGTAACCTTGTCGAGGATTTCCTCCCGGGGAGGGCAGACCAGTTCTGCGGCAGCTGAAGGGGTGGGGGCGGCGGCATCAGCCGCGTAATCGGCAAGGCTTGTATCGATTTCGTGTCCCACCGCCGAGATAACCGGGATGGGGCAGTTTACAATGGCCCTTACCACCACCTCTTCCGAGAAGGGAAGAAGATCTTCCAGAGAGCCTCCTCCCCTGCCGACGATGAGCAGATCCAAATCATCGAAAAGGGCGGCCCTTTTTATCTGTGCGGCTATCAACTCTCCGGCTTCGACACCCTGAACGGCCGCAGGCAGGATTACGATATCCATTCCCGGATTCCGCCGCCTTGTAACCCTCATTATATCCTTGACCGCTGCCCCTGTGGGGGAGGTTACAATCCCGATTTTCTCCGGGAAGAAGGGGAGCCGTCTTTTCCTTGCACCATCAAAAAAACCTTCCGCGGCCAGTCTTCGTTTTCTCTCTTCCAGCATGGCCAGAATTTCACCCTCTCCCGCCTTTTCCATGGATTCGCAAATCATCTGATAGGAGCCCCGGGGAGGGTAGACGGAAATACTGCCCCTGATACGGACAAAATTCCCGTCGGAGGGCATGAATTTTAAGGTTGAAAGTCTATTCTTGAACATGACTGCGGAAATTACCGCATCCTTATCCTTCAGGGAGAAGTAGTAATGGCCTGTACTCGATGGCCGGAAGTTTGAAATTTCACCCTCTACCATGAGACCTGTAAACTCCCTCTCAAGCAGGCCTTTCACCATCCTTGTCAGCTGTGAAACCGAAAATGGTTTCTGTTCAATTATCATGATTTACAATAACCCATCCTCACTGGTTTATGCAATCTGATCTCATATTTAATCAAAAGGGGTCGATAATCATATTATGGGAAATATCGTAATTATAAATTGCATTGATTTGAATCCTTTAGCCCTTAAACCCCTTCAGGAGGGGGGCAGCAGCCTCGAAAGGGTTGTTGAAAAAGCGGCCAGGTTTCCGAAGGTAAAAAAAACAGTAATCATTACCTCGGAGACGTCACCCTCTCTTCATGGTGAGGGTGTTGAAGGAATAGAGCTCGTTTCAAAGGATAAATGGTCCTTATCGGACCTTTTTTCATTTTTTAAGGATTGTTCGAAGGATTATAAAAGGGTTTTCTATCTATATGGGGATACCCCGCTCATTGATCCGGAAATTGTGGAGAGGATGTACCGGAATCATAAGAAGTATTTTGCTCAATACTCCTTCGCCGACGGTTATCCCCATGGTCTTGCTCCGGAAATCCTGGATACTTCAATCCTTCCCGCCCTCTCGCTCCTTGCTGATCAGGATGATGGGGATATTGATCGAAAATCGGTTTTTACCGTATTAAGCCGGGATATAAACTCTGTCGACATCGAGACCGAGATCTCTCCGGAGGACCTGAGGTTGCTCCGGGTCTCTCTTACCACCGACTCTACACGGAATTTTCTTCTGCTGGAACGAGTCATGGAAAAAGGTGGGGAGGATGAGGCCTCCATACTGGCTGTGATAATGAAAAGTCCGGAGATTTTACGAACTCTGCCCGCCTATGTGGATCTGCAGATAAGCTCCGGATGGGTAAACAAACCCGAATATCTGCCGGATTTTTCGGGGGAGAGTTTCGATCGGGAGAATGATCAAACTCTGAGCCTGGATGACCTTGCGGTGATCGCCGATAAGCTCGAATCCTTAAGCCCTGACCTGGTTATTAACCCGGGGTTTCGATGTGAACCCTCAATTCATCCGAATATTGCCGGGATAATCGAAAGCCTTCTTCAAAAACAGGGATTCTCTCTGATAATTGAGACTTCGGGCCTTGGTTGGTCGGAAGAGGTTCTCGGGGAGATAGAAGCGCTTGATACTGACAGGATTGGGTGGATCGTCGGGATAGACAGCTGTGATACAGAGGTCTATTCTAAACTCCGCGGTAGGGGGATGGATGAGGCGGAGGCCTTCTTCATGAAGATGAGAGAAAAACATCCTGGAAAGGTCTGGGTTCAGGCGGTCAGGCTGAAAGGTTATGAGAAACCTCTTGAGGAATTCTATAGAAAGTGGAAAGATATAACCGGAGATCTGATTATCCAAAAGCATAATGATTACTGCGGAGTCCTCCCCTCACTGAAGGTTACCGACCTTTCCCCCATGAAAAGATTTCCATGCTGGCATATCAAGAGGGATTTAAGTATTTTACTCGATGGTACGGTTCTTAAATGCGGACAGTGCCTTGAGAAGGGTGATAAAATGGGAAATATATTAATCGATTCGGCCGAATCCATCTGGGCCAGGGGGGATGAACTCTATATGGAACATACAAGAGAGAGTTATCCCTCTATCTGCGGGAGGTGTGATGAGTTCTATACCTTCAATTTCTAGGAATATGCCCGGAGCCTACACTGTGGCCGGTGGCGTAAAGGCGGGACACAACAGCGGAAGCCGGAAACTTTCCTTACTCCTCCTCAGCCGGGGCGGTCGAATATTCAATCCCGGTTATATTCAGGAACTTGGAAAGTTCGGTTTTGATGATATCCTCTGCATTGAGGGGCCAAAGGCGCCCCGTGATGTGGAAGTCCTTACCCGGCGTCACCCGAATGTACGATTTTTGATCCTCCAGCAGGAGTACACTATAGGAGAGCAGATTAATCTGGGGATTGGGGAATCTTTGGGAGAGTATGTCTTTGTCATGTGGAATGATATGGGGCTCCTCTCTGGTGGTCTCTCCTCCCTGGTGATCGAACGGCTTTTTCAGCGGAATTACCTCTGTACGGTACCCATCCTGCAGAACACCCGCGGCGAAGTCCTGCCAACCCTTCAGGCTCCTGTCTTCAATAGAAAGTACCTTAAGATGCTCTCTTTAAGCCCTTCACGGGATGGCCGGCTGACACTCTTTCCCTATGATTTTGCGGGGATCTATAACCGGGCGAAATTTACCCAGGCAGGCGGCTACGATCCCGAGATTAAGACGCCCTACTGGCAGAAGATGGATTTCGGATTCCGTGCCTTCATGTGGGGGGAGAAGATAAAGTGCGAAACCACGCTTCGGGGGAAGTATCTGGGCGATCCCCCTGTTGAAGACACCTCTCCCGACGACTTTTATCATAGATTCTATCTAAAGAACCTTACCGTCAGGTACAATGGAGATGCCGGGTATATTCCCAATGGCCGGTTCTGGTCCTATTTCTTTAAATCCGGAAAGGGTTATCTGAAGGCAAGAAAACTCTTCAGGGAAAATCAGGAGATAGTGAAACTTCACCAGTTCCGGTACAAGTATGATGCCACCAGCATTACGGATCTCTGGGAGGAAGAGGAACTTTGACAGGTCTTTTTATTCAGGTTCGTCTCGATTCATCCAGACTCCCCGGGAAGGCTCTTCTGCCCCTTGCGGGGATGACTGTCGTGGAACACGCCTTCCGAGCCCTTGCCGAGGTGCCGGCTGATTATCATATACTCCTTACCGACCCCTTGAGTGCTCCGAAATTAACAGCCCTGGCACGTAAATGGGGGTTTCGAACCTGGATTGGCTCCCGGGATAATGTCCTTACCCGCTTTGCAGGGGCTATCCGCCATTTTCATGTAGATACATTCATCCGGGCAACCGGGGATAATCCCCTGGTCGACTGGCAGGCCGCCGCTTTGGCTCTTGAATGTTTTAAGGCGGGGGAGTGGGACTATTTCGGATTTAAAAATCTCCCTCTGGGAGGCGGTGTTGAGATTGTAAATGCGGCGGCCTTGCTTGAAGCAGATGCCAATACTCATGAACCCTATGACAGGGAGCATGTCACCCCCTACATCTATAACAATCCTGAAAAATTCCGGGTGGAACTACGGGAGGCTCCGGACGGTCATCGTTCCAGCGGCCGGATCACCATGGATACCCGGGCCGATTATGAGTACATCTTGAAGGCCTTTAAGGATCTTTACCGGGGAGATATAATTCCCTTCGATCAAATAATCCGGTGGTTATCGGAAAATGAACGATAAATTATCCCCCATGATCCTCTGTACGCCTTCAATCCTCCGGGGAAACGGAATGGGTCACCTCTATCGATCCGCCTGGATAGTTGAAAAAATGGGAGAAAGATCTAAAAATACGGCTCTCTACCTTCCGGAGGCGGGAAAAGAGGGATTTTTCTCAAAGGATGAGATCTTCGGGGCTCTCAAAGGGCGGGCTGTTCTATCACAAATAATCATGGACCGGATAGATTCTACAGATAAAATTAGGATGGTCGATACACTCGTGTTGTTGGACCGCAGGGAAACCTCCTTCGAATTCCTCTCTACTTTTTCTGAAGGAGCTGTCTTTATAGGGATCGATGAAGGGGGGGCGGTGCGTAACCTCATGACCTATCTTGCGGATACCCTTCCTGCTTTAACTCCTATGAGTCAGGCGAATATTTCTTCTCCCCTTCTGCTGGCGGGACCTGTAAATCGTCGGGAGGTGCCCGATTCCGTCCATAGGATATTGGTGACTTTTGGTGGGGAGGACCCCGGTTGTTTGAGCGAATCTACGATCAGGATGGTGCAGGATACCGGGAAAGCTTTCTCTGCCTGCGATAATTTTGATATAACCCTTTGTCTTGGCCCGTTTGCCCTGAAAAAGGAAGCGGCCATTCGTAATAGATTTCCGGATGTGGCGATTTTACGGGCGCCCTCTGATCTTAAGGAGCTCCTTTTTCATTATGATCTTATAATCTGCTCCTATGGTCTCACTGCCTTTGAGGCCGTCAGGGCGGGTGTTCCCGTCATATTGCGGAATCCCTCCCGGTATCATGATGAATTATCGAATAGGGCAGGATTTAAGATCATGATGCCGTTCGGGATTGGGCTGTCTAATGAAATCGAAGGATTTGATTCTTCCTCCTTTTTGTCTCTGATAAAGAGGCCGGAAAGGATAAACAGTGCCATTTTTATCAACACTGGGGAAGAGTCAGCGCTTCTCCCCGACTTACCGGAGTTCCTTGCCTCCCATACCTTTTTCAATCCGATCTGCCCCTCCTGCGGATGTAAACAGGAGAAAAGCCGGTTACGAAGCTTAGAGAAATTGATTCTCCTGGAAAGATTTTCCGACAGGACCTGGTATGAGTGCCGGGGATGCTCCATGGTCTTTCAGAACCTGCACAGGGAACAGACAGAAGATTATGGGGAGGATTACTTTTTCGAAGGCTACAGAAACCAGTATGGAAAAACCTATTTAGAGGACTTTCCCAATCTCCGGAGAATGGCCGCCGGGAGGCTGAAAGTGATCTTAAAACTGGCATCCGGGGCTGACCTGCTTGAGATCGGGTGTGCTTATGGGCCATTCCTCCTGGAGGCCCGAAATGCGGGCTTCAAGGCCCGGGGAATCGATGTTACCGGTGACGGGGTTTCCTATATCACTGATGAATTGGAGCTTGAAGCCCTGAATATTTCACTGGAGGATTTCGACTTGAAGGCCGATTTCGGCCAGGAACGGGTGGATGTCCTAGCTCTCTGGTATGTTATAGAGCATTTTCCCGAACTTTCGAAGATTCTGTCAAAACTGGCCTCTTTCCAGGGACCAGGCGGGATCTTAGCATTTTCCACCCCGAATTACAGGGGGATATCGGGTAGAAAAAATCGAAGGCAATTCCTCTCCGCAAGTCCACTGGATCATTATCATGTCTGGAGCCCCGGTATTGCACGAAAAGTATTGAAATTGTATGGTTATCGGGTAAGAAGGATCCGGGTTACAGGGCATCATCCTGAAAGGTTCCCTCTCTGTCGCAAGCGCGAAGGAGTCGTGTTCCGGATATTTAAACTGATCAGCCTCTTATTCGGGCTGGGCGATACCTTCGAAGTATATGCAGAAAAAATAACAAGCCCGGAGGAAGGATGAAATCCGTTTTGATACTCGGTGGCGGCGTCATGCAGCTTCCGGCAATACGAATAGCAAAAGAGATGGGGTGGCGTATAATCCTGGCAGATGGGAATGAAAATGTCCCCGGTCGCGAACTTGCCGATTTTTTTGAACATGTTGATCTGAAAGATAGAGAAGGCATGGTGCGGGCTGCCAGAAAGTACTTTGAAAATGGGGGGCTTGATGGTGTTTTTACCGCAGGAACCGATTTTTCAGCCACCGTGGCCTGGGTTTCTGAATCTCTTGGTCTTCCGGGCATCCCCTATGAGGTGGCTTTGAAGGCCAGTTCCAAGGGACTTATGAGAGAAGCTTTCGCCCTGGCCGGGGTCCCTATACCGGCTTTTATTGAATTGGACAGGAATGAATCTCCTGCCCGGGTTCTTGAAAAACTATCATTCCCGCTGGTTGTTAAACCTGTTGATAACATGGGGGCCCGGGGAATCCGCCGGATAGATAATCCCGATGAACTGGATAGAGCCTTTAAACTGGCAGGGGAGTATTCAAGGAGTGGGAAGGTAATCATTGAAGAGTTTATAGTTGGACCGGAATTCAGCCTGGATGCCCTTATTGAGGATGGCAAGGTTACAATCTGCGGGATCGCCGACAGGCATATTTTCTTCCCTCCTTATTTTATTGAAATGGGACACACCATGCCTACCTGTTTCGATGATTCTGACGTTGAAAACATCTGTCGGGTTTTCAAGGATGGAATTAAAGCCCTGGGCATTAACCGGGGGGCAGCCAAGGGGGATATAAAACTTTCACCGGATGGTCCTGTGGTAGGGGAGATTGCCGCAAGGCTTTCCGGTGGATTCATGTCCGGATGGACTTTTCCATATGCTTCCGGTGTCGAAGTTACCCGGGGTGGGCTTAATCTGGCTGTGGGGCTTCCTCATGGCGACCTTACCCCCCGGCGGCGGGCATATTCGGCTGAAAGGGCTTTTATTTCAATTCCGGGGATTGTTGACGGGATAAAAGGATTTGTGGAGGCTCAGGCGACTCCCGGAGTGGAATTTTCCCATTTATTGGCAGTTGAAGGCAAAGAAGTTGTCTTTCCTGTTAACAATGTGGAGAAATGCGGGAATTTCATATCCCGGGCTGCTACTCGAGAAGCGGCTGTTGTTGCTTCGGAGACGGCTTGCCGTAAAATCGAGATCCTTCTATCTCCGGGGAATGGGGCAACCTCATCCTTTCTTCGAAAGCATTCTTACGACTGGGTCCCCGATGCCTATGCCGGAATCGACATGGATGTAAGAAAGCAGATAGAATCCATGGATTTAGTCTCGCAAGGGTTTATCGAGAATGGCATAAGTGACAGCGGGATGGGTGTTGCGGAGCTCCCTATAACTCCTGTTAAAGGTATTAAAGCGATAACCCTCCTGGACTGGCATGGGCTTTCTGTTGAAACGGCTCTTGATCGCGTCAGGCAGTCTGGCGGAAAAATCGCCGATGAAGGGGAAGGGGAGGTTGGCCGTATCTTCTGGGAGAGCTTTATTCGAGGAGGATATCAAGGGGGGGTCTGGATTATCCGAACCCTGGCAAGCTTGTTGACTCCGGATGAACGGAAGGAATTTATACGACAATGGATAAAATAAACCGTCTCTTTCTGATTGCTCTACTATTTTTTCTCACTTTCGCCCTTTTTGGCCAAACCGGGATGGAGGTCGGGATCAATGAGCTCATCAGTGAACTGAAGGCAGAGTTTTATATTGACCTTTATCGTGGTACCGGTTGCCTTGATAATGGAGAGCACACTATCTCGTTTTCTCCCGAGATCCCCTTTATCATGATAGATTATCAGCTTCTTCTGCCCGCACCGGGGATCCGATTGGATGAATCGGGAAGTTTTTTCTTCTCCAATGAAGCGGTTGCCAGTATAAAGCGTGGGTTTTCGAAGGAGTTTCATCAGGGAGGCCCTATAATATCGACAGTAATTCTGGATCCGGGGCACGGTGGACGGGATCCCGGGGCTATCGGACGATTTACTATAAATGGAGAATCAAAGCAGTTTTTTGAGAAGGATGTGGTTTTAAAGGTTGCCCAAATCATAAATGAAAATCTGAAAAAGGATTTTCCTGATAGAAATGTAATTTTAACCAGATCTGATGACACATATTTGACTCTGGAACAGAGAACCGAAATCGCTAATGGGGTGAAGCTTGAAGAGAATGAGGCTATGATATTCATCTCTCTTCATGCAAATGCCTCTTTCAATACCAAAGCTTCAGGATATGAGATATGGTACCTTCCCTCGGATTATAGACGAAATCTCCTGGATCCGGGAGATATCGTGGGGGTTGATGAGCATGTTATTCCCATATTGAATACTATGCTGGAAGAGGAGTTTACCAAGGAAAGTATCTCTCTTGCCCGGGCGATACTCAAGGGGATGGATAGCCATGTCGGTGATAGATCTGTGAGCAGGGGGCTTAAAGAGGAGTCCTGGTTTGTCGTGAGGAATGCGGAAATGCCCTCTGTGCTTATAGAGACAGGTTTTATTTCAAATAAGGAAGAGGCTTTACTGCTTCAGGACGATTCGTACTTGAATGATATGGGCCAAGGCATCTATAATGGTATTCAGTTCTTCATAAACGGATTTGAGAATACCAAAGGATTTACTGAATAGTATGGCAATTAAGCGTTCAACAATAATTTTTTCTTCGATTTTTATACTTGTGCTCGGTTTGTCGATTCTTTTCTA
Source organism: Spirochaetales bacterium (assembly GCA_016342585.1). Classification (GTDB taxonomy): domain Bacteria; phylum Spirochaetota; class Spirochaetia; order UBA9216; family UBA9216; genus JAEINK01. The sequence continues at coordinate 39,989 of JAEINK010000012.1, forward strand.
TGTTGTTTTCGGGTATCCGAAAGTAGAGAGAATTTTCTTCTTCCCCATGGATCATACCCTGGAAACCTCCGGTGAATCGAGAAAGGTTCCCAGGCATGCTTTGGATGAAGAGAATCTTGAAGAGTATGTCCGTGAATGGCTGTTGGGGCCTCTGGTTCTGGAACATCGAAACCTGTACCCCAGAAATACAAGGCTTCTGACCCTGATTTACAGGGAAGGAACTCTATATCTTGATTTCTCCATGAATATTATGATGAAATCTGATGAATCTCCCCTGAATTTCAACGAAATTCTTGATGTTATTACCCTTGGGGTTAAATTTAATTTCCCTGTCGTGGAGAAGGTTGTCTACACTATTGAAGGTGAGCCACTTCCTCCATTAGAGGACATTATGATCCAAAAGGAAAAAATAGAAGATTAAGTAAATCTTCACTATTTATGCTAATGTTTTTACGGAAAACTGTCAAAAAAAATAAAAATCGTTGACAAAAGACTTACAGTCCGTATAATTTTACTTAGGCTATTTTATTGAACAAGGAGCAGTAAATGAAACGTTTCGGTATCCTTCTATGTATTACGCTTATGATCGTAAGCTTCCCTGTATTCGCAGAATCGGCATCATTGATCGATTTTTCCCTTCTGACAGCAGACGCGGATATAGACGGGGATGGAACAAATGAAGAAAACCAGAGAACTATTATCAACTTTGCCGACAAAGCAGGTACTAGTTTTACAGAAGATGAGAAGCAGTTTATGCAGACTTCTCTTGCCATCGCAAACTGGGAAGTTGAACTCGCATCATCATCCAGGACAGTGAACAACCAGGGACATTCTTATGTTCTTCCTGCTCCTGTAAAACAGGATGCAAGTCAGTATGGTGGAGACACCGTTCTTGGTGCAAGGATCCATTTTCCTACAGATCCTTTTGCAAGCTACGCAATTATCAGACCTCCCTTTGAGATTCCCGCTTATCAGCCCATCGATGAAGCAGATCTTTATGGAAGTATGTTTGATACATTCGGAGTTGTAAAGAATGTTGGTGTTCTCAAAAGTCTGTCAGTAAATGTACTCGGCAGAAACTTCCCCAATGGTCTTGGAATTATGCTTAAAGACCAGAACAACGTAGAAAAGATTATTTTCATGAATTATCTGGAGTTTGACGGATGGAAAACTCTTACATGGAACAATCCTAACTACATCACAGATGTACGAAACAGAGAAATCAAGAAGTACCCTCTCTATCCTAAAGCTGCACCTTTTTATAAATTGACTGGTATTGTCGTTTACAAAGATGCCGTACAGGAAGGTGGAGACTTTGTAACCTATATTCGTGACTTGAGTATAACCTATGATAAGGCTGTACAGACTCTTGAAAGCGATATAGATGACGAAGCATTATGGGGCATTCTTGGCGCAAGAGAAGAAACAAGAAGAACTGCAGAGTTTGAAAGACTCGGTGCACGACAGGTTCTTCGTTACCTCGAACGTCAGAAAATGCACATAGAAGAGGAAGAAGAGTAGAAGAAGGGAACCGTTTTCTATATAAGTAATACACTGAATGAATCTGCAAATCCTTTCCCTTTTGGGGGGAGGATTTGTTTTTTTTTACCTATATTCTGAAGTGGGTAGAGGCAGTAATTAGTGTCAGGATTCCTGGAGTTTCTTCATTTTCTCAGGAAAGAATATATCCGGGATAAAGATCCGCATGAAAGCTTAAGGGAGTAAAAAGACACCGACACCAGAGCTTGCGATCAGAATTATCCATCATCAAATTCTGTCCCAGAAATCGTCTTCTGGTAAATAGTGTTCGAAGTTCCTTTCGGATATTTTGCGTTGAGATACCAGCCATGCTGCCATGAGTTTCATCCTTATACTCTTTCTTGTTTATTCTGTATGGCTTGATAAAATTGTGGTACAACCTGTAGATAGCAAGGCGATCCATCAGGTTATTCACATTTTTTGCGAACTGTACTGTTTCACGCGTATGATCTGAATTGTCTTTTCTTAATTCTCTATCCAAATAGTTAACGCTGAATATTGGATTTGTAATTGTTCTGGCGAGTTTTGAGCTGATACAAATATGCTTCAGAGAAGCCTGCTCCCGAAATGATAGGGCGTTGATAACAGCCTGATATTGTTTGTGTTCATCGGTATAGAGGCTGGTGGCTTCCCACTCTGAGTGATCATGTAAATCCAGAGCCTTTCGTATTATATCCGAAAATGATTTATAAACCGTTATCCTACCAATATTTACTATTTTCTTAATTTCACTGTTTTTCTCTTTTTGTTTTGGCGTCATCCTCCCCTTGCGTGTGAGCTGTGAATAATCAGAGAGAAACCAGAATTGTGAATCTTTGCCTGCCAGGATGTTAATATTATTCGGCAGGTACTGAGAGCTGACAAAGCTCTCAAACCCGTCAGCGACCAGATCTTCTGTAATTCTTATATCCTGAGTCAGCTGCGATGAAATGGCCATGGCCTGACGGGCAAGCCTGGCTATTCGGTTGGTTACAGTTGTACAGGAAACATTCAGGATGCGAGAGAGGTCCCGAATGCCGGAACTTGTTATTATGTGTTGAAAAATAGTTTTGTAGGATACATATTTATGAGTGTGGTAATCGAGACTGAATATTTCCTCTGAAAACCTTTTGCCGCAGTCTCGGCACTGATAACGTTGTACCTGTCCTAACCTTTTTGTTTGATAGGTTCCTGATTTTACAAACCATTTCCCCTCTGGAAAATGGTAATTATCACAACAACTGTTGGGACAGAATGGTGGTTTTTTCATAAAAAACTCCTTTTACGCAGTGGGTATACTTTATAACACTGCAATAAAAGGATTTATGATTCAATGATCGCCAAAATAAAGAACACTAAGAGGATATTAAAGATTATTCAAGTTGTCCATATCAATCCTGAATCCTAAAGAAGCCTGAAACATATAAGAATCAAAGGGTTTTGAGTTATCAAATTTGAGACTCTCTTTCGTGTCGGCTGCTTCATCATCAATAGAGCCAAATGCAAATATCGAACTGTTTACATCTATTACCATGGTCAGCCATGATGTTAAAGCAAAATCAATTTTTGTCTGGAGAATAATTGAGTTCATCTTCTGGGCAAGGGTGACATCTGAAATGGTTGTCACGAGACTGTCTCCGAGAGCTGCGACAGTGGTAGAGGAATCCCCAGTGGTCGTTAGTTCTTCAGTAACATAGCTGTTCCCTGTTGATCTGTAGATTAAACCAATCAGGAGGCTAAACGGGATGTTTTTCTTATATATCTGTGATTTGAAGGAGTATTCCAGTATAGAGTCCTCCATTTGCCCATAGGTTGGAACTATCTCGTTATAGCTCTTTTCAACAAGGTTTAAGGTACAGATGGCGTTGGGAATATAAAATCCCAGGCTGATAGCACTCTCATTCTGGTTGTAATCTCCCCGCGAGGACATCTTGTATCCAATACTGCTTAACAGATCGAAACTTACAAAAGCAAGCCCGGGGAGTTCCAGTTTGAAGTTGGTACTAATTCCGGGCTGCATCTTTGTTTCCGTAGTGTTGAACAGCCCAAAGGCGGGTCCAGCACCCATACTGAAAAATTCCCCGGTATAGGTAAAGATTCCATAGGCATAGTTGTTGAGTATCGGATCCATATCAAATCCGAAGTCGACTACCAACCCTTCTCCAACATTCTGTGTGCCGGTCACAGAGGCCCCCCAGGGCAGTTTGTCAGATGAAAATGTAGTTGTAGTCAGTGGTGTCTCAAGAAAGCTCATATTGCCAATGTTGAAATATGTTCCAAGTTCAAGGGATGTTAGGGGTAGTGATACCGCTGTAATAATCAATAATGTTAATAGTATTTTCTTATGCATATCAGAACTCCGCCTTTACTCCGATAAATCCCTCAAACATGGGGGAGGAATCATCTCGGACAATATTAATTTTTACTTTGCAGTCCCATACTACTCCTGAAGTGATTGCTCCAAAGTAGGGGGAAACTGACAGATTGAAAAAGTTTTCATCACCTGAAGCCATTTGAAGAGTTGTTTCAACACCACCACTTATGGGTGTGACTTCCGGTTGTCCCAGCATGAAGTTCAGGTTCAGATCCATATTCCCGGCTTCATCAGTTGCCTGGTTCAAATAGTAACCGGGCCTTAGGAAATAGGTCATGACAACAGATACAGGACCCAAATTAAGTCTCGGTTCAAAAAGGAAATAGAAAAGGTCTATCCCAAAATCATCATCAACGGGATCCCAGCGAGGAATACCAATCTGGGCAAAAAACTCACCGGTTTCAGCAGGTTTGAAGTAGAATAAAAGACCAGCACCGTAGAGACCCGCCTCAGTCACAGGGTAGGAGGCTTTTAGGAATGCTTCAAGCTTTAACGACTCAAGGTTGAATAGTATCCTTCCTGTCGTGGTGTACTCTCCCAAATCCAGAGTGTTATCCTGATAGGTATAAAGGAAGGCTTTTATGTTCTCCCGACCAAAGTCGCTTGTCAGGGATAGTCCTGTACCATCTACCTTTGAAATCCCTTCGTAGAGAGTTCCTTCAGGAAAATAGAGATATCCTGAGTAATTGGTTGCGAAATTCCAGGTTCCAAAAAGGTGGTTAAAACTCTTACCTTCACAAAGGATATCACCTTCACCTACAAAGTAGGTCAAATCAAGTGGAATATTTAAAAGGCCGTTTATTGTAACACTTCCATACTTAAACTCAAGGTTGTGTTCATCAGCATCCAGGGCATCGTTTTCTAGAAAATCTGTTGAATCCATTTTGAATGCAATTTTTCCACCGAGTTTATATCCCCCCTCAAGGTCCATTTGGATATTTCCTCTGGTCCTGAGTTTTAAAGTATCATCTTCCAGACTTCCATGACTGTATAGTTCCATTCTGGGCACAAGTATGCCCGCTGCCCAAACAGATGTGCTTAATAGAAGCAGAATGCAGGATATAAAAATAATACTCCTGATCCTGTAATATCTGTAATTCATTAGTTCCCCCAAATGATTATATACCAAAAATAAGTCAAAAACCTTCCAAACCCTTCGGTGAACAAGATTTTATCACTGATTCTCTATTATATTATCGAACTAAACTTTATTTTACTTTTCATTTTTTATTTCTTATTATATCCTAATTTTAATGAAAGAGAAATGCTTGACTTATAAACCTATTTGTATGAAGATTTAATCAAGATGAGTGATTATTTAGATCCTAACAATGAAGAGTTGTTAAAAGACTTTTTTATGGAAGCGGAGCTTCAGGTAGATATGCTGGAGCAGAATATTCTGACCCTGGAGAATGATCCGGGTAACAGGGAAGCTGTTGATGAGATTTTTCGTGCAGCTCATACCCTGAAAGGCGCCTCTGCCACTGTTCAGATGGATGAACTTACGGGGTTCACGCATATCGTTGAAGATGTGCTTGATGATATCCGAAGTGATAAGTTATCTGTCACCGAAGATGTGGTGGATGCTCTTCTTAATGCCATTGATATCACAAAGTCCATGCTTGAGGCACGGAGTAATGGTGGGATCTTCGAAGAAGATGTTTCCCATATTAAAGATATCCTTACCAGTTTCCTTGGTAAGAGTGATGGTTCAAAGAAGAAATCTCAACCTGAAAATAAAAGTACCCCTGTGCCTGAATCTCAACCAGTTCAAGCCGAAAATCCAAAGATTTCGGAATATGAACTTCTTGAGATGAAGGATGCCATTAAAGAGGGTGAATCAATATTTCAGGTGAGTGTGCTTTTTAATGAAGATAACCCCATGAATTCGGTAGGTGGAATTCAGGTTTTTGCAGCTCTCAAAAAGGTTGGCACTGTTTTAAAAACCGAACCCGAATTTGATGAACTTTACAAGGACCAGTTTTTTCCGGAAGTTGTATATTTTGTCGGGGCTTCATTATCTGAACCTGAAATACAGGAAAAGCTGCATATTCCCGATGTTATCCTTTCGGTTACAGTTTCTTCCCTTGAAGGTTCGAGTTCTGGTGATGTTGTTTCAACACCATCAAAAGCCCCTGTTGTGATCCCGGAACCTGTTTCGGCTGCACCGGCTCAAGAGAGTATTCCTGAACCCGTCATTGAGACTACAGCTCCGGCTTACGCAGAAGAGCCCGATTCTTCTCCCGAAGATACACATCAGCAGGTAATTGAGAAGAGAACAGCCGAGGTTAAGAAAAACCTTACTGGTTCCGTGTTGCGGGTTGATGCCTCAAGAATAGATAATCTATTAAACCTTGTAAGTGAGGCTGTTATTACCAAGGCATCGTTTAATCAGATCAATTCCATCTTCAATGAAATCCTTCTTGATATGCAGACTGTTGATTCCCGGATTCAGGAGAGGCTGAACAGTCTTTTTACTTCAATTCCGGTCGTAATTGAAGAGGTTGTTAATGGAAAATCTGCAAAGGATGCCCAGAAAGAGCTGATGGCTTCTCATGGTGATGTTCTTGGTATGCTCGATCCTGTACAGGCAAAGCTCAAGAATGCCGTTGGTCGATTCAGGAATACTTCCCAGTCACTGGCGAGGACTACTACCGAGCTTCAGGAAGGGGTAATGCAGATCAGGATGGTTCCGATTGCCCAGATTTTTAACCGGTTTCCAAGGCTTGTACGGGATGTTTCCAAGAATCTTGATAAAAAAATCAGACTTCTTATAGAAGGAGAAGATACCGAGCTTGATAAATCGGTTATCGATGATCTTCTTGATCCGCTTATTCATTGTGTAAGGAATTCGGCTGATCATGGCGTAGAAACTCCTGAAGAGAGGATTGCCAAAGGAAAACCCGAAGAGGGGACAGTTCTTCTCCGGGCAAGTAATGAAGGTAATATGATTGTCATTGAGATAATCGATGATGGTGCCGGAATCGATGTCGATGCTGTACGTCAGAAAGCCATTGAGAGGGGTGTAATTCATCCTTCTAAAATCCTTTCCGACGTTGAGGCTTTTAATTTGATCTTCGAACCTGGTTTCTCAACGGCAAAAAAAGTCACGAATATTTCCGGCCGTGGTGTAGGTCTTGATGTGGTTAAAAAGCAGATAGAGAAGTTGAATGGAAATGTAAGTGTTTGGTCCGAGGTGGGGAAGGGATCAAAAACAACGATCAAACTCCCTTTAACACTGGCAATTATTCAGGGGCTTCTCGTAAAGGTTGGAGAAGAGACATATGCGATTCCTATAACGTCAGTTATGGACAGTCACAGAATTAAACCATCCGATATTAAATTAATTGATAATTATGAAGTCTTTAATGTACGTGATGAGGCTGTTTCCTTACTCAGGTTAAGCAGGCTTTTTAAAATTCCAACGGAAGATAATGGTGATTATAAGTACGTCGTCCTTGTCGGTTCCGAGGAAAAAAAGATGGGTTTGATGGTTGATACCCTGATTGGAGAGGAAGATGTTGTTATTAAACCTCTTAAAGATAAATATACCAATTCACCGGGAATCGCCGGTGCAACCATCCTGGGTGATGGTACCGTCTCACTGATTATGGATATCAGTCAACTTCTTGAATTAGGTTTCAAGGAAGAGATGGCCGAACGGCAGCGTCGTGTTGCCTCGATAATGTAGTAACAGGAGATAGCGGATGAGTGGTTCATTAACCGATATTATTCCATACGAAATAACTGACGATCTGGAGTTTGATCAGGAGGATTTCCGAAAGGAAAAACTTGATCATCTTGATTACAAGATGGTTACTTTCACTCTTGGCGGTAAAGATTTCGGTATCGATATCATGAAGGTTAAGGAGATTAGTAAGGCAAACCGCTTTACCTATGTCCCCAATGCGGCCCCCTATGTCAGGGGTGTATATAATCTCAGGGGTGATATTATATCAATCATAGATCTCCGGGTTATGTTTAATGTTCCGAGAGGGAATTCCCAAGACGCTCAGGGTGAACAGATGATAATCTTAAGGCTTGAGAATAATGTTCTGGGAGTTATTGTTGATTCGATCGATAAAGTTGTTGGAATTAATTCTAAGACAATTCAACCGCCACACCCAATCTTTGGGGATATTAATATTCAGTTTATCAGCGGGATTGTTGAAAATGATAGAAGGTTGTATCTGATCCTTGACGTTGACCGTATTTTTAGTCAGGAGAAAGAAGAGGAGACCTCTTCCCCGGCGTCAGAGCTTCACATTGCTGAACCTGAAATTACCTCCGATCCAAAACAGGTTCAGAATCTTGATTATACCTTTATTTCCGAAAGTCTTGCGACTTTTATGAAATTTCATGTTTCTAATCTGAACGAGGAATGGATAAAACTCAGGGTTGAAGAGTGGCGAATGGAAAGGCAGAAGATTGGCCGGGATGTCCAGATTCAGGTTTCAGAGGAGGCAGAAGTTTTTCTATCCCCCTTTTACTCACCCTTTTCGGGAATCCTGTGGGATGAAGATTTCAGGTCTTCTGTTAAGAGTCTGCTTCCGGATACAACTGCTAATGTGGTCAATCTGTGGAACCCGGGCTGTGCGTCAGGTCTTGAGTCCTACTCTCTGGCTACTATCGCTAAGGAGAAATATGCCGGAAAGCGAACAAAGATCTGGGCCTATGATAATAATCTCTTAGAGATATCCACGGCCCCTGCCATGGTTCTCAATAAGGCTAAGACACCAGCCTGTTATGATCAATATCTTACGGAAACAAGTAATGGTCTTCAGTTCTCTACAGAGATAAAAGAGATGATTCTTTTTGAATATCATGATATCGTAAACGATAATCACGTTCCTCCCATGGATGTTGTCGTTGCCAGGGATTTACTGTCCTTTTTAAACTCTGAAAATCAGATGAAGCTGATTAGTGAGATTAAAGAGTGTATGAAACCGGGGGGGCTTCTCCTCCTGGGACGTAATGAACTGTTGGATTCACCGGACTGGAAACCGGTTGGGCAGGGGAAAGTTAGAGGTTATATAAAATTATGAATGGAACAAGGAGATAGCCATGAGAGTTGAATACATTAATCCGTTTGTAGAGGCTGCTTTCAATGTATTGAAAGAAGTCCTGCAGGCAGATATTGAGCGAGGAGAACTATACCTTAAAGCCGTCTCTCAGCCGATACTTGGAGTAGCTACTATTATAGGTTTGGCTGGCGATGTTGAAGGGAGGGTTCTTATTGATATGAGCCTGGAAACAGCCCTGGCAATTGCTTCCCGTATGAATGCGGAAGAACTTAAAGAGCTGGATGAGTTGGCCAAGGCAACAATTACCGAGCTTGCCAACATGATCACAGGTCAGGCTGTTACCAAGCTTTTTGATCTCGGATTTAAGTTTGATCTTACCCCCCCTGCCATATTTACCGGTGATAATATGCAGGTATCAGATTCCGGAGTTGAGGCTCTTATTGTGCCGATTGATACTGGAATGGGAAAACTGGAAATAAATGTTGCAGTAAGAGAAAGAGGTTAGGAGAGAAGCATATGAAAACTAAGCAGGATTTTCCAAGTATAAACGAAAGAGCCCCTGAGGGATTTAAGGATGATGGCAACTCTTACCGAGTACTGATTGTCGATGATTCCATGTTTGTTACTAAGCAGATTAGCCAGATTCTCAGTTCTGAAGGATTTGAAATCGTAGGAACAGCTAAAGACGGTCAGGAAGGTCTCGAGAAATACAAAGAGATCTATCCCAATGTTGATTTTGTTACCATGGATATTACCATGCCTAAAATGGATGGCGTAACGGCCATGGAAAAAATTCTTGAGTTTGATAAAGAAGCCAAGGTTATAATGATCTCGGCTCTTGGTAAACAGGATCTTGTAAAGAAGTCTCTACTTTTAGGAGCCAAGAATTATATTGTAAAACCGCTTGATAGACAAAAGGTTCTCGAAAGAGTATTGACAAGTCTTAAATAACAGGTAGAATAGTGACCATCAGGGCGGCTAGCTCAGTTGGTTAGAGCACTTGCTCGACACGCAAGGGGTCGATGGTTCGAATCCATTGTCGCCCACTTTAAATCCTTACCTGATAGGGAATTAACAGAGTCTTCCATTGCGGAAGGCTCTTTTTTTTGTAGAATTATTTATCTATAAATTGAATTCTCGTATTTCTTTGATTATAATACGGAGTGTATTTTAAGTTAAAACGTTTTAAGAAAATATTTCATGGAGTTTTGAAATGTTAAATAAAAAAAAGTCACGAATGCGATTCCGTCTCAGTTTGATAATAGCCAATGCCTTAGTTATCATGATCTTAACGGTGGGAATCATCTTTATTGTATTTACGACAAGTATAAAAACAGCCCGCTATAATGTGGATACTTTATTTAGTGAAATTGGGGGAAGGGTAGAGGAGAAGATTGGTAACTCTATGAATTCTCTTTTAAATGTTGCTTCTTTTGGTGCTGTTGTTGTCGATTCTGATGAAGAGATTACAGGAGATGGTCAGTCTCATCAGATTTTGCCATTCATGCGGCAGAGTCTCGATCAGGACCCCATGCTCTATTCCCTCTATTATGGGAAGAGTGATGGAACTTTTCTGCAACTTATCAATGCCAGGGGAAATGGTGCTGTCATTGAGAGTCATGATGCTCCGGGAGAGACATGGTATATACTACGGAGCATCGAGCTTCTGGGAAATGGGCGTATTCAGCATTGGACTTTTTTAGGGCATGACTGGCGTTTTCTGGAGCAGAGGAATGAGATTAGTCCTGATTATGATCCTCGAAAACGCAGCTGGTATGAGAATGCAATCCTAAATGAAAATTCTATCTTTTCGGATGCTTATATTTTTCACTCTTTGAAACAGCTTGGGATCTCCGGTTCTAAAAGTATTTCTGGGAAGAATGGTGTCTTTGGCGTTGATATGGCTCTGTCTGACCTCAATCTTTTTGTCGAGGCTGAAAAACCATCGGTGGATGGCGGTATTCTACTCTCCGATCAAAATAGCCGCGTTCTAGCTGCTACCGCGGGAATGGAAGAGCTTTTTAGTAGTGATTTCACTCCTCTTTCTATCGTTCCTGAATCTATTATCACCAGAATAAAGAGTGGTCAAAACATAGGAGGGAAGAATTTCTTAAATCATCATACAGTCTGGGATGATGGTAAAGAAAGCAGTATTGATATTCTTCTGGTCTCTCCACTCGCTGATTTTACTGGATATTTAATTGATATGCAGTGGACGATTGCCCTTTTCTCATTAGCTTTGTTGCTGATCGTAATGACCTTGTCGATCCTGATTTTTAGAAAATTAACATCCATCCTTCTTGCTCTGGCTGTTGACGCCGAAAGAGTGAAGCATTTTGATTTCTCAGGTGAGATTCCCGAAGAATCTTTTTTCATGGAATTCCATCAATTGGCAGAGGGTTTTCATCATATGAAGCTGACAATTGCCGAACGGACGGAGGAGCTTGATACGGCTCAAAAAAAGTTAAAAAAAATTGTAGATCTTGGAATAGCCATGGCGGTAGAGCGGGATGTAAACCACCTTGTTGAGCTGATTCTTCAGGGAGCAAAGGAGATTGCTAATGCTGATGGCGGAAGTGTTTATTTAAAGGCTGGCAATGAATTTTTAGATTTTAAAGTTGTCTTGAATGATACCCTTGGGTTTGTTCAGGGAGGTACCAGCGGGAATCCAATTACAATACCCCATGTTGCGCTCTTCAGATCTGATGGTACCCCAAGTCATGAGAATGTGGTGACTCATACTTTTCATACGGGTAAGACTGTTAATATTGTGGATGCCTACAATAATACCGATTTTGATTTTTCCGGCACTAAAAAATTTGACGCCGGGAATAATTATATTTCCCACTCTTTTCTAACAGTACCCCTGAAACCGCGGGGAGGAGAGGTCATGGGGGCTCTCCAGCTAATTAACGCAAAAGATTTAGCAAATGGGAGTATTATCGGGTTTTCTGAGGAGATTCAGAGCTTTGTAGAGGCTTTATCGGCTTCTGCCGCTACTTCCCTCTATAACTGGGAGCTTTTAGAAACACAGCATAGACTTTTTGATTCAATGATTGAGTTTACTGCCGGTGCCATTGATGCAAAAAGTCAGTATACCGGTGGTCATTGTGAGAGGGTGCCCAAGATAGCGCTGAAGCTGGCAGAAGCTGCAGATCGGCTGGAAGATGGGCCTTTTGCCGATTTTAAAATAAACAGTTCGGAGGAGTGGAGAGAGTTAAAAATATCTGCATGGCTTCATGACTGTGGAAAGATGACTACTCCGGAATTCGTTGTTGATAAGGCTACTAAACTTGAAACTATTGTTAATCGGATACATGAGATACGGACTCGATTTGAGGTTCTTTTAAGGGATGCGGAGATAGAAAAGTACCAATTCCTTCTTGACGGGGGAGAACCGAAGGCGGCGGAACGTTTATTCAGTGAGAGAGCCGCGGCTCTTCAGGATGAATTTCGGTTTATTGCTGATTGCAATTCCGGAGATAAATTCATGGAAGAGGGGGATGTCGAAAGGATTAAGGAGATTGGGGCAAAGAAATGGGTTCGTCACTTTGATGACAAGCTGGGGCTCTCCTGGGAAGAGCAGGCGAGAAAAGTAAAGGAAGAGGAGTTTTCTCTTCCCTGTACTGAAGATTTATTGGCGGATAAACCGGAGCATCTTATTGAAAGGGTAATTAACCCCAGATTGGAGTATGAGAAATATGGGTTTACTCTCTCAATTCCGGAGAATCTATATAACCGTGGAGAAATATATAACTTATCAATTCAAAGGGGTACTTTAAGTTCTGAGGAGCGTTTCAAAATAAATGAACACGTTATCCAGACTATCATGATGCTTCAAAATCTTTCTCTTCCTCCTGCTATGAAGAATATTCCTCTCTATGCGGGGACGCATCACGAAACCTTAAAGGGGACAGGATATCCTCTCCGTTTAAGCCATTCCAGTCTCCCCATTCCTGCACGAATCATGGCAATCGCCGATATTTTTGAAGCGCTTACGGCCTCAGACCGGCCATACAAGAAGACAAAACCGCTCTCTGTATGTTTGAAGATTCTTCACTCTTTTAAGACTGATGGGCATATTGACCCACATCTGTTTGATTTACTTTTGACCTCCGGTGTTTACAGGGAGTATTCTGAAGAGTTCCTGCAGCCGGATCAGATCGATGAGGTGAATGTGGCGGAGCTGATTGGGTAGGTAGAACTATTCCAGAAAAAGGTCTCGGAAGTTTTTCAGATCAGAATCTTTCAGGTTCAGTCCGTCTTCAGCATGGCAGTAATTATCAAAGCTTCCCCATATTTTGTCGATTTCACTAAAGGCTGTTGATAAATAATCCTCATGTGCCATCAGGAGGGGGCTTATATCCCCTTTTTTGGTTCTGAACAAAGTTATCAGCTTGATTCTGCTGAGTATCTTATTGTTTATCCTTTGGTTACATGTATTGGTCAGAAGATAATCTTCAAATATGGTTTCTTGCGGAACATTCAGGATACTCAGGATAATGGCACTCCCCAATCCTGTTCTATCCTTACCGGCTGTACAATGAAAAACCTGGGGAAGTTGTTTTTCTGCCTGGAGAAATCCTGTCAGCCACTCCCGGTAGATCCCTGAGAAATTCTGTATAATCTCCTTATACATGTCAATCATAAACAGGTGGATATCAAGCTCTCTTTTGCCGTGGATGAACTCCTGGATTTTTTGCTGAAGATCATCTCCTCCCGCGGCTATGGGCATATGTTTATAGTCTATCCCTTCATCTATTTTATCCCCATCCTTCTCTTTTTCGTTGACAGATCGAAAATCCACAACGTATTTAATCCCTAGACGATCCATATATTTCCGGTCGTCTGCTGTAAGGCTTCGGAGAACGGCAGAGCGATAGAGTAATCCCCAGCGAACTTTTTTCCCTTCCACGGTTTTATACCCGCCAATATCCCGGAAATTGAATGCTTTGTCAAAAGGAAGCCACCTGTACTTTTCCCTCTCCTCTTCGGGGAGCAGGTGGGGGACCGTTTTCTCTGTGGTTGGAGTGGTTCGTATAATCATCTCATCTATTGATAACCTTTATCGGTGTAAAATATCAAGATCACAATTTAGTGAATTCCTTTTAAGCCTGACTCCTTTTTTCAACTCTATTCTATTTTCAGGTATTTTCTTTCGGGTTTCTATCAGATAAATGTTGGCCGGATTCTTTTATTATCCGTTATACTGATTTTAGCTGTAGTTTTTACGGTGAAGAATATGAAAGGGTGGAAAAATGAAGGTATTGGTAGAGTACAATAAAGGTGAAATCGAGGTTCAGATTCCGGAAGAGCGGATGGCCGGGCTTGTTGAACCCAATGATGTTGAGATTCAGGGCTCACCCCGAGAGCTCCTTAAGACTGCCCTTACAAAGAGTGAACCAGAATCCTTTGAATCCTTTTTGAAGGCTCCTGGGAAACTGCTGGTTATTGTCAATGATGGAACACGACCGACTCCTACCCAGGCTATTCTTGATTGCATCGCTGATGAACTTGAAGCTGCCGGAGCAGAGTTCATTATTGCAACGGGTGCTCACAGGGGACCGACTATTGAAGAGTATGCCCTCATCTTTGGTAAGAATTATGAAAGGTTCTCAAACAGAATATATGTCCATGATGCCAGAAAGCATGAAGATTGTCTTTTTCTTGGAACTTCAATTAATGGCACAGAATTGACAATCAATAAAAGAGGGGTAGAGGCTGAAAAACTTCTTGTGATCGGAAGTGTTGAACCCCACTATTTTGCGGGGTACACCGGTGGACGAAAGGGGATCCTGCCGGGGATAGCATCCTACCGGACAATAGAAGAAAATCATAGGCACGCATTGCATCCAATGGCTAAATCGCTTCAATTAGAGGGAAATCCAGTTCATGAAGATATGATGGATGCACTTAATCTGCTTGATAATAGAATTTTTGGGATTATGTCGGTTCTGGATAAAAATCATCAGATTTATAGTTTAACGGCCGGGGATATCAGGACGTCCTTCTACGATGCCGTAGGGAAGGCTGAAGATGTCTTTGTTGCTCCCGTAGAAGGAGCGGTCGAAATTGTTGTTTCCATTTGCCGATATCCCATGGATATTGATCTCTATCAGGCTCAGAAAGCCATTGATAACGGAAAACTGATTTTGAAAGAGGGCGGAATTCTAATCCTTGTCTCCTCCTGTTGGGATGGTCTTGGGGATGAGACCTTCATAAAACTCTTAAGGAGCAGTGATACTCCTGAAGGGGTGCATGCTAAAATCGCCGGTGAATATAGGCTGGGATATCATAAGGCCGGGAAAATGGCTGAGGTCTTTCAACAGGCTGAGGTCTGGGCTATGACAGAGGTTCCTGATGATGTTTTAAGGGATATCTTTATAAGACCTGTTCACAATCTACAGGAGGCCCTTGATGAAGCATTTAAGAAGTTGGGGGAAGAGGCTCGGGTTCTTTTTTTAAGTGATGGCAGTGTGACCGTTCCTACAGTCAAACAAACCATTTTTTAAGTCTGTTTGAGATTTTTATTTAAAAATGGCCGGCAGATCAGAAATATCTGCCGGTTTTTAAAATGCGTTAAAGCTGGATTACCTCTGTAGATTTCTGTTTATTGCTGAATGGGTAGTTCCTTTTCATAGTGATTGCCTGTCTCTGTATCTATAACCATCATTAGGTTTAGATTTGTGAGAGGTTTGGTAAACTGATATTTTTTACCGGTTTCCTCGCATCCGAAAGAGAGGACGAGTCCTTTCGTTGATGGTTTGAGGGAAAAATCTGTTATTGTTTTTCCTTCAAAGTCATAATAAAGACCACCGTCCAGATTGAGAATCCTGATGTTGTTGGAGTTGAACTCCCATACAGCATCCCATGTTGAATCAAGCCATTTTCCAAGGGGGAAGTCTCCCAGCTCTATCCCCGCTGAAAATGCCATGGTTGACAACATGGTTAAACTTAAGATAACCAGAATAATTTTCTTCATTTTTTTCTCCTCTTTAATAATTTTCTTTGAAGCCTTTTACTAATTATAAGTGGTTCTTTTTCAGAATGCCAATATAACCTATCAGTTTCTTGATTTTGGGTTAAGTTAAACAAAATTTGACTTTGAGCTGGGGCTATGATAATATATGCATAATGCATATAAATAAAGAAGCCATTAACAAGTTACTACTTCATTTTCTTAAAACCATCTATCAATATGAACGAAAAGAGATCGCTGAATTTTCCCTCGGCTTCCCGGAGGTTTATATTCTTCAGTATCTAAAGCAGTACCGTTCCAAAAATATTGGTGAAATATCCAGCGAGCTGCAAGTAGAGCATTTTGCAGCCAGTCGGTTAATAACACGGCTTGAAAAAAAAGGGTATGTCGTAAAGAGTCAGGATGATACTGACCGGAGGGTGAGCTCGGTGAGAATAACACCCGCCGGGCTTCGTATCGTTAAGGCCCTGGAGGAGAAACATTCCCGTACAATTCTAAATAATCTTGAGAATAACCCGGATCTGGACATGGGGCTTTTTATTGAGGCGGCTAAGAATATACACAGGATTTTAGATATCAATATCGAAGAGGAGTGAAGAATGAAAAATTTTAATGGAAAGGTAGCCCTCGTTACAGGAGCCGCCAGAGGGATGGGGCGTGCCATGGCCTCCCTACTTCTGGAGGAGGGGTGTAAGGTCGTTCTTGTGGATTTGGATGAGAAAGCATTGAGGGATACCGAAAAAGCCCTTTCCTCAATGGGAGATTGCCGTGGATTTCTCTGTGACATCACCAAAACCGAATCTGTAACGCAGCTTGCCGAAGATATAAAGGACGAATTCGGAAATGTTTCGATCCTCATAAATAATGCAGGAATTGTCCGGGCGGCCCCTATACTTGAACTGGAAGAGAGAGATGTACGGTTGATGTTTGAGGTAAACCTTATCTCTCTTTTCAGAACCTGCCGGATCTTTCTTCCACAGATAATAGAGGCGGGGGATGGGCACATTGTGAATATGGCCTCTGCTGGAGGAATCCTTGCCATTCCAAATCTTTCTGCTTATTCGGCCACTAAATTCGGAGTCATCGGTTTTTCTGATACTCTTCGGCAGGAGATGAAAAAGGAGGACTATAATATTGGTGTAACCTACGTCTGCCCTAATACTGTGAACACTGGTATGTTCAATGGTTCATCCATGGTTAAGGGAACAGCCATGCTGACACCGGAGAATGTTGCAAAAAGGGTAATACATGCCATCAGGAAAAACAAACCTCTCTGTGCGGTCCCTATGTTTTCACTTCGGATTGCGATACCTCTTTTGAAGGTTTTCCTTCCCATAAATGGAATGGATCGGTTGAATCGGAATCTTGGAATATGGACCATCAACGATACCTGGAAGGGCCGGGTAAATGTTTCTCAGAAATCATAATCAGGCTGATAGAAGCGCCTCGATCATTCTCTTGAGATTAAAATTTACCCTAAACCTGGGACGGTACTCTGCAATTCTACTTAATCATAAAAAAACTTGACAAAGGGATCCGGGCCTGCATACACTGATATTAAAGGAGAATTAAGTGAAATCAAAACTCATTGTATTTTTAACTGTTGTTTTATTGTCTGCTGGATTCATAACGGGGACTCTTTTTGCGAATCCTCAGATTTTTGAGGCGGCAGAGGCTCTTCGAGTTGCCGGGGATCGCCAGGCTGCCTTTGATCTGCTTGAGGATGGATTAAACTCTGCCGGGAATAATCAGGAGAAGTCCGAATTCTACTGGAGGATGGCCGAGACTTATGTGAATATGGGGGATGATCTTGAGGATGCCGGCGGCAGCAAGGCTGCGATTATGGCATTGTTCGAGCAAGGTGAAGCATATGCGGATATGGCCATTCAGGCTGATTCAGGGAATCATGTTGCCTACTATATGAAATCCGCCAATGTCGGACGGTGGGGTCAAACCAAAGGGATCGTAAGCAGTCTATTCAAGGCTGGAGACATGAAGGAAGCCTTGATCCTGGCAATCAGACAGAAGGAGAACTATTCCAATGCATGGAATGTCCTTTCCATGCTCTATGCTGCTGTTCCGGGCCGGCCGGTCTCTTTTGGTAATATTAGTTTTGCCATCTCTTTGAGCCGAATGGCTTACGATTCCCGTGAGGAAGAGGTTCGGGCTGGAGATGAAGAGGACATGGGCGTGGGAATTCGTAAAGAGTTTGCTCTTCACTTGTGGGACAGGGATTGGTCTGCCTCAAAACGAAGAAGGGAACAGAATAAAATGAAGGATAAATATAATTCGACCCGGGATCTCTTCGAAAAGCACCTTTATTATGAAGGGGTGGCCACGATTCCCAATATGGATGACAGGGATGAGGCTTTACAGATTATGCGAGAAGTAATTCAGTATCTCCGGGATAAACAGGATAAGACCGTAGATGAACGGAAGGACCTGGAGGAACTTACCGAAATCCTTAATGAGTGGACATAATATATCCGGGAAATAATTTTAGTCTATAAAGATTTTATGAGCCGCCTGATGAGGCGGCTTTTTCATATATAATTTTACAAAGCTTTCACAACAGTCATCCCTGAAGATCTATCCCGAAATACTCTTTGGCATTATTAAAACAGATATCCATGATCATCCCGCCCATGAGGTTATAATCTTCCGGAGCTTCACCCTTTTCAATCCAGCCTCCCATGAGGTTTGAAAGGATCCGTCTGAAATATTCATGTCGGGGGTAGGAAAGGAAGCTGCGACTGTCTGTCAGCATACCTACGAATTTGCTTAAGAGTCCCATATTTGCAAGTGATGTCATCTGCCGGATCATTCCGTCCTTCTGATCGTTGAACCACCAGCCACTGCCGAACTGTATTTTTCCGGCTACACTCCCATCCTGAAAACATCCGATCATGGTCGCAAGAAGATCGTTATCAGAAGGGTTCAGGTTATAGATAATTGTTCGGGGGAGTTCGCCTGTCATATCAAGACCGTCAAGAAAACGGGCCAGCGGTCTGGCGGTGTTTCCATCGGTGATTGTGTCAAATCCCGTGTCGGGGCCTAATTTACGGAACATCCTCGTGTTATTATTTCGGAGAGCTCCCAGGTGGAGCTGCATAACCCAGCCACGCCTTGCATTCATCCTGCCAAGTTCAGTTAAAACATATGTTCTGAATACCACAGCCTCGTTTAGGCTCAGATTTTCGCTCCCAAGGGCTTTTTTCAATACCTTATCAGCCCCTTCTTTGGTGCTTTCGGCAAACTCGGGGAGGGTGAGGGCATGGTCGGAAAGCCGACAGCCCTGCTCATGAAAGAAGAGATGACGCCTGTCGAGCGCTTCTATCAGGCTCGAAAGATCCTTTATCTCAATTTCAGCGGCAACGGAGAGTTTTGAAAGGTAGGAGAGATACTCATCCCCGGAGTCAATCGCCAGAGCTTTATCCGGCCTGAAAGTTGGCAGAACCTTTATATCAAAACTCATATCCTTCCTGATGTTTGTATGGTGTTCAAGTGTATCGGCCGGATCATCGGTTGTACAGACTGCCCTTACATCGAACTTTTTCATGATGGAACGGGCCCGGAACTCCTCGGTGTTTAGCAGGCTGCCGCATTTCTCATAAATTTCATCTGCTGTATTCGAATCTAGTCGTTTACCGGTTATTCCAAAGGTAGTTTTCAACTCAAGGTGGGTCCAGTGGTAAAGGGGATTCCCTATCGTAGCCGGTACTGTCCCCGCCCAGGCCCTGAATTTTTCAATGTCCGAGCCATCACCGGTTATAAACTTTTCATCGACTCCGGCAGTTCTCATGGCCCGCCATTTGTAGTGATCGCCATAGAGCCAGATTCGGCTTAGATTTTCAAAACGGTAATTTTCAGCAATCTGTTCCGGTGGTAAATGGCAGTGATAATCAAAAATGGGCATTTTGTTGGCATAGTCATGATAAAGGCGCTCGGCTGGCTTTGATTCAAGGAGAAAATTGTCATGAAGAAATTTTTTCATTCTATTTGTTCCTTTTTAAATGTTGTCTACCAGATATCCACCGTCTACCGGCAGGGTAACTCCTGTAACAAATCCTGATGCTTTTTTAGAGGCAAGAAAGACAACGGTTCCAAAGAGATCCTCTGCCGTTCCGAACCTGTTGTAGGGTGTGTGGTTGATTATTGCTTTTCCCCTTTCAGAGAGTTCGCCCTTCTCAAAATCTGTGTAAAGAAGATCCCTGTTCTGATGACCGATGAAGAAGCCGGGGGCAATTCCGTTAACCCTGATCCCGTGGGGGGCAAACTCTTTGGCTGCCCCCATGGTCAGATTGAGAACCGCCGCTTTAGCGGCATCGTAGGCCCATACGCCCGAGAGGGGCATGAAAGAGGTAGCAGAGGCCACATTGATTATAGAACCTTCTACCTTATTTTCGATCCAGTATTTCGCCATAACCTGGGTTGGAATCATAAGCCCCCCAAGCAGATTCAGTTTTAATACATCCTGAAATACATCCAGGTCCGCCTCAATGAAGGGGGCTTTCCCTCTGTTTCCTCCGGCACCGTTTATGAGAACACTGGGGGGGCCCACCTCATCTATCACTTTTTGAAGACCCGCTTCGGCAGAACCCTTGTCGGAAACATCCACCTTGAAGGCGAAGATCCTGTCGGCTGCTCCTGTTTTTTGTGCGAGCTTTGATGCTATCTCTTCAAGGGGAACTGTTTTTCCCCGGGACCAAATGACAAGTTTCGCTCCGGCGTTTAAAAGGGCTTCCCCGAAGGCCAGACCGATTGTTCCTGTGCCACCTGTCATAAGGATAATTTCATCTGTAAGATTGAAAAGGTTGTTCATTATTTTCTCCTGCTCTTTGATGTTTTGTCATGCCAATATGTTATGCGAAGAGGACCTCAATTCCCAGCTTGTTTAAGGTTTCACCATCCTTGAATCCCGAATCTGTTATCAGCACATCCACTTCGTTGGCTCTGGCAAAGACGGAAAATGCGGTCTTTTCATATTTACTGCTGTCTGCCATGATCACCCGCCTTTTGGAAACCTGAATAACCTGAGCTTTCAGCTGGGATTCCATGATATTCTGTGCCGAGAAGATGCCTCTGGATAGAAAGCCTGTGGCCCCAATGAAACAGGTCTCTATCTGAAAGTTTTTAAGCGCCTCCATGGGAAGGGGACCTAAAAATGATCCCGCCTCTTTCCGGTAGTTCCCGCCAAGGCAAACCAGTGAGATTCCCGGCTCTTCTGCCAGGGTGTTCATCACATCAATGGAGTTGGTGATTATCCGGAGAGACATATTTTTTATCACCCCTGCCAGGGCGAGACTTGTTGATCCGGAATCAAGGTAGATTGTGTCCCCCTCCCTGATGAGTGATTTTGCCTTCTCTCCAATACTCTGCTTCTCATTTGTATTTGTCTTTTTTCTCGTATTGATGGTAGAGAGGGCCCTTGTATCTTCGGCCAGCCTGGCACTTCCATGGGAGCGTATGACGTAACCCATCTCTTCCAGAAGAGTCAGATCTTTTCTGATGGTAACTTCCGATACTCCCAGTCTGGATGTGAGCTCCGGAACGGTAATTGTTCTTAATTTTGTGAGTATCTCAAGAATCTCTTCATGTCTTGGAATATGTTTCATGCTTTCGTTTCCTTTGGAAATACAGAATATAACCAAAGTTAAAAATTGTCAATAAAAGGACTCAAAATCAAAATATGCTTTAAAAAGGTGAAATATTGGTATTGACGGGGTGGTTTTTAATATTCTACAATTTCATATTGTAATGAAAAACAAAGCTAAAGAAAATATTATTATCTTGTAAGGCGGATTTCTTATGTTATGGATTCAGAAGGGTGGTCCGGATGTTGATATTTCGGCTGACGAGCTCAAACGGGAAGTGAATACGCTGCTGACGAAACTGGGTAAAAGGGAAAAGGTTCTGGCAATCCCCCCGGATATAACCCGATTTCACAGTCGGGCCGGTGAAATTACCGCTATGTTATATGGCTATTATGGTGAGCGACTCTCCGATGTTCTTCCTGCCCTGGGTACCCATGTCCCCATGACGGCCGAAGAGAAAGCCAAAATGTTTCCCGGGATTCCTGATAAATTGTTTCATGAGCATGACTGGCGCAATGATCCAGTGCGGGTTGGTGTTGTACCGGAGGCATTCGTCCGGGGAGTCTCCCATGGGGCGGTGGATTTTTCTGTTCCCATGGAGGTCAACCGACTCCTCCTTGAAGGAGGGCATGATTTGATCCTCTCTATCGGGCAGGTTGTTCCTCATGAGGTCATCGGTATGGCAAACCACAACAAAAATATTTTTGTGGGGACCGGTGGTGCTGAGTGTATCAATAAAAGCCACTTCCTAGGTGCTGCCTATGGTATGGAGCGGATCATGGGGCGAGCCGATACACCAGTCAGGAGGGTCCTTGATTATAGCTCAGAGAACTTTATTGCCGACATGCCAATCGTATATATTCTTACCGTGATCGGACCCGATAGGACGGGCAGGCAGGTTCTTCGCGGTCTTTTTGCCGGTGATGACAGGGCCTGTTTTCAGGCTGCGGCTGAGTTGTCATTGGAAGTAAATTTTAATATGCTGGAAGAGGCCCCTTCGAAGATGGTTGTCTATCTTGACCCGGAAGAGTTTCGATCAACCTGGCTTGGGAATAAATCGATCTATCGAACGAGGATGGCCCTGGCCGATGGCGGTGAGTTGCTCGTTCTGGCGCCGGGGGTGGTTGAATTTGGTGAAGATCCGGAGATCGACAGGCTGATCAGAAAATATGGATATATAGGCCGGGAGAAAATCCTTGAGTTGGTTAAAACCGAGGATGAACTTAAAGAAAACCTAAGTGCTGCGGCCCATCTGATACATGGCTCTTCTGATGGCAGATTCAAGATCACCTACTGCACAGATAGTCTGTCAAAAGATGAGGTTGAAAGTGCCGGGTTTCAATGGGAAGATCTTGAAAATGTGATGAAAAAGTACGATCCTTCGGTTATGAAGGATGGATGGAATACCCTGAAGGATGGAGAGAGAGTATACTATATTTCCAATCCAGCCCTGGGGCTTTGGGCCTGCCGGTCCAGATTTGAAGAATAAGGTAATTTAAGGAGCGTGTAATGAACAATAAAGCAGATATAGGATTGATCGGACTTGCTGTCATGGGTCAGAATCTGGTCCTCAATATGAATGATCATGGTTACTCTGTTGCTGTACATAACAGGTCGACAGAAAGGCTCGATGCCTTTATTAAAGGACCAGCCTCTGGTCGGGAAACGATTATAAGATCCGAAACCCTGGAAGAACTGGTGGATAGTTTGACTTCTCCCCGAAAGATCATGCTCATGGTCAAGGCTGGCGAGGTTGTCGACCTCTTTATAGAAAAACTTCTTCCCCTCCTGGATAAGGGGGATATAATCATTGATGGTGGAAATTCTCATTTTCCGGATACTGAAAGGCGTGTTGCCCGGCTTAAAGGAGAGGGCATCCTCTATGTGGGAACCGGGGTTTCCGGGGGTGAGGAGGGGGCCCGGCGGGGTCCGTCCATCATGCCTGGCGGCTGTTCAGAAGCCTGGCCTTATGTGAAGGATATTTTTCAGGATATCTCTGCCAAGACTGATAATGGTGAGGCCTGCTGTGACTGGGTGGGGGATAATGGTGCCGGTCATTATGTAAAAATGGTGCATAATGGGATTGAATATGGGGATATGCAGCTTATAACCGAAGCCTATCATCTTATGAAATCGGGTCTTGGTTTTGATGCGGACAGGATGCATCAGGTTTTCGACGGATGGAATAAGGGGCCTCTGGACTCCTACCTTATAGAGATCACCCGGGATATCATGGCTTTTCGGGATGAGGCTGGTGAACCCCTTGTTGAAAAAATCCTCGATACGGCCGGCCAGAAGGGGACTGGTAAGTGGACGGGTGTGAGCGCCCTGGATTTGGGGATGCCTGTAACCCTGATAGGAGAAGCTGTCTTTTCACGGTGCCTTTCCGCCCTGAAGGATGAAAGGCTTAAGGCTTCCGCGATCATTTCCGGTCCGGATCCCCTCTTTTCCGGTGACAGTGACGGTTTTGTGGAAGATCTGGAAAAGGCCCTCCTGGCTTCGAAGATTGTCTCTTATGCACAAGGGTTTATGTTAATGCGTGAGGCCGCAAAAGAGTATGGGTGGACCTTGAACTATGGTGGTGTTGCCCTCATGTGGCGGGGGGGGTGTATTATCCGTTCTGCCTTTCTGGGGAAAATAAAAGAGGCCTATGACAAGAATCCCGAGCTGGATAACCTTCTCCTGGATGATTATTTTAAAACCGTAATCGAAGAGGCTCAAGGCGCATGGCGCCGGGTTGTCGCCGGAGCGGTAAAGATGGGGATTCCCGTACCAGCCATGTCCACAGCTCTCTCTTTCTTTGACGGTTACAGGTGCGGCCGTCTTCCTGCAAATCTTCTTCAGGCTCAGAGGGATTATTTTGGGGCTCATACCTATGAAAGGGTCGATAAACCCAGGGGGGAGTTTTTTCATACCAACTGGACGGGAACGGGCGGGGATGTTTCCTCTTCTACCTATAATGTTTAAACAGTCCCCCAAAGCTTGCTGATTTCGTATTTAAGGTGTGATCATATTTAAAATTACACCATATGTCGTTTCGTCTGTTATATAGCAACGAGCTTTGGGGTACTCAGGCTAGCCTGTATTATAAATAGTATGTATTAAAAAAAATTGTCTGTCAGGTTTTTATTATCGCTTAACCCGGGCATCTCCTTCCCAGATTGACCATATCTGATCCTCGTTGGCCGGCTGGGCGAAATCGGTCAGCATACTGACCGCCAGTGCTCCTGTTGCCCATCCGAACTGAACCCACTCTTCAGCTGTCCAATCTTTCAGTACCGCATAGAGAAGGCCTCCCACAAATCCGTCGCCGCCGCCGATCCTGTCCAGGACGCGGATCTCTTTTGGGGATACGATATGCCAGTCATCTTTTGTTGATAGAAGCGCTCCCCAAAGGTGGGCATTGGCGTTTATAACTTCACGGAGGGTTGTGGCGAAGATTTCCGCCTTGGGAAATCTTTTTCGTCCCTGGTTTATCATCTCTTTAAAACTATCAATCTTGTCACTTAAGTCGTTTCCACCTGCTTCCGGCCCCTTAAGGCCCAGACATAATTGGAAATCCTCCTCATTCCCCACGAGAATATCTGCATTTTCAGCAATCTCCGTAAATATGGTATGGAGTTCTTCCTGTCTGTTTTGCCAGAAGGAGGCACGATGGTTTAGGTCGAAGGATATTCTTGTATTATTTCTGGCGGCTGCCCTGGCGATTTCCAGGCAGAATCGTCCTGTCTCCGGGGAGAGGGCTGCGTTCAATCCAGATATGTGAACAATTTGTACACCCTCATCATTGAAGATCCTCTCCAGATCAAAATCCTCAACGTTTAAGAGTCTTCCCACTTCACCGGCCCTGTCATTATGGACCAGAGGTCCCCGTACCCCAAAACCGCTGTCTGCCAGATTAAACTGGTGTCTATTCCCCCAGGGGCCTCCCTGTTCAATTTCCGGCCCTTCATAATCCATATGTCTGCTTGCCAGATCGTCCTTTATCATTCTGGCAATGGGACTCTCCTTTACAAAGGCTGTCAGGACCTTCACCGGCAGGCCCAGGAAGGAGGCTACACTTAAAACGTTAGTTTCGGCACTGGTTACTTCCATGCGGAATGATTTACTGGTGTGGAAGGGTTGTCCGTTTTCCGGGGTCAGCCTCACACCCATGCTGGTTGGTGTTAATAGAGCATATTTAGAGTTTTTTCTTAGTTCCATGACGAACTCCTCTCTCTGTTGATTGTTTATTTCTTTAACTTACGAAAAACACAATAATACGAAACTAAAAAAATGTCAAATTAGGTTTTTATCAAATTTTAAAAACCCTGAAGAGAGTATTTCTATTCAGGGCTTTTATAAAATCAAACTGATTTGAGAGACGGCTGGAAGCTTATCTTCGCCTTCCGGAATTCGAAGCTGTCCCTCTCTCTACCTGACGTTCAAAGGCTTTCAGGTGATTTTCGGATCCTTTTTTCAGGTATTCAAACACTTCCCTTACATCTTGCGGCAGATCTCCGGCAAGAAATTTTTCATACATGGCTATGTTGTTAATCTCTGCTTCAACCCCCAAACTGGCGGCTTCATTCGAACTTCCGGGAACAATAAGGTGGGATTCAACATCTACATAGGGAATTTCTATGTTATGTGCAACATACAATTCCTCAAGGTAGGAAATGTGTGTTTTTTCCGAATCCGCGATATTTGAATAAGGGCGGTCCAGGTTAAACTCAGCCATGATGGCTTCATATTCGGCCAGAGCCATCTGCTCATCCTCCATGGCATACTTCAGCATCTCTGCGAGGGTGTAATCATCATCATCAAAAGAACCAGCTGATCCAAAACTTTCTGCGGTAAGTGATGCCGTTCCTGCGGTCAACAACAGCAATACTGTTAAAAAAATGTTTTTCATTTCAATCCTCCATTACGAATATGATATATAATAGATACAATATGTGAATGGGATATGAATCCTGTGTATTAATTGTATAGGGGTACTTTTAAATATTTTTTTGAGTGTTTTTACTTTATAATGATAGAAGATTCGAAGGAGAAAGCATATATGATAGAAACAAATGAGTTTGGCCATACGGGTCATTTAAGTACAAGGGTTCTCTTCGGCGGGGCTTCATTCTGGGATGTTTCTCAAAAAGAGGCTGATAAAATACTGGAACTCCTCCTTGAGCATGGCATAAATCATATTGATACAGCCGCAAGCTATGGAGATGCAGAACTTCGCATCGGCCCCTGGATGAAAAAAAATCGTGATAAATTTTTTCTGGCAACCAAGACCGAAGAGAGAACCTATAGGGGGGCTCTGGAGGAGTTGGAGAATTCACGCAGGCGCCTTGATAGTGATGTGATAGATCTATGGCAGATGCATGTCCTTGTGGATGAGGATGGCTGGCAAACTGCCATGGGAGCAGACGGGGCATTGAAAGCCTTTCTGGAGGCCCGGGACAAGGGGCTTGTGAGGTTTCTGGGTGTTACAGGACATGGTGTACAGGCCCCGGAATTTCATTTAAAGAGCCTTGAGAAATACGCCTTTGATTCTGTTCTTCTTCCCTGGAATTACTCTATGAGCCTCAATGAGTCGTATAGTGAAGGTTTCAGAAAACTTAAAAAGCTTTGTGCCGAGAGGAAGGCGGCTGTACAGACAATTAAATCAATCTGCCGCAGACCCTGGCCTGAAGGGGTGAAAAACAGAGCCACCTGGTATCAGCCCCTTGAAGAACAGGATGATATAGATCTTGCGGTTGCTTTCATCCTTTCGGAATCTCAGCTGTTCCTGAATGCCGTGGGAGATATAGATCTCCTTCCCAAAGTATTAGCGGCTGCAAAAAAAATATACGGAAGGGAATATCCTGACGCCGGATACGAAAGTCATGGAGGAACTGAAAATCAGAGCGGATATGGATTCTTTATTCAAATAATGAAAGGAGCTGCCAATATAAACGGCAGCTCCCCTGAAAATTAATATGCTTTAATTTTTTAGATTATAATTCTCTCTCATAGGGCCAGGCAATAATGCCACCCTCAAGAACCTTAACATTTGTATAGCCCATCGCGTTGAGAATGGATGAGTTTTCATAACCCCGTAAGGATATTTTACAGTAGGTTATAATCTCTGCATCTTTATCCTTCGGGAGTTTGTGTATATTATCCCTTATTGCGCCCAGTGGAATGAGCACTTCTCCTATCCCCAATCTCATCTGTTCAAACTCCTCGGGACCCCGTACATCAAGAAGGAATGGTTTTTCCCCCCGATCAAGCTTTTCTTTTAATTCGACAGAGGAAATCCCACTCATATTATGCTGCCACTTGTTTTCCAGTACATGGACCGCTGCGATCAGGTTGTCAATGGCGGGAGAGAAGGGTGGGGCATAAGGCATGTCCAGATTTACCATTTCGGAGATACACATCCTTCCATGGAGTGCCATGGCAGCCATGGCCACACGCTTTGAAACATCACCGAGGCCTACAGACTGCATGCCCAGGAGTTTTCCTGTGGATTTCGCAGCGATCAGTTTGATAATAACCGGTTTACCCCCCATGAATCCGGGCTTGTCCGGTGCTGAGTGTATAGCTGTGATTATATTATGGAACCCCTCATTTTTCGCCATTTTCTGTGAGAGGCCTGTGGCACCCGCAGTAAATTCGAAAACCTTGCAGATACCCGTACCGATTATGCCATTGTACTCTTCAATATTTCCACAGACAATATTCTGGGCAACAACCCGTCCCTGGAGGTTTGCGGCATCTCCCATGGGCCAATGCTGTTTATTATGGGTAATCAGATTCGTTACTTCTACGCAATCCCCCGCAGCATAAATTGAAGGATCCGAGGTTTGCATAAATCTATTTACTGAAATTCCTCCAGAATCTCCCACCTTGAGTCCCGCATCGATTGCCAGCTTCGAATTCGGTCTTACACCAATGGAGAAAACAGCATGGTCACATGGAATAATTTCCCCTCCTGTAATCTCTACTCCTGTTATTTTACCATTTTCTCCCAGGAATTTTGTGACTCCCTTCTTAGTGATAACCTTAACACCTTTGGAAACCATGTGGTTTTCAACGAGTTTGGCCATCTCCCAATCCATGAAAGGGAGGATCTGATCCTGCATCTCTATGACTGTTATCTCAATGCCTGCCAGCTGAAAAGCCTCACAGGTCTCGATTCCTATTAACCCGCCACCTACGACCACCGCTTTTTTTACATTTTTTCTTATCGCTACTTCCTTGAGCTTTACGGCATCCTCCATGCTTTGGAGGGTGTCGATCCCTTCAAGATCGATCCCCGGGATGGGTGGTTTGACCGGATTGGCACCGACGGCAAGGACAAGTTTGTCATATGCCATTACCGAGTCCTTCCCGGATTTAAGATCTCTTACAGTGATGGATTTTGAGTCCCTCTCTATTGATACAACTTCCGTTTCTACAATAGCTTTAATGGCTTTTACTTTTGAAAAATATCCGGGATCCCGGGGAACACCGGTGGGTGTGGATATGAGCTGATTTGGATTATCAAAAACGCCACCTACGAAATAGGGATAACCACAGGATGCCATACTCAGGTATTTTCCCTTCTGAATGATCGTGATTTCAGCTTCCTGATCCATTCTTCTGATTTTAGATGCCGTTTTCGGGCCTGCTGCCGATCCGCCGATGATGATATATTTTGCTGCCATTTTTATCTCCTTGTGCAGTATCATAATGAACTATAGTTCATAATAATTGATGGATACTCCTTTGTAAAGGGTGCAATCTTATAATAGAATTGATATAATAGCTCATTATGGGAAGACAGGAAAAATGCAGATCAGTTGAGTTTCCTCCGCGGAACTTTATTTTTCGACCGGAAATAATTGATGAAGTATCCTCCCCCGATACTTTCGTATATATGAGGCTTGATGAGTTTGAAGCAATTCGGCTGGCCGATAAACTCGGATATGGTCATACTCAGGCTTCGGAAATAATGGGTATTTCACGTCCTACCTTTACACGGCTCCTTAACCGGGCTCGTGCAAAGGCTGCCGAGTTTATCGTGGATGGAAAATCTCTGGAAATATCCGGTGGATCTATACTGTTTTCAGAGGATGTATACTGCTGTAAGAATTGTCATAGACCATTTAAATGGAATAATGGGGGGAACCCGGTTTGTCCGATTTGCAGTCAGATCAATATTATCCCTGCAAGGGGGGACTGTAATGGTGACTGCCGATGTTGTGAGGATGAATCTCTATAAACCAGGGCTTATCAAGGTGAACTATTCGATCGCCTTGATAAGCCGCATAATATAGTTGCATTGATTTAAGTGTACTGTCTTATCCTTCGTATTCGTTTCCAACCTTTCTTGCCCTAGCCGGTTTATCAAGGTTTATACCAAGGGCTAATCCTGTCTCGACCAGGAGGTTCCAGCCTGCGGCTAACTCCACATAGTTTCTAAACAGCCCTCCGTCAGGGATATTGAAAGAGGGGAATATAGTCCTTTTACTGGATATGGAGAAGACCTTCATCCCGACACCTTCTACCAAACATTTTCTGAATTTCTCTTCCTCTTTCTGGAAGGGATCCACAATAATGAGTACATCCTTATCTGTGAGGACCTCCTCTATACCATGAACAGCATAGGTACCTTCAAGAAAAGATGATTTTTTTCTTGTTATCTCATTTGTTTTCAGGGTGAGCTCTTCGGCAACACCATTGTTTCTTCCTGAAAAACAGATGGTTTCAGCCCCGGCTATTGCTTCTATAATGGCGGGGTCTATCTTTGCCGTGAGGACCTCCTTGATCATCTCCCCGGCGGTTTCTAAACCTTCAAGGGGTGTGTTTTCAAGGGATGCCATGATGGTCTGATAGAAAAGGGCCTGCTCTGCCACAGATTTTGTGGCGGCAACAGCCTCTTCCCCTCCACAGGAGAGAACTTCCGTCTTTCGGCTCAATGATTCGAGAGGAGTGGACTTTCCTGCGGTCAGGCCAAAGAGAGCCTTATGGTTTTCACCTTTGAGTTTATTGAAAAGCTGTATTACTTCGTTCGTCTGACCGGAATTGGACGCCCCGAATACGGAACATTCAGAAAGATCATACTCCATAGCCTGGGTTGAGCCTTCTGTAAAGAATCTTCCAGGCCTTCCCGAAATGTTTGCCTCGTAGATGGCTCTTTTAGCCGGGAAGATTCTGCTGCTGCCCTCTCCTGTAAAAAGGATTGGCCTGCTTTTATCAATCAGTTTTACAAAATCAAAGGCTGCTTCCGGATTGTATGATTTAAAAATATCAACCGTCTCCAGCATTTCCCGGCAAAGGGCATACTTTGTATATTTTTCCTCATTCTTGTTCATTCTTACTCTCCTTCCTTCAATATTATCTTTTTGTGCAGCACTTCCTGAAGAAGAGGAGCTTTTTGAAATCCTCCACCCAGATGTTGCCAGTAAACTTCCGCATATTTACAGCCCACCATTTTTCCCAGGTCTACATTATATTGGGCCATCTCTTCAAAAAAGTTATCCATCTTGTGCATAACCCTCATGAGTTCGATTTGTGATTCATGAAAAGCCAGCATCTCCATCTTTTTATCCATAACCTCTGTAATATTCAGGAAGAAATGGGGGGGCGTGATAGGGGCTCCCAGGGTGTCGGAGAATGTAAAGGGGGCGGTATGGTAGAGGAGGGGGGTCCTCTCTAAAGGAGGCTCTTCCGAAGGGTGATTCGGCAAGGTTGTCATGAGAGCCGCTACTTCGGTTATATTACAGGTGGTTCTGTGGTCCGAATGATAATCAAAGGGCAGATGAGTCATCACAACACCGGGTTTTATCCTCCTCATGAGGGCTGTAACTTCCACCCGGATCTCCGGTGTATCCATGAGGAATCCGTCTCTGCCCCCCAGGCAGTAGTATTTTCCGCCGATGACTTCAGCAGCCTTCCGCGCCTCTTCTTTTCTTCTCTTTTCAGTTTCGACTTCGGTTGAGCCTATACCGCCCATGCCTCCGGCGGTGAGGGTGGCAATATGTATCTCCCAACCCTCTTTCTGAAGGCAGGCAAGTGATCCTGCACAGAATGCCTCTGTATCATCGGGGTGAGCGTGAACGACTAATATGGATTGATTAAACTTTTCCATTAGAAAACCTCCTGTTCCAGTTATTTTTTGGCAAACACCTTCTTTAATTCCACATAGGCGGGAAGATCGGGAACGAGAGGCCTCATGTACTCAAGGAGCTTTTCGGTCACATCGTTTCCTCTCGGGGTGATAAAATCTTCAGGCATGGATTTTGCCCTGACTGCCACCTTGGAGAGTTCTGTACTGCCATATTTAAATTGAACAGGTGTCCCCTTAATCCTCTCAATTGTTACCATGTATCCGCTGTTTCCCTCTTCTGCCAGTTTGACAGCCTCCTCGCCACATTCGAAGGCCTGTTTAAGATCTTCCGGGACAGCCCTGTCGATGGCACTCATATTCAGGGACTCTGTAATTTGAAATTCTCCTCTCCAGCCCGTTGCTTCCCTTACTATACGGTGGACATTCAAGCCTACGCTCGAACCGCCCATGGCGCCGAATTCGGTGTTGTTGAATTTATCCTTCGAACTTGCCGCACTGACCGGACTTCCATCCTCATAAAGAAGGCCTTCACTGACAACGATAGAGACAAATCCATATTTCTTTTCACAGGCAAGGACATCTTCCAGGAACTCCCCGGGCTTAAACCTTCTCTCCGGGCAGTAGATTAGATGGGGGGCATCCCCCTCTTTTTTTCTGGCCAGGGCCGTCGCTGCTGCCAGCCAGCCCGCATCACGCCCGATGGTCTGGTACACTACGAACTTGTCGACCTTCTGCATGTCTCTGGCCAGGACTCCCGACTGGAGGACGGATAATATGTTGTACTTTGCGGCGGATGGAAACCCGGGGGTGTGATCTGTTCCATAAAGATCGTTATCCACTGTCTTGGGTATCCCAATCCCCCGCAATTCCCAGCTGTTTTCCCGACAGTATTTTTCAATCCTGTGAATCGTATCCATCGTGTCATTTCCTCCAATGAGAAAAAAGTACCGGATGTTATACTTTCTGAGTACCGAGAGGATAACCGGGAAGTCTTCATCGATTAGCTTATGCCGTGATGAACCCAGGGCTGATGAGGGGGTTCTTCTCAGCCCCTGGAGGATTTCTTCATCCTGGTTACCCAGATCGATGAGTTTTTCATTCATGAAACCTTCTATACCGTAGTTCATTCCATAGATTTCTTCTATTAATCCGGACTTCGATGCGGCGGATATGACACCTGCCAGGGATGAGTTTATTACGGAGGTGGGGCCTCCTGACTGACCGATTACTGCGTTACCTTTTAACATATTCTTCTCCTCATAATTTTCTGCCTGTTTCCCGGAGCTGTTCCGGGCTGGCTCAAAATGTATTGTCCCGAAAAAATCCGGCCGGTGAAAATCCGGCTGGGGTGTGGATATGGGATTCCAGCTAATAAAATGGGGTGTCTTTAATTCATCTCCGCATTTGTAAAAATTGGCCTCAAAGTTAAGGCCTGAAGGGTTCTGTAATTCGAAACCTTTAAATATCGACAGGGGAATTGCTACTGTCAGAGTCCAGGTTTTTCCCTCCCTTTCGGTAAAAGGAGCCTTTCCCAGGGAGGGAACAGTTGTGACCATTTCTGCCTGGGGAATCGGCTTACTGTCCTGCCTTGATTTCCCATGGCCCAGATAACAGGTTCCTATCGGGTTTAACTCGAAATTGAAATAGGTCCCATCTCCAGGATTAATAAAAAACTCGACACAGCTATCCAGATGAACAGCAGTGTTTGGTTCTGAAAAGGTGGCTCTGCTTGACTCTTCTGTAACAACATATTTCAGAAGGAGCTCTTTTTCCCACCACCCGGTATACAATTTGACTTCCGGGCAGTAAGGATAGGTTGCCCATGAGACAGAATTTATAATAGTAGGAAGGGTGGCCTCTTCTATCAACCTGGAAATGGCGTCAAGGTCCGGACGTATTCCCATGAATCCCAGGTGTGTTATATTCATTTTCTTTTTCATAGGTAACCTCAAACAAATTATAAATGCTTAATGAGTAAAAAGTCAATAAAGAATGGGTTTTAAAGGGGTATATAATTGAAAAATTCAATAAAGAGTTGACAGGTAAGCCGGTTTCAACGATTATAAAGAGAGGAGTAAGGAGTATGCTTGAAAAGTACAAATCCATTCAGAAGGATCGAATGGCTGCAATTCTCAATGAAGTTCTCAGTGCGAGACAGATAACCCGGGGAGAACTTGGTCGACGACTTTCATTGAGCCCTTCATCGGTGGTAAAATACCTGAAGGAACTCATCGAGTTGGGATTGGTACGTGAGAGTGGTGCGGAGGAAACATCTGGTGGTCGCCGGCGGACCTTCCTTGAGTTTGATCCCCATGTGGGGGTAAATATTTCTGTTATCTTCAATCTTTCCTCTCTCGAAGGTGCTCTGATAAATCCTGCTGGAGAGACCCTTTTCAGGACTTCCATGGAGGTGTTTAATCAGATTCCCTCAGAAATTCTTTTAAATAAACTGGATGAACTAATCGAAAATTTAGTGAAGCAGGCGAAAGCAATCGGAAAAAGAATTTTTGGTATAGGTGTCGGTATCGGTGACTATCTTGATATGGAACAAGGCATTTCCCACTACTATGAGCGGGCTGCCGGCTGGAAAGAGATAAACCTCAAGGAGAGGTATGAAGCCATACATGGATACCCCTTTTTTCTTATCAACGATATTGATTCCGGAGCCCTGGGGGAAAAATATTATGGGATGGGGGTTGGTCTATCCAATTTTGTCTGTGTCTGGGTTGCCGAGACGGTGGGTATGGGAATTGTGCTTAATGGTGATATCTACCTGGCCAAGAACGGATTTGTGGGAGAGATAGGCCACACCCGTTCAGTCGAAAATGGCACCCTCTGTGTTTGCGGGAATACGGGGTGTTTGGAAACCGTGATTAATGAAGAGTATGTCATCGGTCGTTGCAGGGAAGGCTTATCCTCGGGTGTTAAGTCATCTGTTCTCGATCTTTGTGGTGGCGATGTCCAAAATCTTGATATAGAGAGTATTATAGAAGCTTCCAACAGGGGGGACCGTTTCTGCAGGAATATCTTCGGGGAGACGGCTCGATTCCTTGGGGATAAACTGACCGAGGTGGCAAATATCCTGAATCCTGAACTGATCTCTCTTCGAGGGCCAGTTATACAGAACAACTTCTTTCTTGTGGAAAATGTGGAAAGGATCATAAAAAATCAAGCTCTGAACCCCATCTGTAATGAGATCCGGATCGAAGCAGCCCCCTATGAGGGGGATATCCGACTGTCCGGTATCAGCAGTTATATACTTAGTAAATATTTTAAACAGGAGATATTATGAAAAACATTGTCTGCTTTGGAGATTCAAATACCTGGGGATATAACCCCCAGATGGGGGAACGCTACCCTTATGAAAACAGATGGACCACTATTCTTGAGGAGGGGCTTTATTTTGCGGAAGACAAGGCTATTTATAAAATTATCCCCGAAGGTTTAAATGGACGGACAACAACTTTTGAGGACCCCGTAGAGGGGGATAAATGTGGAATTCGTCACCTTCCGGTAATTCTGGAGTCTCATAAACCTATTGACCTCCTTATTATTATGTTAGGGACAAATGATTTAAAAAGCCGATTTTCAGTTAATGCTCAGGAGATAGCCGGATCTGCAGGCAGATTAGTTGATCTTGCTTTAAACAGCGGTTCAAGTCCGGCTAAAAACTCTCCGCGGATTATTCTGATTTCACCACCTCCCGTAATTGAAGCAGAAAGATTTGCATATGCCTTTTCAGGTGCGGCCGAAAAATCAAAAGGTCTTGCCAAAGCTTACGAAGCCCTGGCGGAGGAGAAGGGGGTATATTTTCTTGATGCTGGAACGGTTGTGAAATCGAGTATCTACGATGGAATTCACTGGGATGCCGAGTATCATAAAGAGTTCGCTATCGCCGTTGCTGAAAAGGTATTGAAAATTTTCGGTTAGTTTTTCCAGTAAAACCGATAATTTTTCTCCTTATACTCTTTCAAATATTGATTTCTTCTGATGATCTAATATGATTATATAAAAGTTGTCTAAATAAAGGAGAAATCGATGGCAAAAAAAGTTATTACTATTGCAGAGTTTGCAGATGAATTAAAGAAAAGGCTGAACGCCGGAAAGACAGTGGATTGCTGTAAAGAAGAATTACTGACACTCGCCGATATTATCAAAGATAAGATTGGAGCCGAAGAGATTTCTGTTACCTGGAAAGATTAACTTTATATTCAGGGCTTTATTGGGAACCAGAAGAGGTGGACGGGCCGGAAAGTTACAGGTTTAACTGAACTTTTGTACCTGCCGTGGACTCCCATATAGAAACAAGACGATCAGGGAGTTCACTCTCCCCGGGGATAAGCAGGACAAGGCCTGTCTTCAGTGAAGGATCCTTTTCGGTATTTTTCTCTATAGAGATGTTGGAACCTGTACAATCTACTTTTACAATGTTTCCCTCCATAGAAGCAAGAAAGCCTTTAATTCTAAAGGACTCAGATGCCACCTCTGCTAAAAATGCTTTAAGTTTCTCTTCAGAAACTGGACCTCCGGGAATGAGAGAGATGGGTTTCGGCCTGCCGGCTTCTCCCCATCCTGCCCATTTTCGGCTATCCATTTTGGCGACTCTCTCATCTGAATGGTCCACGGTTTCAAGGAATGATTTTTCGATCCGCCCGAAACTTGTTGTACTGATCCTGGCGTGTGGATTCAATTCATTCACTCGTTTCATGATCCTTTCAATTGTCTTATCATCCACCAGATCAATTTTGTTTATGAGGATCCTGTCGCTGTAGGTGAGCTGTTCGCCCAGGGTCTTCAGACTTTTGTCCAGGGTTTCAAATCTCTGGGCATCCACGACGCCGATCATTCCCCTGTATTCAAAGAAGTGATCACTGGTTTTTCCGGCAAGATCGATAATCTCTTTTAGGGGCGCAGGTTTTGCCAGGCCGGAGGCTTCAACAATAAGGAGTTGAATATTGTGATCCTTATAGGCGGCGATGGATTTGATGAATGAACCGGAAAGGCATGAACAGAAGATCTGTCCCCCATTCAATTCGGAAATATTTATCCCCGAATCGTGTGGAATGAGCCTGGCATCGATATTCAGATCACCGAATTCGTTGATAATAACACCCACATTCTGTCCCTCAAAGAAAGACAGAATGGAGTTCAGGAGGGATGTTTTACCGGATCCAAGGAATCCGCCCAGAAGGTAGAGGGGAATTTTGCCCTTTTCACCGGTAATTTTATCCATTAGAGATAAGCCTCTATCTCTTTGATTAATACTTCCCTTGCGGGGATCAACGATGAATGTTTGAGTTCACCATTGATATAAATAGAAGGAAGCTGTTTTACACCCATAACACCGCATCGGGCGATGTTTTCTGTGGTTGTGTACTTGTATTCGACAACATCAATCTTATCACCAAAATGGTTTCCCGCATCATTCGCAGTGGCCATCATATAGGTACAGGCGGCACAGGTTGCAGAGTCCAGTGTGAAGACCTCCATGAGCGGCTTTTTCAGGTTTTCATAATCGGGGAGGGTCCCTGTGAACTCAAGGTCTCCGGATTCGTAATTTTTAACCATTTCACGGGTTACTTCTGTCTCATGAACGGCCTGCTCTATAGCTATGGCATTTTCCACGGGAATATCGTAGGGCATGTCACATCCAGGGGCTATGATAACCCCTTCAAGATTATCAAGGCTGTCAATGAGGTCAACGGTGGCTTTCATATTGTCCTGCTGATTCCCGAACAGCATAACCGAGGTGAGGGGGATATTTCCGCCTATCACAACACCATACTCATCGGTTACTTTTTTTGCATCGGCTAAGGATACATTTTCATCGATGGAGATTGAGTCGGGTTTGGTTTCACACATGGGACCGATATTCATAGTAGCATTTCCACATACAAAGAATGAGGATTTTGCCCCTTTGTTTCTGATACTGTCAAACAATCTGCCGAAGGGGGCATTCATGAACTCCTTGAAGTGATCGGGAGATATCTGAGAGACCAGGGGATCAACAGCAGCGATGACATCCATACCGGCATCAATAAAGTAACCGGCGATGGCAATAGAAACATCTGTTGCATAATCCAGAAGTTTGTGAACATAATCCGGATCCAGCATCATATCCATAAAGATATTGGTTCCACGAAGGTGGGAAGCCAGGGTGAAGGGACCACAGATGAGACCATAAAGAGCAGTTGTCTCTCCCACAGCCTCTTTCATCTGTTTCATCGCTTCAATTTCCAGTGGCAATCTTCCTTCATCCGGTCCTGGAATATGGTTCGGGATGTCCGATGTTTCGGATAAGGGGTGAGTCGATACGGTGGGAGGGGCATCCTCTGACCATACCAGTTCACACCCTAGAATTTCTGCTTCGATCTGTAAATCGAACATTATCGGCTGTCCATCGGGTCGATAGAGTTTATTCACCTCTTTGAGGGATTCCACAAGTTTAACCAGATCGGTGGAGACCTCTTTGGCGGTATAACCTTTTAGTTTTCCTGCATGAATTCCGGCAAAAGGAAGCCATGGTGTTCTATCCGTAACTTTCCCGTCAAGGACAGCGAGGATTCGTTCTTTTCCTGTCATTTGTCTTCTCTTCTTAGTCTTTCAATTTATGCGCAGATTGTAAGCGCAGTCTCTGCTGCGGAAGTAGCATCGGGTGTATAATAATCGGCACCGATTGTGTCACAGAATGACTGCGTTACCGGGGCTCCGCCGACCATTATCTTGACTTTGTCCCTGATACCGGCTTCAGTTGCTGCTTTGACAACATTTCCCATTTCGTTCATGGTTGTTGTAAGAAGGGCTGAACAGCAGATGATATCAGCATCATGTTCAATGGCTGCCTCAATATACTTCTGTGCGGTAATATCGGTCCCGAGATCGACAATTTTAAACCCTTTACCTTCCATCATCATGGCAACAAGATTTTTTCCGATATCATGAAGATCGCCTTTTACGGTTCCGATTACAGCCGTTCCTTTTGGTTCGACACCAGCATCCTTCATAAAGGGTTTCAAAAGGGCTGCACCCGCATTCATGGCTCTGGCAGCAATAAGTACCTCCGGAATGAAGATCTCATTATTCTTAAACTTAACACCAATGATGTTCATCCCTGACATAAGTCCCTCTTCAAGGATCTCTTTTATGTTCATTCCTTCATCAAGCGCCTGCTGAACAATCTCTTTTACCTCGTTAGCCTTTCCTTTCTGAAGAAATTCAGAACAGGCCTGTAAATCTGCCATATAACTCTCCTTCATGTGATTTCTTTGAATATTTCTCAATGTATGAAGTGTAATACCCCGGAGTTGAGCCGTATGTAAAAATTATGCGTAAAATATAATGATTTTATTAGGTTTGGGGGCTCCTAATAGTCCTTATGGATTTCCTGGTTCTTTCCGGAAAGAGACCCGGCACTTTCCCTGTATTTCCCCGGGGCTGTTCCTGTCACTTGTTTAAAAATTTTTGAAAAGTAACTCTGGTCATCAAAACCGACCATTCCGGCGATTTCTATGAGGGGCAGGGATGATTTTTTTAATAATGATTTAGCGTGTTCAACTCTGATTTTGTTGATATAACCGGTAAAACTGCATTTCATCTCTTCTTTGAAGATTCTACTGAAATAGGTAATACTGAGGGCCGTATAATCTGCCACCTCTTCCAGACTAATCTTTTCGGTGTATCTGTCATTGATATACTGTAAAGCTTTTTCCATCTGCCTTACATGTTTTACACCCTTCAGATCAAAAACCAGAGCTGTGAACCGGTGAAGAATCCCCGAAAGCCAGTAAGCAAGCTTATCCACGCTTCTGATTTTTTCTATTTCCCGGAAATAGGAATAATTGAAACTAAGAATCTCCTCTGACACGGCACCTCCCTGGATTGCCGCTCTGGAGAGGAGTACGATCAGCTCCATAATTCTGAATTTGATCAGCTCAAAATTTCTGCCACTGGAGAAGAAGATGGTTCCCAGTATCTCATTAAGCATTTTTTGCCCCATGGCCTTGTCCCCTTCCGAAACGGCTGTTAACAGCTGCTCTTCTTTCTCAAAAGGGTAGGAGGGGCTGATACCCGTGGATTCTCTTTTTTTTAGTTCATGAATATACTCGGATATTCTATTTTGCTGTTCCTGGGATTTTTTTCCTTCGATGAGCTGTCTGTCCCCCGAGTCCATAACCCAGCCGGCACTCATGAGCAGCATTTCCGCAAGGCTTCGTGAGCGGGTGGTATCCATCCTGGGGATGACCGATAACTCTGTATGCATCAGCTCCTCTGACAAGGTGGGAAAGAGAGACTGCCACTCCTCACTTATATCTTTCTCCTGAACGACAAGAACAGGGCCTGCAACCAGAGCCCCCTCCTTTTTTCCTTCATTTATGACCGGGCTTGACCAGAACATGAGTGAGGCCGGACAGAAATAGATGAAACTGCCACCAAATTTTTCGGCTTGCTTGCAGCTGTGGAGATGACTTTCCATACATTTTTTTTGAAAGGACGGAGAACCGTACTTTTTACATAAGCAACAGCCGGGAAAGTCGGCCATATCTTCGTTTATAATATTGCAGGCGACCCCGGTCCCTCGTTGATAGTGGGAGGCGATCTCCCCGGCCCTGTGTAAAGTTGGACTCTCTCCGGTGGGAATCGGTATTTTATTTGTCGTAATCGCCTTTGGTGTCATTGTTCTCAGTTTATATCAGGAAAGCACATTTCGTCTATGTAGAAATTCTGAAAACCGGGGTTACTCGATAGCTCGATATATTGGCATGAAGATGCAATATGGGTGAGCTTCGCTTCTACTCCTCTTTCAAGAAGAACCTTTACAGCGCCGTCCCCCGAAGTATTTCCGGCTGCCCTTGTAATTTTTGACAGGTTTCCGGGGAGTAACCCTATCCTTCCCGCACTGACAGGATTTATATAGCTCCCGAATCCTCCGGCAAGTATGACACTGCCTATATCGGATAATTTAAGACCTGTTTCATGGATGAGTGTAAGAATTCCTCCGGCAATGGCGGCCTTTGCCAGCTGAACCTCTCTTAGATCTTTCTGGGTGAAGAGGATATCGTTGACCGGATCCAGAGAAGTACTGCTGTTAAACCTGAGTGCCGGTCCCTCCTCATCTTCCACAATCCAGGAGAATCCGCTTTCTTCCGGAGGAAGAATCCTTCCTGTATATTCAGCGGCTCCAGAATTAATAAGCAGGGCCGCAATATCGATTATTCCCGAACCGCATATTCCCCGGGGCGGCTGGTTATCTATGGTTGTCCATTTGAGCTCTCCATTGACCAGTTCAACCTTATCTATAGCGCCGGGGATACCTCCCG
The DNA here is from genome assembly GCA_016342585.1 of Spirochaetales bacterium. Classification (GTDB taxonomy): domain Bacteria; phylum Spirochaetota; class Spirochaetia; order UBA9216; family UBA9216; genus JAEINK01. The sequence continues at coordinate 80,873 of JAEINK010000012.1, forward strand.
TACCCCTGGAAATATTAGCACCCTCAAAGGCAGGCCCCGCGGCGGTTGAACAGCAGACGGTCTTTCCCCGGTGGGCCAGGGCGATCTCTCCATTTGTTCCGATGTCTATAAAAAGGACAGGATGATCGAACGAATCTATCTCTGTTACTCCCAATCCCGCCGTTATATCCGCCCCAACGTAGGCTGAAATTGAAGGAAGAATTTCAAGCGATGATTTAGGCACTGAAGTGAATCCTGTTTCACCCGCAGCAAGTAAAAGTGAGTTTAAAAAGACAGGAATGAAGGGAGCCGAGGCAATTCCCCAGGGATCGACACCTAAAAGGAGATGCAGCATGGTTGTGTTTCCGGCTATTACAAAATGTTTCACCCAATCCCCCGGATAATCCTTATCCTCAAGCATCTGTCTTGCCGCATCATCTATCTGCTTTATTATCAAAGCCTGTAAACGTGCCAGATTTTCCGGAGATTCATGGCTAAAGTTGATCCGGCTCACCACATCCGCACCGCAGGTACGCTGATTGTTCATTCCCGACCAGACACCCCTGGTCTCTCCTGTTAAAAGATCCAGGAGTTTTATAACAATGGTCGTTGTCCCAATATCTACAGCCATTCCCAGGACTTTTTCCCGGGAGTCAATTATATCTATCAGATTATCCGTCTCATAAAGCAATCTCCAGGGTGAGCCTGTTTTTCGACCCTTTTCGTCTATTGTCTTTGATGCTTCGGCAGCCCATACCAGTTTTTTCAGCATTCCAGAAGTGAGAGGGATTTTTTTTATGACATCTTCTCCACTTTCGGTTTCGAGTCTCTGAAATAAACTCCTTTGATCCTCCAGGGATGGTTCCGGAAAAAAAAGTGAACGGAGAGAGAACCTCCGGGGGGCGTTAAAATTTTCCGTATCCGAGCCGGTATTGACTTTAGAACCTGAAGCCTCGGGTATAAGGATATGGATAACAGGAGTCATTCCCGTATCTTTTGGTGAAATTTTTGTCCGGCAGGCGAGTCTGATGCCGGAATCAATCTCATCCCGGGATAGAACAGCTCTCTCCTCCTCTTCAGGAGCGGGTAAATCTCCCTCAATTACCCGTATCCTGCATTTCCCGCAGGTCCCTTTTCCGCCGCAGGGTGCCTGGAAATCCGAATAATCAGCTCTGCGGATGACATCCAGAAGGGTTTCTCCCTTTTGAGCGAGTATCTCTGAATATTCAGTTTTTCCTTTGACAACCGGAACTGAAATCGATTTTTCGGCTGATAAGGGCAAGGGAGTCGTTGTTATTCTTACTGTAATCATTTTTTTAATCTAATGCTAAACCGTCGATGCCGCAAGGGATTTCTTTTGAGAGTCGGAAAATCAATTAAAAATTCTGGAAAATTCCTCTAAACCAAAAAAACATTGACCCCCGGGGAGGGGAGATCTAAACTATCACTATAAGGAGTAGCAAAATGTCACGAATAGTAAAATGCGGTCATATTCAGGCATCTGTTCCTGAGGTAGAGGGCAGTGTCCAGGATATCAAAGAAGCAATGGTTAAAAAACACGAAGAGTTAGTGGACAAAGCTGGAAAGCAAGGGGTTCAGATCCTGTGTCTTCAGGAGATTTTTCATGGACCATATTTCTGTGCGGAGCAGGATACAAAGTGGTATGCAACGGCCGAAAAGGTTCCCGGGCCCCTCACTGATAGATTTTCTGACTATGCCAGGAAATATAAAATGGTAATCGTACTTCCCGTTTATGAGGAGGCTATTGAGGGGGTGTATTACAATACGGCCGCTATAATTGATGCCGACGGTTCCTATCTGGGGAAATTCAGGAAGGCTCATATTCCTCATACCTGGCCTGGATTCTGGGAGAAATTCTATTTTAAACCTGGAACAACGGATTTTCCTGTTTTTCAAACAGCTTATGCAAAAATTGGTGTTTATATCTGTTATGACAGACATTTTCCCGAATGTGCCAGGATCCTTGCGTTGAAGGGGGCTGAAATCTTATTTAATCCTTCTGCCACAGTAGCGGGAAAATCAGAGTACCTCTGGGCTCTGGAGCAGCCCGCTCAGGCTGCTGCTAACGGTGTCTTCATTGGTGCAAATAACAGGGTTGGTGTGGAGAAACCCTGGGAGTTTGGTGAATTCTATGGATCCAGTTATTTCTGTGATCCCAAGGGGCAGATCCTTGTGAAGGGCAGTCGGGACAAGACCGAAATCGTTACAGCCGATCTGGATCTCGAGGAGATCAGAAAAACCCGGGATGGCTGGCAGTTCTTCAGGGATCGCCGCCCGGAACTTTATGGTGATATCTGCGGTCAGCTTCCTGATTAGTTTTTTAAATTTCTATTTCTATACACGATTTCCCCCTTCGGTTATGCTGGAGGGGGCTTCTTTTTCAGATTCCATGTGGAGGGTTTTGTTTGAGTATTTCTGGAATATTTCTCTGTGCCGGCTTATCCTCGCGAATGGGTAAACAGAAACTTTTACTTCCCTTTGGCGGCGGAGCTGTCCTTGATTTAGCCCTGGAGCACTTCCTCTCTTCCAGGATAGATGAGGCTGTAATCGTCGTTGGAACAGATGAAGCTGTGAATCAACGTATACGGGAAATTGTTTCCTTCTATTCTTCCTCATCACTCATTGTAAAGATCGTAAAAAATAATCAACCACAAAACGGGCAGGCCTCCTCCCTGAAAATTGGAGTCACCCATACGATGGCGATGGCATCCGGCTTCCTCTTTTTTCTAGGCGATATGCCACTCTTTTCGGTGAAGGGGCTCAATAGACTGATTGATGAATTTGAAAAAAAACCTTCTGGAATTATTGTTCCTGTATATGGTGGAAAACGGGGAAATCCCACTATATTTTCATCTCGCTTCCGGAATGATTTTTTAAGGCAGGAGGGTGATTTCGGGGGGCGCCGTATACTGGAAAAGAACAAGATGTCTGTTTATTCGGTGCCTATGAAGAATGAATCCCTTTTTATGGATCTGGACACCAAAGATGATTATTTGAGGTTGATAGAAACTTTTGAACAAAAATGTTCCAGCCTCTTGAAGGAAAATCTGCTCAGGTTGTCATCAACTTGCATTTCTATCGCCGGAGGGGGGGGGAAGACATCATTAATGTTATTCCTCTCTGGATTATTAAAATCGGAAGGTCCTGTTATGATGACCACTACCACAAAACTATTAAGTCCTGAAATATTCAACTATGGATCTGAGGTAGAGATCGTTAAAGAGAGGGGAGAGCGGCCCTTGCCTGAGGAAGAGGCAGAAAAGGGGGACCGCATCTTGTGGCTTGGAAAATCGACAGACGATGGAAGGAAATGCCGGGGGCCCGGCCTTGAGATAATTGGAGAAGTTTTTAAAAGTGGGGAATTCAAAACTGTTTTGTTAGAGGCCGATGGTTCGGATGGGCGACCGGTGAAGGTTCATGGGGATGGTGAACCGGTAATCCCCCCCTATGTGAATGTAAGTATTTCTGTTATCGGGATGACCGCCCTGAGCAGGGAGTGCAATTCTGAAATCATTCACAGGTACCCGGAATTTGAGCGACTTTTTCCCCGTCATGAAAAAATCATCAATATAGATCAAATTTTAAAGATAATTAATCATCCTGAAGGGCTTTTTTCGGGGGTCCCGGAAGGTGTTTTTCGTATTTTATTCTGCAATCAATGGGATGTCATCACTGAAGAAGATAGACCGTGGATTAGAAGAGCCCTTATAGCAGGGGTAAAAAGTGCGGATCTCCTGGTTCTCTCCGACTTGAAGGAAAACGGGAGAATAATCGAAACGATGAAGGTATCCGATAATAATCAGACTGTACATAGTGAATGTTTGTAGGTAATATCATGGGATATTCATACTTTGGGAGCAATAAATGATACTCGGTATAGATATTGGCGGGACGACAACAAAGCTGATTGGATACAATGGGACGGAGATGGTTCGCCCTATAACGGTGAAAACTAATGATCATATAGCTTCGGCTGCCGGAGCCCTGGGGAAATTCGTCGATGAAGAGGGCTGTTCCCTTTCGGATATTCAAAGGGTTTCCATTACCGGTGTCGGTGCCGGTCGGATTGCCGAGAAGCTTCTTGGTGTTCCTGTGTTTCAGGTTGGTGAGTTTCAGGCTATTGGACGGGGGGGAACCTTTTTATCAGGGATTTCCAAGGGGATTGTTGTCAGCATGGGGACAGGAACCGCTATCGTTGAGGTTGATGGTGAATCCATGAAACATTGGGGAGGAACCGGAGTCGGCGGTGGGACTATCTTTGGCTTATCCAAGCATATCCTGGGTGTTACGGATATGGAGATTTTGAATCGGAAGTCGGTACAGGGAAACCTTGATCTTGTAGACCTGACTGTTGGTGACATTTCTTCAGCCGAAGCAGTAGGTCTTAGTAATAAGGTGACCGCATCGAATTTTGGAAAATCCAGTGATGATGCTTCTCCTGATGATCTTGCCCTGGCCATAATGAATCTGGTATTTCAGACTATCGGGGTGCTTTCCAAGGGAGCTGCTCTGGCTACGGGTAATACGGATATTATTATGACGGGTCGCCTGGCCAGGATGGATGTGGCAGACAAGATCTTTGCCGATTTATCTGAATGGTTTGATCTTAATTTCATCATCCCGGAACTCTCCGAATATGCCACCGCTGTTGGTGCAGCACTCTCTCCCTGCCTTTCTATTTAGAAGAGGGCTTAGTGTTAGAGGATTTCTCTCATTCGATAGATTTTTCGACCCTCAAAATCACTATCTTCAAGAAAGAGATCCTTTAATCCCTTATAGGTCAGTTCATAGACAGGTTTTGTTATGTATAAATTTCCCGGTCTGGCAAACTTCTGTCCAAGATGAAAGATGAAATTGACAGTGTCCGAGATGATAGTTCCTGTATTCCCCTTCTCCTGATAGACGGTTTCTCCAATATGAAGCCCGATCCTGTAGGATATACTCGTTTTAAAATGAAACTTCTCACAACTGGCCATGGCTCTGTTCACCATTAGTTTGGTTGACTCAAGCACCATGGCGCAGGGACCGTCCACGTAGGGAAAGAGGACCAGACCGCCATATTCATTCCACATCCATATCTTTCCATTTATGGGGTTTACTGCATTCTGCACATAATTTTGAAATGCGGTTTTCACCTTTTTCAAATGTGTTGGTCCCGCCTTTTTTTTCCAGTCGGTTGTAAGATCCAGTTCGATGAACATGAAGCAGAAGATATAGGAGCTCCCTTTTTTTAACTTTGACCAGTCCCCATCCGGTACCAGCTGTGCCCGGGGGGATATTTGATCTTCGGATTTTCCTGTGGGGGCTTTCGTTTGATCTTCATTTATGGGGATAGGTGATGTCGGGGTAGAATCTTTTTTTGAAAATTCGAGGAGCTGCTTAATCCTTTTCCCCTGAACAGGTTCAGAACATATTTTTTTTCCAAGATAATCGGAGACCCCCATGTGGAAAAGGCTTGCGGGATCCTCGATCTTATTTTTCGTATCGAGAATACCGATAGAAACACCATCCTTTTTCAATAGAAACCGACATTCTTTTTTTATCTCCGCCGTGCAGAAAGCCTCCGTTTCCAGATAGACAAGCACAGGGGAAGGAGGGCTTTCTGCCTCTTTTTTTAGCGCTGCCCTATACTCTTCAGGTTGTACCAGTTCAATATCATATAACCGTGAATTGTTCAGGCTAGAGAAGGCCTGTGGAATTTTTTTAAAATTTCCTGCAATAATAATTCTCATCGGCCTTCAAACTGTTTGTTGCATAATGAAATTGGGCAAAGTTGCAAAGTGAATTCCCCATAGTTGCAACCAAGAATTCCCCACTT